>DYGG01000020.1:46922-52017 GCA_020724775.1 Ignavibacterium sp. | reverse complement strand
GGATTACCGTCGCCCAGTCGAGTAGGTCAAAATCCCCTTGGGTTTTGACATTCGAGCGTACTCTGTGCCCGCTGACGCCCTCGTCTGCGGACCCAGGATTACCGTCGCCCAGTCGAGTAGGTCAAAATCCCCTTGGGTTTTGACATTCGAGCGTACTCTGTGCCCGCTGACGCCCTCGTCTGCGGACCCAGGATTACCGTCGCCCAGTCGAGTAGGTCAAAATCCCCTTGGGTTTTGACATTCGAACGTACTCTGTGCCCGCAGACGCCCTCGTCTGCGGACTCCGGATTTTTTGTGCGCGGGCGGGAACCCTTTCCTGCCCGCAATCGTCATTCCCGCGAAGGCGGGAATCCAGAAAATGGTGCCATACAATTGATAAGAAAATTCCTTTGTCGTCGTTAGCAATTTCTGGATTCCCGATCAAGGTCGGGAATGACAATAACCGTCAGGAACGCCCGCCGCGGCGGACTCCCGACGGAATCTCAACTCTGTGCCCGCGCGTCGCAGCGGGCCCTCGTCTGCGGACTCCAGATTTTTTGTGCGCGGGCGGGAACCCTTTCCTGCCCGCAATCGTCATTCCCGCGAAGGCGGGAATCCAGAAAATGGTGCCATACAATTGATAAGAAAATTCCTTTGTCGTCGTTAGCAATTTCTGGATTCCCGATCAAGGTCGGGAATGACAATAACCGTCAGGAACGTCCGCCGCGGCGGACTCCCGACGGAATCTCAACTCTGTGCCCGCAGACGCCCTCGTCTGCGGACCCCGGACTTCACTGCTCAAACCTTCGCTTTTAATCGATAGGAACTACATCAAGCCCGAATTCATACTTCTTCTTTTGTGTCTGAAACAACCTTGGAGGCTTCTCCCAACCTTGGATGATAGCCTTGATTTCAGCTCTGTCGCTCTCACTCATCCTGCACCCTAATATTACCTCTGCAATAGCTTCCTTGGGAATTGAATATTGAATATCTGTCTTATCAGTGATGATATATCTATGCTCCTTTTCATAATCCCAATCCTTGGCTTTGGTAGTCAAAATGGGGAGCATGTACTTTTCAATATCTTTCTCCTTAACGAAAATTTCATTTTTTGGCCAGCATTCCATGTATTGTACCGGGAACAGCTTGACTAATAGGCCGTCATCCCTAAATAGTCTCTCGAAATGCTTGTCCAATAAGCTAGTGTCATAACCGATACAAAACCCCGCGTGCGCGGCACCGTAGTGAGACCACATCAATAAATTGTCATTTAGCTCAGAAAGACAGAATAGTCCAATACGAGATTCTTTGACCTTGTCCATGCGCTCATACGAAGCCGTCAGATTTGACGGTTTTCTAAAATCTCCGGATTGAATCGCCACATAGGATCTCTTAACTTCTTCTTCAGATATCGGTCGTTGGTCATTGCGCGTTAGCAAACTGTTCGCAATCTCCATAAGTTGTTCATCCGTTAGCAAATCGTATCTAGCATTGATCTTGCAATCAAACGGATCATTGAACTCACGCGGTGAAGCGAAGTAAATAGTATTGAGAGTTAATGCTCTCTTATGATATTCTTTTGCCCAAGAATAGTACTTATATAATATTCGCCCGGCCATAATACCATCCCCCCCTACTCCCACTCTATCGTCGCCGGCGGCTTCGAACTGATATCATACGTCACCCGGTTAACTCCCTTCACCTCGTTTATTATCCGGCTCGATATCTGCGCCAGAACTTCATGCGGTATCTTCGCCCAGTCGGCCGTCATCCCGTCAGTCGAGGTCACCGCCCGAAGGGCAATCACATTCTCATAAGTCCGTTCATCCCCCATTACCCCGACCGATTTCACCGGCAGAAGCACCACAAACGCCTGCCAGATTTTGTCATATAAATCATTCTTGTGAAGTTCTTCAATAAAGACCGCATCGGCTTCCCGAAGCACCGCCAGCCGCTCTTCGGTCACTTCGCCGATTATCCGCACCGCCAGACCCGGTCCGGGGAAAGGATGCCTCCCGACAAATTTCTCCTCCAGACCCAGTTGCCGTCCCAGACGCCGCACTTCATCTTTAAATAATTCCCGCAACGGCTCCACCAGTTTAAGATGCATCCGCTCCTTGAGGCCGCCGACATTATGATGCGATTTGATGGTCGCCGAGGGACCCTTGAACGACACCGATTCTATAACATCCGGGTACAACGTCCCCTGCGCCAGATACTCCACCCCGCCGATTTTGTGCGCCTCTTCCTCGAAAATATCAATAAAAAGATTGCCGATAATTTTCCGCTTCCGCTCCGGGTCTTCCACTCCCGCCAACTGCGACAAGAACCGTCGGGAGGCGTCCACCGCAATCAGATGAATCCCCAGAGAGGAAAGCATCATCTGGACATCGGTAAACTCGTTTTTTCTCAGAACGCCGTTGTTGACGAAAATGGCGTAGAGATTATCCCCAATCGCTTTCTTAAGGAGAAGGGCGCAAACCGAGGAATCGACTCCGCCCGAAATCGCCAGTACCACCTTGCCGTTACCGACTTTCTGCCGCAAATCGCGGACGGTGCTTTCGATAAACGACTCCGTCGTCCAGTTCCCTTTACAGCCGCAGATATCGAAAAGGAAATTATGAAGAATCTGCTTTCCGTGAACGGTGTGCATCACCTCCGGATGAAACTGCAGTCCGAAAATTTTACCGTCTTTCGATTCCGCTGCCGCTATCGGAAGAGTCGCCGTTGAGGCAATGGCGGTGAAGCCTGACGGCAGCCTTTTGATCGAGTCGCCATGACTCATCCAGACCCGGCTGGATTTCTCGACATTCTTGAATAGCGGCGAATTGCCGCCCAGATTTATCTGCGACTGCCCGTACTCCCGCGTTTCGGAGCGGACCAGTTCCCCGCCAAAAGTATCGGCGATAAGTTGCAGACCATAGCAGATTCCCAGAACCGGTTTGTCCGTTTGAAAAAACGATTTCTCCAGCCGGGGGGAGCCGGGCTCTTTAACCGATGCCGGTCCGCCGGAGAGGATATACCCTTTGACATTCCTTTTTGAATATGGCGCCAGGTCGGCATTGAACGGCACAATTTCGCAGTAGATATTTTCCTCACGCACCCGCCGGGCAATCAACTGCGTGTACTGGGAGCCAAAATCAAGTATCAAAATCATCTCATCGGCAGCAGCCATAATTTCTCGCTCTTCCTTTCCGATTAGGGATAAACCGTCTGAATCCGGGAGGGGCGATGACGGTATCGCGCCGGTAATGGAGGTCGTCGGTTTCCGGATAATCGATTATAAAATGCAACCCGCGCGATTCTTTGCGGCGCGAGGCGCATCGGACAATCAGGTCGGACACGAGCGCCAGATTGCGCAGTTCCACAATATTGTATGACGCCGGCTGACTCAGGTAATAATTATTAATCGCTCTCAGAATCATCCGAATTCTCTCCTGCGCCAGACGCAGCCGTTCTTCCGAGCGGACTATTCCGAGAAAATCGGACATCAGCCGTTTGAGCGAGAGACGGTCGTGGGAGATATAGACTTTCTCCTTCTGACGGACAATCGACGAATGTAGCCATTGCTCGGCGGGCGGCACCTCGGGGAATCTGTTTTCGGCGATAAAAGCGACCGCGTCATCAGCGGCAAAATCCGCCATCACCACCGCTTCCAGAAGCGAATTGGAGGCGAGACGGTTGGCGCCATGCATTCCGGTGCAGGCCGCTTCGCCGCAGACATACATCCCTTCAATATCGGTTCGTCCGTAGATATCGGCAAGCACGCCGCCGCAGGCGTAGTGCGCTGACGGCACTACCGGTATCGGCTCCTTGGTGATATCGAGCCCCCGCCGCAGACACTCCTTATAGATATTCGGAAACCGTTTCTTGACAAAAGCGGCCGGACGATGACTGATATCGAGATAGACAAATTCATCGCCGTTTTCTTTCATCTCACTGTCGATAGCGCGAGCGACAATATCCCGGGGGGCAAGTTCCTTAAGGGGAGGATATTTTCTCATGAATTTTTTTCCGGCGGTGTTAATCAATATTGCCCCTTCGCCGCGCACCGCTTCTGATATCAGGAACGGTTTCCGTCCGGGAGAATAAAGGGTGGTAGGATGAAACTGCACGAACTCGAGATTAGCAACCCGGGCGCCGGCGCGAAACGCCATAGCGACCCCATCTCCGGTCGCAATCGCCGGATTGGTGGTATTGAAATACGCCTGCCCCAGTCCGCCGGTGGCAAGCATGGTAACCGGCGCATAAAAACTGTTAAACTCCCGTTTATGCTGGGAAAAAGTATATACGCCCCCGCAGCGGCGGTGCCCTTGATGTTCATAAGTGATTAAATCGAGCCCGATAGTGTCGCGGAAAATATCGACATTCTTTTTCCTGCGGCAGGCGGTCAAAAGCGCCCGCTCAATCTCGCGGCCGGTCAGGTCGGCGGCATGAATCACCCGGTTGGTCGAATGCCCCCCTTCCCTGCCAAGGTCGTAACTTCCCTTCACCTTGGTAAATTTGACCCCGATATCAATCAGTTTCCGGACCGCTTCCGGTCCGCTGCGGACTACAGTCTCGACCACTTTCGTATGACAAAGACCGGCGCCGGCCGTGAGGGTGTCCGCAATATGGGCATCAAAACTATCGGTCGGCGACATCACCGTGGCAATCCCCCCCTGGGCATAGTTGGTATTGGAGTCCGATTCGCTCTTCTTGGTTATGACCGCCACCCGCGCTTTCGGCGTCAAATCGGCAACCTTTTGAGCGAAAAAGAGCCCGGCGATACCGGAGCCGATAATTATAAAATCATATCTTCTTTCCATAATGGCTTAGCAATGTCTCACCAATGAAATTATAAAGCGCTTCCTGACCGACAGGAAAAGCGACTTCCAATTCAAGATAATATATCGGGATGCCAAAATCAAAACCTCGCAACTTGACATAATCTTTGTGTGTAGTAATAACGAACTCCGGCGCGAAATGTTCGATATCACTGCTGATAATCGCCCGCTCTCTTTTATTATAACGGCAATGGTCCGGAAAGCGACGAAACTGTCGGACATTCTTGAAGCGGACCGATGCCTCTACTCTCAGGATATCAAAATTCCCGACTCCGGCAAAGATATAAACC
>DYGG01000020.1:0-46912 GCA_020724775.1 Ignavibacterium sp. | reverse complement strand
CGGGTTCTCCGCCAACGTCTGGACCGGGAAAGATTCTTTGTCGGACTTAACCGTCTTCCACTCAAATGAAACCGGAATCAATTCTCTGGCATATTTCTCTTTTATCCAGTCAAATCCCTCTGCCGTTCTTGCCTCAGCGCGAGTCAGTATGACGAGGTCGGCTCTCTTTATGGCGGATAATGGCTCGCGACATCGTCCCAGAGGAAAAAGCGGCTCCTTGCGAATATCGCTGCTGGCGTCAATCAAAAGCAGGTCAATATCTCGCGCTAAGCGCCGATGCTGAAAACCGTCATCAATCAAAATCAAGTCCGGCTGATGTTTCTCAACAACAAGCCGCGCCGCTTCCGTCTTGCTTCCGGCTACGGAAAATAAGGCATTGGGCAGTCTCTCCGCCATCATCAGAAGTTCATCTCCAACCGTCTCCGGACTGTGCGTCGCCATGTCCCGACCGGTCCCTGATACGTGACCCTTCGCTCTTCTGCCGTAGCCGCTCGACGCGATTCCGACTCTCTTTCCCTTCTTGATAAAATATGAGGCAATCTCGATTACCATCGGCGTTTTGCCGGTGCCGCCCAGAGTCAGATTCCCGACAGAAATAACCGGCACTTCCAGTTTCACCGCTGATGCAGTTATCGACGAATTAATAAACAGCCCCAGACGATATACAAGGGATACCACCCATAGAACAAATAGAAGGGGCAAAAACAGGGGGTTGCGACGGTTGCCAAGAATATCCCGCCAGATTTTTTCCATCATTTCAGATATTTCACAATCTTCCGCGCCGTGCGATATGCCCGGGAGGATTCCTGGGTCAACTCATTGCGACGGCGATACGCCTTTTCTCCCGAGAGAAAAGCGCGAAGCCTCTCCCTGAGTTCTTCGCCGTCTTTTATCATTTCGCCGAAACCATTTTCCAGGATATAGCGGGAACTGTCGCCCACGTTGAATAAGGAGGGACCGTACAGCACCGGAATTCCCGCCCAGACCGGTTCGAGAATATTATGTCCGCCAATATCGCTCAGAGTGCCGCCGACAAAAGCGATGTCGCAAATTTGGTAGAGGTCGTTGAGGATGCCCATCTTATCGACTATGACGGCGTCAACCGGGCTTGACTCCGGCGCCACTTTCGAATGTAAGAGATACCTCAGACCGCGACTCTCCGCCGACACTACAATCTGCGGAATCTTATCCAGGTGCCTCGGTACCAGGAGAAGTTTCAATTCCGGAAATTCTTGCTTCAGTTTCTGATAAACATCGAAGATTACTTCATTCTCGCCGTTTCGGGTCGAGCCGGCTATGAAAATCCTCGCTCCCGCTGAAAACGGCAACTGCTCCCGCAATGCTTTTCTTTCCGATTCAGGCAGGTTTCTCGTTGGAGTATCGAATTTGAGACTCCCCAATACTTCAATTTTATCCGGGTCGGCGCCGATTTCGACAAAACGGGTGGCATCGGCGTCAGTCTGCAGGTCCATCTCCGCATAATTAGACAGAACCTGGCGCATTCCCGATTTCACCCGCAAATAGCGCCGATGGGCTTTCTCCGACAGACGTCCGTTTGCCAGAACAACCGGAATTTTTCGCTCACCCAGAAGGCAGATATGATTGGGCCAGATTTCTGTCTCGATGAACACCGCCACTGACGGCTTCACCAGGCAGAGAAACCTCTCAATCGGCGCGCGATAATCCAGAGAGAGATATCCGATTCCGATGGCATCATTTATACTTTTTTCCGCCCTCTCTAATCCGGTGACGGTCATCACCGTCACATAGATATCAGACAACGGCGCCAGGCTTTTTATCTGAGCCGCTAAGGTCGCCAGGACATTGACTTCCCCCATCGATGAAGCATGCAGCCAGACCACCGGCGCGCTTTTGTCCACTCTTCTTATTTTATGGAACCCCAGCCGATTGCGCCATTTGCGCGAGCCAAAAAGCGCCGCCAGCGCCGTATAGGGTAACGTGATATAATGGACCAGAAACGTAAACGCCTTGTACAAAGTCAGCATCAGAGATATTCTCCCACAATCTCCGCCGCCCGTTTCCCTGTTCCCGGCGTACCGAGCCGGTCGGTCAAACGGTGCATCTGCTCGATTATCCGGGCGGTCTGTTCTCCGTCAGATAAGATTCTCAGCGCTTCGGTCGCAATCTTCTTCGCCGAGGCCTCGTTTTGTATCAATTCCGGCGCCAGTTTTTCTCCGGCGGTTATATTAATCAGCGCAATTTTATCCAGGGTCACCAGACGCCGCGCAATCAGATAGGTCAACCAGCCGGTCTTATAAATCACTACCATCGGCCTGCCAATTATGCCTGTCTCCAATGTGGCGGTGCCCGACGATGTTATCACCAAACGGCTCTCTGCTATCAATGCTCTTGTTTTGCCCAGTCTTAACTCAATCTCTGTGCCGCAATTTTTCAGATACGACCCGTAATCGAATTTCCCTTCAATTCCCGCAACGGCAAAGCGATATTCCCCTTGCTCCGACAAAATCGCCGCCGTCTCTAACAGAACCGGAAGC
Organism: Ignavibacterium sp.; assembly: GCA_020724775.1. GTDB lineage: Bacteria > Zixibacteria > MSB-5A5 > GN15 > PGXB01 > DYGG01. The sequence continues at coordinate 44,396 of DYGG01000020.1, read as the reverse complement.
ATCTTTTCTATTTCCTGTGGTCGGGAGCCAGGGAGCAGGGTAATCAAGTCGGACTCCGGTTTATAAGGGGCTTTTATAAAGCGGCTCTCCATATCATCCAGTAGATAATGCCCCACAAAGTTGCATCTTACCCCGGAGCCTTCATACAATTCTTTCTCAAAGGGAAGTATCACCAGCATTCGGTCAACCAGCCTCTTTATCTGCTTCATTCTCTTGCCGCCCCATGCCCAGATTTGAGGCGAAACATAATAGATAATCGGGATATTCAGATATTTTATTCTTTCGGCAAGACGCAGATTGAATCCGGGATAATCAATAAGTATGATCACTTTGGGGCGACGCTGCACAATTTCTCCGACCGTGTCGCTCAAAAGTTTTTGGAAAAACCGGAATCTCCGGGCAACCTCCCAGAACCCCAGCACCGCCAGTTTTTCACTTTCGACCTTCTGCTCTTGCCCTAACTGTTTCATCCTCCGCCCACCCAGTCCGAAAAAGGACAAATTATCATCATCCTCCCGGAGCGCTTTCAGCAAATGAAATCCGGCAATATCCCCCGACGGGTCACCGGCTGAGACAAAAAGAGACTTAGATGATTTCAGAAGATTATCAAAAGAACGAGACATTTCATCCCGCCAGGTTGCCGCCGATGCGGACAATTTCATTTGCCACCCGAAGCGCCTCTATGGCGGCTTCGCCGGTGACTTCAGGAGATCGTCGCTCCCTTATGGCACCCAAAAAATCAGTCAACTCCCGGCAGAGCATATCTTCATCTTTGGCTCCCGCTTTGTTGTACAGAATCTCTCTCCCCGATTTTCCCAGAGGAACACGCATGCCGACTTCGGTTGCCGTGGTCTCATCGGCTAAACGGTAGATATCCGCCTGTTTTTCCGCCAGGTCAAGAGAGAAATATCCTGATTTCTGAAAGATGCGAAGTTTCCGCATCGGGCGAAGCGAAATCCTGCTGGCGGTCAGATTGGCGACGGCGCCGTTCTCGAATGTAATTCGGGCGTTGGCGATATCGGCGTTGTCGGAGATAACAGAGACCGCCGAGGCCTCAAGGCGCGCCACGGGAGATTTGATAAAATGAAGCGACAGTTCGATATCGTGCACCATCAGGTCCAGTACCACCGCTACATCGGTCCCCCGAGGGTCAAAGGCCGCCAGGCGATGCGCCTCAATAAAGCGCGGCTTGATTTCAAACGACTTCAGCGCCTGAACCGCCGGATTGAAACGCTCTATATGCCCCACCGCCAGCACCAGGTTTTTTGCCTGCGCCGCCTTAATAATTCTTTCCCCTTCCGCCACCGTCGAGGCAATCGGTTTCTCGATGAGACAGTGGAGCCCGGCATTTATGAACCACTCCGCCACTTCCGCATGGGCGCTGGTCGGCACTGCTATCGAAACCGCTTCCGCTTCACCAACAATTTCTTCCATCCGCTCAAACGACTTTACACCAAATTCTTCCGCTACCCGACGGCTTTTCTCCCGGTCGGTATCATATACTCCGACCAGAGTCGATTCTTTTATATGATGGTACCATCGGGCATGATGACGCCCCAGATGCCCCACACCGACCACGGCTGTCCTGATATTATTCATATTGTATTGATTGTAAGAGGGTCCAAAACATCCCCTCCGCCTTCGCCTACAGGTTATGAGGCTATTTGATTAAACCCCGACTGGAGTTCTTGATAAAATCCAAAATCAGTTTGATTTCGTCAATCGAGGGGACTTCTGTCTTAATTCTCTCCACCGCCTGTGAGGTATTCAGACCGGAGTAGAATAGAATCTTGAAGGCTTTCTCCAGAGTATGCAGTGTATCCGGTTTGAAGCCGCGACGGCGCAACCCCACCTGATTCAAGCCGACTATTTTCAAAGGATATCCGGCGGCAAGCGAAAAAGGGCAAACATCCTGCGGCACCCGGAAACCGCCGCCAATCATCGAGTGCGCGCCGATTTTTACAAATTGATGCACCGGCACCACCCCGCCGATTATGGCATAGTCGCCGATTTCCACATGTCCGGCAAGATTGACGGCATTCGCCATTATTACATTATTGCCGATGATACAGTCGTGAGCCACATGCGCATACGCCATTATAAAGCAGTCTTTGCCGATTGTTGTCTCTCCGTGCTGTACCGTGCCGCGGTTTATCATTACATATTCCCGGATGGTGGTATGCTCGTTTATCACCAGATGGGTCTTCTCCCCTTTGAATTTCAGGTCCTGGGGAATCGTCCCCAATACGGCGCCATGAAATACCGTCACATGCGGTTTCAACTCGGTATAAGCGGCAATATAGCAGTGTGCCCCGATCGAAACACTGTCACCAATTTTAGTTTCAGCCTCGATTACCGAATAGGGACCGACCTGCACATTCTCTCCCAATTCCGCTTTGGGGTCGATTACGGCGGTAGGATGAATAGTTCTCATCGGTCCACCACCATGGCCATCATCTCCGCTTCAGCAACTACGGCATCATCCACAAAAGCCTTCCCTTTCATCTTGCAGGCGCTTCTCCGAAACGCCACCATATCCAGTTCAAATCTTAGAGTGTCTCCCGGTCGAACGGGACGGCGAAACTTGACATTGTCCAGCGACATAAAATAGACCAGTTTGGTCTCCGGCTCCTGCACCGCTTTCAATAGAAGAATTCCCCCCGCCTGAGCCATCGCTTCAATTATAAGCACACCCGGCATGATAGGATGCCCCGGAAAATGGCCCGTGAAAAACGGTTCGTTAAATGTCACATTCTTTATGGCCACCACCCGCTTCTCCGGCTCCAGGTCAAGTACCTTGTCTATCAGAAGAAACGGATACCGGTGCGGCATTATTCGCATTATCCCTTCGATGTCGAGAAAAGGCTCCAGATTCGCCTTCTTATACTTTTTCGCCAGTTGTTTTTTCTCGTAAAACGCCCGGATTTTCTTTACCAGTTCCACATTGGCTTTATGACCGGAGCGCGCCGCCAGAATATGCCCTTTTATCGGCACTCCTATCAAAAAAAGGTCGCCAATCAGGTCCAGCGCCTTATGACGCACCGGCTCATTGGGAAAGCGGAGAGGAATATCATTGATGATGCCCGTCTGCCCGATAAACGCCTCATCTTTCAAATCGAGCGCCCTTCTAATCCGGTCAACTTCCACCTGTCCCTGATCGGAGTCATATATGACGACGGCGTTCTGAAGTCCGCCGCCTTTTATCAGACCTTTCTGTTTCAGGTATTCCACTTCCGATAGAAAACAGAATGTCCGCGCCGGCGCGAATTCCGTGGCGAACTCGGTATCAAGGTCCATAAGTGTCGTATACTGCGTCCCCAACGCCGGATTTTTGTAATCTATCATGAAGGTAATGCGAAACGTATCGGATGGGGTCACCACGATATCAACTCCCCGCTCCGGCTCCGAATGTATCATGGTACTGTCAATCTCCAGGTAGCGGCGTTCGGCATCCTGATTTTCGATTCCCGCTTCCAGAATTTTTTCAACATACGGCAGAGCCGAGCCATCCCCCACCGGCGGCTCATTGGACGCCAGTTCGATATCAAGATTGTCCAACTGAAGCCCCGAAATTGCCGCCAGGACATGCTCAACAGTATGCACTTTGGCATCCCCGTTAGCCAGAGTCGTCCCGCGCGAAATATCCACCACATAGTCGATATTCGCCATCACCGAAGGGCGCCCCGGCAGGTCGGCGCGAATGAACCGAACACCGCTGTCAGCAGGAGCCGGCTTAAAGGTAATCCGGGTGACATTGCCGGTGTGCAACCCGATTCCTTCTAACGATATCGGCCGGCGAATAGTCCTTTGCTTTGCGTACATATAATTGCCTGTAAAAATCCATTATAAAAATTTGACAAGTTATTTTCAAGGGAAAAATGCCCTTTCTGCACGATTATAATTCCTTCAACTCGCGCATTTTCCTGAACTTACGAAAAAAAGCGGTATATTCTTTGAGCATCTCTTCCTCCGCCTCGGTGAGCCCTTCCAGCACCGGTATGCCGATTCGAAGCAGTGTCCGCACCATATCGGCCATCGTCCGGTCGTGACGGCTCGCCAGTTTTGTCAATCGCTCCTTAAATTCATAAGAAACAAATACTGTCAGGCAATGTTCTCCCCGCACTTTCAATGAAGGCTGCTTATTATCCATGGTTATCCTCCTCCAGATGAAACTTGATATGACTCACAATAGTCTGAGGCGCTTTTACTTCAAGGTTATAATCCTCTCGGAGACTGCGCAGCACCCTCTTCCAGTTCTCCTTCGCCGGTTTGTGGAGAATAAGATTCTCTATTTCGAAACGAAAGGGTGAATCGCAGATAAGGCATCTGGCAAAGTCGCGCACTTTGATGCCAAAATACTCTTCCACAAATGGAGATAAATAATTCCGCAACTTGCGGATGGCATTCTGACGTCTTCGCTCCACCGAACCGACCGCGCACTGGAGCGACTCCGAAATCTCCCGAATCGTCTGCCCCTGATAAAAATATCGCTCGACAATCTCTTTCTCCACCGACGGCAGCCGCGCCAGCGCTCCTTCTACCGCGGCTATTATCTTTTGCTGAAGGGGATTAGGGCGATATCGGGATAATGAATTGTCAGAGTCACCCCCGCCTTTTGACGTAACCCAGTCGTATGCCCCCAATACTCTTCGCGCCATACTCTCTCCTTTTTTCTGCCAAGGAAAGAGCAAAAAGCGTTTCTGTCTATTGCATCCGGCTCACAGCCGCATATGACCCTGTGAACCCTTCCATATCACATGAGTCACTTCTGAAGGAGAAATTATTGAGATTGGTCTCTTTTAGCGCCCCGGAGCATATATTTCCGTTTTATCTTTCGAATACCTTCACGGTAACACCGCTCAACTTTTCCGCTTGATACTTTATTTTTTCCAGGTCGTCCCGGTAAAGCGGGGTCAGGGTTCGGTCGGCGGCAGGACGGTCCAGCGAATAAATATGGCATTCCCGCGGTTTAATCTCCGCAATTCGGCTTATCCAGGCTTCGACCGCTTTCTCCCCCGCGTTGCCATTGGGACCTCCCGCAAAAAGCGATTGAATTGTGATATCCCCCAGCGATTTCAACCCGTTGAGAATCGTCTCATAATCAATTTCAGGATGAGGTCGGTTAAACCTCCGAAATAATTCCTCATCGCCGACATCCAACTTCATATAGCGGATATCCAGTTTCCTTAGCCCTTCGCGAACCGCTTCTATTCCGACAAGGGCGGAATTGGAGAGAATCGCAACTTTGATTTCCGGGTTGACTCTGTCACGAACATGTTTTACAGCATCGACCATTCGGGAGAACTGGGGATGAAGGGTCGGCTCGCCGTTGCCTGAAAACGTAAGGTATGAGACCAGCGGATATTCGATGAGGGCTTCTTCCAGCGCGCGTGTGACATCACTTTCGGTAGGAAGTTCCTTCTCTTCCAATGAAAGAGTGTAACCTCTGGCGCCGGTAAAACCGTACTGGCAATAAAGACAGTTAAACGGGCAGGCTTTATATCGAAAAGGAAGAATATTCAGACCGAGGGAGGAGCCGAGCCGTCGCGAATTGACCGGTCCATAGATGATTCTCGGCTTCAGCTTAAGCGGTGGTGCTGCCATAAAACCAGTTTTATCTTTCTCGACGGTAACTTTTCGTTAAATTTAACATATAGAGAACTGTTGTCAACCGATTCAGGCATAATGCCGAAAACAATAATAACAAAGTGAGGTACGATATGACTAATATGGAGAATAAGGGACAGGAGGAGCGGTCGGGAATGATGATTGGGGGACTGATTGTCCTTGGAATCGGCATTCTCTTCCTGCTTATCAATCTCGGCATTATACCCGGATTCAAGGTTATCTGGCCGATAATCATGATAATTGTCGGGCTGGCGCTGATTATCGGGTCGTTTTCCCGCAGTAAGAAAGACCAGTTTCCCGGATGAATGACCGTTTCGACGACCAATTACCGCCGGCGGATGAGGACAATGACCGTCTCATAAGAGTCCCTGCCGATGACGTCGTTTATCCCGAGCCAACGGAAAAACCGGCGGAGCCGGCTTTTCAGAAAAGTCTGCTCTCTTATCTGACCCTCTTTTTCCTTCTGGTCTTCATGCCGGCAAGTTCGCTTCTTCTGGTCGGCGACCCCACCGAAACCCTGAGCCTTCTGGCGCAATCGCCCATCTATTTTATCTATTTGCCGACGATGCTGACCTGGTGGGGAGCATTTCTTCTGATTTATCTCACCGTTTACCGGGAAAAGACCGGCCTGGCCGGAATTGGCTTCCGTCGCCTTCGGCTGCTCGACTTCTTCTGGGCATTCGCCTTTCTTCTGGTATCCAATCTCCTGCTGTCGCTTCTGGCGCTGCTTCTCGCTCAAATCGGATTGGAAATCCCGGGGGAACTGGAATTGATTCTACCCAGAAACAATGCCGAGCGGATAGTCTGGGTGCTGGTCTCTTTTACTGCTGGCTTCTGTGAAGAGGCCGCCTTCCGCGGCTACCTCCTGACCCGTATTAAAATCTTCGGGAATACCAGAGGATGGCTCCTGCCGGTGATAATTTCATCGCTCGCCTTCGGTTCCGGGCACGCATATCAAGGCTTGGGAGGATTTATTCTCTTGACTATCTACGGGGCTATGTTCGCCGTCTTATTCCTCCGGACAGGAGGCATCTGGGCTCCTATCATCGCCCACTTCTTTCAGGATTTCTCCGCCCTCTTCTTCCCCTTCCAGAAATAACTGAGTTTATCTTTCTCTCACCCCTGCGGCGGCGGTCCCCCTTTATAGAGAAAACTGATAAGATAAGTCGCATCCAGAATATTTATCTTTCCGTTGGCATCGGCGTCCCCTTCATACAAGCCGGTCGGCGGTCCTGACTTAAACAGGTAAGCGATGATATAGGTAACATCAAGAATGTTGATTTTGCCGTCATGATTGGCATCCCCCCTGGCATACTGCGTGTCGGTCAAGAATCCCTTCTTCACATAAGGCAGATAAGTGACGTAACCGGCTTCAAAAGAGAGCGTCTTTCCCTGCACCGTGGAAGAATCAAGCGTGCCGACCCCGCTTCCCCCTGAATGCTGGAAATAGAGATTGATAACCGGACCGTCACCGGGAGGCAATTCCGGCTTCGCGCCGCTCAGGCTTGGCACCAGGATAAAGGCGAGTTTCTTCTCCGCCGGAACATAATTGGCTAACTGAACCTGGTCAAAATACGAAGAGCGACAGCCGACCGTGTCATAGGCGGTGAAGGTCAAATCGATGCTCCCGGCATACGAAATCGGAAGAACAATGCGTTTCATCGGGTGGCAGTTACGAAGCCGCACCGGAATTTTCACCGTTTCTCCCGGCGCAACAATCAGGCTCGGGAACGAAATGGTGTCGGCGAATGTAATTATCATCTTCATCCTGGTGCGATTATGAGGCCCGTCAGGGAGGAGATTTTGGAGCGAGACATCAAAAGCCCCGCCATCCAGATAAGTGTGCGTTGGGGTCGGTACCGTCGCTACGGCGCCGTCCCCAAATTGCCAGTGCCAGTCAGTTGCCCCGAGGGAACTGTCACTGAAGTTGACCTGAAGCGGCGCCCAGCCGAAAGTTGTATCGGCATAAAAATCGACAAAAGGCCGGCGGGTATTGGCAAAAGCGAAATTATAGGTATCCCAGTTAGCCACGGTCAGGTCATTCTTAAATGAGTATTTGTAATGCAGAACTATCGAATCGAGCGGCGCCGACGCCAGCGATACCCATCCAGATATTGGGTCGGAGCAATATTGATTTATCGGAAGAATGGCGCCATCGACCAGGACTGAATCAAGCGAGAAAAGCGGATGTCTTTCGGTATAAAACAACTTCTTCCCATCAGCATAAATTGTTTCGGAAAATTCCTCCACCCCATCCCCGTCTATATCGACCCAGGCAAATTCTTCTACGACCATCGAAAGAGCCGCCTGCCAGACCGGACTGCCGGTAAATGTCCCCCCGATATTTTCATAAAGGCGCGGCTCATCCCACCATCTTCCGGCAGCAAGGTCATCATCCCCGTCGTTATCGTAATCATAAAGCGCCACGGCTGAACCATAACCGCCGTCCGAGGATTCCCAGCCGGGACTGCTGTTTAACATTCCGGCGCCATTATTGAAATAGACGCGAAAAAAGCCGTTTCCACCCAGTTGAAAATTATAGGCGACAATCAGGTCGAGCCAGCCGTCATTGTTGACATCTCCGAATATCAGAGTGTTCCCCGATTCGACAATATTCGACTGCCATGAAGGAGATGATTCCAGAACGCCGTTGTGGTTATAATAGACGGCGGTGGCATCGTCATCATAGCAGAAAGCCAAATCCAGGTCGCCGTCGTTATCGACATCACCCCAGGTAACATCCATCGCTTGCGTCAGCGCGTTTGTCTGCCAGCCGGGAAGGGTGGCAAGACTCCCGCCCGCGTTAAAATAGATACGGTCACGTTGCCTGACCGCATTATACCCCTCGCCGGTGGCGACCGCCAGGTCGAGGTCGCCGTCGCCATCCGGGTCGCCGAAAGCGCAGGAGAAACTGTTCATACTGTCGGCGCTGCGCCAGGACGGGACCACTCCCGGAATTCCAAAAGGATTAGAATATTGCGCCATACGATTAGCGGTCAGAAATCCCCCCTGTCCCAGAAAATTCGAAACGGCCAGTTCCGGAAATCCGTTGTCATCAATATCTCCGACCGCACAATGCCCCGAATATTCAACATCATTCGAAAACCAGGAGCCGCTTGCCGGGAGCGTTCCGTATCGCGATAGGTAGATAAAATTGCGGGCTCTTACGATATCATTTCCATTGGAGAAGCAGACATCGATATACCCATCCCGGTTCATATCCCGCCAGACCATTCCGGTGGAATAGACATCTTCTTCCGCCGACTGCCAGAAGGGGACTACCTGAATCGGCGGTTGAGCCTGCGCCACCGACAAGGCGACTAAAATCGAGACAAGCAGTATGAGGGAAAGTTTGAAATGAAACATCTCCGGCTCCCTCCTCAGGAGTAAATTATTTGAGAAGAATCATTTTTCTAACGGACGAGTATTGGTTGGACTTCATCCGATAGAAAAATAAGCCGGAGGGGACAATTTTGCCATCATTATCTCTGCCGTCCCAGGAAATCTGATGTCGGCCGGCATCGATTGTCTGGTCTAAAACAGTCCTGATTCTGACGCCCAGGAGATTGAAAATATCAATTTGAACGTGTCCTCGATAAGGCAGGTCGAACTCGATAGTCGTGCTTGAATTGAAAGGATTAGGGTAATTTTGTTCCAGAGAGAAGCGGTCCGGAAGCAGTTCCTCGCCAAGACCGGCAATGTCGGTCGCCAGGTAGTTGAACTGTGTAAGATAAGTGTTCTTCCCCTCGGAACGTGGGTCAACCCAGGCAATCCAGCCATCCCAGTTGCGGCTCGCCGCCGCGGCTGAAATCATATATTCGGTATTTACACTCGATACCGGAGTCGGCGCCGTCCGGGGGTTGAGATGAGCGCTGTACATCTGATAATAAACTGCCCGGCGACCGCTTCTGGAATCGGTCCAGGTCGCTATCGCATATCCGTTGGCGTCGGCGGAAACGTCAATATCATCCGGATTGGCTCCGGCCGGAATCGAAATTTCAAACGGCGCGGTCAAAACCGCCCCCGCGGTGGAAAATTTGCTTAGATAGATATGTCGGCTTTGGTCGGCCGCCTCTCCCTGCCAGAGAACTACTAATTGATTGGTCATGCCGATTGCCGCGGAAATTGTTGTCATATAGATATCGGACAGAGCGCTGGTATAGACTGATTTTCCGAGAAAATTGCCCTGCGAGGAATATCTCGCCATCACCAACGTCGCAGCCGGTCGATAAGTGAGGTAAACGACAATGAAATTCCCATCCCGGTCGGCGACAACTGAAAGTCCCACAACTGCCAAATCGAGCAAAGTGTCGGAAATCAGAATCGGGGCGCCGGTGGTATTGGCAGGGGCAGATATCATCCTGCCTATCACCTGGTCTTCAGGATTCCCTTTTTCAATCCATACCGCCAGTCCGACATCGCCGGATAAAGCCACCGACGGCGATACCTTTGGCGATGGTTCATTCTCATCCGAAATCATGAAGTCAGAATTCTCCAATACGCCGGAATTGTCGCCGAATCGTCCAAAAATATGGCTTCCCGATATCCCCCCCACGGCTCTGCCGTCAGACCAGACTACCGCCATTCGCGACGATGATGCCGCAATTGATGGCTCCGTTTGAAGCGCCGGAGGTGTATCGGAATTTACTTTCAGATTTCCGCCCGTCAGTAAACCGTCCCGGCTCACCGGTTGAAGATAAATATCCCCTTCATCGCTCCGGCTGTCGGTAAAGACCACCGCCCCGTGCGTGTCGTCAAGCAGGGCAATATCCGGCTCCGTTGAAGGCGCGCCCGACAGATCATCATTAATCAATCTGTCTCCGCTGAATAATTCCGCGCCGGTCGATGTAAATGCCCGCAAATAAAGGTCGCTGTGATGCGCCCGGGCATCAGTCCAGCCGCAGAAAATCTTATCGGTTGGTCCGATAGCGACACAACTTTCCCAGCGACCGCCGCTTGTCTCCTGATTGGCGACAATAGCCGCCCCGTTCAGCGCAAAACCGGAGGAGAATCTCTGAATCATAATATTTGAGAGCATACCGACCGCCGCCCATGATGCCACCAGATTATTGGCGGCGCTGATAGCCAGCGAAATATCCCAGTCGCTGACTTCGGGTGAACTGGCTGAAATAAGCCGATTGCCGCCGGTTAAACCGCTCCCCGGCACCACCCGCTGAAGATAAACTTTCTGCGAGTCGGCACGTTTATCCAGCCAGGCGACGGCGTACCCGTCAACCGATGAGTATGCTATATCCGGCAGATATTGAGCCGAACCTGCCGAGGTAAGTTCTATAATGCTGAAATCATCCCCGCTGGGAACACCCACTGAATTGAAAAGACGCATGAAGATATCGGGGTTTCCCTGACGGTAATCCTCCCAGACAACGGCGATACTGCCGGTACCGCCGATTGCCACAGCCGGTGACCAGTGATGGGCATCATTGGTGTCGCCATTGACCTTAATGGTCAGAGTCGCCGGTTGGCCGTTGGTGTTGAAAATCTTCATCGCAATATTATTGGCGGTACTGTACTCCTCCCAGACTACTACCAGTCGTCCGTCGGCAAAACAGGCGATATCAAACGGTCCCGCATAGTTGAAAGTAACGGTGTCGTTGACCGCGCGCGGGGCAAGAGTCTGCGCCAGGGACGAATTATACCGGGCGGCATATATCCGCCCCGTCATCACGTCGCGATAGGCAAGATAAAATCCCCCGGAACCGTCACTGCAGGCTTTTGGCTCCAGCAGGTCATATCCGTCACTCCTGCCGAGCGTCAGTACGTTACTGCCGACCGCGACTCCGTTTCCGTCAAAAATCTGCGCATATATCTTGGCGCTGCCGCGACGCTCATCCTGCCAGAGCGCCAGCATTCGGTCGCCGCCGATACGGACTAACGAAAGATGCCGCTGGTCAAAAGCGGCCGGGGCGGTCGATTCGGAAAGACGCAAGTCGGAAAAATCGGCACTCTTTGCCGCCGTTATATACGATTCAAAAGGTGGACTCTGGGTACTCTTTGGCAGCACTACCTGTGCCTGGTGACGCAAATCGCGAGACGCCGGTGAAGCGACAGCGACATTGCTGACAGAAAAGACAACCAAAAGAGTGAAATATATGCCAAGAGAGTAAAAGAAGTTTCTCATACTATCTTACAAAAGGTATTAATCCGCCTCAGGTACAGCGCAATCGGTATGCCGTCAGCCGTAAATTCATTCTTCAATCGAATATGTTTCCCGCTCCGGAAACCTATGCGCAACCGTTTGTGAATAAATCAGTTATCCTTGTCTATCTTATTCCGTTCTGAACCTTATGCCAGATTGCTTTCACCAAGTCTTCAAGATAAGCAATCAGTTTCATAAAAACGAAATTTCAGGTCCTCTGGCGGCAAGTCATGTGAGGTTGAGCATCCCCTGGTTACCCTATCATACAATATAACAAATCTTACCCCTCCCGTCAATTATTACTCCGCAACCATCTTCGGAAATTTCCGTAACTAAATAGGAAATCGCCCCCCGAAAACTCATTGGAGGAGTTGCTTGAGAATTTGCACGCCCGGTCTAACTTTATTCGCGCTTATCACATTCTCTTTTTCGGCATCGTCCTCTCTGGCGCAGGTGCAGGCTGACACAGTCAAAACCGCTTATGCCTTTCGCGCGGACGGAAATATCGATATAAATGGTCTACTGGATGAGCCTTCCTGGAGTCAGGCAGAACCGATTACCGGCTTCCGGCAGACAGAACCGGAGGAAGGGGCACCGGCGACCGAATCAACCCTGGTGAAAATCCTGTACGATGATGAAGCCCTTTATGTCGGCTTCTGGTGTTATGACCGAAACCCGGAAAAAATCGTCCGGCAACTGACTCGCCGTGACCGATTCACAGAATCGGACAAGGTCGCCGTTCGTATCGACTCCCATCACGACCATCGCACTGCCTACTATTTTGCCGTCAATGTAAGCGGCGTTCTCTCTGACATTTTCCTGTATAACAACGACCAGGATGACGATAGTTGGGATGCGGTCTGGACCGCCGATGTGAAATCCTTCGACTGGGGATGGACGGCTGAATTCAAAATCCCATACTCGGCGCTTCGCTTTTCCAGGGTTAATGAATATGTTTGGGGGCTGAATTTGTCGCGCCACCTGCCGCGCAACAAGGAAGACAACCGCTGGCAGTTTGTGCCGAGTCATGAGGCCGTCGGTGTCAGCCGCTATGGTCATCTTACCGCAATAAAAAGTATTGAGCCGCCGGGACGGCTTGAGACTCTTCCTTACTTTGTCTCTTACGGCATTACCGAGCCGAAAAGTCTCGGAAATTCAAACGGCCGGGACTTTGTCTCCAATATCGGCGGCGATCTGAAAATGGGACTGACCTCGGCGCTTACTCTTGATGCCACCATCAACCCCGACTTCGGGCAGGTCGAAGCCGATGAAGCGATTATCAACCTCGGCACTTATGAAACTCAGTTCGAGGAAAAAAGACCGTTCTTCCTCGAAGGCTCCGATATTTTTCGTCTCCCCGCCTTTAACCTCTTTTATTCGCGCCGTATCGGCCGCCCGCCGCGCGGCAATATCGATAGCGCCGCCTATTATGTCGATTACCCGCGCAATACCACTATCCTCAGCGCTCTCAAAGTGACCGGCAAAACCGGAAGCGGCACTTCTATCGGTCTGCTCAACGCCACCACCCAGGAAGAAAAGACCAAATATATGCCGGTAGCCGCCTCCACGACCGAGGAAGCGGTCGTGGAGCCGCTTGCCAACTACACGGTCGCCCGTCTAAAGCAGGATATCGGCGGATTGTCCTATATCGGCGGCATGTTTACCAGCGCCAATCAGAAAGACCGTCCCGACGCCTACACCGCCGCCGCCGACGGACGAGTCTATTTTCTTAATAACGACTATTTTGGGGCCGGTACCTTAGCCGCCACTAACAACGGACCCGGTACCGGCGGTTACGCCTGGCACACGATGATCGAAAAAGTTGGCGGGCGGGTTATCCGCGGCAATGTTATGGCTGACTATTATGACCGCCGGGTGGACTGGAATCGCCTCGGTTATCTCAACCGCAATTCCGCCCGGGGACGGTCATTCTGGATTCATCTGCGCAGCAATAAGAAATTCTCTTTTATCCGATATCTCCGATTTAACACCACCTTCTATCATAATAAGAATATGGATGGCTTCCGCATCTATACCGGACGGGAGTTTAATGGCAATGTCGGTTTTACCAACGGCTGGTGGCTGTACAGCGGCGCCTCTACTGACGACCGTCAATACGATGACCTGGAAACCCGTCGCAACGGTCTCTGGTTGAAACCGCGCGGTCAGGATTACTGGATTGGAATGAATACCAACCATGCTGAGAGGTATTTCTTTGAGTTGACCCATATCTGGGGTACCGGTCGCAGCGGAAGGTGGAGTGTTTATGAATTCTGGCTCGATTACCGTCCCGTTTCCATGCTGGAATTTTCGCTGGGCGGCGGCTACGAAAGTTCCCGTGACCGCCATTTCTGGGTCGGTACCGGAGAGGATAACTGGCCCGTTTTTGGGCATCTCGAACATGATGAATTGAGTATCACTCTTCGCAGCACCTATACTTTTACCCGCGACCTGACCATCCAGTCCTATACGCAGTTTTACTTTTCTGCCGGTGACTATGAGCGCTTCATGAAACTGACCTCGCCGGAGCGATTCGAAGAATTAAGCGCTTCCTATGCCATAGATTTCGCCCGCAATGATTTCAACTACAAATCACTCAACGTCAATCTGGTGCTGCGCTGGGAGTACCGCCCCGGTTCGGCGGTCTTTGTCGTCTGGACCCATGCCCGCGACGGCTACGACAGTGATATCAATAATTTCCGCTTCAACCGCGACCTTAAAGTCCTCTTTCGCACTCCCCAGGTAAATACTTTCCTGATAAAAGCCAATTACTGGTGGAATATCTAAGATAAACGATAGGGCCCCTCCCTATTCACGGGAAGGCGGTTCCTGCTTTAAATTGTCAATGTGATTAATTAATTCCGGCCGGCACCCGGGTGCGGTTCAGATTGTCCAGTTTCTCGCGGATTTTCGACTCGACATCAAGAATATAGGTGTCGTCATGATAAAGGGTGGTCTCGAAAGCGGTCATTTTCTTGAGTTCTTCCAGAATGGTGGAGATTGTCTCGACGGCGTCCACGATTGTTCCGGCGGAGAGCGCCGCGATTCCTTTCTGGTCGATTATCTCCCCCTTGGTAATCGCCAGTTCCATCAACTGCGCCCGTCCCAGAATGGCGGCGGTGGCGTTGTTGATATAATGGCTGAAGGTCGTGGCGATCGCCTTGAGCGATTCCAGGGCCGCTTTCTTCATCTGGTCGCGCGCTATCTGCTGCTGCATTATCCGGTTTTCCCGCAGCAGATTTTCCACCATCAGAAACTGTTTATATAGAAGCCGATTGGCGTCAACCAGAATCTCTTCCACACTCCCTATCTCAATTTCGAGATAATTCGATTCCTTGATTATCTCGCTTATCAGATGCTCTTCAATCTTGGCGATAGCGGCATTGCTCAGTTCCAGATTGGCCGCAATTACATCCCGATTCTCCAGTTGCGCCGATTCCGGCGGCGGCATATTGTAAACCCGAAACTTGGATAATTGATTGGCTAAGTTGATTATCTGTGATAATTGATGCTCCGGAAGTTTGTTGCCGTGGTCTATCACTGTATGATGATTCCCCACCGCTTCCCCGATATTCTTCGGTATTCCCCACTGGTCCAGAAGAAACTGCCCCACCCGGGCATGATTGGTGCCCCAGGTCCGCTCTTCGACCGCTGTCTGGTTTTCCCCCATCTCAATCAATTTCCAGACTCGTCGAAAATCGGCCGGGTATGACGCTTCCAGAACCAACGTCCCAATTTCGTGCAATAACCCGGCGACAAAGGCCTCTTCGGCCGGCTCATATTTTACGGTCTCGGCAATCAGGCGCGCCGCAATGGCGACCTCCAGCGAATGACGCCAGAAGCGCTTCCGGTCAATCGAGGAATCGACCTTGTTCATCTTATCGTAAATCGATGCCGATAGCGCCACCGCCGTCACCGTTCTCATCCCCAGCGTCACCACCGCCTGATTGACGGTAGTAATTTTCCGTATCTGTCCGTAGAAGGGGGAATTGACGACCCGAAGAATCTTCGCCGTCAGGGCCGGGTCTTTCATGATGATGATGGCAATGTCGTTGGCGGAGGAATCCTGCTCGCAGGAGACCCGTATCACTTCCATTAGAACCTGCGGAAGCGACGAGAGTTCTTTATGGTCGTTGAGTATCTTGTAAAAGATTTCCTGGGTCATATGCTCCTAACCGCCATATGACCTTATTATCGACCCGAGAACGGTTTTTTTTAGAAGGATATTAGCCGGAGAGTTTGCGGTGGAGACGGTTTATCCGCTTTTCTATTGCCTCCCGATGACGGGGACTTTGGGGGCACTCAGACCTTGCCTCCAGAGTGAATTTCAGCGCCCCCGCAAAATCTTTCAGGCGATGCTCGTAATATTTGGCTAATTCCAGCCGCGCCGGGTACGCCTCCGGCGCCCCCGTCTGTGCAATTTTTAGCCAGAGTGTATGGGCTTTTTCCACCTGGGCCCCTCTCTTATACGACAGCGCGTGCGAGAATAATATATCAAACCGATTCTCCTGCTCAAGCATCTCGAACGAGGCTTCCATCAAATTATAAAGCCCCTCCCTGTCGCCGGATCGCTCCAGGATGCGACAGAATGAATAAAGGTCATCGCTGGATTGAATCTGTCCCGACGGATTCTCCGCCAGTCGCGCCACATGATGCATGATAAACAGCATCGAAACAATATCGTCCAGATTATGCTTATTGACCCGCCGCAACTCTTCTGTCTCTCCGTTCGCCAGCCAGTTGAAATAGACCGATGGCACCAGATATCCGGGGATGTCATCAAAACGGAAATATCCTAAAACCTCTCTTTCGATATTCCCCAGGGAACAGTCACGAAGACGTCTCTTGTACAACCGCCGCACCGGGTGAAGCAGGTCAATATGCCCGGCAAACTGCAGGTTTCTCTCAATACGATGCAGTACCAGACGGTCGCTAAATATCGGAAGGTCGAATGCTCGGCCATTATAACTGACCAGTATGGAATCCTTGGTTATCTCACGACGCACCGTTTCCAGCATCGCCGCTTCATCCGGATAGTCCGGCAGAAGGTACTGCCGCACCTGAAAACCGGACGCTGAGAGGGAGCCGAAACCTATAAGAAAAGGAACGGTGCCGGAGCCGCCGGAAAGACCGGTTGTTTCCATGTCAAAGAATAGCAGCCGCGACAAATCGAGAGAATTATCGCCGCAATTGAGAATTCTCCCCCCGCTCATGACCGGATAATACTCAAGTACCTCGGCGAGGCGGTAATCCCCGTGAGAGAAAAGCGAGGGCAAGTCGGTAACAATCCTGACAAAGACACCCCCGTCGGAACTCACCAGTTCGCCGCCGAAAAATTCCGCCGCGTGACGGTAACGGTTGGTTCCCGGTTTGGAAATGACGGCATCCGGCTGGCTTTGTATCTGCCTGGAGAAACGGTTGAGTTTATCGCCCAGCATGTTTGTCCATAACCTTGCGAATATACTGCTGCACTATCGGATGAGTTTCTCGCTCTTTCATAAGTTCAACAAATCCGCAGCCGAAAGAGGAGCCGGTTTCGAAGATACCTTCCACCGCCATCGCCCGGCGAATATAATCCGGCGAGTCCAGTTGCCCCACCAGAACCGCAACGGCGCTGTCGCCGCCGATTCTTCCCAGCGCCAGGCATCCCAGGTTACCAATCAATCCCCTTTCCGAATTTATCGAGTCGGCAATCGCATCCACCACATGCGCGCCGAATTTCACCAGCGCTTCCAGGGCACAGAGACGAGCCCCATAAAAATCATCCGCCAGCATATTTACCAGAGTCTTAACGGTCGGCTCAAATAACAGTGCACCGGCCGCGACCGCCGCCGATTTCCGCACCAGTCCCACCGTATCCAGAAGAAGATACGTCATCGCCCCGTTCCCCCGTGAGTCGCCTATCTTTCCAAGTGAACCAACCGCCTCTGAGCGAACCCGCCAGTCGGCATGCACTACCGCCTTTATCAAGCCCTCAACCGCGGAGGTGTCTTTAATCTCTCCTAATGTGGCGCAAATCCGCCCCACCTGCTCGGCATTATCAAGCGTCAGCGAATTAACCAGATACGGTACCGCCGGCTTGCCGATTTTCACCAGTATATTGTTTATGGTCTGACGTTCCCGCGCATCCTGCGTGTCATAGATTTCAATCAGACGCGGCACTGCCGCTGCCCCCATCGCCGCCAGGGAATCTGTCGCCGGCTGCACCAGGTCCCGATGCATCACTTCCCCTGATGACGCCAGCACAAACAGCGAATCGACTTTCCTGTCAATCTCAGAGGAGCGGGACTCCTGGCTCCACGTGTTCTCTGCGCTGACGCTTATAAGAAAAGCCAGCCCTAACAATATCTGCCGGTATCCTGTCATCATAAGCCGCTCACCGCCGAATCGGGTAATATGAATTCATCCAGTCCACCACCCCACTTTGAGGGCGTCTGCCAGAATCTGTTCTCCCCGCCATTACCATCATATCTGTCGGTACCACTCAAATCGAGAAAGAGCCCGATAGAACCAAAATCCCGTCGGGCATCACCGAATCCCTGGGTATTATTCGTCTTCATTACATAATAAGCATCATTCCCCCGAGCATCGAGCATAATGCCAAAACCGTTCGCCGAGCCCGCCCCCTGCGAGAGGTCAACGGCATGGTAGATATCATCGCCATACCGGTCAAGCATTATGGCGCAAGAGTAGTCATGCCCGCATCCCTGCATCAATCCCTTTCCTCGGTAGAAATCGTTGCCGCTCTGGTCGAGCAGTATCCCCAGTGTCATATGAGTTGCCGCTCCCTGGGCATACTGATATGAAACATACTGGTCGTTGCCGCTGGAATCATATATCATCCCCAGCGCCCACCAGTAACTGGTTCCCTGGGCGAAAATATCTGAAACGTAATTGTCATTCCCTTTGTAGTCAATTATGGCGCCGATACCGCCTGAGACATAGGGCCTAAACCCGTAGGCGAACCCCTGCGACAAAGAGAGATAATGGTCATCATACCGCAAAACATCTTTATACTTATTCCCCGCCAAATAATTGTCATTCCCCAGATAATCAACGATAAATCCGGCTCCTTCCGGTCCTCCGAATCCCTGTCCGTAGAGAGCCGCAGAGTAGACGTCATTGCCGCCCAAATCAAGAATCGAGCCGATTCCAAAAGTCGCCGCTCCTTGAACATGGGTATCGCCGTAATACCGGTCATTTCCGGCGGCGTCATAAAGCAATCCAAATCCGAAAAAGCCGCTCCCCAGCGAAAAGTCTTTTCCGGAATAAATATCATCGCCGCTAATATCGAACAGAAGTCCCACATTCATGCCGCCGGAGCCAACCGTAAAATCGGTCAGACCGTTATAGATATCATTGCCGGCAAGGTCGATAATAATCGTCCCGTGCGGATTATCGGGATTATAAACGAGGTCATACCGGTCGTTTCCGCCAAAATCGATTATGAAATGGGAATCCCCCTTGTAGTAATTATCTTCGGGACCGCCAATTGCCCAGCCTTCTTTCCGTCCCAGATACTGAGCGATTCCCGTGCGCGGCGGCAGAACCGCGGTGTCGGAGAGTATGCCTCGCGCCGACAGATGACCCGCTTTTATTTCATCCAGCAGAAGATTTATCTCCCGATGCAGTTCTATTGCGGCGGCTACGCCGGCGGAAACGATTATATCTTTCCGTATCTTTGCGCCAAACCTTACAAACTGTTTAATATATTCCTCTTCCGCGTCCTGAATGGAATCTATCTGCTGGGGGGAACGGGACTGGTCAAGGGTATCTTCCAGAAGAAGTTGTTTAAACTGCTTCATCAAAAAACTCTTCTCCTCCGGCGTCAGCCAGGCGAAGGCCGAGTCGGCCGACGGCGGAAAAACCTTGTAGAGATACTTATCCGCCTTGCGCAGAAGCCGATTGAACTCCAGCGAGCGATAAAACAGGTTCATCCCCCGGTCGAGACTGTCTCCCTGCGACAGGTCGGCCGCCTCCCAGCGAAACTGCTGGGTCTCTTTGCCGATTTGCTCCAGCGCAAAAGAGAATATCGGCTCCGGCTTCTGATTGCGACAGGTGTCTTTGAACTGCTCAACGAAATGAATCATGCCGTACGGCTGACGCATCAAATTTGCCACCGTCGCCAGCCGGAAAGAATCTTTCTTGGTATAATCGTCCCGGAAAGTCAGGTCGGTCAATTGAAGATTCATAAGAGCCATCAGTTTTTCCAGAGCCTGACGTTCATAAACCGTGTCGGGCAGATTCTGAGCAACGGTTACTCCCATACCGCTCATGAGAATTAACAGAAATGTCAAGAAACGCATATACATAATAAAGAGCCGGTCAATGCCGGTAGCAATAACATTTTTTCTCGCTCTCTGCCTCAAATGCTCTTTTTGAGGCAGAATCAATAGTCTCCAGCGATACTTCGACTATTTTCTCTTGGTCAGTACCCAGACCCAGGCGGGAAAAAGGGGATAAATCATCCCGTAAAGCCACCCTGGCAACCTGGAGATGATATTGCCGGGGCGAACAACATCTTCAGCATTGAAAGCCGTGGGATTCTCAAAAATCAAGCGGGTATAATCATGGCGCCAGAAGGCGCGGGTCATATTATTTAATCTCCGCAGCGACAGCAAGCGGACATCGTATATCTCTTTCTTCCCGGCAAGTTTCATATAGAAATCGGCGGCCCGAGGCGGCAGCCAGGAAAGGAACGGCATAAAGTAATGCCCCTCTATCAAAACGAAACGGTTGCCGGCTCCGAAATAGCAGAATCCATCATTCTTGAGGACACGGTAAATCTCCGCCAAAAGCCCCTGCTGATTATCGACATGCTCATAAATCTGGTTGCATATTACGACATCTACCGAACCATCCGCCAGCGCCAGGTTGGTTCCATCGGTGCAGATATGCCTGATATTGCTCATCCGGCTGTTGCTCATCCCCGACCTCAGCCCCACTTTGTCGACATCAATCGCAACAACTTTTCCGAAATGCCGGGCAAACCGCTCGGTCATAATGCCGGTCGAAGAGCCGAGGTCAAGGCAGGTCAACTCATGCAGGGGGCGAAAGGAAAAATGGCGGCAGACGGCAATAACCTTGTCGGCTTTTTTCTCCCGTCCGGCCGTATCGAAAAGCACCGGGAACCGCTCCGAGAATGTCCCCAGGTTTTCGTTCATCCGGGTGCGCTCAGCGGAAGTCATCGCGCCTCCAGAACATAGACGGTCGAGATACTGAATAACGACGGCAGCAGTCGCGCCAACGGACGGCACAAAACCGCTAACCATTTCCATCGCGGCGGCGCAATACTGATATCTGACTTGCGCATCACTTTTAACCCGGCTCCTGCAAATAACTCCCGCGCTCTCCGGGGTGAGAATAGACGAATATGGGAATGGTCAAAATGCCCCAGATGCGACCTTCCCAGTAAGACTTTCAACCGCGAAACCAGGTGAAACTCATTCGGCACCGAAACTACCAGTTCTCCCCCTTCGGCAAGAGCCGCCCTCATTGTCCCCAGCGCCGTTTTGGGGTTATACAACTGCTGGAGCACTTCCAGGCAGAGTATTATTTCGAACTTCTCGGAGATGAAATCAGTCTCAATATCATATAAACGGCATTCAAAACCGCGACTTTCCAGAGCCTCCACTGCTTCCGGCGAGATATCGGCGCCAACGGCGTCATATCCCCGGTACGCAAAATACTCTAAAACCAGCCCTCGCCCGCAGCCTATATCCAGCAGACGCCCTTCCTTATGACACAGAAGCGATTCCACTATTGACGCTCTCTCCAGCGCCCGGGGGTCGGCTATTTCGGTCGGTTGCTCCCGCCAGTAATTGTCAAAATATCTCTTCTTACTTTCCAGCGCCTGCATATTGCACCGATTCCTTCCCGGTATCCTTTTCTTCCAGCCAATTCTTTATCGCCGCTGCCGCATTCTCGATGTCAAGTTCTTCCACCGCTTTCATACAGCGCGGGCCGTAATTGCTGCTGTCGCGAGTCAACTCCAGCATCTTTTCCGCCAGTTCCTGGATGTTACCGACCCTGAAAGTAAATCCCACCCGATACTTCTCAGTGAAAAGCGGAAGGTCGCCGACATCCGATACGATAACCGGCTTACCGGCCTGCATCGCTTCGCCGAAGGTCAATGGCAGAGAATCGGACTGCGACGGTATCACCACAATCCTGGCGCCGAGCAAAATCCGGTTGTACGCCGGGCGCTCCAGATATCCATGCAGTTTCACCTGATTGCGTATCTGATATTTCTGCGCCAGCGACCAGATTTTCTTCTCGGCGCTGCCGCTTCCGATATACTCCAGCCTCCAGTCAGGAAGATTGTTGGCTATCAGGCGAAACGCCTCTATCAGGTCGATGACCCCTTTTTCTTTTTCCAATCGACCGGCGCAAAGGAAGACCTTTTCGGCGCTCTGATTGCGCGCCGTATCGAGGTCAAGAGGATGAAAACTCGGCAGAAAGCGGCACTCTTTGTCGGCGAGTGCCTGCACTTTGGTCGCCAGTTCATACCCGTCGGCAAAGAGCCGGTCGGCTTCTTGAAGCGCCTTTAATATCAATCCACCGGCCAGTGGCTTGGCGGCATACGAATTAATATCGGAGCCGAGCGCCCAGATAGCATACGGCACGCCGAATTTGCGATGCAGCCGACGCGCCAGATGTCCCGATGGCAACGCCCAGAGCGCCAGAACGGCCTGGTAGTCCTGTTTCTTATGAAATTCCCACGCCATCTTATACCCAGCATGGAAATATCTCCAGATTTTCAACCATGATGCCGGCGCATAAAGGGGAAGTTGCGAGATAACTTTCTTCCCGTCCGACCAGCGGAACTGATGTACTCTGTCATCGATAAACCGCACATCATTTCGATATGGTTCATAATACGGCGTGACTATATCGACTATTATGCCGCGTTTTTCCAGAGCGCGCTTGAAGTCATAAATGAAGGGGGAAGCCGGGTCATTGGGACCGGCCGGATAGCGATTACTTATTATGAGCAATTGTTTTTTCATCGGTCATCTTCATCCTATCGTTAAGCCGTTCACGGTTTGACGGTTCCGTCGGCGGCGTCCTATGAAGCGCCAGTACGCGGGGCTGCTCTTCCGACGGTACCGGTCGGTTTTCCAGCATATCCTCAAGAGAATGCTGATTTCGCTGTATCTTATAGATTTCTTTTCGCAAGGCAACCATCTGCGTTCCCAGGAATCCGAAGAGAATTATCTGAAGCCCCGCTACCAGCAATAGAATCATCAAGGTCATCAGAGGACGGTCCGGATTCAAGGCCCCCCCCTGCCACAAAGTAATCAGATATATCCCTATCCCCAGCCCCAGCCCAATCAGAAGCATCCCAATCATTCCAAACAACAGCGCCGGTCTCTCAAAGAAAGAGAATATCAGGTGCGATATCGCCGTCGCCTTGAATTTGAATTTTGATTTTCCCCTTTTGCGCGACTGCAGAATAGCCGGGAATTCCAGCGGCTTATATCCTGAGGCTATCGCTTTTGATAATATCTCCAGGTGAATCTCCTTGCCGTCCGACTCCAGGTCAAGTCTTTTGACTGCCGACGCCTTATAACCGCGCAGAACGCCCGTCAAAGTCTTGATTTTTCCCCTCATCGCGGCCGAGAGTATGATATTCCCCAGTTTGGATATAGCCAGTCGTTTGAACGGGACATTCTCAGTCTTCCCATGCGCCATGTAGGGAGACCCGATAACAAAATCGATATCCTGATTTTCCGTCAGAAGTTGGTACATCAGCGGCAGATATTCTTCGGAATAAGAAAGATCGCAGTCAATGGTCAGAATATATTTCCCCTGTGCCGCTTTGATACCGGTCCGAATCGCTTTCCCCCTCCCGGCATTCTGACGGTAGCCGGCGTAGCGGAAACGAAAATCTTCCGCGGCAAGCCGTCGTATTATCTCGGCGGTGTCGTCAACCGAACCGTCATCAACCGGAATAATCTCAAACTCTTTTCCGGTGGCGGCAAGAGCCTTTGCCATCCGCAATAAATTCTGCGGCAGATTGGCGGATTCGTTATATACCGGAACTACAACTGATATTTCAATCATTGGCGGCAACCGCTCCCTGCTTTTCTATTGCTTTGACTATGCTGCGTCCCAACTCCAGGCTATTTTTGTCATTGGGGTCGATTTCCAGCGCATCCGAAATGAATTTCAAGGCTTCTTTCAAGCGCCCGGCTTTGGCAAGCCCGACTGCCAGACGAATCCGCATATCGATCGACTCCCGGTCAATATTCAGGGCGTTATTAAATAACTTCCAGGCAACTTCGGAGCCGCCGAACTTTCCCGAACGCTCATAGAAAACCGCCGCGTTGAACAGCCAGCGACCGGTAAAGTCTATCGTCGATGTCTCATTGGGATTACCGGCAAGCATATCCGCCGCCAACTGTATATGATTGATGTAACTTTCCTTGTCCTCCGCCGCCGACATGTCCCCGGCGTTATATCGGAAAAGGACCCCTGCCGGCGAAATATCGGTATGATTTATCCCCGGCGCCCCGAACTGGACAAAAATCGGACGATGTGGCGCATTCAATCGACACATCTCTACTGTCAAGGATTCTGCTGGAAATTCGGTATCGCCGTTGAAATTCTCCGGAAAGACCAATTCCGGATACTGCACCGTCAGTTGCTTCCGATATTTCTGGTTCACCAGCGCTCCCGCTGAGACTATTTTCAGTTCCGAGGCGGTCGAATCGACAAAAGCGCTGTACCAAAGCGGCAGAAGAAGGTCATCCTCGGCGGCAACCAGAAGAGAACCGGCCGGGATATCCCTGACGACATTGCGGCACATTACTTCCGGCGCGTTAACACGGGACAGGTCGGCTCTGGCATAATTGTCCTGAAAGCCCAGGTATATAAATATCCCAATTACGATGGTCACCGCCACTGACGCCTGCGTGGCGACAATGATGCTTCGGAGAAGATACATCACTCCGGCGACGCTGGTTACCAGAAGAAGTGCTGTCAGCGGCGCCAGATAATTTAAGAGGTCAAGATTGCGCGGGTTGAAATCAGCCGCCCAGAGGATAATTCCCAGGTTGGAAAGAATCGCCAGCGGGAAAAAGAGAAACAGTCGGCGGGAGACTTTGAATATTCCCCAGAATCCGACCAGGGTCAAACCTATCAGGGGCCAGCCGATCTGACCGGCCATAAAATTCCCCAATTTCCGCAGACGAAACAGGTAATCGGGGGCGGCGGTCATCTGAGAAAAGTTAGACATATCGGAAGAGCGGGTAATCGCCGAGAAGAAGGAATCAAAATTATCGGGACGTCCCCAGTTAATGGCCGGGTCTTGAGCGGCGCGAATCGGCAGATAGAAATAAATTGAGAATGATATTGCCAGAAAAAGCGCCAGGATTCCGAAAGTCGATAGCCTCCATCCGAGATTCGGCAAATTTATCGCCAGCAGATAGAGGAACGGCAAAGCAAAAGCGAGCGCCAGCAGGGGGTGATTTGCAAATGAGAGCAGATACACGAAAAGACCCAACAGCAATATCTGCTTCTTATTTTCGGTCGTGCCGTGGAAAGCCAGAAGCGCCGCGGTTAATGTCAGAAAAAGATGAAAGGAATATACTTCCGCCCGCACCGCTCCCATCCAGACCGGCAGCGACACCGCAAATAGAACCGCTGCCGCCACACAGGGAAGAATCACTACCGCCGGCTTTGAAATCGTCTCGGTATCGACGGCGCGCACAACCGATTCGAAATTGGAGCGGTTAATCTCAACGGGACGCTCCCCGGAAGTCTTTCGACGGCGGCTCGACAGAAACAGCGGCACATCGGTCATCTGCTTTATCAGCATGAAAAAGAGCATCACCGAAAGGGATGCAAAGAAAACCGACATTAGATTGGAAGCAAATGCCGGAGTGACATTTGGTATCAGATTGAACAGCCGCGCCACCAGAGTATAGAGCGGAAAGGACGGCGAATGGGGAATCCCCAGGATATAATTGCTTGCCGCAAAAGCGGCCGAGTCGCCCCAGTAGAGTGACGGCGCTACTGTCCGGATGTACAGAATGCAGGCGGTGATGGCGACTACTATCGGCAATGCCCAGTCGGAAAAACGGCGAATCCTCCCCGGCCGGACATAATTGTAATCAATATCATGCTTAACCATAGCGCTCTTTTGACCTCGTTTTAAGTTAAGTCAGGCGGCGGCGCCCGGAATTTCTGACCGGACTGCCGGCATACCTATATATTCGGCTGATTTGTCGGAAATCTGACTGCCTTCTAAAAGATTTTTGCGGTTTAACCTGTGCCCCTTTATGTGCTTAGGTGAAACGATATCAATAAAAAAGGCGGCTCGACCAGAGCCGCCTTGTACACACTCACACCGAAATCTTAAGTAGTCGAGTCGTCCGACGTGCAGATCAATAGACCCTGGTCGTTAATCGTCCAGGTATCGACGGTGGCGTCGTCATCAAGAATCGAGCAGGTCGCGGTGACCAGCAGGTTGGTGGCGTTCGCCGTGGTAATGGTATAGGTATAAATCGAGGCACCCATTATCTCCACGCCAATCGGCGCGAAAGCGTTCTGGGCGGCGGCGCTGGCCGTGGTGCCCTGTCCCCAGTAAGTATTATTCTGCTGGCGATAGGTTCTCTGCATGGTATAAACCTGTTTCAGAATACCTTTCGCTTCCGACTGCTTCGACTTGGTGGTCGCAGTCATGAAACGGGGAATAGCCAGAGCGGCCAAAATACCGATGATGACCACCACAATCATCAACTCGATAAGGGTGAAACCCTTCTGGCGATTGTGAAACTTGGAAAACATTGGGACCTCCTATAGGTTTGTTTTCAGGTTTTCCGTTTTCATTTCCGGGCTATATATTCGCAAAACCCCTGCCGCGCGCCGAAATCTCTTTTTTTTCACGGTATGGGATTGTTAAGTCTTCGCCTCGCATAGGGAAAGATTTATCCCGGATTGTCGATATGTGGCTTTCCGCCAATAGGTTTGGTTGATTCCCCATATCCTGCCCCTTTGTGATTTGCGAGAAATCTTGCATTATGCAATTTTGATTACGGTAAATAGAAAAGGCGCCGCGGGGCGCCTTGTCAACGCTCTTTGATTCGCTCTTACAAATTGGAATCATCGCTCACGCAAGTCAATGTTCCAAAATTATCTATCGTCCAGACATCGACGGTAGCGTCATCATCAAGAATACTCGACGTCGCCGTGGCCGTGAAGGAATTGGCATTCCCTGCTATCGTGTATGTATAACGCGACGAAGCCATTATGCTCACCCAAATCTGCTGAAATGCCGTCGGACTGGCCGCGCTCGCGGCCGCCCCAGGTATATAGTAACCGGAACCTTGTTGACGGTAAGTCCTTTCATTGGTATATATTTGCTTAAGTATCATTTTCGCTTCCGCCTGCTTATTCTTCGTCACCACATTGAAATACCGCGGAATCGCCATCGTCGCCAGAATCCCTATAATCACCACTACTATCATTAACTCAATCAACGTGAAGCCCTTGGATGATCTCATTACTATCATACAGCACCTCTCTTATATTCAAATTCTGAATCGTACCCGCATTTAAGGGCAAAAGCCGTTCCCGCCGGAAAAAAACCGACTTGCCAAATCTATTTTGTTAAGTTACCGGCCGCGGTCTCACAAACTGTTCAAGAATTGACTATGTTTAAACCGTTAATTGAACCGTCTAAGACTCTTTCTTGTCCTTTTCGAGAAGTTTATACTTCTCTAGTTTCCGGTATAAGGTCGAACTGTCGATTCCCAGAAGTTCCGCCGCCTTCGACTTTTTCCCCTGCGCCTGGTTTAACACAAAATAAATATAAGCCTTTTCAATCGACTCCAGGGTCGGCGTTTCCGGGTTCTCTCGCGAGACTATCGTCGATTTGCGACCCTCGCTTACTTTCGCCGGAAAATCCGAAATCTCAATAGTCTGTCCTTTCGAGAGAAGAACCGCGCGCTCAATGCAGTTCTCCAGTTCCCGCACATTGCCGGGCCAGTCGTAACTGTTCAGCGCTTTCATCGCTTCCAGACTGAGCGATTTTAATTCCAGTTCGCCCCGACGGCAATATTTGGCGACGAAATGAGTCACCAGAAGCGGGATATCCTCCACCCGCTCTCGCAACGGCAGAATATGCACCGGGATTACATTCAATCGATAAAAAAGGTCGGAGCGAAACCGCCCCGATTTCACATCCTCTTCCAGGTCGGCGTTGGTCGCCGCTATCAAACGGACATCCACCTCTATCGGTTTGGTCTCGCCCACCGGAGTAATCTGTTTATTTTCCAGCACCCGCAACAGTTTTACCTGAATCGCCGGTGACGTATTTCCGACCTCATCGAGAAAGAAAGTTCCGCCATCGGAAACTTTGAACAGACCATCCTTGTCTTTGATAGCGCCGGTGAACGACCCTTTCTTGTACCCGAACAGTTCCGACTCCAGAAGCGTTTCCGGCAGGGCCGCGCAATTGATGGTGACAAAGGGACCGGCCGCTCTTTCCGACAAAGAATGTATCGCCCGCGCGATTAAGTCTTTGCCGGTGCCCGATTCCCCCCGTATCAGAACCGTCGAATCGGTCGGCGCGATTTTCTGCACCAGTTTTTTCAGTTCGATGATATCGTTCGACTGCCCGATGAAATTCTCCAGGGAAAACTGCTCGTATATCTGCCTTTTGAGCGTTTCGTTTTCTTTCTTAAGTTTCTTGCGGCTGACTGATTTCTCAATCACCAGTCTTATCTCATCGACTTTGAACGGCTTGCTGATATAATCGAGCGCCCCCTGTTTCATCGCTTCGATTGCGGTATCGACCGACGCGAACGCCGTCATCACGATAAAATCTGTGTCGGGATTGAAACTCTTGACTTCTTTGAGAAGCTCCAGCCCGCTCATTTTCGGCATCATCATATCGGCAATCACCAGGTCATAGTTCCCCTTACTGGTCTTCTTTACCGCATCCTCCCCCGATTCCGCCGAATCGACCTCATATCCTTCTTTGGCAAGAAGTATCTCCATGAAATCGCGCATCGATGGCTCATCATCAACTACCAGGATTTTGCCGGTCATCTATCTCCCCGAAAAAGCAGGTAACCTAAAGACGATTATCATCACTCCTATCGGCATAACTGCCATACGGCTGAATAACTTCCCGCGACTCTGTTCAGATATTAGGCAGGTGTCTGCGAGCCGGCGGCGGCAGCCTGCGCGGGCAGGGGTGAACCCTGCCCCTACAATGGGCTACCGTCATGCCAGTAGTGCACGTGGGGAAGCAAGACGTAGGTCGAAACCCTTGCGGTTTCGACATAATCTTCCCCCGCCTTCGCGGGGGATGATTCCCCCGGTTGCGGCAGTTCTTAGCTCCGACTCCTGTCGGAGCGTGAACTGACGCACTTCTCTTGCTACCGTTGCGGCAGGTCCTGATTTTACGCTGCCATCTGCAAAGCAGACTCATCACCGTCTCTTGCGGCGTAAAATTGTGACCTGCCGCTCTTCTCTTCATCAATCAAGGTAGCCCCGCAGGTCAAAGTCCCCCCGAGTTCCCTGTCCGTCGCGAGTAACGAGTGTGGGTTTTGACATTCCGGGACTAAGCCACCGCGCTTCCCCCAATCAACGACGCTACCCCTCACCATCCGAATTTCCTTGTCTTAACCAACCCCATCGTATAGCTTTCATCAAGGATAAAGAAGAAATCTCGCAATAGGAGATGATATGCTTAGAAAATTAGATGACGCCCTTGCTCAATATGTTCGCCCGGGCACCTTTCCGCTGGCGGTTCGTATGGTCAAAGATGATGAGCCTCTGTCGGAACGGACCAAGCGTCCTAACCGTGACTTGAAAGTCAAGGTCGCTATCTGCCAGACCTTTTCCATGGCCCGCCGTTACGGCTGGCAACTGGCCGTCGGCAAAGAAGATATCAACTGCCCGCTCGCCCTTACCGCCTTCGGCTTTCGCGAGGAAATCGAAACTTTCTCCTGTGGCGAGATGTGCGCCGGGATGTTCACCGAAACAAGGCAGGCTGGAGCCCGCACCGAAGCGGCCGTCCCCAAATTCAGTTTTAAGGAATACAAATATATCCTCGCCGCTCCGATTTCACGCGCCGATTTTATCCCGCATCTGTATCTGGTTTACGGCAACTCCGCCCAGATTATGCGTTTGATGACCGCCGTCCTGTACAAAGAAGGCGGCTATCTCACCAGCAAATTCTCCGGGCGTCTCGACTGCGCCGATATCTGTATCGAAACTATGAAAACCGAAAAGGCGCAGGTCATTCTTCCCTGTTACGGCGACCGTGTCTTCGGGCAGACTCAGGATGACGAGATGGCGCTCACCTTGCCGGTCGGCAAAGAAGAAGAGATTATCCTTGGTCTTGAAGGTACGCACAGAGGAGGTATCCGCTACCCGGTGCCGACCTTTCTTCGTTACACTCCCCAATATCCCAAACATTACTACAAATTGTTTGATGATTGGGAAAAGGAAGGAAAATAACGGAGTCTTTTATGCTTTCTCATCGCGAAAGAATTTTAGCGGTCATCGCCGGCGAGAAGCCGGACCGCCCGGCCGTCTCCTTCTGGCGGCATTTCTACCATCGGGAAGCGACCGCCGAAGAACTGGCGGAGGTGATGCTGGCTTACCAGAAAAAGTTCGACTGGGATTTCATGAAAATCAATCCCCGCGCCAGTTATCATGTTGAGGACTGGGGGAACCGTTTGGACTGGTCGAAATCGGAATTCAGCAAACATCGGAAACTGAAATTTGCCGTCGAAAAACTCGCAGACTGGGAGAAAATCACGCCGCTTCCTGCAACCGCGCCGGTTCTGGCCGAGCATCTTCGGGCCGTCGGCCTGATAAAAAAAAGCGCCGATAAAAACCTCCCTCTCTTTATGACCGTCTTTACTCCCCTCTCCATTGCCGGCGACCTGGTGCCCGAGGGGTCGCTTCTCCTTCAACATCTGGAGCAGGATAGAGCAAAAGTTATAACCGCCGTCGAGAATATTACCGTCACTTTTGAAAAATATGTTGCCGAACTCCGTAACGCCGGCGCCGATGGTATCTTTCTGGCAACCACCGAGTGGGCTACCTCCGAGGCGATGAGTTACCCGATGTACGAAACCATCGCCCGCCCCTACGACCTGCGGATTCTTCGCGCCGCCGGAGCCGATGCCCTCAATATCATGCATATCTGCGCCGCCAATAATTTCCTGAAACAACTGGCCGATTATCCGGCGCATCTGTTCAACTGGGACAGCAGCCACCCCACCAATCCGACCCTCGATACCGGCTTGGAAATTCTGAAAGGAAAAGCCTTAATCGGCGGGATTGACCATACCGGCTGGCTTCGCCATGCTTCCCCGGAAGAAATCAAGAACGAAATGACCCGTCAGCGCGACCGTTATGACGGCAAACCGGTGATTTTCGGACCCGGCTGCACTTATGAGCCGACCGTGCCGGAAGAAAATATCATTGCAGTCCGGAATGAATTGGACTGAATGACAAGCATAATTTTCTTACAAACCTGATATTTGCAAGTATCGCCGATATAAACGACAATTTTGTGATTGATAAAATTAAATCCATTTGTTAATTTTAACAGTAACTACAGAAGCAACCCTGGAAACTGTGAGAACAAGAAAAGTTGTAGAGACGAGATGGCAAGATTGAGGAAAAGAGCCCAGGCAACATTAAGAAGGGACTTTCCGTTCAGGGACCATTTCATAGAGTTTCTGTCTGAGTATTCTACCTGCCGTACTTATTGGTATGTACCCAAGGCTCGGTCACTCAGCGACTTAAATGTTGAAGCGATGGGAAAACTGATTGAAGTCATAGCCGAAGATTTTGCTGCTCTCCCTTGGAACATAAGAGTCCAAGACAAGATACTTGATATCATGAAACATCAGGGCATCTATGAACCTTATAGCTCAGATGGGACTCTTCAAGATAGAACAGCACTCGTCAGAATCGGCAAGATTCTAATGGAATGGTTGGGTCTATTATGGATTAAGGACGGTGCCAGCATAGTCATAACGGACGCCGGCTATGACCTAATACATTCTGAAAATCCAAGGTCAATTATCGAAGGGCAGATTGCCAAGTTCCAATATCCAAATCCGGCTTTCAAAGGCAAGTATTCTGAGAATTTTGCTGGAATTTTACCTCACCTATTTCTTCTTCAGGTGTTACAGAAGTGTAACAATAGGCTGAGTATAAGTGAATTTGAGTTGTTTATAAACCTCTCCTCGACCCAAAATGACATCGACCGCATAACGAAGTACATCCTGCTTTGGAGAGATTTGGATCAAGCAGAGCAAAATGAAATAATTGATACCATCTGTGGCAGGACCAAATACAAGTCATCAAAGAAAGTGCGAAAGAGATATCTTCGAATTCATCAAAATATTTCATATCAAAGGTCCTTTTTTGCGTACCCCTCTTATCTGATTATAGACGAAGAATCATCTGAGATACGAGGGCGTGACCCCCAAATGCTCAACAGCCTAATCAATGAGCAGCTTGCAAACTTTAAGATTAGCCTGTTCGAAAATTTAGAAGATTGGTTCGCCTATTATGGCGATCCGAAACAGAAACCATCATGGTTTACATTTTTGATGCTTGCTATCGAGAAAGCACCCACTAAGAAGCAGGTAAGGTCTCTGATCAGGAAACATTCTGAACACTTGGCTGCAGAAGAACGGGTAGTGATAGAGAAGAGACAAACGGAAAAAATGATTGAAGACTTCTATGCAAAATGCTTAGAAAAACTTGAACCAGGATTGAAACTGATGAAAGATGGCCGCCAGCTCTCGACACCAATAGGTCGAATCGACCTTTTGTGCAAGAGCAAGGGTGGCGATATCGTGGTAGTAGAGATTAAAAGCAATGAGGCCGACGATGCCGTTTTCGGGCAAATATTAAGATATATAGGTTGGGTTTACAGAAACCTCCTCGAAAGCAAAGGTAGTGTCAGAGGCATCATTGTGGCCGGCATGTTTGGCGAAAAAGCTCGTTATTCAAGAATCGGTCTCTTAAAGAAAGACTATAAAGAATTCTTATCGTTCAAGAAACATGGACTCCTTGTAACTGACGTTTAATAGCAAGAATGTGAATTCTAACCAACTGAGTTGACTCTGGGAATGAAAAGCAAATTAAAAAGGGATCGTGTTAACAGCAATACGAAAAACGGTGAACTATTTACCGAGCACCTAGGTCATTCTATATCCATTAAAAAACCCACGCTCGAAGCCCCCTCCCACCGAGTCTATGTACCGAATAAAATACAAGACTCTGCGTCATTATTCCGACGACATAACATAATAGACTTACGTAGTGGAAAAAATCCGGTAGAGCAATTTACAGTTTCGGATATTCGTAATAGATTAATGTGCGGTGATGCTCTTTTGGCCATGCGCTTGATCCCCGACCAATCGGTAAGATGCATAATTACCAGTCCACCCTACTGGAATATAGTCGACTATGGTGTGGCCAATCAATATGGTCAGACTCAGTATGATAAATACTTGACTCAACTACTACAGATGTGGATTGAATGTGCTCGCGTGTTAAAGCCAAATGGTAAACTATGTATCAATGTTCCCTTAATGCCTGTCTCCAAAGCGGTCATGAAGAATCAGCATACCAGGCATGTGAAAAACTTGAACAATGATATTGAGCATTCTATATTGTCAAATATTTCATCTCTCCAGCGATTTAGCCTATTCATTTGGCAGAAACAGACTACAGAGAAAATGTTCGGTTCTTATCCTTATCCTCCTAATCTTTATGAACAGAATACGATAGAATTTATAAATGTGCTTGTGAAAGAGGGCAAACCGGATATCTTATCGGACAGAGTCAAAGAAGCCAGCAGGGTCACCGAGTCTCAGTGGATGAATCTAACCAAGCAGATTTGGAGATTATACCCTGCTGATGTCAAGCGGTCTCGTCATCCAGCGCCTTTTCCGAAATCGCTGGCGAATCGACTTATAGCTATGTATTCATTCATGCGTGTTCAAGAGGAGCAATTCGCAGGTGATATAATTTTGGACCCATTTTGTGGAATAGGTACTACTTGCGTTGCGGCGAAGGAACTTGGCAGGGATTACGTGGGTATAGACATTGTTCCAGATTTCTGTATAGAGGCCGCCAGAAATCTGAATAGGCACACATTTACGGGCATTATAGACCTTGCTGAATACGGTAATTCGAATTTGGGTAAGCCTGAAACCCAGAAAATTACCAACTGTCTTTCGATGAAGTGATACTGACAACAACCTGGATCTTTTAACATTTTCTTTCCTATTGACACCGTATTCAATTGAGGCCTAAATTCAAAGTAAGATCTCATGTGAAAGGAATCTCTATGTTCTGGGGAGTTGCCTTCCTGATTGCCGGCGTCCTGCTTCTGCTGGCGCGCCTCGATATCATCCGCGGTGACTTCTGGGGCTATCTCGTCCCGATCGTTCTTATTGCTCTCGGCGCCAAAATGCTGCTGGAGCGTAAACGTCATCACTATTAATGCCGCCGTACGACAGAATAATTTTCCATTTCGACCCCGATGCTTCGGGAATGGAAAAATTTGTCGGTCCCCTTGAAGCGCAGGCGCTTCAGATTCTCTGGGACAACGGTCCTATCACCGCCAAGCGACTGCAATATTTTCTCAATCAAAAGAGAAAATACGCCTATACCACTGTAACCACCGTCCTCACCAACCTGGTGCAGAAAGGTTTTCTCACGCGCGAAAAATCAAGCCATTCCTTCATTTACCGCCCGGTAATCTCCCGCGAGGATTTCTTGCAGATGGCGGCAGAGAAAATCATTTCGGAACTTAATCGTGAATTTCCCAATATAACCACAAGAATCCTAAAGAGTTACAAGAAAAAGTAGCCCCCGGGCTGCTTCTTCCGGCCCGGTCTTCAAAAGTAACTGTCCCAGTCCATTTTAACTATTTTTCCCGTGTAGAATCGGTCTTACTTTCCCGATAATTATAATATGCGCTATCTGCTTATATTTCTGGTCGCCATTATGGCGGCAGCGCCGGTCGCCGCTCAGATTGACGACAACGCCGGCAATATCTTTTCCGACAAACTGAGTTGTTTTCTGGCGGCGCCGCCCGGATGGTTTGTGGATACCTCCCGAACCGACGAAATCATCATCTCCGAATCTCCCCAGAGTCCTATTTTTATCTCTGTTAAAAGATATTTTATTGAAGATGGCAATCAGATCAGTTCCGAGGACGACTTACGACAGGCAATTGCCGGACTCTATCGCAAAATGGGGGTTCCGCTGGCAATTGATTCAGTACCGAAATATCAACTCGACCTGAACAAAGCCCATTTCGAGACCGATTTCGCCACCCTGGCGATTGATGGACGGACCAAACTTCGCCGATATGTCAGCGGAACCATTGTTTGTCTGACCGATGGCCGTCAGGCGCTCTATTTGCTGATAGCCGAAGCCCCCTCGGATATCTATTATCACGTCTTCCCCAGTTTTCTTATGTCTATCCGCTCTTTTCATATTACCGCCACCACTGCCCCAAAAGTTCTTTTCTCGGCAGGAATTTTCAAATACTTCCTGGTCGGCCTTCTCATCATACTTATGATATTTTTCTTCACCCGCAATCGCCGTGTCCAGAAATCATTCAACCCCCTCGGAGCCGATAGCCACAATTTCTGGCGCTGCGCTTCCTGCGGACGAGTCAATCATAACGACGTCCACTTCTGCAATCGCTGCGGCGCCGCCCGAGTGGTAATCAACGCCCCGAATAAGTAATCTATTTTTCTTCCAGTTCGATTAGTACGCCCGAGAAAGATGACGGATGTATAAAGGCTATTTTATGTCCCTCCGCGCCGACCAGCGGAGTCTCGTCGATTAGACGAACCCCCTTTTCTTTGAGTCTTTTCAACACCGCCTCAATGCCTGAGACATAAATGCAGATATGATGAATCCCTTCGCCCCGTTTGTCCAGAAATCTCCCCACCGGGCTTTCGACGCTGAGCGGCTCCAGAAGTTCAATTGATGGTCCTTCCCCCGACGACCGGAATATCGCTATCCGCACCTGCTGCTCGGCTACTTCTTTTATCAGTTCCGGTTTCTTCTGCAACAAAAGCGAATAGGTCTCCACGGCGCGGTCAAGATTCCGAACCGCAATCCCTATATGTGAAATTTCTGGCATTGAAATATCTTCTTACTGTCCGGCGGTGGCGGAATCATACTCCCGCTTTCTCTGACGAAACTCCAGTTCATCTTTGATGCGGGACTGGAACGGCAGTATCCAGCGGTCGCGGGTGTAATACATTATCCGGTAATACTTCCTCTGCTTCTCTTCCCCCAGCAAATTCTGATATATGATACGAAAATAGACCGCTGCCGAATCCTGCATAATCTTCACGCTGTCAATTTCGATTCCTTTGAGAGTGTCATACTTGTAATTTTTCACCCGGTCGAGTTCATAATATTTGCCCAGCGGATATTCCAACCGGTAATAGGTCAATTCATTCTCATACATCACGGTCTTGTCCCCCTCTTTGAGCCGCCCGAAAAATTCTGTCAATGCCTCCCGAATCGGAATTTCAGCCGGATTGATGGAATCTGACACTGATGATGGCGCTACCTTTGTCTTCGCTGACTCCCCCCCTTGCTCCGAGCATGCCGACATCAATATCAACAGGGCAAAAATCGTTAGCAGACTAAATCCTCTCATGATATTCTCCCCATAAATTTCTCAGCCTGTCTGAAATTTCTCCGACAGTCGCGTAACTTTCCACCGCTTCCATCACCGCCGGAACGATATTCTCTTTCCCGCGGGCGGCGTCCTCCAGCGTCGAAAGCGCCCGCTCCACTTTCTTATTGTCCCGTCTTTTTCGCAACTCCTGCAGGCGACATCTCTGCTTCTCCTCCAGGTCCGGGTTTACTTTCAGAATATCCGCGCTCTCTTTCGATTCTGATATAAATCTATTTACTCCCACCACTACTCTCTTCCCGCTTTCAATCTCCTTCTGATACTTATATGCCGATTGGGCAATTTCGCTCTTAAAATACCCCGACTCCACCGCCTTGACCGCCCCACCCCTTTTCTCAATCTCCGCAAGAAGCGTCCAAATTTTCTTTTCCATTTCATCCGTCAAGTATTCCACAAAGTAACTCCCCCCCAGCGGGTCGGCGCTGTCTGCCGCCCCTGATTCGTAGGCAAGCAACTGCTGTGTCCGAAGTGCAATCTCGGCCGACTTCTCGGTCGGAAGCGCCAGCGCCTCGTCATAGGCGTTGGTATGAAGCGATTGCGTTCCTCCTAAAACCGCCGCCAGCGCCTGCATCGCTGTCCGCACGATATTATTCTCGGCTTGCTGTGCGGTCAGGGTCGAGCCGCCGGTCTGCGTATGAAACCGAAACAGATATGACCGACTCTCTTTCGCTTTGAACTTCTCCTTCATCATCCGCGCCCAGAGACGCCGCATCGCCCGATATTTTGCCACTTCCTCAAATATATTATTATGCGCCGCCATGAAAAACGACAACCGCGGGGCGAAATCATCTATATCAAGTCCCGCCGCCAGCGCCGCTTCCACATACGCCACCGCATCGGCAAAGGTGAAAGCCGCCTCTTGCGCCGCGGTCGCTCCCGCTTCACGAATATGATATCCCGATATCGATATCGTGTTGAATTTCGGAAGATACTCCTTGGCATAGGCGAATATGTCGGTGATTATCCGCATCGATGGCCCCGGCGGGAAAATATATGTCCCCCGCGCAATAAACTCCTTCAATATATCATTTTGCACCGTGCCGGAAATTCTTTCTGAGGTCACTCCCTGCTTCTTAGCCACCGTGATATACATTGCCAGCAAAATCATCGCCGTCGCATTTATGGTCATCGAGGTCGATACCTCCCCCAGCGGTATCTTGTCGAAAAGACGCTCCATATCTTCCAGCGACGATATCGCCACTCCCGTTCGCCCCACCTCCCCTTTTGCCATCGGATGGTCGCTGTCGTAACCGATCTGCGTCGGCAAATCGAACGCCACAGAAAGCCCGGTTTGTCCCTGCGAAAGAAGATATCTGAATCTCTGGTTGGTCTCTTCGGCGGTACCGAATCCGGCATACTGACGCATCGTCCAGAGACGCCCCCGATACATATCTCTATAAATGCCCCGCGTGTACGGATACTCTCCCGGCGTCCCCAGTTTTTTCAAATCAATCTGGTGCGGCTCGGCAATTATCGGAATCTCGATGCCGGAGGTTGTCTCTTTCTTTTCCGGCACGTTACTCTATCTCCAGGAGATTCTCATTTTTCTCGACCGCTTTCCCCGGCGCGGCAAAAATCTCTTTGACGGTTCCGTCGGCGGCTGCCCTAATCAGATTCTCCATTTTCATCGCTTCAATCACCGCCAGGGTCATTCCTTTTTTGACTTTATCCCCCGGCTTGACGGCAATCGACAAGACCAATCCCGGCATCGGCACCCGGACAATTTTCTCTGTCGCTCCGCTCAACGCCTTGCTGGCTTTTTTCCGCAGTTCCGCCAGATGATACGGCTCCACCCGGGCTATCATATCTTTTCCTTCCAGATAGATATTGTAACCGCCACCGTTGCGGGAAAGATCCACCTCCGAGGAACTCTCATCAATCTTAAAAAGATATTTCCGGTCGCTCAGCCGATGCGCCTCTACTTTGTAGCGGGCGCCGTTGTATTCAACCTCGAAACTGCTCCCTTTCGGGGTAACCGCCAGGTCAAATTCCACGTCATCTACGGTGACCAGATATCTATTCTCTGAATTCGCCATTGTTATCTCATCTTGCTCAGACGGCTCAGGTTCTGGTTGCGGTAGTACTGCACCCAGCCTCCGGCTTTTTCGCCGCGACGCTTCATCGTCAGCGACACTTTCTCTTTCTCCAGAAAATCAAATATCGCCGCCGCAAATGCCGCCTTCTGCGCCTGGTCGCTCTGGGGACATTCAAAATTCCGGTCCGGAAATTCTTCTTCCACATATCCGGTCGAATATTCGCCGGCGCGAAATCCCCCCGAGCGCAATATTGAGCAGGCAAAGCCAATTGTGGTATGCACTCCCGAAATCCGATACTCGGTCAATGCCCTCTGCGCCCGCGCTATCGCCTCTTCACGGTCCGTTCCCCAGACCACCAGTTTGGCGATTATCGGGTCATAATATATCGAAATCTCCGACCCCTGAACCACGCCGGAATCAACCCGCACTCCGGGACCCGACGGCTCGCGATATTCGGTTAATTTTCCTGTTGACGGTAGAAAATCCTGATGCGGATTCTCCGCGTAAATCCGGCACTCCACCGCATGTCCCCGCGGCTGAATATCTTCCTGACGGAATGAAAGCGAATGCCCTTCGGCAACATTTATCTGCTCCCGAACTAAATCGAGACCCGTTACCATCTCGGTCACCGGATGCTCCACCTGAAGACGGGTATTCACTTCCAGAAAGTAGAAACTCCGATTCTTATCGACCAGAAACTCGACCGTCCCGGCTCCGAGATAACCGGATGCCCGCGCCAAATTCACCGCCGCTGTCCCCATTTTCTCCCGCAATTCCGGGGTCATAATCGGCGAAGGCGATTCTTCTATTACCTTTTGATGCCGTCTCTGTATCGAGCATTCCCGCTCTCCGAGATAAACGGCATGCCCGTGTGAATCGGCGAAAATCTGGATTTCCACGTGGCGCGGATTCTCGAGATACTTTTCAAAATAGACCCGACCATCCCCGAATGCTGAACCAGCCTCACGAATCGCCGATTCCACCGATTCCCGGAGACGCTCCGGCTCCCGCACAATCCGCATCCCCTTTCCGCCGCCGCCGGCCGCCGCTTTCACCAGCACCGGATACCCAATCTGCTTTGCTGTTTCTTCTACTTGCGACAAATCTTTATTATCGAAATCGGTCCCCGGTATTACCGGAAGTCCCGCTTTGAGTGCCACTTTCCGCGCTTCCAATTTGTCACCCAGAAGCGCTATCGTCTCCGACTTCGGCCCGATAAAAATAATTCTATTCTTCTCGCAGAGAGCGGCAAACTGGTCATTCTCGGCAAGAAAGCCATACCCGGGATGAATCGCATCCGCTCCCGCCTCTTTTGCCACTTCGATTATCTTCTGCTGATTGAGATAACTCTCCCGCGCCGGCGCCTGCCCGATAAAATAAGCTTCATCGGCAAGACGAACATGATATGCCGTCTTATCTATTTCCGAGTACACCGCCACCGACACGATTCCGGCGTCACGGCATCCCCGTATCACCCGTATCGCTATCTCCCCCCGGTTAGCAACCAGTATCTTCTTTATTCTCTTAGGCATCTACGATTCCATTAATTCTCGCCGTCAGGAGTCCCTCCTGACGGTCTTTTTCAAATTCCGTAGGTCGAAACCTTTACGGTTTCGACTTATTCATCCCCGCCATCGGCGGGGATGAATCACCATTCCTCTCGCCGTCAGGAGTCCCTCCTGACGGTTCTTCTGTGCTCGGCGGGTCTTCAGACCCGCCGCATGAATTCGCGGTCGGTCTGAAGACCGACCGTTCACAAT
This sequence comes from Ignavibacterium sp., assembly GCA_020724775.1. Classification (GTDB taxonomy): domain Bacteria; phylum Zixibacteria; class MSB-5A5; order GN15; family PGXB01; genus DYGG01. Next base: position 4,088 of record DYGG01000020.1, on the reverse strand, counting down.
CATACTTTGCTCGAAAAACAGTCACTGCCTTATTCTCTTAAAGAATCGCAGAACTCATTCATAAGAGACTTCCTCAAAAAAGATGTCGTGATCCTGAAAATAGTATTCAAACCACTTGACTTTCTTTGATAGATTTTCTCTGTTAAACTCAATCAAGGCCCCGGCAGTTTCGTCCCTTAATGTTTTCCGTTTAAGCGGTCTGCCGGTAATCCTATTGGTCCCGTTTTCAATCTTACGACTTACAATGATAGGCTGGATGTTGGCATTTATCGCCCCAGTAATATATGATCCAGTCCACAGCACGTAACGACGGAGCTGGTCAATAATGCTTGGGTAAGCAGATATGCATTTTAATTCAATGAGGTTAAAAGTTCTATTCTCTCTATCGTCCGAAGTAATTGTAAAAATATCAATCTTCTGCATGCCTACTCCGCAGGACACCTCATTGCCGAGCCATATGACCGCACTACTTCTCCCAGCGATGCTATCGAGTTTTGGCAGTCGTCCTATATTCACAGTGAAATATGCCTGTAGGTAGTCCTCATACGCCCTACCTTGAGAATCAAGCGCTTCCATAATAGCCATTTTGTCCGCGACTGATTCCATTCGTCCAAGGTATGGCTGTGCACCACTGGATTTTTCCAGCTTAAATGTGAATGGATCCAATCTAAAGTATTCCCCTTCCGAAAGCGATAATGCTGGCTGCTGTCCTCGCATATTGGCAATGAATTTCATCAAATTATCCGATTCCTGTAAAGTGATGGGCGTGCATCCTCTATTCCCCTTAAGCTTTCTATAAATGAGCGACCAAATCACATCTTTGGCATACAATGGTAACCTGTCGAGTGCTTCCCATTCCGATACAAAGAGCGGGTAGACGGTATGTGGTGATATTGGAACTCTATATATTAATTTCTTGCCCATGACCGACTCCAGATATGTGGGCACATCTGTATCTATGAACGGGGCTCCAGCTATCTTGAACAAACCGTAGAAACCCACGCTTTCTAAGTAAAAAATCACTGGGTCATCGATTCGTACACGACAGATGTCAGCTAATAAACCTATGTGTTCTGCTTTATCTGCTGCTCCCGTGCCAGCAAACGAATATTTCAGGTGAAAAGGGAAGGATTCCTTGTTTACGATAAATACGTGAGTAGTCATTCTTATAGCCTTTAATGCCTTTACGCGCCAGTACTACAAATCAACTTCATTTTTTCCTAAATAATAAAATGTATTCGTGCTTAAAAATGTAAAAACCGCCAACGAGTGCTCTATAATGCCATAGTTCCCGCTGATTTCTCTTACCTGCTGTTTCCTCGAAATTTTTGACGATAATGCTTTTTAAGGTGAATCCCTGCTTCAAAACCTTATCCATCGCCAGAAAGCCTAGTGGTATCCATTCGCCTCTGGAATACTTGTCGCCAATTACTAAAGCAAAGTACCTGTGTTTATCTAATACAGCCGCAGCGTTCTCTACCGCCTGACCGAGCATTGAGAGGAAGGAATCCAAGCTGCGAGCATTTGACAGGTCACGAGGGTCGCTGCTAAACTTAATTATATCAAAATAAGGCGGGTGCATAATCAATAACTGTATACTGCTTACTCCCCGCTCTTTTAACAATGAGGGGTAATCCACCGAGAGACTATCCCCGCAATGCACTTCACATACTACGTTATGGTCATTTGGCTCTGACGAAATCAACTTTCGAGCCTTATCTGCGACTGATTTCTGCAATTCCACACCAATACAATTTCTTCCCAGTCTCTGGGCTTCAATGAGCGAGGTACCGCATCCTGCGAATGCGTCCAGTACCCATTCGCCCTGTTTGGTGTATCTCATCATTAACTGACGCGGAATCTGTGGTATGAAATTGCCCCAGTAATCCGCTGAGTGAACACCCGTGCTATCCCTTCTATCCAATATCCACAAGCTATCTGTGTATATGTCCCTATACTCTCGCCATCTATTCAGATTGAGGTCATTGATCTTATTGGTCCTTGTTTCCAGCAATCCTTTTTGTAGGTGCTCAATATAGTAATTGCATCGTTCTATTGTCCGCGACTCTATGATTTTCTGTAATTCTTCCAGCAAGAATCCTGAACGAAGTCTGATGGTCTCTCCATTCGAATCAATATTGAACAAATTCATATGGTCATCTCTTGCATCGTGTACTTGATTCAATAATTCCTGTGCGGAGCGTCGAATCCGCGATAACTCGTTGTACGTTTTCATAGCATCTATTATCTCAAGTATTCGCGGCCTATTCACTATCAATTCTCTGTCAGGCATCTTTCGATTCTGCGTACCGTCAAGGTCGATATTCAATTGCTCCTTCTCGTAGCGTTCTAACTTGCTCATATCAGTTTCCCCTTATTTCACAACGGTATATTCCCATGCTTCTTCGGCGGGTTCTGGTCTTTCTTCGTCTCCAGCATCTGGAACGCCCGTATCAATCTCGGACGGGTCGTCTTCGGCTCGATAATATCATCCAGATACCCATACGCCGCCGCTATGAACGGATTGGCGAACTTTTCCCGGTACTCGTCTGTCTTCTTGGTCAGTTCGGTTTCAGGGTCTTTCGCCTTCTCAATCTCTTTCTTGAATATGATCTCCACCGCCCCTTTTGGTCCCATTACCGCAATCTCGGCGGTCGGCCAGCCGTAATTCATATCGCCGCGGACATGCTTGGAGTTCATAACATCATACGCCCCCCCGTACGCCTTCCGCGTTATCACCGTCACCTTCGGCACCGTCGCCTCGCAGTACGCATAAAGCAACTTGGCGCCGTTCTTGATTATCCCCCCATGCTCCTGGTCCACCCCCGGCAAGAACCCGGGGACATCCTCGAAAGTCAAAAGCGGAATATTGAACGCATCGCAAAACCGGATAAACCGCGCCGCCTTATTCGATGAGGCGATATCCAGCACTCCCGCCAGCACCGCCGGCTGATTGGCGATAATCCCGAGCGAGCGTCCTCCCAGCCGCGCAAAACCTATCACAATATTCGCCGCAAAATCAGGCTGTATTTCCAGAAACTCGCCGTTATCGACAATGTGATGAATCACGTCTTTTATATCATACGACTTATTCGGGTTGTCCGGAACAATCGTATTAAGGGCTTCATCTTCCCTGTCAAACGGGTCATTGGTCTCGACAAAGGGCGGGTCTTCGAGATTATTCTGAGGGATATAACTGAGAAGTTTCCGCAAGGTTGTCAAGGCCTCCGCTTCATTCTCGCAGGCAAAATGCGCCACCCCTGATTTTGACGCATGCACTACCGCGCCGCCTAACTCCTCCGAAGTCACCACTTCATGCGTCACGGTCTTGACCACATTCGGTCCGGTGACAAACATGTATGAGGTATTCTTCACCATCAAAATGAAATCGGTTATCGCCGGCGAATAGACCGCTCCTCCGGCGCAAGGTCCGAGAATGACCGAAAATTGCGGAATCACCCCTGATGCCAGCGTATTGCGAAGGAAAATGTCAGCATAGCCCCCCAGCGATACCACTCCTTCTTGTATTCTTGCGCCTCCGGAATCATTGAGTCCGATTACCGGCGCCCCGACTTTCATCGCCATATCCATTATTTTGCAGATTTTCTCCGCATGAGCCTGCGACAGCGAGCCGCCGAACACGGTGAAATCCTGCGAGAAAACGAAGACCTGACGTCCCTCAATCGTGCCGCATCCGGTCACCACACCATCACCCAGGATCTTCTTGTCATCAAGACCGAAATCGGAGGTTCGGTGCGTTACGAACATATCAAATTCTTCGAAGGAATTCTTGTCGAGGAGAATTTCCAGACGTTCCCGGGCGGTCAATTTCCCCTTTTTATGTTGCGCCTCGACCCGGTCGGCGCCGCCTCCCAGACGCGCCACTTCGCGCATCTCCGATAATTTCTTCAGTTTTTCTTCAAGCGACATATCGTAATATCCACCCTCTCTTCGTAGGTCAGGAACCCTGCGATCCTGACATCACCACCCCGCTCCGGGGGACGATTCCCTTATAGGTCGAAACCCTCACGGTTTCGACATTAATTCATCGTCAATATCTTTAGATTTCGTGCCCCGCAGACGCCCTC
>DYGG01000070.1 GCA_020724775.1 Ignavibacterium sp. | reverse complement strand
CCGTTAATCTTATTTATCCAATACCAAATTTACACAAAAGAATTTACACTACTGCAAAAAAGAAAACGCCTCCTGTTGGGGAGGCGTTTTTTCTCTGTGACATAATAGCGGCCGGTTTTATTTCTTCTCTGACTTGGCCGGGGCTTTAATGACCAGAGCCGGCACGAGCGGATCGGATGGCTGTTTCACCAGCAGGAGCGTATTGCTCGGCGGGGTTGTGGTGGTATCCACCTTAAGCGATGATATTTCCTTCTTGTCGATAGAAGAGACGAAGACGGTGGCGATTCTTCCCCGTCCCGGCGGAAGCGGCGGCACCGAGACGCCGATGTCGTTTATCAACCCGATGGTCAAGCACTGCATGGCGGTATCGGAACGGGCTTCCTTAACTTTGAAATTCTCCACGAGTCCGCCGGTGAAGATAGTGGAATCGGCGACTATGCGGTTTTTCCCGTCGGAGAAGGTAAGAGGAATCGACAAAGCGATTATTTCTTCATCATTGAAGAGCGAGACATTGATACCCCAGTTGAGAGCATCTATTTTATACGGTTCGATAAAAACCGTATCGACCGCTCCAAATTTGTCGTCCTGGGCCGAGAGATTGACAGCGCCCACAAAAAGAAATGCGGCGACTATCAGAGTCGTTCTTCTAAGATTCATCATTCCTCCAGCTGGCATAAGTTTCGAAACTTTTGTATTCCTAATATCGGAACTCTAATCAGTATTTTTACCCACGGAGAGGGGAGAAAGTTCCGCTTTGAGACGGTCCATTAATTCGTCGGCAATTTCCGGTTTATTCAGTTTTTCGCGGTAAATGGTGGCCGCCTTTATCAGGGCGCTGCGTCCGATTTCCGTCTGTGAGAATCTCTTGTACAACTGAGTGAGAAGATCGGCCGCTTTTTCCCAGTCTTCTTTCCGTCGGGCGATTTCCGCGCTGTATGAAAGCGCCGACGCCTCAATTGTCGTACCATAATGCTGACGGCTCATCCTGTCATAAAATTCTTCGGCCCGCCGGTTCCAGGCTTCCACCTGGCGTTTCTCGTTTACCTTCTTGTAATGGTCGATTATTATCAGATGAGCGTTAAAGGCTTCTTCGGTGCCGGAATAATTGCTGATGAGCCAGCGGAACTCGCTTTCCGCCATCTCCCAGTTCCCTTCCTCGGCAAAGGAACGGGCGATATAATTGAGCGGAGTCGGATTGGTATTGTAGAATCTTTCGTTATGACGTTTTATTTCACCCATAATCTCGCGGGATTTCTCGTACTGCTTCCCTTCAAAGTAGGCGCGCCCGATGCGGGTCATAAGCAGAGCGCGCTGTGTGGAATCGGTAACGCGCTCCATTATGCCGTTGTATTGCGAGACAGCCCGCAAGTAGTCTTTCTTTCCGGAGGCGAGTATGTCGCCAATGAGAAGAGAGGCTTGAAGGTCCACCTGTCCGGAACTGTCTCTGAGAAACTGAAGATTCTCGATAGCGCTGTCCCACTCGCCCAGGTCAACATGAAGTCGGGCAAGGTTGCTTCGGGCGGCGGTCGCCAGTACGGAGTTGGGCCACTCCTTGATGAGTCTATTATAATAAATCTTGGCCGACTGGCTCTCCGCCAGAACACCCAGCGTATCGCTTATAATCAGATAAGAACGGACCAGTTCCATCGGAATGTTCAGCACCTGCACCAGAACCTTATTCTGGTTATCGACCGGGGGATAAAAGGTATCGATAATGGAATGGTAGAGCGCCATCGCTTCATCCCAGTCCCCTTTCGCCTGACGAATACGGGCGAGATTGACGCGGGTTGTGAGAAGTTGCTGCCCCTCCAGTTGGGTCAGGGTGAGCAACTGGTTCAGTAAGATGACCGCCGAGTCAAGATTCTTCTCGGTAAAGTAGATACCGGAGAGGCGATTGACCGCCGCAAAGGCGGCCGCTTCCAGTTCCCCGCGCTCCACCGGGTAACGTGACTTTGGCAGCGAATCAATATGTTTCCAGCAGTATTCGGTAACGGCGATATAAGCCTGCTTCACCTCGCTCCAGAGTTGCTCGTTGCCCAGTTCCGGTTTAATGCCGGCTTTGTCATGAAGGCGATTGGCTTGGTGCAGGAGTTTTTCGGCGCTGAAGCGAATCAGTTTTCCCCGGTCGGAAGAACATCCGCCAAACAACAAAACGAGGATTAAGATGAAGCAGCCGTTGCGGAGAAGAGAATTCTTAAAAAGCGGCACGTCTTTTCCAATAGATTCAAAAGAGACAGCGGTTTTGCTCACATCCGGTGTGAGACTGTTTCAAATCCGGCGGTAAGATCATAAAAAAAGAGGTCACTGTCAAGAAATTAAGGGAATAAAAAACCCCGCCGGGAAAGCGGGGTTGGAGGGCTGCTACTGAGCAATAATCAGAGTCTTTTTCGCAGAGCCCCCAGTCCCAGCATGCCGAGCCCGAGAAGCATCATGCTGGTCGGCTCCGGAACTACCGCAAACGACTTATTCATAACATCGTTTCCACATCCCAGGGTATTATGGAAATTTATGGTCTGGGCGCCGTCCAGATCAAGAAGGCTCCTGTCGAACGAGAATTCCAGAACCCAGGTGTCGCCGGAACCCTGCATCGGGTTGGTCTCCAGCCCCTGCCACATGGAATATTCCCGGTTGACAGTGCCCAGGACCGTGCCGGAGGTGACATCATAAGCGCCGACAGCGTTGCGGATAGCAGTGTTGCTGTAGTATGAACCGCGGAGGTTATAAATACCGCTGTATGTGTTTACGGCGTAGAGTTGGCCCGTGAAGACATCAATAGCGTAACTGGTGCTGCTGCCATTAATGCCAAAAAAGATATCGCCGAGATTGTAGGTCTGCCGCCAGGAAGTGGAATATGCCGAGGTGCCAAATGAGTTGACCAGGGCGATATGGACAGTATTCCCGGTCATGGCAAAATGGAGTCCTTCGAGGTCAAATTTCTCTCCTCCTTCAGACAGAAGACCGGGCGAAGGAAGACTTCCCACGCCGCCGGGATAATTAATCGGACTCCAGTTGTTATTCTCATCAAAAGGATTTCCGAAATCATACCCCAGTTTGTACTCAAAGGCGAAAGCCGGCATTGAGAGTAAGGTCAGGGCGAGAGACATTATCAAAAATTTTCTCATACAGGACTCACTTTATCTTAATTTGTCACATTTCGGTTATAAATATCCAGAAGATTTATAAGCAAACCTTGTACCGATTTTGTCAGGCTGGAACGATGGCGTAATGCTATATTTTTCAATAAGTTACAAAATCGCCTTTTTTGTCTTCAATTCAAGAGTTGGAAGCCTTTGCATAACTGTGCAGAATTCTAACACTTCTGCTTAACTGCTTGCAGAGTATTGGTGTCTGCTATCGTCATATTTTTCCCGGACTTTACAGCCTGAGACACTCCGTTCCCGCAAAAACATCAATGATTCAGCGGTGAAATAGAGCGGGGGAATTAGAAAAAGGAGAACTTATGAAAAATCCCACAGAGCCATCTATTTTCCAGTTTAGAGGCGCTGCGGTCGCGCCGTACCGAACCAGCCGACAGAATCTTCAATTCGGCGCCGCCCGCGGAAGAGCCAACTTCATCTGGAGTCGTGACAGTTTCACTCCGCAGCGTTTTCGGATAAATCTCTACCGCTTTCTGCGGGACAATATCCCCTTGTTGAGCGGGACAGTCTGGACCTGGAGTCGATTGTCATCAGGCTCGACTCATTATGAAGCAATAGAAACATCATCAAAGAAAGAGGCGGAGGAGGCGGAGAAAGTTCTGGGCGAAATGGCTCTGCGTATCTACCCTTTTTCCTTTCAGCGGGGAGCCGGGCTGGAATCGTTCCTGCCGTATCTTTTCAGTTCGCTGTACACCGATGGCGCCTTTGCCGGATTTGCCCTGGTCAGCGCCGACCAGAGCGGGCTGGAGCGGTTCCTGCCGGTGGATGTCGCCCATATCGAGGTCTCGGAAAAAAGTGGGAAACTGCTGTATCATGACGGCGACCGGGAGTTGAGACTTGACCATGCCGATTTCTATTACCTCGGATTGAGCGCCGAGGGAGGCGCCGGACTGGGGAAATCTATAATGAGCGCGGTGCCGTTTGTCGCCTATATCGAGCAGCAACTGGTGGAGGATATGCACCGGTCCACCCACAACGCCGGGTATCACCGGTTGCATGTCAGAGTCAAACCGCCGGAGAAGATGGCCGGCGAGACCGATAAGGCTTATGTTGACAGAATTAACGCCTACTTTGATGAGACGGTCTCGATGATTAAAGAATGCGCTCCCGAGGATAACCCGGTGACATGGGATAATGTTGAGATAGAATATATCGGTCCCGGGAATATCCGCTCGGTCGGCAACTCCTGGTTTTTGAATCATCGGGCGATGGTCGAAGAAATCTGCGCCGGCACCAATCTGGCGCCGTTCATGCTGGGATACAGTTACGGCACCACGCACAACTGGGCCCAGTTCAAGTATGATTTGGTGATGCGTCAGGTGCATTCGGTGCAACGGCAGGCGGCGCGCTTTCTGGAATGGCTGGGGAATATCGAACTCGGTCTGAAAGGGTTTAATTGCCGCTGCCGTTTTATATTCGACAATAGTTTTACGTACCTGTCATCGGAGAAGCAGGAGATAAACAAGAGCCGGGCGGAAAATCTGATTCGCTTCTACCAGGCAGGGTTGATATCGAAAGAGAGGGCTGAGAAAGAGGCGGAGGGACTGCTGTGAAGTTTGCGTCAGATCTCATTCCGACCGGAGTCGGAATTAGGCTCTGACGCAACGATTGAAGGCATGTCCAGACAAGGGGCGATTTCTCAAGAATCGGGAGGGAGATTATCGTAACATCAGCCGCTTCGGAAACCGACTGGCGGCGGGCGGTCGGCGACATTCCGTTTTTCGCAGAGAAATTCTTAAGACTCGAACTTCATCCGGGACAGCGCCGGTGGCTGGAGAAAAGCGTCAAGCCGGAGAATCTTCTGGTCACCGGCAACCGCTGGGGGAAATCGTTTGTTTCGGCGGTGAAAATTCTGCATCACGCTCTTTTTCGCATCCGCGACCTTAAATATGACCGCGCCTTACGATACCGGATTGTCACCGCCAGCCTGACTCTCGACCAGGCGCGAATAATTTTCGATACGGTAGCGCGCCTGTTCCAGGAACATTTCATAATCAAGAACCTGATTCGACGAATGGTGGTGACGCCATATCCCCGCCTTTACCTCGGCAATGGCGCGATAATCGAAGCCCGCTCCACGCAACGTCGGGGGGAATATCTCCTCGGGAACGATTACGATTATTTTGTCTATGACGAGGTGGCGTATGATGATGACGCCGAGTATGTCGTCAATAATGTCATAAAGATGCGTCTGGCCGACCGGATGGGAAAACTTGACCTGGTTTCGACTCCGAACGGAAAGAACTGGTTTTACCGGAAGATGCTGGAGTTGAAGGAGCGGAGTGACGACGCCTATGTTCAGGGGGGCGATTCGCGCGAGAACAGTTTCATATCGGGCGAATATCTTCAAATGCAGACAAAATATCTGAGTGACCATCGGGTGGCGCAGAACATTATGGGGCAGTTTGTCGATAGCGGCGCGGAGATTATACCGGGACGGTATATCGATGCGGCGTTGCTGGGGAATGAAGAGACGGCGGCGCCAACGGTTGAGCCGGGCGGTTCCTTTTATATCACCGGCTGGGACCTGGCGCGCAAGAAGACGGCGACGGTGGGGATAACGGTGCAAGTTCAAAACGGTGTTGCTACGGTCGTTGATTTGGTGCGAATCCGGAAGTGGGACTGGAATATTATTCTGGAGCAGATACGGAAGCAGCAGAAAAAGTATCCGGGGCGGATTCTGGTGGATGCCACCGGTTTGGGGGATGTGGTGGTTTCGCAGATTGGGGATTTGAATCCCTCGGCAATTATAATGACGCCGAAAATCAAGGCGGAACTCTTGACCAATCTGGAACTGTTTCACAGCATGGGGAAAATCAGATATCAGAGATGGGAGATGCCGGATTTCGCCACGGCGGACAGGGAGAGCGGGAGGGTCTGGTCGCTGGAGGACGAGTTGCGGGAAGCAAGGTGGGATTCGGCGGAAACCGGCGATGCTTTGGTGGCGCTGGCGTTGGCGCTCTGGCCGCTGCATGAGCGGGAGGTGCCGATGATAAAGGCGAGGGTGGGAAGAGGGTGAGGGGGGGTACGATTTGTTGTCCGGGTTAATCGACCATGAACGGTCGATTATGGCAGGAGCGCGGGGCTCCTGCCCTACATGCTATTCACATTTCCAATTTGCACCTTGCATCCTTTCGTTGAATGCGCCGCCAGGAGTCCTTTTCGCCTGCGCCGTCATTCCCGATTTGCGTAGGGCAAAATTCCCTTGGGTTTTGACCCGCCTGTGGCGGGTCGAAACCTAAGAAGGATTTCGACCTACTCGGCTTGCGCCGTCATTCCCGTTTTGGGCGGGAATCGCGACGGCAATTTTCGTTCCTATTACCAGCCCACTATCACCCCGCGGTCGCGGAGGGTTTGAATCATGGCAATCGATTCCGGCGTCAGCGGATTGCCGGTAAGATAGACCTCATCCCCCGCTCCCAGTCCGCTGTTATTCACGAGAGGCGTGATATCGGTAATCTGGTTGTTCATTATCGCCAGCCGCGCCAGATTGGTCATTCCGGCAAGGACCGAAATATCATCCACCTGGTTATTGTAAAACTGCAGGTCAACCAACCCGGTCATTCCGGAAAGAGCGCTGATATCGGAAATCTGATTATATGAAAAATACAAGTATTTCAGTTCAGTCAGGGCGGTCAGGTCTTCAATTGTCTCGATTTCATTCATGGTCAAATGAAGTGTCTCCAGGTCGGTCAGCGCCGCCAGCGACGAGACATCGACTATATCATTCGACCTCAAATCAAGAAGGGTCAGCCCGGTTAAGCCTGAGAGACAGGAGATATCGACTATATGATTGTTTTGAAGCGAAAGGAATTGGAGACTGCCCAGTCCCCCCAGCCCCGAAATATCATTGAGTTGATTGTTATTCAGAGACAGATACCCAAGCGACGAAAGATTGCTCAAAGACGGTACGACGGCAACATCATTGTCGTTCAGTTTCAGATTCAGCAGCGCCGTCAGACCGGCAACCGGCGAGATATCGACTATCTCATTCATATCCAGAGTGAGGGCTTCCAGTTTCGTCATCCCGGCCAGTGGAGAGATATCGACGATGTCGTTCTGGCTGAGGTCGAGCACAACCATCTGCGGCTTATTCGCCAGCGCTGAAATGTCGCTGATATTGTTAAGTAGAAGCAGAACGGCGCCCAATTTTGTCATGTTAGCCATCGCCGAGATATCGCTTATGGAATTATTGTGCAGGTAGAGGGTGGTCAACTCGGTCATGCCGGCAAGAGGGGAGATATCGGTAATGCCGTTGTATCCCATCTGGAGCGAAACCATCCTGGTCAAAGGCGCCAGCGGCGTGAGCGACGCCGGGCGGTTGTTCCAGAACAGCATCGTATGCAGATTGAGGCAATGCTCGAGCCCGGTAAGGTCGGCGATGAGACGATTGTTGCAGTCGAGGAAAGTTATATTCAACAGGTCGGTGCGGTAAAGGGGACCGTCCGGTTTGACCAAATACGAGCGAAGCATCACCTCCAGCATTGAATCGGGTATCGCGACCACGTAGTTGTCAAAGCAGATACCATAGGCGCAATTGGATATCCAGGACCAGTTGTCATCCTTGTCACCGGAATTGAGAACGAAATAATAAGTGGAATCCTCCATCAAACCGGAGATGGTCATCGAATCTTTGGAACCGGCCGGACCGGGGATCGGCTCGCCATCCAATTTATAGGCGGAATCGAAATTGAGGTAAGTGATTTCCTCCATCGCGACCCGCAAATCATACTCGGCGGCACGACCCGAGGGGTCATCATCGGATGGCGCCGTCCAGGTCAGTTTAATGGAGTTGGGGGTTACTTCGGTGACGGTCAAGTCGGTGATATTGGAAGGGGGATTCCCCTCATCATCCTGGTCAACCCCGCCTCCCCCTTTGGAGCAGGCAAGAACTGTTAATAAGAGCGCCAGAATCAGAAAGAACCAAGAAAATTTGCCTAACATAGATACTCCCGGTGTAGATAATTGAGTTAGTAATGTATCAACAATATAGCGGTTGCCGGGTGGAAGGCAAACGGAATTCCAGACAGCATCAGGGCGGATTCTGTCAAGAAGGTTGTGTAAATTGATTAATAAGCATATCCTGATTTTGAT
>DYGG01000019.1:43659-55157 GCA_020724775.1 Ignavibacterium sp. | reverse complement strand
GGATTCTCTTTTTTACATCTCGTAGTGCCGGCATCTTGACTTACTTACTCGTGACCTGCGCCTTGAATTGTTCAACCGCCTGTTTCAGTTTGTTGACCGTATCCGGCGACAGATCTTTCTCTTTGGCGATGACATGTTCCAGTTCGGGGAAATTCTTGGTACAAAATTCAGAGAAGCCTTCCTCGAAAGCGGCTACCTGTGCTACCGGCAGACTGTCGAGATAACCGTTGACACCGGCCCAGATAATTAACACCTGCTTGGCAAGCGACATCGGCACATACTGCTTCTGCTTCAAAATCTCTACCATTCGCCCGCCGCGCGTTAACTGCCTCTGGGTTGCCTCATCCAAATCTGAACCGAACTGCGCAAAAGCGGCCAGTTCGCGGTACTGGGCAAGGTCCAGTCGCAATGAGCCGGCTACTTTCTTCATCGCCTTGGTCTGGGCGTTACCGCCAACACGGGAGACCGAGATACCGACGTTAATAGCGGGGCGGATTCCGGAATAGAACAGGTCCGACTCCAGGAATATCTGCCCGTCAGTAATAGAAATCACATTGGTCGGAATATAGGCAGAGACATCACCCGCCTGGGTTTCAATGATAGGAAGAGCCGTCAAACTGCCGCCGCCGAGGTCGTCTTTCAACTTCGCCGCTCTCTCCAACAGACGCGAATGCAGGTAGAAAATATCTCCCGGATAGGCTTCACGTCCCGGGGGGCGTCTCAGAAGAAGCGACAGTTGCCGATACGCCTGAGCATGCTTGGAAAGGTCGTCATAAATCACAACCACATGTCTTTTGGTATGCAAGAACTCCTCGCCCATGGTGCATCCGGCATAAGGGGCAATAAACTGCATCGGCGCCGGGTCCGAAGCGCTGGCGGCGACGACGGTGGTATATTTCATGGCGCCGAAATCTTCCAGCGTCTTCACCACTTTGGCGACGGTGGAGGATTTCTGTCCGATGGCGACATAAATACAATAAATATCAGTATCTTTCTGGTTGATAATGGTGTCGAGAGCGAGCGCCGTCTTTCCTGTCTGACGGTCGCCGATAATTAGTTCGCGCTGACCGCGACCGATCGGAATCATCGAGTCAATCGCCTTAAGACCGGTTTGAACCGGCTCTTTTACCGGCTGGCGCTGCACTACGTTGGGAGCATTCCCCTCCAGAACCCGGAATTTGTCGGTGACAATAGGTCCTTTGCCGTCCAGCGGCTGACCGAGCGGATTGACCACCCTCCCGACCAGAGCGTCCCCGACCGGCACCGAGGCCACTCGTCCGGTGCGACGAACGGTGTCTCCCTCTTTTATGTCGGATACGGAACCGAATATGGCGGCGCCGACACTGTCCTCTTCGAGGTTGAGCACCATGCCCATAATGTCGTTAGGAAACAGAATCAGTTCCGACATCATGACGTCTTCCAATCCCCAGATGCGGGCGATACCGTCGCCGACCTGAAGCACCGTCCCGACCGACTCCATTTGCAGTTTAGTCTCGTAACTGGAGACTTCTTTCTTTATTATAGATGAGACTTCTTCAGGATTTAAACCCATGCTTTCACCTCTAAGGATACTATTTCCAGATATTTCTTTTAACGGTGTTCAATCACCTTACAAATTTTATAATCAATGCACTTTAACTTTCATCAGACGGTTGCGCAGAAGACTCAGGGCATACCGAATGGAGCCGTCCATAATCTGATTCTGCAGAATGACCACCGTCCCACCGACAATCGCTTTGTCAATTTTCTCTTCCAGTTCTATTTTCAGACCGGTTTTCTGCGCCAGTTTTTCGATTAATCGACGTCGCTCCTCATCATTGATGGGCACCGTCGTGATACAGACGGCGCGAGCAATCCCTTTATGCTGGCGCACCAGACGGTCAAACTCTTCCACAATATCGATGAGAAAGATAATGCGCCGCTTATCGATCAGAACCAGCAGGAAATTATAGAACGGCCTGTCGAGCCGGGGCTTAAATATCTTCTCCACAAGTGCCAGTTTGTCGGCATCGGGAATCTGAGGAGCCGACATAAAATCGAGAAAGGTAGAATCTTTTCTGAGATAATCAGCCAGGGAGTTGAATTGCTCCCAGGCCTGCTCTATCAGACCTTTCTCGCGGGCAAGCTCGAAAAGAGCATTGCCGTATTTCTTGGCTACCTGCTGGGCAAGCATTCTTTATGCCTTCTCAATATTTCCGATAAACTGGTCAATTAACTGCCGCTCTTTTTTCTCGTCGAGTTTCTCGCGCAGGATTTTTTCCGCCGCCGCCAGAGTGATATTTATCATATCCTCTTTCAGTTGCACCTTGGCTTTGGAGACATCCCGCTCCAGTTGCTCGGCCGTGCGGGTCACCAGAGCGTGAGCCTCTTCCTGCGCTCCGGCTTTGATTTCCGAGGCGACTTTGTTGGCTTCGTTAACCGCCTCGATTATCTTCTGCCGCCGTTCCGTCTCTATATTCTTCAGTTTTTCTTCATACTCGGCTTTGAATTGCGCCGCCCGGACTTTTTCATCTTCAATTCTCTGAAACTCATCTTTAATCTTCTGCTGCCGTTCTTCCATCATCGAAAGAAGCGGCTTCCAGGCAAATCGTTTCAGGAGCCAGACGGTAATCAGAAAGCCGATTATATGCGTTATTACCTGTGATATTTCTATGTTCATTTAGCGGTCTCCAGACTCGCGGACGGTGAAAAAGTTATTACTTTTCAGCCGATCTTGCCCATCAGCAGAAGCAGACCAACCAGCGCGTAAATCGTCAAGGCTTCGATAAACGCCGCGCCGATGATCATGCCGGTCTGAATCTTGCCGGCCGCTTCCGGCTGACGCCCCATCGCTTCCATCGCCGAACCGACCGCCCGGCCTAAACCGAGACCGGAACCGATAGCCGCTATTGATACCGCAATCGGAAGCGCAAATGATAAAGCAGTTTGATAATCCATTGTTTCCTCCTAAATACTATGATTTCTATAATTGCATCCCTTATTGTCAATGTCCATGTTCATGCTCTTCGTGGGGAAGAA
The DNA here is from genome assembly GCA_020724775.1 of Ignavibacterium sp. Lineage (GTDB taxonomy): Bacteria > Zixibacteria > MSB-5A5 > GN15 > PGXB01 > DYGG01. The sequence goes on along the minus strand of DYGG01000019.1, from coordinate 52,139 downwards.
CCATCACAAAGTAAATCGTCGAAAGCATGGTAAACACCAGAGCCTGTATTGTCGAAGTCAGCATTGCCAGAAGAATAAAAGGAATCTGAAAAGGAAAACCGATAGGGGACCCGAATATTCCCATAAACATTATCCCCAGCGAGACAAAAGCGGCAATGAGAATATCCTCGCCGGTTATGTTGCCGAAAAGACGAAGCGCCAGTGAGAACGGCTTGGCCAGTTCCCCAATGACATGAATCGGGAAATTTATCGGCGCCATCGCCCAGGTGATGGCATCTTTGGGCGAACCGAGAAGATGATGGAAATATCCCCAGATGCCGAGACGTCTCATGCCCGTATATTGCACATATAAGAAGACCGTAATAGCCAGAGCCGCCGTGGTGTTAATCGATGAGGTCGATGATTTCATGAAGGGGACAAGACCCAGAAGATTCATAAACCAGATGTACAGGAAAAGCGTCCCCAGAAACGGCACAAAGTGACGGCTTTCCTTGCCCATGACCGAAAACAGAAGATTGTTCAAACCCTCGATAATCATTTCGACAAAATTTTGAAGTTTCCCCGGAATCAACTGCCGTCTCCGATAAGTAATAATCGACACTGTTATGAGCATCAGCGAGACAAAACCGGCGAATATAAGGGCATCATAATGATGAGCAAAAGACTTGTTTATGAAAGTTATAAGATTGGGAAGTTCGTGCGATTCGCCGCCGCCATGCCCGGCCGCCTGGTGGACCGTATCGGCCGCCGCCTCTCCGGCTTTATGCGCCGCCGACAATATATGAAACTGAATTCCGTTAAGCACTGCGCAGGCTTTCCTTCTTGTCGTTTTCTTCAAAGTAATCAAGTTTGAGTAAAGCGCGACCGGCCGCCTTGAGGACAATTATCAGAAGACTAACAGTAAATCCTATGACCAGCAAAAGCGGGTCAAAATAGTCGTTGGTCATCAGAAAGTAGCCCGACAGGTAGAGAAGTGGAAATTTTATGAAAAGAAAAATCAGCGCCGAGGCTTTGTCGGCACCTTCGGGACGAAGCGACGAGCGGACCAGCAGGGAGAGAAAATAGAGATTAATCATCCCCCAGACTATACCGGTGAAAACCGAAAGGGTGGGCTTGAAACCATAATAGAACGACCCGAAGGCGAGGCTCAAAAGCGCCACCAGTCCGGTGGTGCGGAGAGTCCGACTTACAAAGTTCGCTTCAATTCTCATCTTTGCTTTTGTCAGGCTTCTCTTCGGCCCTTTTTATAATCCTGTATATCTCTTTGCCGGAGGCAATAAACCCGAAAATCAAAAAGAGGATAAGCAGGAAAGGGGCCGTCCCCAGTTTGGAATCGAGCCATCTACCAATAAAGAAGCCGACCACCGGGGCGACCACCATGATAATTGGGATAGTTCCAAGCAAACCGAGTTGTCGATATTCAATCTTACCCTTACCCTTCCGCGGTTCCTTTAAATCGGGCATTTAGACCCACACGGCAAAAATTGAGTGGGGAAAATAAATCCGATTGCGCCGATTGTCAAGCGCAAAGTGAAATTTTTCACTAATTAATTATTAAGAAGAGAAATGGAGTCACGATTTTCCATTAAAAACTGTACCCGAGCGAGAGCCTGATTGTTTCGTCGAACTCGCTGTCATTCAAATAGGCGGCGTCGAACCGAACCCTCTTTATCTCAGCCCCAACCCCTCCGGTAAAGCGCCCCATATCAGAGCCGGCCCTCAGGAAAACCATCTCAAGATACGATATTTCCGCCCCGAAATGAACGTCCATCGAGATATCCCCCATCCAGTACTGACTATTCTGTCGAATCCCATCAAACTTGAAATCTCCGGATGCCAACAGACGTCCTCGAAACTCTTTGAAACGGTCTGTAAACAGAATGCCGGGCTTGACCGTGGGAGTGATTGACTCCGAAGAGCCGTTGGAATAGGCCAGATGGCCTGTGAAAAGGTCCGCCACCGTAAGTCCGAAGTTCAGATATTCAAAAGGCTTATATAAAGCGCCGAAATCGGCGGAAACGCCATATCCGGTAACTGTCGCCAGGTCCCGATAAAGCATCTTCAGAGACAATCCCCAATCCAGTTGCTCCGTCAATCGGCCGGCGATCGCCCCCGAGACAATTATGTCGCTGTGCGACTCTTCTCGGACAATAAAAGGGCGTCCGGTATTGGGGTCAATATCAGTGATTTTTATCCCACCGCCTCCCAGGTAATAGAAGTAGATGCCGTACGCCGACAGCAATTTATTTTCACCCCGTAATCGAGTGTAGGCGGCAAAGTCATGGTTGAGAAGCGACCCAAACATTTCGGCATGCATGGCAATGATGTTCCGCCCCGGAAGGCTGTTGAGCCCGGCCGGGTTCCAGTACGGCGCCGAGGCATCAAATGGTCCCGCTACAACGGCCCCTCCCAGCGCCAGACCTCTGGCGCCAGCCCCTAAAGAGAAGGCATCACCGGCGTACTTGGCGCCGAAAGACGCTCTCCCGGCAAGGAGCAGGAGGGATAAAGCGAATATTGATATCCTGAGTTTCATTCAATCTATTATATCGGCTGAAATGGGCGGGCGCAAACAATATAAGACAAAAAACAAAAAAGGCGGAAGACCATTCCGCCTTTCTTTGAAACATCAATAATTTCGAAATATTAGTGGGAGCCGTCCTTGGTTTCAGACTTCTTTTCGCACTTGCCTGCCGAAATGCTGCAAGCCGCGCCTTTGCCGGCATCAGTGGTGGATGTCGCAACGGCAGGTATCACTTCCGCTTTATACCCCTTGTCGGAAACCAGCGTCGCCAGTTTGCCGCTCTCAACCTTATCCGGGTCGTAGCAGACTACGGCTTTGCCGGCTTTATAATCCACGGAGACAACCTTTATAACCCCTTTGTCGGACATGAGGGCTTCTTTTACCGAGGACTCACAGCCGCCGCAAGTCATCCCGGCCACTGACAGAGTCAAAGTAGCGCACTTGCCGGTGTAATCACAGGGAGCATCGGCGCTGGCCGTGGTCGCTTCGGTCGTCTTGGAAACGCCGCACCCGGAGCCTACCATCTGGGCTTTGGCTTCAGAAGTCTTATATGCGCCGCACCCGGAACCGGAGTTGACCATCTTAACGTCCGCCTTCGCCTCGGTCGCCTTCATACTGCCGCATCCGGACTCGGAGCCGGCATTGACCATCTTAACTTCGCCCGAAGCCTTGGTGGCATCAGCCGATTTCGCTTTATCTCCGCCACAGGCAGAGCTGAACTGCGGGGCAAGGGCCAGTGCAAGGCCCAAAACCAGCGCCAGGGTGACAAACATTAACTTCTTCACGGGTCTTTCCTCCATAGATGTGTAATTGGTTTTGGTTCTTAATTATACTTTTTTTGTCTCGTTTTGTCAAGCCAAAGTTCTGAGAACTTGGACTGTTTTAATCTCCGATTTACTGCTTTAACAAATTGGTAACCCCTTAGGTTCCAATTAATTTTCGGCTTTCCGGTATCTGATGTTTAGGGCAAAAAATCGAAGCCGAACGCAGCAATTCTCAAGAATGCCCCTCCCATATCTTTTAACTACGGTTGCAGATACAATCCGATGCGTGGCGTCATTGGACCACTTTTGTGAAATCCGCTGAACCAACTAATAATTCTGTAGGTCCCTTCCCGGCCCAAGCCTATTCATCAGGGGGTCGTCAGTAAATACCGAGATACTGCTTCGGCTATCACCTTATGCCCCTTTTCGTTAAAGTGAATCGGGTCTTGTGGGGCGTCATCGAATATGTCATTGAAATCATCAAAGATACCGGCGATATCAATCAGTTCTACCCGGCTGTTTCTTGCCACCAGACGGGTCTGAGAATTATATAATTCATGGTAATAATGCATCTGCGAACGGCTTCCCGGCGGATAATATCTCACCAGCGACGGAACAGGGGAGGTCAGTAGTATCGGGCGCCCCCCCTCCATCCTGATGAAGTTCACCAGAGCAAATAGATTGCTGTAGAAATCCTCCAAGGATACTCGGTAAACCGGGGCTTGCTTGTCGAGTCTATCATCCAATGATGGTTCGGTTGCCGACAAAATTACCTTTTTAAGCAATCGGTATATCTTCAGCCGGGAAAAAAGATTCTGATATTTGATTATCCATCCGGGTGGAGATTTCTGCTCGTTATCGGGAATGTTCCCTGCCGCTGCCCACTGGTCATTCCAGGCAAACATTATAAAGACAATATCCGGTTTCAGCGGCGCCATATCCGAAACATAGAAACGTCGCCCCTGAAAACTGCTGAAACCGGGAATACCGCCATTTATCGTCTCAAAGGTCATCTCGGCCTGCCGCTCATTTAGGAACCTTTCCGTCAACTTGACAAAGGTCTGCTCCTCGCTCACTCCCCAGCCAAAAGTGCAGGAGTTGCCGAGAAAGACCAGCCGTTTCTTTTCCGACCTGGGGAGAGTCTCATCTCCCCGCAATCCAAAAGAATTGATTCGATATGACTTCCCCTCAAAGAAGCGGGAGTTTATCTCCTGCGACGGGCGAAAGCGCCAGAAGATATCGGGGTCCCGTTTGAAGACTTCGGGGTAGTCAAGAGCGCGGTTTACCAGAAAGAAGCGGTTGGCGAAAAATGTATCGAGACTGACAATAGTGAAAATTATCTCAGTGGCAAGAATAAAAAGCGGGATAGAGAGCAGAAAAATGAGCGGACGGCGATACCGGCGACGGGCTTTGCCTTCTGTTGACGGCGAGTCTTTTAGACGGGCATTGTCGGTCATCTGTCAAAAGAGAGAATATATAAAAGGCGCCAGGGCGGAAGACTCGGTGAAAATTATCAGGAGAGAAAGAAACAGCAGAAACAGAAATATCGGTCCCAGCCACCATTTCTTGGAGGTTTTCATAAAGTACCAGAATTCGCCGAATATCATCAATCGTTCTTTGAGCGCCATACCACAATATAATATACTCCAGGCGGGATTTTTGCCAGTCGAATTCAGTCCGTCCCGACCGCAACTTGGAACCGCGCCAGCCGCTGGGGGTCAATTTCCGCCTTATCCAGTACCATATTCTCCAGCGCCAGGATATCGATTCCGGAGGAAGCGAAAGTCTTTAAGGCATCTTCGGGTGTCCGCGCGATCGGGTATCCCCGAAGATTTAAAGAGGTGTTCAACAGCACCGGTATGCCGCTCAGTTTCTCATATTCTGACAGGATTGAATAAAGACGTCGATTCTGCCCGGCATTGACCGTCTGCAGTCGGGCGGTGTTATCAATATGCACCACCGCCGGAATTGATGCCGCCTTCTCCTTTCGGACTTTGAAGTTGAAAAGCATATAAGGAGAAGAACGGTCGCACTCGAAAAAATCGCCGACTCTTTCTTCCAGTACCGCCGGAGCGAAAGGACGAAACGGCTCCCGGAATTTCACTGCCTGATTGATTTTCTGCTTCATTTGCGGGTCAGTAGGTGACGCCAGTATTGAGCGGAATCCGAGCGCCCGCGGTCCAAACTCCATACTGTCGGTGAAAAGGCCGACTATCTTTTGCTCGAAGAGTAACCTCGCCAATTGCTCTGCCAGAGTTTTGTCGTCAAATTGCCGCAAAGGCAAACCGCAAGATTGGAGAAACTCCGCTATCTCCTCATTATTATATGAAGGTCCCAGTTCATGGTATGAAGGCGGGGATTTCTTTGCCGCTCCACACAGTGCATAGTACAGGTAAAGGGCGGCGCCGGCGGCGCCGCCGCTGTCGGACGCAGCCGGCTGGATAAAGATATCCTCAAAGATTCCGGCTCTGAGAAGTTTCCCGGCGGCGGCACAATTCAATGATACTCCGCCGGAAAGGCAAAGTTTTTTCTCACCGCTCAGTTCCCTGGCGAACTGAGCCATCTTGAGAATCACTTCCTCCGCAATTGCCTGAATCGAGGCGGCTATATTCTTATCGCTGGCGGTTATCTCCGCTTCCGGAAGCCTGCGGGGACGCCCCAGAAGTTTCTCCAGTCTTTTGCCGGTCATGGTCAATCCGCGATGAAACTCGAAATATTTCATATTCAGGAATAAGGAACCGTCTTCATTTATCTTTACCATTTTCCGCTTGAAGAGGTCGACATAGGAGGGCTCGCCGTACGGCGCCAGCCCCATCACTTTATATTCCGCCGAGTTTACTTTAAATCCGAGGAAGTATGTAATGGCAGAATAGAGAAGACCGAGGGAATGGGGGTAGTGCAACACATTTGAAATTATTATCTCATTGTTCGCCCCTCTTCCCACTGACGCCGCAGCCCATTCGCCGACGCCGTCTATAGTCAGTATCGCGGCGCTTTGGTAGGGGGACGAAAAAAATGCCCCGGCCGCATGTGCCTGGTGGTGCTCGGTAAAATAGATTGTTCCCTTAAACCCAGTCTCCTTCTTTATCAGATTAGGTATCCAGAGTTTTTCTTTAAGCCAGAGGGGAACCGCCATCAGGAACGCTCCATATGATAATGGCGCCGTCTGCATATAACTGCTTAAAATCCGGTCAAATTTGATCCACGGTTTCTCATAGAAGACGACGGCGTCGATATCCGATATCCCCTTGTTCACGCTCTCCAGACAAAAATTTATAGAGATTTTCGGGAAAGAGGGGTCATGCTTAATCCCGGTGAACCGTTCTTCCATAGCCGCCGCAATGAGAACGCCGTCCGTTACCAGAGCGGCGGCGGAATCATGATAGAAACAGGAGATTCCAAGAATATTCATTCTAACTCTGCCGTTTCAGACAAGCCGGGTCTGGTTTATCGGTACTGCTCTTCTGCCAGTTAGTATCGCTTTTGTATCTGAGTCGCAGCGGGTCGGCGCCAAACAGGCGGAGTACTAAGGAATAGGGGGTAAGTATCAAGAAATAAAAGAGAAAGAGGATAATTGCGGCCTGCACTTTTCCCAGAAATCTGCCAGACTTCTTTATTCCTTCAAGCAATAATAATACCGGGCGATTCATACTCGGAAATTACTCATAAAGACGCGCTTCAACAAGCGCTATTAGATATGACGCCTTCGCCTGGCTTTAATTACCCTTGTAAAAATGGCGTAAATTGGCATTATTGAGAACCTGCTATCAAAAGAACCAATTTTCCAGGGAGTTTTATATGATTTCTCAGATTCGTAAAATCTCAATTCAAACTATCCTGCCGCTTGTCTTATTTGTCAATGCCTATGCGCTCCCCTCTTATGAAGGGAAAGTTTTTGGCATCAGGCCCTTGAGTAATGAAGTCTCCTTCTATCGTAATCTGGATGACTCCGGGAACGACCGGGGAACGACCGTGCAGGTTATTGCTATAAATTCGATTAAGATTTTCACACAATTCAATTTTGAATTTACCGCCGATTTCAATTGGGATATGTCTTATCTGGAACACGACCATTATATGGAATTATCCCTGGTCAAGGCGATAGGTGGGGGCGTTTCCCTCAACTATCAAAGGGTCATATCCAAATTCGAAGATAAGCCTATAAACCAGTTTGGATTACGACTCTCCTTCTGAAGGCATCTATTTTCTGAGTGATTTTATACTTGACAAATCGCACGGCTTTTATATATTCGGCGCGACCTTAGACATAATCCCTCCCACCTCTTGGCTTCTTCGAGGTCAAGAGGTTTTTTATTGCGGCCAGCCTGTAACGGGGCATTATTTTTCGCCGAAATGACTGTTATAGTAGTATATTATATATCGGGATAAATTATGCTTCGAAATTACTTCCAAATTGCTGTAATTGTATTAACAGCATTAACTTCTACGGTTGCCCAGGAGCGTGAGGGATTAATCGTTCCCTCCGGTCTGCCGGTGCGCCCGCAGACGGCTCCGCAGATTCACCCGTCCACCATCTCCGTGGCGCGGCTTCATTACGGTGGTGGGGGAGACTGGTACTGGGGAAGTTCCGCCATTCCGAATCTGTTGAAGTTTGTCAAAGAGAACAGCCGTTATCCAATTGACCCGGAAGAAAAAGTAATTCAGATTATGGATAACGCCCTTTTCCGATACCCCTTTCTCTTCGCCACCGGACATGGCGTAATAAAGTTCAGCCAGGAAGAAAAAGAGAGGCTTCGCACCTACCTGACAGGCGGCGGATTTTTATTTATAAATGACTCTTACGGGATGGACAAAACTGTCCGCAGGGAACTTTCCGCCCTTTTTCCAGAGCGGGAACTGGCCGAACTGCCTTTCGACCATCCTATATATCATGCCTATTTTGACTTTCCCGCCGGTCCGCCCAAGATTCATGAACATGATAACAAACCGGCGCAGGGGTTTGGAATTATCATTAATGGGCGGGTGGTAGTCTATTATCTGTATGAATCTGATATTGGCGATGGCTGGGAGGACCCCCAGGTTCACAACGACCCTCCGGAAAAACGGGAGGCGGCTTTAAGAATGGGTATGAATATTCTCGTATATTCTATGACACATTGAATTTCAGACAGCGAGGTGAAAGATGCAGAATCAGGAAAAAATCGCCGGGCTGAAGAAGAGAATCAGTACGACTC
>DYGG01000019.1:0-43649 GCA_020724775.1 Ignavibacterium sp. | reverse complement strand
GAGGGCTCTTCTTTTCGCCGCCGGCATTGCCGGCACAATCACCGGACTGATTCTGATATCGATAATCCTATCTCTTATCGCCGGTATTCTGATTCTGCCGGTCTGGCTGAAAGTGACTCTTCTGGCGGCATCTGCCGCCGGATTGATTTATCTATTCTGGAGGTTTTCTTTTTCTCGTCTCTTCAGCGGCAATCTTGAAACTACCGCCATAAAACTGGAAAAGAGATTTCCCGAACTCAAAGGACGACTCATAGCGGCGCTGGAGTTTGGCGGTCTTGGCAAACCGCGTCCGGAGTATTCCGATGACCTTATGCAGGCGACCCTGGCGCAAGCCTATGACAGTTCCGCGCCGTTGAATTTTGATGAGGTGGTGTCGTCTTTTCCCCTCTGGAAAAATCTTCGCGCCACCGGTTTGGCGCTGGCCGGGCTGACATTATTGATGCTTCTCTTCCCCGGACTGTTCAGTTATTCCTATCAGGTCTATTCCCGCCCGACAGAGACAATCATGCCCCCTCTGGGATACACCCTTGTGCCGTACCCGGGCGATTTCACCGCCATAAAGTATCGCGACCTTGAACTGGGGGCGGTGCTGACTGGCGACAACTTCCCGGAGAATGCCGATATCTATTACCGTTTCACCGAAGGAAACTGGCAAAAGAGCACGATAGAACTGGCGACACTAAAGAGATATCCTTCATCCCGCGGCGACTCCCTTGCCATTCTGACTACCGTCAAGCAGGCGCGCCGTCCCCTGGAATACTATGTCCATGCCGGCAAGATTACCACGCCGATTTCCCGCGTTGAAGTCGTGGACCGTCCCCGTATTACCGGTATCAAAGTCTCCCTGTTTTATCCTCAATATACGGGACTGCCGCCGGTTACTATAGATGAGAATGACGGCAATATTTCTGCAGTGGTTGGCACAAGGGCAAATATCAAAATTGAGACCAACCTGCCGGTCGCTCTGGCGGAGATGATTTTTGATGATTCTTCTCGCGCACCCTTTGCTCTCAATGGTCTTTCCGCCGAGCAATCGCTGAGATTGGAAAACGACCAGCGCTATATCATTCATCTGGTGGACAAACAGGGAGAGACCAACCCCGACCCTATCGAGTACAAGATTACCGCCATACCGGATGAATATCCGGTTATCGAAGTGATTCGTCCCGGTGTCGATATCAATCTGAGCGAAGATATGCTTGTCCCGCTTCAGGTCAGGATTTCCGATGATTACGGGTTTTCTTCTCTTTTGCTCAAATACACCGTCTTCTCGGAGAGGGGACAGGGGACAGAAAACGTGGCGGTGCTGCACTTCTCCGACCGGATTAAGAACCAGGGGGAGATTAATTTCGGCTGGGACCTGGAACCGCTCCATTTGATGCCCTCCGATTTTGTGCAGTACTATTTTGAGTTGGCTGACAATGACCGCATCAGCGGTCCCAAAGTTACCGTTTCCCGGAAATATATCGCTCGACTTCCATCTCTGGATGAAATCATTGCGCAGACCGAGCAAGACCAGGGAGCCAATATCGATCGCGCCGAGCAGTTTTTGAAGGCGCAGAAGGATTTGGCGGAGCGGATGAAGAATGTCGCCCGCAAAATTGACCAGGAACGAAAGGGGAACGACCAGAAACTCTCCTGGCAGCATCAGAAGGAACTGGAAGAGATAACGGCGCAGGAAGAAAAGATGGCCGAGGATCTGAAAGAAGCGGCCAAGCAGATGGAAGAGATGATTAAGAAGATGGAAGAGAATCGTCTTGCCAGCCGGGAACTTCTGGAGAAGTTGAGTGAAATCCAGAAACTGTTTGAAGAAATCGCCACGCCGGAGATGAGGGAAGCCCGGGAAAAATTAATGGAAGCGTTCAAGCAGATGGATAAGAAGGCGCTGGAGCAGGCGATGAAGGAGTTCCAGATTTCGCAGGAAGAAATGATGCGGCGTCTGGACCGCACCATCGCGCTTCTCAAAAAGATGAAAATCGAGCAGAAGATAAATGCGCTGACGGAACTGGCGCGCGAAATCGCTCAGAATCAGGAAGAGGTCAATAAGAGTTCGGAGGAATCGTCCCCCGAAAACCTGCCGTCCCTGGCGCCCAAAGAGGAAAAGGTTAAAGAGCGTTTTGACAACCTTAAAAAGCAAACTCAGGAATTCCGTCAGATGCTCAAGGAAATTCCGTACAATAAGGCTGACGATGCCGACCGTTTCTGCAAAGCGGTGGAGCAGAATGATGCCGACAGCAATATGAAAGAAATGTCCCGGGAACTCTCCGAAAAAGACAAAGAACAGTCCCTGGAACAGGGCCAGAAAGCGCTTTCCAAACTTCTCAGCCTGCTCAATGAACTTCAGCAGGGACAGGCCAGCATGTGTAAGGGGGGAGATGACGAAATGGCTCTCAAGATGCGTCAGACCATCGATGATATCAACTATGTCTCCGGCAATCAGGAGGGATTGATTAACAAGGCATCGGAGATTCGGGGCGAATCGGAAGTTCTCCGCGACCTGGCGGCGCAGCAGCAGATATTGCGCGAGTCGGCCGGCGGACTGGTGCGAAGGATCGAAGAGATGAGCAAGGAATCCCCCTTCATGGCGGCGGAATTGAGCAACCTGATTCGTAATGCGGTCGGCAATATGGAATATTCCATCGACAAGTTCAGCGACCGCCGGGGGTATGAAGGAAAGAATTTCCAGCAGGAGGCTCTTTACAATCTCAATCGGGCGGCGGTGCGAATGCTGGATGCCCTGGAGGCGCAGAGCAACTGCAACAAGGGAGGTTCCTGCAGCAAGCCGACTCAGAAATTGACCGCTCTCAGCGAGCAGCAGCGACAACTGAACCAGCAAACTCAGTCCATGTGCCAGAATCCGAGTGAATTGGCGCAGGGAGAAGCGATGCGGCGACTTGCCGCCGAGCAGGAGGGGATTAGAAAATCCCTTTCCCAACTGGAGCAGGAGTTTGGTGCCAGCAAGGAAGTTTTGGGACGGCTGGATGCCATCGCCGATGATATGAAGAAAGTGGTTGATGAACTCTCCAGCGGGCAGGTCGGCGAGGAGACGCTGGAGCGTCAATTGAAAGTCTATTCCCGTATGCTTGACGCCACCCGGACGCTTCAGAGAAAAGATTTCACGGAGCAACGCAAAGCCGAGGTCGGACAGGATATTTTCCGTAATTCTCCGGCAGCGCTCTCCGGAAATCAGTTGAAAGGCGGACTTGATGTCGAAGATAAACTGCGGAAATTCCTGAATGATAGTTACCCCGAAGAATACGAGCAGCATATTAAAGCGTATTTCAAAGCCCTGATGGATGCCGCCCGGAACGGCTCTCCGGTAAATCAGAATATCGTTGAATAATGGTATGATTTTCCGGGCTCTAACTCTGGTATTTCTCACCGCCGGGGCATTATCGGCTCAGTCGATTCAGCCCACCATCCTCGAGCCGGCTCCCCCCATGCCGGGGCAGAATCAGGTTCAACCTGATGACCGCACCGGCGGACGATTGACAATCGCCCGTCAGTTGATGGCGCAAGGGGCATATATCAGCGCCGTCGGCATGCTGGAATCGCTTTATCTTGAATACCCCCATGACCGATTGGTCACCGACCTTCTGCTGACCTGTTATATTGAACTCAAAGCCTATGAGAAAGCCGAACTGTTTCTTCAGCGTCAACTGGAACAGATGCCGGATGATTACCGCTCGCATTATCTTCTCTTAGAAGTCTATCTGAAAATTGGCAATGATTCGTTGTCAAATCTTCAAGCCGACCGGATTGTAGAAAAATTCTCCGCCAATCGGGACATCTTCAATTCTATCACAAGAATGTTGATTAATTACGGGCGCAATGAGAAGGCCCGAGAATTAATCGAAGTCGCGCGCCGTCAGTTCGGCAACGATAAACTCTTTGCGATAGAGATGGCGAGTATTCTGGAAACGCGGGGAGAATATTTCGGGGCTGTCAAAGAATACTTTCGCGGGGCACAGGGGGATACTCTGTTGAGACCGGAGATTGAACGTCGCGTAGCGATGTTAATTCGTTTTCAGGGGGCGCCGGGGGAAGTCATCCGGGCGCTGAAAGCGATACTCGACAGTGTCCCCGATGACCGCTTTTCTCTCAAGATGCTGGAGGAAGCCTACGTGAAAAGCGGGCAGTTTGCCGACGCCTTCAATATCAGCATTCGTCTCGATTCTCTAAACGGCGGAACGGGACAGGAACTTTTTCTCTTTCTTCGCCAGTGCCGGGAGCGGAAACTCCACGAGCAGACCGTGAAAATGGCCGAGTATATGGAGAAAAAATTCCGCCCACCCGATTTGGTCCATCGCGCGGTGCCGGAAGGCGGTTTTTCTGAGTATAAATTCTATTATGCCGAAGCCCTTGCCGAACTGGGACGTTTTCCCGAGGCGCTGGCGCAGTATCAATTCATAATTGAAGATTATCCTCAGCCGCGCGACCGCGCCGAAGCCTTTCTGAAAACTGCTAACATATACCGATATAACCTTCTCGATTACACCAGAGCCCGTCAACTCTATGATACCCTGCTCACTCAGTATCAGATTTTTCCTTATCTTGCGACAGGGCGGATGGAATTAGCCAAACTGGCGGTCGTCCAGGGAACGCTTGATTCGGCCGCTCTCATCTTCAACAGCCTGAAGAATTATAATCTGAACATCGAGAGTCGTGAATATATTGATTACTCTCTGGCGATGATACAATTCTATAACAGAGAATATGAAAACGCCGATATCGCCTTCCGGAAACTGATGGCAGATTATCCGCGCGGTTTTTATTTCAACGATGCTATTATCAATACTCTGATAATCAGTGAAGCGGTCATGGCCAGCCCCGAACTGCTCGACCTTTATTCGCAAGCCCAGTACTTTGACGCCCGCTTGATGCCGGACTCGGTTGAAAGCAGGTATAAGGCAATTCTGGCTGCGGGTAACTCCTCCATGTTCGGCTTAACCGCTTACCGTCTGGCGTCCTTCTATATCGACCAAAAACGCCCCGAGGAAGCGCTGGGAGTAATTGATGAAATCGAGAAATTCTATGCCGATAATTATTTCTATCCCTACTGTCTCAAACTCAAAGGGGATATCTTCTTCGACCAAACAGAGCGACGCGGTGAGGCGGCGGAATTATATCGCCTGATTCTGGAGAAATATAGTTCTTATCCGTTCACCGGCGAAGTACGGGAGAAACTGCAGATTCTGGAAGGTTATCGCGTCCCAGGATAATTCCTCTCAGAACTCGGATGGTATCTTGGCGCTTTCGCTCTTCAGAGAACGCAGTTCCAATTCCAGTCCTTCAATCCGCTGCTCATACTTTTCCAGTTTTCTGGCTTTCATCTTGGTCGTAGTGCGAACCAGAAGCGCCAGCGATATTAACATAAAGCAGACCGAATTTATCTGACGGAATATTTCGCCGTAGTTGAAAAGCGAATCGAGGAAAGCGGCTATTCCCAGAAGAAAAAGTATTGTGCACCAAATAAACATGAAACCTCCAGCATGCCTCGTGTATAATCGATTAGATTTTTGTTGTTAATTGTCCTATTCTGCTTATATTTGTGCCAAATTTGCCGGGATTTGCCATGATTAAATCCTTGTATGATTATCGGATGCGTGGCAACTAATCTTTAGGAGGAATCTTGGACCTATTTACGCCCTTTGCCAAAGATAAATTCGACAGAATTAATGCCTTCCTTGCCGCTTTCGTTCTCTTTTTCACCTTCATAATTTACCGAATGACCGTTGCCCCCACCTTGTCATTCTGGGATTGCGGCGAATTCATCGCCAGCGCCTATATCCTCGGTATTCCCCACCCGCCGGGCTCGCCTCTTTTTGTCGTGCTGGGGCGCTTCTTCTCCACCCTGCCGATTGCTTCCGACATCTGCTTCCGGGTCAATATGCTCTCTGTAATCGCATCTGCATTCACGGCCATGTTCGGATATCTCTCCCTGGTGCGGGTTATCAGATACTGGTACAACGGGGATGAAATCATCGGCTGGAAAAGAGTCATCACATATATTGGCGGCATAGTGGGAGCCTTCTTCCTCGCCTTCTCGGCAACCAACTGGTCCAATTCGGTGGAAGCGGAAGTTTACGGCTTATCGATGATGTTGACCCTGATGATTTTCTGGTTAATGCTTGTATTTTTTGAGAGCCGGGGAACTCCCCGGGCTGAACGTATTATCATTCTTGTCTGTTACCTGGCGATGCTTGGGGTGGCAATTCATTTAACCACTTTCCTGATTCTTCCGGTCGCGGCAATCTTTTTCATATTGCGTAAAGACGCTCCCCCGCGAGCCTGGGTGGCTATCTGCGCCTTCTTCGCCGCGGAACTTCTCGCCATCATCATGCTTTCCAATCGCAGCGGCGGATACCAGGCGTTTTTGGCTCTGTCTGTGTTGATCCTTCTGGCCACCGCCTTCTTCGTCTATAACCATATCAATTGGCCCGTCCTGATTGGTATCGGCGCCTTTTCCATGATTATGGTCGGATTTTACTGGTTCCTCGCCGGAATTATCGGCGGCGCCTTGGTAGTCCTTCTTCTGGCTTTTCTCGCCCGCGAATCCGATTGGAAAACCGCTCTGGTGGTTCTGCTTCTGGCGGTCATGGGCTTCTCCTTTCATCTCTTCATACCTGTTCGCTCGGCGCAGCAGCCCCGCATCAACGAAAACAACCCCTCCCGCGATTTCGCCACCTTTGTCAATTACTTAGACCGAAAACAGTACGGCCAGACTTCAATGGTTGAACGGATGTTTCAGCGCCGGGGAACCTGGGAGAACCAGTTCGGGCACCACGCCAATATGGGTTTCTGGAGTTATTTTGAAGAGCAGTATGCCAATCCCAAAATCTTCTTAATTCTGTTTCTGATCGGCTTATATGGTGTGGGTCTTACCGTTCGACGAAAACTGGAAATCGGTCTGCCTTTTCTGACCTTGCTTCTCCTTGCTACGGTGGGGCTGGTCTTATATATGAATTTTGCCGACGGCACCAAGTATAATGAAGTCACCGGTGACGCCTATCTGGAAGTCCGCAACCGAGACTATTTCTTCACCCCGGCTTTTATCTTCTTTGGAATGGCACTCGGACTGGGTGCCGCCGCGATAATGGAGTTTATTCGCAAGAAGTCCGAAGAAAAATTCGCCTCACTGCAAAAACCGGCAATGATGGCCGCCTCGCTTCTGGTCTTTCTCCCGTCACTGGCGCTGTCCGACAACTATTTCAGCAGCGACCGCTCCCGCAACTATTACCCCTATATCTACGCTTATAATATCCTCCAGAGTTGTAAGCCGGACGCCATCCTATTCACCTCCGGCGACAACGATACCTTCCCCCTCTGGTGCCTGCAGGAAGTCTATGAAGTGCGCAAGGACGTTCGGGTCGTCAATCTCTCGCTTTTTAATACCGACTGGTATGTCTGGCAGATGAAAAGTCAATACGGTGTCCCGATTTCTTTGACCGAAGACCAAATCATTTGGCATCCTTTTACCTTTGAGGGTCGGGAGTTGCAGAGGCCAAAAGAGTCCTTTTTCGACCGCGCTCGCAAGAGACGTACCTACCTGGTGCCAATGCCGTTTGAGGGGAGAATTGTCAAACTGCAGGATATGATGGTGGATGAAGTGGTCTTGACCAACAACTGGAAATATCCGGTCTGTTTCACCTCGGAGCCATACGCCGAATCACCGCTGCGCCTGCGTGACCTGGCCGTAACTACCGGTGTCATTTCTGAACTGGCATCCTCACCGCCGGAAAAAAAGATAAATACCGAAAGAGGTTACGAACTCTACACCAAGGTTTACCGGTATGATGGCTTGAACGACCCGACTATTTATCGTGACGAAAACGAATCAGGCGTCATGCTCTCCATTGGTTTCAATGCCCTTCGTCTCGCCGATGATTTCCGTCGCACCGGGCAGAACGCCCGAGCCAACGAAATTCTTCATTTCATAATCGAAAAATACCCGGAATTTTTCCAGGCTTATATGTCGCTTTCCGATTTTTACCGCAAGGACGGCGACACGACAAAGGCAGATTCGGTCATGGCAAGCATGGAGAGCAATCTTGAAATCCTCTATCGCCACAATCCCACCAGTCTTTTCTATATGCAGGACCTGGGCCTGGCTAAATACTACCGTGGGGATACTGACGGCGGTCTGGCATTGCTCTGGCAGTCCTTCAACGCCAATCCCAATAGTTCATATGCGTACCGGAAATTGATGCAGGTACTATTTGAGACCCGGCGCACCAGCGATATTCTGCGCGCTACCCAGATGCACGCCGAGTACAAAATGAACCGCAACGACCCTTTGGTACAGCAAATCATGGGACAGTCGGAGTTGCTGCGACAACAGCCATAACTCTGTCGGTCATAGATTTTTTCCCCCGTGGGTGAACAATTGTAATTCGGGGGGGATTTTCTTTTTGGTTCCCCGGGCTGGCCAAAATATAATCTTCAATTGGAGAACTTCACTATTATATAACTCCCACCAAGCGTCAGTCGTAATCCGATTGACAAGCCGGTCACAAAACGATTTATTCCCGCTCATTATGACCTATTTCATATTCAGTCTGCTCTGTCTTATCTGGGGTTCGACATGGCTGGCTATAAAAATCGGCTTGCAGGATTCACCGCCGCTCTGGTCGGCCGGGTTCCGTTTTGTAATTGCCGCCCTCATTATCCTTGTCATAAATCGCATCCGCAATGTCACCTATCCTGCTGACCTAAAGCGTCTCTGGAAAATCGCCTTCCCCGGAATTTTCATGTACGGTTTGAGTTACTCGCTGGTATATGCGGCAGAAGTTCATATTTCCTCGTCACTGACAGCAGTTATCTTCGCCAGTTTTCCTTTTCTCATCGCCATCTTTTCCATCTTCATGCTCCAGGAAGAGAAGTTGTCGTCCCGTGGCTGGTTCGGTCTGGCCGTCGGATTTCTTGGAATTGTCGTCGTTTTCTACGATTCACTGGCAACCTCGCGATTCGTATTCCTCGGCACCGTCCTTGCCGCCTTCGGCGCCGTGGCCTCGGCTTACGGCACCGTCTATATCCGCTCTCGCCTGCAGGAGGAAGATATCTTTGTGATGTCGGCCGTTCAGATGTCGCTGGGGGCGGTCATCATTATTCTTTTGGCGGTCCTGTCGGAGCCTCTTTCCGACTTTAAGGTCACCGCCCGGTCGGTTGGCGCTCTTTCTTACCTGGTGGTCTTTGGCACCGTTATAGCCTTTCTGGGATACTACTACCTGCTAAAGAAAATTCAGGCTATCAAAGTCTCGCAAATCACTTATATCACTCCCGTAATTGCCGTCATACTGGGGTACATAGTCCTATCCGAGAGATTCACGGTCAGCGCCGCGCTGGGGGCGATACTGGTTCTATTCGGTGTCATGCTGGTGGTCAGGAGATAGTCGCTCATGAGGGACTGGCTCGACCGTTTTCATCCGCTGCTTCTCTGTCTGCTTGTTGCTCTAATACTGCGGCTTCCCGCCGTCATATTCTCCCGCGGTTACATGGCCTCCGATGACCACTTTGAAACCGTGCAGATTGCCTATGACGGAATTCAAAAGGGGTTGCTTAACGATGACGGCACCCTCCGCTGGGAACGGGTCGCGCCCGATAACATAGGACGCTCTCCGCTTTATGTCCTGTTTCTTTTTGCCCTGATGAAACTGCAGTTCTGGATCGGTATCACCGGTCTTGATGCCATGATGTACTTCATCCGGCTGATTCACGCCCTCTTGTCGCTCCTGACGGTCTATTTCGGAATGAAATATATCGCCGATTCCACGCAGAGCCGTCATGCCGCTCTTGCCGGCGGACTAATTCTGGCGGGACATTTTCTCATGCCGTACCTGGCCGTGCGGAATCTGATTGAGCAGGTCTCCGCCGACCTGCTGGTTCCCTCGGTTTATCTCGCATACAAGGGCTTCCATTCCAGGGACAATCGCCTTCTGATGCTGGCCGGAATCCTGGGCGGACTTTCCTGGATGATTCGTTTCAATACCGGATTGGCGGTGCTGCCGATTCCATTTGTCCTCCGGTATCAGGCGCGCCAAGTTCGTCCGGCTCTTTATTTTGCCGCCGGGGGGTTGCTGGTAGTGCTCTTCAGCGGCAGTCTCGATATTCAATTTCTGGGAAGTTTCGGGCGCTCTTCGCTCAATATCATGGAACGATTTCTATTTCCCTCCGGTCCGCCTCCCCTGCCGCAACCGTTCTGGATTTTTGCGGTTCTGATTCTGGGAATTCTGATTCCCCCGTTCTCTTTCTATTTTGTTGGCTCCATATTCAACCGCACGACACTGAATAAGCATCTGGTCGCCTTCACCGCGGCGGCATGCTTCTTCATCGTGCATAGTATTATTACCCACAAGGAAGAGCGCTTTATGGTGCCGATTTTTCCTCTTCTCGTGATTCTCGGTATAGTCGGTCTCCATGAATGGCTCTCATCGGGGAAACTTTCTGCCGGGCACCGGAAATTCCTCAAAGGGTCGGCTGTTGCGGCGCTGGCGCTGAATATCCTGTTTCTTCCCATATTCACTTTCAATTATGCGCATCGCGGGACGGTCGATTCGATGGTCTATCTTTCGAAACAGAGTGATGTCCGCCTTTATCTGGTTGACCGCACGGAACGGAAACTTCTTGCCCCCTACAGTTACGCCGGGATTAACACCGCTATGCCGATTCTTCTCGACCGCTGGGAAACGTTGGATACCGCCGCGGAAAGAGTCAACTGGTTCGATTCCGTCAATTATATTGTCGTCTTCAGCGATACTGCCCAGGAGATGCATCGTCAGCGCCTCTCAACCTACTTTGGAGAGATGACGCCGGTATATCATGCGCCGCCGTCGCTGGTCGATATGCTCCTGCACTTTCTGAACCCGCGCCATAATCATACTAATGAAGCCTGGGTTTATCGGAGAATCGGAGATTATTCCATAGACAAATAATTGCTTTTTTGCCGCTCAAGTGTATCTTTAAAACCGTGCGACAAAATCTGACTGTAATATGAATCGCTTTTTTGAGTTTACATCGAAGCAACTGGTATTTCTACTGATGTTGAGCGGTATATTGCTCTTCACTTCTATTGTGAACCTCGTAAAAAGCCTGAGCGTCACCTCGCCTGATTCCTTTCGGCTCTCTGTTTCCGTCGGTGACGCCGATACCCGCTATGCGCCGCTCATTCGGGTTGACCTCAATCATTCCCCGGCCGATTCCATGGAACTTCTGCCCGGAATTGGAGCGGTTCTGGCGGAACGGATTGTCGCCTTTCGCGATTCCGCCGGACCTTTCAATTCCCCTGAGGAGGTAATGAAGGTCCACGGCATAGGATTCAAACTTTACGAGCGAATCAAACCGTACCTGGAGGTTCGCCCATGGTAACGCTTCGCGGCAGAGTGCACGGGCTCGATTTTCTTCCCGGAAGATTCCGATTGGCGACAATGACTTCCGAACCGGGGCGAGCCCTGATTGAATCTCTCCAGGAATCGCCCGATTCAGACCTCTGTCGGGATAAGTTTGACTCTAACGCTGAACTCTATTTTGCCGTCCCGGACAATCAGGCGGTAATCAAACTGGTCAAGCCGCCCGATGAGCCGACTTTGAGCGCAGACAAAACCGCCCTCTTTGAACTGCTGACTTCTCTTCCCGAAGATGCCGGTCGCTACTATTTGGAGACGTACGCCGTAAATGGAGGTCGGGAGAGGCTGGTCGTGGCTTATCAGCGGAAATTGGTCGAAGAGCAGATTGAGCGGCTGGAGGAAAAAATTCATCGTCCTTCCGGTTTTCGTCTCCGCTCCCTGGCGCTTGCCGAAGGGTACCGAAAATTCTGCCGTCCTCTCGGAGGCGACCTGGTCTGTCTGGTGAACATCGACCGTCACCAGACTCTTCTTGTCTTTCTGAATAAAGGTGTCACCGTGGCAACCGGATTTGTTGCGCGAAGTTTTCCGGATGAAAACGATTCCGCCGCGTGCAAATCGGCTTTGATTGATATCGCCGCCCTGGTCCGATACCGTCAATCGCTCCTCTTCAAAGATGGTTTCACCGCCCCGCTGTCTTTGGTAATACTCTGCGGCGAGAAAGCCGATACTACCCTCGCCGAGCCTCTCTCGCAGCTGCTTCGTGTCAAAATTGCCTTTCCGGAATTCCGAACGGAACTATTTGCGGACAGCGCCGCAAACCCTTCAGCCTTGTTCCTGGTCGGACTGGGACTGACGGTAGTTTCCTGATGCGTGTCACTGGAGGCATATATCGGGGTCGAGCCCTGCGCAGCGCACCCGGTCTCGCCGCCCGGCCGACCACCGATAAGGTGCGTCAGTCGATTTTCAATATTCTGATGAATGATATCGAGAGCAAGACTGTCCTTGACCTCTTCGCCGGCTCCGGGGCGTTGGGAATCGAAGCCCTCTCGCGCGGCGCCGTCACTGCCGTCTTTGTCGAAATTGCCCACAAACAGAAGCAGAGTATCATTGCCAATCTCAATTCTCTTGCCCTGAGAATGGAGATTCTGGAGATGGATTATCTCAAAGCCTGCCGCTTTCTATCCGACAGCAATCGCCGTTTCGACCTGATTTTCGCCGACCCGCCGTACGACAAGATACTTCCGCAGGCTGTCATTGACGCCGTTCTTGAATATAACTTGCTTGCCCCTGAGGGATTCCTTATTATTGAACATAAATCAGGTATTGATATTACCCATGACCGGATGACGGTGCTTAAAAGCCGCAAGTTCGGCCAGACAGAGGTGACCTTTTATGCCGTCAAGAAAGATTAAGAGAGGGAGAATTGCCATTTATCCCGGCACTTTTGACCCTATCACCAATGGGCATATCTCTCTCATTGAACGGGCGGTTCATCTTTTTGATACTCTTATCGTAGCCGTGGCGAAAAACGCGCGAAAGAACCCATACTTTGACCACCTGGAAAGATTTGAGCTGGTGCAAAAGTCCCTGCGGGGAATGAAAGGAATTGAGGTAATCAAATTTGACGGTCTTCTGGCCGACCTGGCGAAGAAACACCATGCCTGCGCCATTATTCGCGGTCTGCGGGCGGTCTCCGATTTCGAGTATGAATTTCAGATGGCTTTAATGAACCGCAAGCTTGCCCGAAATGTCGAAACCGTTTTCTTGATGCCGTCGCTTTCCTGGGTCTATCTCTCCTCAACCATTGTCAAGGATGTCGCTCGCAACAACGGGGAAATCAATGGTCTGGTGCCGCCTCCGGTGGCGCGAGCGCTTCTGCAAAAAGTGAAAAATTCAAAGCCATAACTCTGTCAAATGGAAAATAAAGATAAATTGCCAACCGAAGATGAACGTCCCCAGATTCCCCTGGAAGAACTGATAGAAATTCGCCGCCGCAAAGTGGCGGAGTTGCGTCAGGAAGGGCTCAATCCTTATCCCTATCGTTTCGCCAAAACTCATTCTATAGCCCAAGCGCTGGACAATTTTGACACCTTTGCCGCGCAGGAGACTATTGTGCGGCTGGCCGGGCGTATGATGCTCAAGCGCCGGATGGGCAAAGCCCTGTTTGCCGATATCCGGGACCACTCCGCCCGCATTCAGGTTTATCTGAAAATAAATAATGTCGGCGAAACTCCCTTCGAGAGGTTTGACCGTCTTGACCTCGGCGATATAATCGGCGTGCAGGGCAAACTTTTTACCACCCGCACCGGCGAGAAAACAGTCATGGTCGAGAGTTACGAAATCCTCGCTAAATCGCTCCACCCCCTTCCCGATAAACATGCCGGGCTGGTGGACAAAGAAGTCCGCTACCGCCGCCGGTATGTTGACCTGATCGTGAACCCGGAGGTGCGGGAGACGTTCGTCAAACGAAGCCGCATCATTCGTTTCATCCGCGGTTTTCTCAATGACGAAGGCTTTCTTGAGGTGGAGACGCCGATTCTGCAGCCTCTATACGGCGGCGCCTCGGCCCGACCCTTTGTTACCCATCATAACACCCTTGATATCGACCTCTATTTGCGCATTGCCGATGAATTATATCTCAAGCGGCTGATTGTCGGCGGCTTTGAGAAAGTCTGGGAACTCTGCAAGGATTTCCGCAATGAAGGAATGGACCGTCTGCACAACCCGGAATTTACCATGATTGAATTGTACTGGGCATACGCCGACTACCACGACATCATGGAGCTCTTTCAGCGGTTGCTGCGCAAGACGGTTTTCGACCTGCACGGCAAGTATAAAATCATGTACGAGGGCAAGGAGCTCGACTTCGAGCCTCCGTTTAAAGCTATCTCGATGATAGATGCCGTAAAAGAAGCTACCGGCATAGACCTGTTGCCGCTCGATTTTGAAACGGCTAAAGCCCGAGCGCGCGAATCCGGCATCGATGTCACCGAAATGACCAATTGGGGGAAAGTGGTGGAAGCCTTCTTTGAGCAGAAAGTCGAGCCGACTTTGGTTCAGCCGACCTTCATCATGGATTTCCCTCTGGAGATTTCCCCTCTGGCGAAAACCCATCGCAGCCAGCCGCGTTTGACAGAGCGCTTCGAACTCTTCATTGCCGGTCTGGAAACCGGCAACGCCTTCTCGGAACTGAATGACCCGGAAGAGCAGCGACGGCGGTTTTTGTCGCAGATGGAGCAGCGCAAAGCGGGAGATGAAGAGGCGCATCAGCTCGATGAAGATTTCCTTATGGCGCTCTCTTATGGCATGCCTCCAACCGGCGGACTCGGGTTTGGCATTGACCGCCTGGTCATGATTCTGACCGACAGCCATTCTATCCGTGATGTAATATTCTTCCCGCAGATGCGCCCGGAAACGACCGCCCCCGACGGCGGGGAATGAGTTTCATTCAGGGATGTATTACGAGCGCCTTATAGCCGGACGGTACCTTCGCTCCGGTCGTTTCTTTACTTCTGTTTCTACCTGGATTACCACGTTTGGCGTGACGCTGGGAGTGGCGGTTGTCTGCTTTGTGATGTCGATGCATAATGGCTTCGAGGGCGAGTTGCGCAAGAGACTCCTGGGAACTACATCCCATATTTCAATTTTCCCCAAGGACTCGATGACCATTCGTGATTATCAGCGAGTTGTTGCCGAAGTGGAAAAGATTCCTGACGTAGTGGCGGCGTCACCCTTTATTTACTACAAGGCGGCTGTGTCGTCGGCTTCCGCCGGTGACGGCATCGTGGTGCGCGGTATCGTTCTCGAAGAGGAAATGAAAACCGCCAACATTGCCGACGACGTCGTCAAGGGAGCCTACACCTTTGACCTGCCGCTTATCGACACCAGCGAAAATGCCTCCGGCATCCTGATGGGACTCTCCCTGGCGGACCGTCTGGGAGTAACCGTCGGCGACCCGGTCGTGCTTTATTCGCTTCGAGGTGAAGACCTTCGTCGTTCCACCCGTCCCCGCATCGCCAAATTCTACCTGACCGGAATCTTCGAAACCGGCATGTACGAGTTTGATTCCGAGATGGCGTATATATCGCTCGCCTCGGCGCAGAAGCTCTTTCAGATGGAAGATGAAGTGACCGCCATTCATCTCAAGTTGACCGATATCTATCTGGCGGAAAAGATTGCTCCCGAAATTCAGAGCGCTCTCGGTTACGGTTATGACATTGTCCCCTGGAATATTCTGCACAAGAATCTCTTCGCCTGGATTTCCATGGAGAAAAAGATTCTATTCATCGGATTTATCCTTATCGTTCTTGTCGCCGCCTTTTCAATTATCTCGACGCTGGTGATGCTGGCTATGGAAAAGCGCTCGGAAATCGGCATTCTCAAAACTATCGGATGTACCCCCAATTCCATAAGAAAGATATTCATACTCAATGGAATTGTAATCGGAACCATTGGCATTCTGGGCGGCTGGGGGATGGCGCTTGCCGCCGCCTGGCTGCAGAACCGTTATGCTATCATTTCGCTCCCACCCGACCTTTATTTTATCAGCTACCTTCCAATCGATGTTCACCCGCTGGACCTTTTTATGGCCGGGATGGTGACGCTGGTCATCTGTTTTTTTGCCGCGCTTTACCCGGCCCATCGCGCCGCATCGCAGTCGGTCATTGAGGTTCTGCGCCAATAGCAGGGGCTTATCTAAACTATTTGACGATTCTGGCGAAAATAAGTATATATATAACAAAGGATAACAGGGAGAGTGTCAGAATTGGACTCGGCCGGAAACAACTGTCTTCTGGATGCCCGGGGAATCAGCCGCGAATTTCAGACTTCTGAAGGGCCTCTGGAAGTTTTGCGGGGGATTGATCTTCAAGTCTATCAAGGAGATATGATGGCTGTTGTGGGGGAATCCGGCGTTGGGAAATCGACCCTCCTGCATATTCTGGGCGGCCTCGACCGGCCCGACAGCGGTGAAATTACCCTTATGGGAGAGTCGATTCTGGAGCGGAATGAAGCCGAGTTAGCGCTCTTTCGCAATCGTCATGTCGGCTTTGTTTTCCAGCACCATTATTTACTGGAAGATTTCACTGCCATAGAAAATGTAATGATGCCGTCCCTTATTGCGGGACATTCGGTTACAGAAGCCTCCCGCCGCGCGGAACAACTTCTGGCGGAGGTCGGTTTATCTGATAGGATGAAGCACCGTCCGCGGCAGCTTTCAGGTGGTGAGCAGCAAAGGGTTGCGGTGGCAAGAGCCCTGGTGAATGAACCGGGATTGGTGATAGCGGATGAGCCATCGGGGAACCTTGACTTGAAAAACGGGGAAAAACTGCATAAACTGCTTAGCCAGCTCAATATTTCGCGCGGAACCACCTTTCTTCTCGCCACGCACAATTTAGATTTAGCGCGAAGCTGCCGAAAAATGGTTATGCTTGAGTACGGTCGAGTTAAAGAAATTGTCGTGAATTAGGGTGTTTGAGCCTATGAATTGCCAGGATTGCAATATAAAGCCGGCGGAAGTCCATATAACTCAGATTGTCAACAATGAAAAAGTGGTTCTGGCACTCTGCAAGGACTGCGCCGCCAAAAGAGGATTCCATTCGCCGTTGGAAAATAAATCGTTCCCGCTGGCGGCTTTCCTTCATCACAAATTTTCCCAGCGAAGTGAGCCGGTCGCCGACTTAAAATGCCCGCGCTGCGGCTTGACCTTTGAAGAGTTCACGCAGCAGGGGCGATTCGGATGCGGCACCTGTTATCAGGCGTTTCGGTCACAACTGGAGCCAATGCTTCGTAAAATACATGGCTCCTCCCTGCATAAGGGGAAACTGCCTGTCTCCGATATCAGCACGGAGCATTCGATAAAGGAGGAAGAGCGGCTCGAGTCGGAATTGAAAAAAGCGATTGAAGGTGAAGATTTCGAGCGCGCCGCCGAATTACGGGATAAATTACGGACGGTGAGGGAGTCAGATTTAACGCACAAGGCGGAGTAATGCAGGCTCTTTTTGAAGACATGGCAAAGAGAATAAGCGGATGGCTCTCCGGCAAGGGAGAGGAGAGCATGGTAGTGCTTTCCACCCGGGTGAGGCTGGCGCGGAATGTCAGTGACTGCATCTACCCCTCCGCGGCCGACCCCGAATCGCGGGAGAAAATAGTCAACTATTTCAGTTCCGTGTACACCCGCTCCGAAAAACTGAAACGGGGCAGATTTCTTTCCGCCGGTGAACTCGATCCGCTGGACCGGGATTTCCTGGTGGAGCGGCATCTGATGTCCCCCACTTTCATGCCAAAGCCGGACCATAATTCTCGCGGGCTTTTTGTCAGTGAGGACGAACAGGTCTCGGTTATGGTCAATGAAGAGGACCATTTCCGTATTCAGGGTCTGGCGCCGGGACTCAGCCCCGATGTCGCCTGGCAGATGGTGGTCGATATGGATAATGAAATCGGCCGCTTCCTCAAATTCGACTATGATAACGATTTTGGATACCTGACCGCCTGCCCCACAAATGTCGGCACCGGCATGCGCGCCTCCGTCCTGATTCATCTTCCCGGGCTGGTAATCACCAAAGATATTGAACGGGTTCTCCCCAAAATAAGTAAAATGGGAGTGGTGGTGCGCGGCTTTTATGGCGAGGGCACCGACGTGCTGGGAAACCTCTTTCAGGTTTCCAACCAGACTACCCTGGGAGTAACGGAGAAGGAGATTCTGGAACAGATTGCCTCGGTTACTCGTTCTATAATCGAAGATGAAGCCAAGGCGCGCGAGAGATTGCTCGCCGAGGCGAGTAACCAGATTATAGACAAGATTTGGCGCGCCTACGGCATATTGAAGCATGCCCGGGTGCTGACATCGGAAGAGGTGATGAATTTATTGTCGGCGGTGCGGATGGGCATTGCGATGGGAATTATAAATTTCATTGACATCCCGCTGGTTAATGAGATCTTGCTTCTATCCCAGCCGGCGCATTTGCAGAAATTTTTTGGGCGGGAAATGAACAGCGACGAGCGTGATTTTGTTAGAGCCGAGATGGTTCGAAGCAAACTCAATTAGGACTTATTAACGTAGATAATATTAATTTAGAATAGGACGGTAGACAAGATGAACGAAATGTTTACGGAATTAGCCCGCAAGGCGATCGAGTATGCGCGCGATGAAGCCGCCCGGCTTCGTCACGACTACATCGGGACCGAGCACCTCCTGTTGGGGCTGATTCGCCTTGGTGAAGGACGGGCGGTTGAGGTTATCAACAACCTGGGACTGGAAATCCAGGACCTCAAGGCTTCCATCGAGGAAGTGGTGCAGCCGGCCGGCGGCACCATGACCATGGGGAATCTCCCGTTGACAGCGCGCGCCAAGAAGACACTGGAGGTCTCCGGACAGGAAGCGCGGGCGCTCAAATCCAAGGATATCGACACCGAACATATCCTGCTGGCCTTGCTCAAGGATGAAGAAGGTGTCGCCGCCCAGGTTCTTTCCATGTACGAAATCGACTATAAAGAAGTCTATGAGGAATTGAAAAATATTCAGGGCGGCAAACCGTCGGCGTTCAAACGGAAACGGAAAAAATCGAAAACCCCGGCGCTCGACCATTTCGGCCGCGACCTGACCGAACTTGCCCGCCGTGGACGGCTCGACCCGATTATCGGACGCGAAGATGAAATCGAGCGCGTCAGCCAGATTCTCTCCCGCCGCAAGAAAAACAATCCGGTTCTGATTGGGGAGCCGGGCGTCGGCAAAACCGCTATCGTTGAAGGGCTGGCGCAGCGGATAGTCGAGGGTAAAGTGCCGCAGACTCTGGAAAACAAGAGAGTGGTCACTCTCGATATGGCTTCGCTGGTGGCCGGTACCAAGTATCGCGGGCAGTTCGAGGAGCGTCTCAAGGCGGTCATGACCGAAATCATAAATTCCAAAGATGTCATTATCTTCATCGATGAACTTCATACCATCGTCGGCGCCGGCGGCGCCGAGGGCTCACTCGACGCCAGTAACATATTCAAACCGGCGCTGTCGCGCGGGGAACTTCAGTGTATTGGCGCTACCACCCTCAACGAGTACCGCAAGTACATCGAAAAGGATGGCGCTCTGGAGCGACGCTTCCAGACCGTCATGGTAGAGCAGCCCTCCAACGAGAATACCGTGAAGATTCTCAAGGGACTCCGCCCCAAATACGAGGAGCATCACAAACTGATAATATCCGATGATGCCATCGAATCGGCCGTGAAACTTTCCAATCGCTATATCAGCGGAAAGTTTCAGCCGGATAAGGCGCTGGATGTTATTGACGAAGCGGGAAGCCGCGCCCATCTGGCGACGTTTGTCAAACCCCAGGAATTTACCGAAATTGAAGGCGACATTTCGCGCCTTCAGGAAGATAAAGAAAAAGCGGTCAAGAACCAGGCTTTCGAAACGGCCGCGCAACTTCGCGATGAACTGAAATTCAAGCGCGAAAAACTGCAGGATATGAAAAAGCAGTGGGAAGAGCAGCGCGAAAAAGAGCGTATAACTCTCCGCGAAGACGACATTGCCCAGGTGGTCTCGAAGATGACCGGTATCCCCCTGTTCCGTCTTGAAGAAAAAGAATCCAAGCGCTTGCTGCGGATGGATGAAGAACTGAAGAAGCGGATAATCGGTCAGGAAGAAGCGATTTCCACCATCACCCGCGCCATTCGCAGAGCTCGCGCCGGGCTGGGCGACCCCCGTCGTCCCATCGGCTCCTTCATCTTCCTTGGGCCTACCGGCGTCGGCAAAACGGAACTGGCGCGCGCTCTGGCCGAGTTTCTCTTTGAAGATTCCGAATCGCTGATTCGAATCGATATGTCCGAATATATGGAGAAATTCGCCGTCTCCCGTCTCATTGGCGCTCCTCCCGGATATGTCGGATATGAAGAGGGCGGGCAGTTGACCGAAAAGGTCCGCCGTCGCCCCTATTCAGTGGTACTGCTGGATGAAATCGAAAAGGCGCACCCGGATGTTTTCAATATTCTTCTGCAACTCATGGATGACGGCTCCCTGACCGATTCTTTCGGACGGAGAGTCGATTTCCGGAACACCGTGGTTATCATGACCTCCAATATCGGCACCAGGAGAATTAAAGACGGCAAGACCGTCGGATTCGGCGCCGAGCAGGATGATGCCTCGTATGACACGATGAAACGGAAAGTGACCGATGAACTGAAGAAACTGTTCAATCCGGAACTGCTCAACAGAATAGATGAAATCGTCATATTCCATTCACTGGAAATCGACCATATCAAGCTGATTGTTGATATTCTGGTGGCTGATGTCGCCAAGCGATTGGCGGACAAGGGAATAAGTTTCACCTTAAGCGAGGATGCGCGGGAATTCCTGGCGCATCACGGATACGAGCCGATGCTGGGAGCGCGGCCTCTGAAGCGGGCTATTCAGAAATTTCTGGAAGACCCGCTGGCCGAAGAACTCCTGCGCGGGCAGTACGCCGGCGACTGCAATCTGACTATCGGCGCCGATGAGGAAAAACTGATTTTCACCTTTAATGACCGTCCCGCCATGGGTGAAAGGCCCGAGCGAGTCGTTAAATAATAATAGTTGCTCATATAACGCCCCATCACTTGAAGCGGCGGGGCGTTTTAGTTTGCCGTGAAAACCCTTGATTTTTCCGGATTTTCTGATATAATGATCATCTTAGTTGTTTATAGACTTACGCTCGACGCTGAATATTGATAATTAGGAGATAGGTATGGCTCATAAGAAAGGTGTAGGTTCCTCCCGCAACGGCCGCGACAGCCACGGGCAGCGGCTGGGAGTAAAAGCATATTCCGGTGAAGCGGTTCCGGCCGGAACCATTATTGTCCGTCAGCGGGGGACAAAGATTCTTCCGGGATTGAATGTCGGCTGCGGCAAAGACGATACTCTTTTTGCCAAAATTACCGGTGTTATCAGATACAGCCGCAAAGGGAAAGATAAGAAAGTCGTCTCCGTTCTGGAATAGGCCAGCGAAACTACAGACATTTTAATCCGCATCGGTTCGATGCGGATTTCTTATTTCAGGAAGAGCAGGAATATACCGGCAACGGTTATTACCGCCCCGATGACCGCCCGCGCCGAGACTTTTTCTTTATAGACCAATATTACCAGTGGAATCACCAATACCGGAACGGTCGCCATAATGGCGGCAGCGATCCCGGTTTCCGTGTGCCTGATAGAAACCAGCGACATCCAGACCCCCAGAAAAGGTCCGCAGACCGAACCGCCCAGGGCAAGAAGTATCGCCCGGCGATTCTTTATGACCGTGACCAGTTCGGCCGAGTCACCGCGCAGCAGTCCAAAGAGCCAGACCGCGGCCGCGGCGGAGAGCATCCGAATAAAAGTTGCCGGAAGCGGTGTTACCCCTTCAGACATACCGGCTTTAGCCAGAACCAGTCCAATCGCCTGCCCCGATGCCCCTCCCAGCGCCATTAATAGGCCGAGTCCTTTCTTGTGAGCCGTTTCTTTTGTCGGCGCGGCAATTTCCACGCGCCGTTCCATAGAAACCCAGGCTACTCCGGACAGGGTCAAAGCGATACCGGTCAAGCCCCAGATACCGATTGTCTCTCCCAGAAAAATCCAGGCTATCAGGGCGGTTATTATCGGGGAAACCGAGAAGACCAGCAAGGTCAACCGCGTGCCAAGCATCACAAAGGCGCTGAATAGAAAAAAATCGCCGATAGAAAGTCCTATTACCCCGCTGGCGATGAGAAAAAAAGCGGAGCGGGAGGAGACAGTCTCGGGGAAAAACGTGCCGGTGGAGATGAGCAATGTCGTCCCGAGAAAAATCACCGCAAAAGGGATGCGCAATTTATTAACCCAGTAGGCGCCGATACGACGGCTGGCTGATGTGAAAAAAAGCGACGTGAACGACCAGAGAAATGCGGTAGTTAAGGCGGCCAATTCTCCCATAAGAGGCATATGAATATATAGCAGGCTGACGGCAGAAGCCAAGAAGAATGTTGTCTAATGAGAAAGTCTGAAAAGGTAATCAGATACTGGCAAGCCCGGTCGGACCCATCAACTCGGCAAACGCCCGCAGCATCTCTTCGTCATAATCGCCCTTGAGGGCAAACATCACTTTAAGCGCCGGGAATGTCTCCATTGCTCCCTGATAGACACGCTGTGTTGTCATAGCGTCAAAGGTATCCACAACTGCAACAATCCGGCTGAATTCATGCATCTCATCCAGACCGAGCCCGTTGGGATAACCGCTCTTGGAGCCCCGTTCATGATGCTGAAGAACCGGGTAATATGATGCCGCCTCTATCATATCGGTAGAGGTCAGTATTTCGACTCCCCATTTCGGGTGCTTCTTCATGATTTCGAATTCCATCGGGGAAAGGGCGGTTCGCTTATTTAAAATTCGCTCCGAAATCTTCGATTTGCCGACATCGTGCAGAAGCGCCCCGATTCCGAGGTCGTGGAGATACTGCTCATCTTTCCGTCCCAGTTGCTGGGCGAGGGCGATAGCAAAGGTGCAGACGTTGACCGAATTAGTGTAGGTATAGTAATCAAAAGAACTGATTCTCAAGAGCGAATGAAACGCCTCCTGCCCCCGCAGAATGAAACCCACCTGGTTCTCCACCATCGTCTTGGAGCGCTGAATATTCTCCCCATACTGCGGGTTTTCCAGCACATCCTTCATCAGCGATTTGGAGGTCTCATACAGAATACCGGCCTTTTTCTCCTCAGGAATCTCTTTGTCCAGCAATATCTTATCGAGATTCTGCTCTATATATTTCTGGTACTTGGCTTTCGCCTTGGAGTTTACATAGAGACGGCTCACTTTGTTGTCGAGAAGTTTCTGACGGGTGCGCTCGGTAAAAGGAAGGTCCGCCGAGCGGTATAGGACCATCTCGCCGCTTATTTTGATATAAAGGTCAAAATTGAGGATAGTATCTACCCGCAGTGATTCCAGGTAGATTGGCAGATATTTGGTTTCGGTCCCTATTTTCGGCAATAGTAACGACATACCGATTACTCTCTAACACTCCCCGGTTTATCTCTTAAATTTATATCGGCAAAAAACGGCCGTTTCCTCACAAAAAAAACCCCCGGAGATACTCTCCGGGGGAACCTATAGGAGGGAGGAAATGAGCCTGATATGACGGTCAGGCGCCGTAATTTTTTATCATCAGCAGAACCGAATTCAGGGAGTGGGTGATATTGGTCAACGCCTTGGAATATCTTTTCAGAAGTTCGCTGTATTGCCAGCGCATTTTAAACGCCTCATCGGGAAAATCGAACAGGTCGAGCAGGACTTTCTTATATATCTCATCCATATACTTGATGACATAATAGGGGAATTCCGGAACGTGCGGGTCGTTCACCTCACCGCGGGCGAGCCGTTCGCGGTAGATTTCAACTTTCTCCAGCACCACCGTGCCGAAACACCAGGGGGTCATTATAACGCCCAGATTGGAACCGTCAATGTAGAAACTGCGTGCCGTTTTCAGCGCCACTTCAAGAGTGATTATTCGGGCTCGGTAGTAGGATAAAGTTTCCGAGCAATGGGAGGAAGTGTTCTGCGCGCGCTGTTCCAGTTCCACTATTTCACTCTGGCAGCGGGTATACATCTTCTCCAGAAATTGATAGTAGTCTTCGAAATAGACTTTGACGTTCTCAGAAAGGGTATACATATAATAGCCGCCGCTGTCCCGATGAACTTTCGGTTCGGCGACCCCCCTCAGTTTCTCCAAAGTGAATCCGCGCTGAAACTTGTTCTCTAACATCTACTCTCCTTTAATTCACTTTCCTTCCGTCATATCGTTTGAGCAAAGGGTATGCCTCCGGTAAAAGAGGAATATCTCTCCCTGAGGATATCTTCCGCTTACACTTGCCTGGCAGATTAACCTGTTCAAAACAGGAGGCTTATGCAGGTAGGTATGGAAAGCGCGCCACACTTCCATTGAAGCCACCCGCCGCCCTCTTTACTGCCAACTCCGTCAATTAATGTGAATCAATTTTCATATTTGCACCCCGAGGGCAGCAAAAATGGCGGTATCAGATGACTCATTTTGCCGTCGCGGTCATCCCCTAATCCCGAATTTCGTCGCTCAAAATCGAAGCAGGGTGATGTTCAACTTTCGAGCGAATTTGTACCGATGCAACCGATTACCGGTCTGGTACTAAACCTGTGTGGAAAAATGTCGATAGAAAAAAATAATTGAATCAAATACCTCAAACCGCTTAGTCAGGTTTGATAACATTCACCTCTGTTGAAGGGAGGCATCAGATGCCTAACCGGACGTATCGTAGAAACAGAAAGAGTGCGAAACCGCGTAAGACCACGACCCGAAAGAGCACCAGCCGCAGAACGCCGGCCTGGAAGGCTTCCTCACGGATGACAAGCAAGGCGAGACCGACAGTTCGTCGGAAATCACGCCGGACTGCCAGCAAGCGGACGGCCCGCGCCAGCAAGACCAACTGGCCTTACAGTGCCGTCACCTCCAGATGGAACTGGACTCCCACCTCTTCCAGTCGTACCCGTCGGGCTAAAGCCGCGACTTCTTCACGGAAGAGCTACTCCGCCGCCTCTCCCCGGAAATCCCGCACATGGAGAGCCAAAGCGACCGTGCGCAGAACCACTGCCAAACGTTATACACGCCGCAGAAAATGGTAAGTTCTTACCAATAGCATCATTACAGTCCCCGGTTTGATTCAAACCGGGGATTTTTTTTAGAAATTTTGATATTGACAAACCCTTTCCGGTTTTTTATACATCCTTCCAATAATTTGAACCTCACTGTTTCCGACATAGATTTGCTCTGTGTCGTTATTTTTTGCGGATGACAATGGACATAGGAACGGAACATAAATTTGAAGGAATCCGATCAGTGAACTGCTGAACCTGCAGGGAAGGAGGTGTTAAATCGCAAGAAAACTAATGTTCGCTTGCCCTGTTCTTATTGGAAATTTGAACTGCAAATTTTAAGAAGGATCTGAAAATGAGGAAATTGATAATACTTACTCTGGCCGTGGTGCTTTTTGCCGCCAGCGGCGTCTACGCCACCCTGACCAGAACTCTGACCATGGGCGATGCCAATATGGTTGTCCGTGATGACAACAATATCTGGATGTTCCCCTCAACTCTGTATGACTATCCTGACATTGCCATCGGGGAGTTCGGATATGGCGGATATGACTACCCGGATTTAAGAAAACCGACCGGGACCAATGACGATGGCTATAACTTCACTGATTTCGGTATCCATTACAAATTCAACGAGACTAATCCTTTTGTTCTGGCCCTTTATTTCACCACCAATCAGCCGTTCTATGTCCCGTACTATCCTTTTGGCTGGGACATGAGTGTCCAGAGCAACCGGAGAATTGACCTGTTTTATGCCCGGATGCTGGGCGGCAACAAGTTCGGCTTCCATTTCAACTATGTCAGCGGCTCTTCCAAGTATGAGACCGATACCGTGACCGGTTATATCAATAATCCCAATTATGAAGAGGAAAGTATCCGCAATTACGGGTTCGATTTCGGACTGACTATGATGGAAGGGAATCTCGACCTTGCCGCCGGCGTTGACCTGATGAGCTGGACCGACAAGGAATACAACGGTCATGACGAAACCGAGCCGGACGGCAACTTCTTCTTCAACGCCGTAGGCCGTTATTTCTACGAAGCCAGCCAGAAAGTCACCTTGATTCCGTATGCCGGTTTCGATTACAGCAAAGTCGGCGTTAAATATCTCGCCTATGACAGTATCTCTTTTGCCAACATTGATTCCTTACTCCGGACCGATGAATATAAGGACTTCATCATCGGCGCCGGTCTCGGCATGAATTATCGCCCGATGGAAGGTGTTCTTGCCATTGGTGATTTCGGTATCATGCTTGACAAGTACACCTACACTTATAAACCGAATGATACCACTAACTGGGAACGGGAATATAAGAGCGATTATTTCACCCTGCCGTATTTTCGTATCGGTCTTGACGCCGTGGTTTTCAAATGGCTCGACCTTCGCGCCGGCGCGGTGTCTTATTGGAATAAGTACAAGAGCGATGACAAATATGTTGATTATGTCGCCAACGCCAATGATGTCGCCTATACGTACAAATACCGCAGCAGTTACGTCTCTAACGAGACCTTCCTCGGCGCCGGATTCCACTGGAACAATCTCTATCTGGATGCCTTTATCAACCCGCAGATTGTGACCAATGGCTTTAATTTTATCTCCGGCATGCAGCAGCCTCTGGCATGGCAGGTTTCACTCAAGTATTTGATGAAATAACTCGGCTGTATGATTGAAAAAGGCTCCCCGATGAGGGAGCCTTTTTTTTGCCCCAAAGTTTATGTTGCTTTCTTCTCCGCCTCGCTTCTATCATAGCAAATACTCAAAGGAGGAAAAATGAGGCGACTCTCTCTAATTTTCGCATTGATAGTAACCATCAGCAGTCCGACAGCGGCGGAAACACCGCCCGATATTCTCCGGCTGGCGCTTGATTCGGTTGGTATCTCAATTGAAGATATTGGATTCAGACCGCAAGGCTATTGGAACCGCTTTCCTCTAAATATTCCGTATAAACTGACCTCCTTTGACGCCCTTTTCGCAGAACCTTTGAAACTATATGACTACAGCAAGACCATGGCAAACGCCGTCGAGCGATATCTGGAGCCAAAATGTCTCGACACCTCTTCAACCTCGTTATATCATCTGACCTACAATCTCGGCGTCGACCGACGCCTCGGCGGTTTTCGCAACTACTCCGCGAATCTGATTCCGCTGGGAGACACTATTAATCCGCTGGAGAAGGCTATTGACGCCCTCTTTCTCCTTGACGGGAAGCCGCCGGTTTATTATGCCTTCGGTAATAAAAGCGAATGGCCCGACTATCACGCTAAGGTCAAGGAATTCGCCTCCAAACTTTCCCCGCAATCGGAAAGAATTCTTGCTTTTGCCCTGCAGAATCTGGCTGACATCATCCGCTGGCGCCGTCTCGCCTTCCGCAACTGCAACTCGGCGACGATGCAAAAAGTCTTTGACAATCGCGACCTCCCCTCCAATCAATCCGATGGTACCGTTTATTATCCGGAAATTGATGACCTCGCCCGGGATGTTGACTGGCAGTCGCTCCATTACGCCGCTCTGAAAGGCGCCGCATTGGTGGAGATGATTGCCGATTCGTTAATTTTTTATGGCGGCGTGCCGGAAAACCTTTCCTTTGAACTGATGACCCCTTTTGGCAGAATCGCTTTTCTGGGAGCCGGCAGTTTGAAAGGGGCAAAAGAGAAGACTTACGATACCGATCATACCCTTATCGTAATAGATTTCGGAAATTCCGCTAAATTCACCGGAGCCTGCGGCGCGACCTCGAAAATTTCCAATCCGGTCTCCTTATTTATCGACCTTGGCGGTGACGATACCTATGAATCTCTTTCCGAAAATCCATCCATGGGAGCGGGATTACTGGGCGTAGGCATTTTGCTGGATGTCGCCGGCAACGACCGCTATTCCGGGAAAGATTTCAGCTAGGGCTCCGGGCTATTTGGAGTCGGCATGCTCGCCGATTTAGGCGGCAATGACCAATATTCGGCAGAACTTGCGGCGCAGGGGTGCGGCTATTTCGGAATTGGGCTTTGTTTCGATGTCGCCGGAAAAGACGAATACTACCTTTATGGTGATGGTCAGGGGTTTGGCGGAGTTGGCGGCGGTGTCGGAGTTCTGGCTGACTATTCCGGCGATGACCGCTACAAAGCCGAGCCGTACTCAAAAGTTTTCAACCGCGGCGATTATCATTC
Source organism: Ignavibacterium sp. (assembly GCA_020724775.1). Lineage (GTDB taxonomy): Bacteria > Zixibacteria > MSB-5A5 > GN15 > PGXB01 > DYGG01. The sequence continues at coordinate 15,553 of DYGG01000019.1, read as the reverse complement.
GAATATGATAATTAACGGCAATAGCGCTCAGGGAGCCGGTTTCGGACGTCGTGGCGACGGTACCGATGGCCATGCCTGGGCGGGAGGGCTGGGGGCAATTATCGATATTTCCGGCAACGACCATTATCTCTCCGGCAACTGGACCCTGGGGTGTGGTTACTGGTTCGCCACTGGCATTGCTTTTGATGGCGCGGGGGATGATATCTACCAATCCTGTTACTTTACTCAGGGCTCCGGAGCCCATTACTGTAACGGCATCTTGATTGATGAAGGGGGCAATGATAAACATGAACTCTATGAAACCGCCGGCGCCGCTCTCGGTTTCGGCTGGGACTATACCAACGCTTTCCTGATAAATATCGGCGGAAATGATTCCTACAAAGCCAAAATGATTTCAATGGGGCTGGCGCAAATCCGCTCTAACGGATTTCTCTTTGATATCGGCGGTGACGATACATATGCCCTGGGGCAGGGGACCCCCGGTCTGGGCGAAGCCACTTATCGGGATGATTATCGAAAACCGTCAAAACTGACTCCTTACTACACCTACTGCAATTCTTTCGGCTGTTTTATCGATATCGGCGGGGAAGATCGTTATATCTCTTTTTCCGATTCCGCCGGCGCCCCACATTCCCGCGCTGCCGACAAACATATCTGGCTGACCCCGGCTCCAAACAACAGCAGTCACGGCGCAGGCAATTTTGGAATAGGTATCGATATTGACTCCGGAATAATATCAGAACTCGAAAAGTGGAAATGAGCGCTTGACTTTCCGGCTGTCTATTGATTTATTCAGCCCCAATTATGCACGAAAATGTCTCCATCCCGCTTCTCATCTGTTTCCCTTTTGGAATCCTCTTGCTGTCAATCGCGGTGATGCCGCTCGCCTTTCCCCATTTCTGGGAGAAGAACCGCAATAAGGCAATTGTCTCCACCCTCTCCAGCCTTCCCGTTCTGCTTTTTCTTATCATCAATCTCCCCGGAGAATTGCTGCATACTTTTCTCGATTACCTCGCTTTCATCATTCTTTTGGCGTCACTCTATATAATTTCGGGTGGAATTCTGGTTACCGGCAACCTCGAAGCAACTCCGCGAAATAATACCCTTCTCCTGGCGATAGGGGCGGTGGTGGCGAATTTCATCGGGACCACCGGCGCCAGCATGCTGCTGATTAGACCGATGTTGCGCACCAATAGCGAGCGGAAGCATATCAAACATATTCCGATTTTCTTCATTTTCACTGTATCCAATATAGGCGGATGCCTCACACCGCTGGGCGACCCGCCGCTCTTTCTGGGGTATCTGAAAGGAGTCCCGTTTACTTGGACTCTGGCGCTTATTCCGGAATGGCTGACCGCTCTTGCCATAGTCCTGACAATATTCTACATCTGGGACCGTCACGCCCGCTCGCGGGAGACCAAGCGCGACATAAAGAGAGATATCGCCGCCGCCACCCCGGCCGGGGTTCGTGGCGCCATCAATGTTCTGTTTCTTCTGGGGGTTGTGCTCTCGGTCGCATTTCAGGCACCGATGCCGTATCGTGAATTCATCATGGTCGCCATGACACTGCTATCGCTCAAATTCACCACCAAAAAAGTCCGCAAGGATAATAAGTTTACTTATCACCCCATCAACGAGGTCGCCATCCTCTTTGCCGGAATTTTTGTTACGATGGTGCCGCTGATAGTACTCCTGCGACTAAAAGGTTCCCAATTCGGCATCACTGAACCGTGGCAGTTTTTCTGGTACACCGGAAGCCTCAGTTCCTTTCTTGACAATGCCCCTACTTATTTGACCTTTTTCTCTCTGGCGCAGAGCGTGACCGCCGCCATCCCCTCAGTGGGCGATACCGTCGCCGGTGTCAGCAACGAACTGCTGAAAGCCATCAGTTGCGGCGCCGTCTTTATGGGCGCCAATACCTACATAGGTAATGGACCCAATTTTATGGTGAAATCGATAGCCGAAGAACTCAAAGTCCCGGTTCCACACTTCTTCGGGTATATGTTTTACTCCACCCTGATTCTGATACCGGTCTATATTCTGATTACTTTTGTCTTCTTCATCTGAATTTCCAGGCCTCCTCCCGCGCAAAGTCATTTCTCCAGGACAGCTGTCACTTTCGTCTCCTCTTGGACTTACATGAATTAGTTGTCAATACGCCTTTTGTTCTCTCCGAAAAGCCATCTTGTAGATTTCCATTACAAGCAATACTGAGAGAGCCAGCACCAATGAATATAGCCATTGGCTGATTGAAACCGGCTCCACTCCAAGTATGGTCTGCATAAAGGGGGTGTGCATACTGAGAATATGAATACCCTGAGCCACAAATACACCAACAACAAGTATAATATTGCGGCTGAACGGGACTCTAAAAGCCGAAACTGATTCCGAACGGCAGTTGAAAACGTGAACGTTCTGAAGCAGTACCATCAGAAGCAAAATGCTATTGCGGGCGAGGGCTTCGTCCATATTCTCAACCCGGACCGCCCAATACCAGTATATGAAGGCAACAGCGCCAATGGTTAAACCTGACACTATGGTTTGCATGACCATCCGCGAATCGAATATTTTTTCTTCGGGTCGGCGTGGTTTGCGTTTCATGGCTCCCGGCTCCCCTCCTTCAAAAGCCAGGGCGACATCCTGTATGCCGTTAGTTACCAGGTTTAGCCAGAGTAACTGCACGGCAAGGAGCGGAATCGGCAGATTGGCTAAGACCGCTGAGAAAAACATCAAAACCTCCGCCGCACCTGTTGAAATCAGTAAGTATATGACTTTACGCACGTTATCGTAAGCAAATCGCCCTTCCTCCACGCCGGCAACAATTGACGCGAAATTGTCATCGGTAACAATCATTAAGCCCACTTCTTTAGCCACATCAGTTCCCGAACCCATTGCCACACCTATGTTTGCCCTCTTCAGGGCCGGAGCGTCATTGACACCGTCGCCCGTAACCGCCACGAATTCTCCGCTGCGAATCAAGGCATCGACAATCTCAAGTTTCTGGCCGGGGGAGACCCTCGCAAATACATGAGTCGACAAGACACGCTTCTGAAATGCGGGACTATCAGGGGTACCAGAATCAATCAAATCCCGCCCCGTGACCACCGCCTCTTCCGAATCCGCCAGACCAAGCTCCTTGGCAATGGCCGCAGCGGTCGCGGCATGGTCTCCGGTTATCATGATGACTTTGATTCCGGCAGATTTGCACTTCTTTACAGACTCTACTGCTTCCGGGCGAAGCGGGTCAATGAATCCGACAAGTCCGTGGAATATCAATGACGACGGCAATTCTGCATGACTCTTGTCAAACTGAGTACCGCCCCACTCACCGCCGGCTACCGCAAGTACACGCAGACCTTTTCCTGCCATTGATTGCTCCAGTTGCTCGATCTTCTTGCGGTCCAAATCTACAAGGTTGCCTTTCTGAATCATTTGTGAGCAGTAGTCCAGTATTGTTTCGACCGCTCCCTTGGCGGCAATGTATATTTTTCCATCTTTTTCATAAAATGCCGCTGAGAATTTGCGCTCCGATTCATAGGGAATCTCACCCCTTATCTCCAGGCGGCTCTTAACTTCCGCTGGATCTATGCCCAATTTGTAGCCCATTGCCAGAAAGGCCACATCTATGGCGTCACCATGGTACTGCCACTGCTCCCTGTCTTTTGTCAATGACGCTTCGTTCGCCAGTACTGTCAGTTCGGAAAGTTTAGTCAGTTCTTCCCTTGACGCCTCCGATACATTCCCCCCTGCAGCTGTGACAATCTCTCCCTCCCCATTGTAACCCTCTCCTGTGACACTAAAAGAATTACCATCCGGGAATACTATCAGGCGCGCTGTCTGCTGGTTTACTGTCAAAGTGCCGGTCTTATCACTGGCAATTACCGTACAACTGCCCAAACTCTCTACGGCCGTCAGCTTACGCACTACCACATTCCGCCGTGACATTCTCTTAGTGGCTATGGAGAGGGCGACAGTCAGCGCTACCGGAAGCCCCTCTGGGATAGCGGAAACTGCCAGGGCAACAACTAAGAAAAATATCTGGGCGGTCTCGTAACCTTGAAATTTTAGAAGCACCGCCAGGCAGGCACTTATTACCAGTACTAGAATACTGATATGTTTGACAAATCGTTCCATCCTTAAGACCAGAGGCGGCTTGCCGCCCTCAGACTCGGTCACAGTCTCCGCGATAATCCCAACCTGTGTCTCGGTGCCGGTACCAACGACAATACCTATCCCTCGCCCCGACGTAACTGTCGAACCGGCAAAGAGAATATTCTTGCGCTCACTCACCGTGCTTTCTTCCGGCAATACCCCCGGTTTCTTCTCTACCGCTATCGATTCGCCGGTCAAGAAACTCTCATCAGATGCAAGATTATTTGACTGCAGGAGACGAAGGTCCGCGGGCACTTTATTCCCCGATTCCAATATGACGATATCTCCCGGCACAATATCCTCAGAGGGGATTATCCGCTCTTTCCCATTGCGACGTACGCGGGCTCTTATTTTGAGCATCTGTTGCAGGCTGGCGGCGCTTCTTTCAGCGTGATATTCTTGATAAGCTCCCAGCCCGCTATTCAATGCGATTACCACCAAGATAAATGAGGCGTCGGTGGCCTCACCAATTACTACCGAGGCAACCGCTGCGGCAAGTAATATAAATATTAGGGGATTCAAAATCTGACGCAGTAGAATAACCCAAATTGTAGGCGGTTCTTTTACAGGAAGAGTATTTGGTCCATAAAACAATAGACGCTCAGCCACAATGTTATCTTCCAATCCTTCAATCCGGCTCTGCAGTTCTTCATAAATTCGGAACTCTTCAACTGCATGCCATATTTCCTCGGACATTCTCCTCGGATGGCTCTTTCCTTCACCCGTCCCTGGTGCGACTGCCGGTCTCCGAATCCTCTCCCAAATGCCTTTTCCCAACCTGGCTGCCAGCATAATCGTGATCAGACCGACTAGTACAATCGCTATAATGCCGAGCCACTCGGCGGTCGTCTCATCGTCGTGGTGGACAAGGTCACTACCTGCCTCATGCTTGTCAGAAGCAATTAATGCGGATGTAAATAACAAACCTGATAAGACAATTAAGAAGACGAAGAATCTTTTACTATAAGACACTCTAAGCATTACTACCTCCGTACCCTATTCAAAGTATTCTTGGAGAAACTATTAAAAAGCGGATTAGGACACAACCTTTTCCGATATTGCCTGCCATATGTGACAACATGCTTATAGTCGGGGTATTCAAAACAATGTGGCAATTACCTTAGTGAGAATTCTCTTCCCGAATGGGATAACTAAGTGCCCGCCTTACAAGGAAGTACCCTGCTCCCAAAGCCACAATCAGGGCCGATATGCCGAACAATAAAACTGGTGTGATTTCCCGATAATCTATAATGATAACTTTTCTGCATACTGCCACCAATGCGACCAAGAAGACTACTTCCGCATGAACTCTGTCTTCTGTGACGTACGCTTTTATAGTCTCGAGAAGCTCCAATCCAATTAGCACCATGAGAAAGAAGCCAAAAACCTCCAGTAATTCTGTTAAATCGAGAAGCAATACTGGAGGCTTGGAAATCTCTCGAAAAAGCACGAACGCTAATTCAATAGTGGACACAAGGACGGCCAGCATCATCATGCCAAGAAGGGCCACCACCACGATTTTTTCTAACTGCCTGAGTATCCTAAACATAAATGCCTACCGATTGTTAAATATTTACCACAGTACTTGCTTCGCTCTTGGTAATCGGATTAGAGTATAATAAGTCGGGAATAAAACCGCTATAAGTTTCGTCCGCAAGAAGTCTCATTCAGAATCGGTTACTGTAGTCAGCGTGTAGTCTCCTGATGTCAATTCTTGCTCTCTGATTCACGGCCGTTTCGAAATAATCATCTACTAAGGCCAACTATCGAGCAAATCCAATATAATACAATAACTTAAAGTCATCGCAGGGTCAGGTTGACTTCAAAAACCTCTTGCAATATGTAGTCCTCAGTTGTATAGTTCACCCTTTGATTCCGCAGGGAGGAACTTACCCTGGCGCTATTGGTATAAATTGATGTGAATTAATGAGGAATAACGATTTATGAAACAACGCTATCTGCTTTTAACCGCAGCCTTAACCATCATTCTGGTGCTTTCATTCCTGACCGGTTGCGGCAAGAAGGACGAATTGGTCCTTGCCCGTGTCGGCGGCGATGAGATTACCGCCCGTGATATGGATGAAATCTACGGGCAGAGCCGAATGAATTTTGCCTCCTATCAAGATGAATATGAAAGCCGTCGCGCCGTTCTCGACAGTCTTGTCATGCAGAGGCTGTTGATTAAAGAGGCTTACAAGAGAAATATAGATGCCTCCGAAGAAGTCAACCGCATCGTGCTTGCCAGTTATGACCGCTTCCTTCTTGACATCCTCTATCAGCGCGAAATCAACGACAAGATCAAGATTAATGAGGACGACCTTAAAGATTTCTACAATCAGTTAGAATATAAAATTCAAGCCTCCCACATTCTGGTCTCGACCGAGGATTCGGCAAAGATGCTTCTGGATAGCATCAAGAACGGCGCCTCCTTCGAGGACCTGGCCGTCCGCTACTCCAAAGACCAAACGGCCCGCACCAATCGCGGCGACCTTGGGTATTTCTCGCGCGGAAGAATGGACCATATCTTTGAGGAAAATGCCTTTAAACTCAATCCCGGGGAGATTTCTACTCCTTTCAAGACCAGGTTTGGCTGGCATATAGTAAAGGTGGCTGACCGCGCCATAAACGAAGAGCGCCAGAGTTTCGATAAGATGAAAGACCAGATTCGTGCCACCCTGGACAATCTAAAACGATTCGAAATCCTCGAGAATTATACCAACAGCATTAAAGCGAAATATCCGATAAAAGTTGAGACCTCCACCTGCGACTATGTTCTTCATCGCCGCTCGGCTTTATATCCGCCGCAACTGCTGGAGCAGATTCCCAAGAATGATTTCGACCTGGCGCAACTCGACCGTGATGAAAAAGAGTTGATTCTGGCGACCTGGGAAGGAGGCCAGATTTCTCTGGGCGATTATCTCTCCAAAGTGAAGAAACTTCGCGGCGCCCCCAAGCCTGATTTTGACAATACCGAGGCTATGGCGGAGTTTATTTTCCAGATGAATATGATGGAAATTCTCGGTGTCGAAGCCCGCAAAGTCGGTCTGGAAAACGACCCGGAGTTCAAGCGAAAGATAACCCGTTTCCGGGAACTGGCGATGGCCGATATCATGGAAAATGATTCTCTGATTTATCCTCCGCCGCCGGATGACGGTGAATTGCGCCAATATTATGAAGACCATATTGCCGACTACACTGTGCCGCCGAAAGCGCACCTCTATGAGATTCTGGTTTCATCGGAGGAGTTGGCGCAAAAACTGAAAAGCCAGATTCGCTCCCTGGCGCAATTCAAGAAACTCGCCGACGAATATACCGAGCGTCCCGGGAAACGTGGCACCGGCGGCGACCTCGGAGTCACGGACCACCGCTACTATCCCGACCTCTTTAAGTTTGTTGACCAAACCGCAGTAGGCGATATCGCCGGTCCCATCCCGACCATCCAGAGGTATGCGGTTATTTATGTCGCTGATAAACAGGCGGAAGAAATCCGCGATTTCAACGTCGTCAAGCAGAATATCAAAGATAAACTGGAGCGGGAGCGACGCAACAAAGCCCTCGCGGACTGGGTAGCGAAGCAAAAAGAGAGCATTGACGTTACCATATATGAAGAGAATCTCCGCGCCAGTATCAATAAAGCCAAGTATGCGCCGGCTGATTCCACTATGGGTTAAGATTTGAATAAGCAGTTCAACTTCATCATCAGTGCCATAATCGCGGCGGCGATTGGCGCTTGTCTCTTTCCGGCGGCATCGCTCGCGGCAGAACCGGTGGAGCGGATAGCGGCTATCGTCGGTTCCGAGCCGATTCTGACCTCGGAACTGGCGGCACAGATTCAGATGGTCGCCATTCAACGCAAAATCCGACCTGCCAATCAGGAAGAAGCGGAGCGTCTGCAAAAGGAAATTCTGGAGCAGATGATTATGGAGAAGTTGATTCAGATTGAAGCCCGCAAAGATACCTCCATCAAAGTTTCATCCGAGGAAATCGACCAGACTCTTGACGAGCATATCCGCAACATCGCTTCGCAGTTCCCCACCGAGGAGGCATTTCTCGGCGAACTTGCCAAGGAGGGGCTTAATCTGAGGCTGTTCAAGAAACGGCTTCGCCCGGAAATTGAGAATCACCTCTTAAAGCAGAAACTGATTTCCAAGAAACTCTCTGCCGTAGCCATTTCGCGGCAGGAGGTAATGGATTTTTATGACAAATATCGCGATTCCATTCCCGACCAGCCGGAGGCGGTCCGTCTGGCGCATATCTTACTGACCTTTCAGCCTTCCGGCGCCACCGAAGATTCCGTCCGTCAACTGGCGGAGTCAGTGAGAAAGAATGTTGCCGCAGGAGCCGATTTTGCGACGATTTCGGCGCAGTACTCGCCGCAGGCGGTAGCGCTGGCAGGCGGCGACCTCGGCTTCATCACGCGAGATGACGTCGTCCCGGAATTTGCCCGTCCCGCCTTCAACCTTCAGCCCGGTGAAATCTCCGGCGTCGTTCGCACCGAATTTGGATTTCATATAATCAAGTGTGAGGAGAAAGCGGGCGACAAAGCGCATCTCCGGCATATCCTCTTTGAGGTCCTTCCCGCTCCCTCCGATTCCGCCCTGACTTTTCGACTGGCAGATTCTCTCAAGCAGGCAATTCTTGCCGGCTCCGATTTTCGGGAACTGGCGAAGATTTTTTCTGCCGATGATGAGACCCGCAAACAGGGAGGAGAACTCGGCTGGTTTGCCAAAGCCGATCTTCCGCCGGAATTCATCAGCGCCGTTGACAGTATCAAGAACATCGGCGACATCTACGGTCCCGTTCGCTCTGAATACGGTCTGCATATATTGAAACTCTTGGAATATCAGGAGGCGCGCCAGTTCTCTCCTGAAACAGACTATGACCGTCTTAAAGAGATGGCTCGTCAGTCGAAGACCGGTGAATCTGTTGACCGATGGATTGAGAAGGTCAAAGAGCAGATATTCGTCGAAATTCGCCCCTTGAATTAATTTTCCCGTATGCGCCTGGATGATTACCTCTCGACGGTCGGTTTGATAAAGCGGCGCACCTTAGCCAAAGAGATGACCGAAGGTGGATTGGTGAAGTTGAACAACAGCCGCACCAAGCCGGCGCACCAAATCAAGAGTGGCGATATTATCTCCATAAGCGGCGCCACCCCCGTAATCGTCGAAGTTCTTGCGATACCATCCGGAAATGTCAGTAAAGATTCTCGACCGAAATACTTTAAAATAATTTCATAAATGAGCCGCGTTCTCCTCGGTTGATAGCCGACAATAATAGTCCGCTATTAACTGATCACACCCACTTGTTCCACCTAACTCTTTGGTATTATGTGAAATATATCACAATTTCACAATCGTTATCGCTCTGTAACTTGTTGCGACGTGGTAAAAAATATATTCGGTTCTGTTATTGATTGATTGACAGTTTGGTCAATTACCATTATTTTTATTGTCAGTGTAAGGTAAATCCATCATGTCGCGCCCTCGTTGGGCGCGGGAGGTGACTCTTGGACTATCGCATCAAGGCGGGCAGTTCTGTCCGTTCCCACCACTTTCTAAAAGTTGTTTTGGTACTTCTTGTCATTTCATCTCTGCTTCTTTTGCCGCTGCTGGCTTATGCCGCGGGGGGAGGAAAACCGGCGACCAAGTTATATAATGTCGCTGACACCCGTAATATGGAGCCGGGACTATCCAAGTGGATTGCTGATATCTACAACGACAATCTCTGGACTTTCGGTCTGTTAGTCGTTGCGATTATGGCAATCATGGGGCTGGCTCTCGGCTACCTGATGGACCGCTCGTTGGTTCTGCTCGGCATCAATCTCGGTAAACTGGACCATCATGAATAACTCTTGAACAAGAACTCCAAGGAAAAAATTAACTATGGATATCTTCAATGTCTATCTGCCGGTTGCCGGAATGGAATTCAATGTTCTGCTTCTGCTCCTCATCGGCACGACGGTCGGCGTATGCGGCGGTTTTTTTGGAATCGGCGGCGCCTGGATTGTTACGCCGGCGCTTAACATTTTCGGTTTCCCCATGCCGTATGCTATCGGCACCGACCTGGCGCATATGGGAGGAAAATCAATAGTCTCCACCATTCGTCACGGCAAGTTCGGCAATGTCGATGTGCGCCTGGCGGTATCGATGATTATCGGCACTACCGTCGGCATGGAACTGGGCGCCAGCCTGGTAATGTACCTGGAACGGATCGGACTGGCGGAATCAGTTATCCGGAAAATCTATGTTATCTTTCTTTTTTTAATCGGAAGTTACGTTTTGTATGACTACCTGTCCCATGTTCGCCGGCAGCGAAAAGCGGTGAAAGAAGGAGCGCCCAAAGCAGAGTATAAACATACCCTCGCCCAGAAATTGCAGAGGATAAATATCCCGCCGATGATTCATTTCAAGACGTCCAAAATCAGGTGCTCCCTCTGGCTTCCGGTCCTTGTCGGTCTTGTAACCGGTGTAGTGGCAAGCGTTCTTGGTGTCGGCGGCGGGTTTATCCGGATGCCGGCTTTAATCTATCTGGTCGGCTGCCCTACTCTGGTGGCGGTCGGTACCGACCTTTTTGAAGTGATGATAACCGGCGCTTACGGCGCCTTCACTTACGGTGTCAAGGGGCGCGTTGACTTGCTGGCGGCGATGTATATGCTGCTGGGAGCGGCTATCGGCGCCCAACTTGGAACGGTCGCGGTCAAATATGTCCGCGGCTACTCCATCCGCCTGCTTTTCGCCGTGACTATCTTCATCGCCTGCGCCTCGGTGCTTTTCAAACAGATGAATTTGCAGTTGCTGTCTTCAATTTTGATTCTCACCGCCGGAATCGTCATCAGTCTCGTCATCATAACTCTCTTGATTCGGGGCGTAATGAAAGAGCGCCGCACGGCCGGCGCAAAGAGTTTTGTTTCGACTGACCGGGAGGTAAGAAAATGAAATCTCTCCTTCTTTCCGTAGCCTTGATAACGGTTCTTTTCATGATTATCTCCTGCGGTCAGGCGCCGCTTGTCGCGCAGGGAACGGTAGTGGAGTATCAGGCGGAATCGAAAATGCTTCGCCTTGCCGATGAGAATCCGCCCCACAACGAATACCTGATTTCACTGGCGAAAGCCGATATGGGTCTGCAACCGGTGGCCGGCGACATTGTTCGGATTTCTTACCGGGACAAGGACGGCGCCCTCTCCGGAATCAGAGTGATGAATTTGAGTCATCAGCAGGAATTGATAAAGGGAGGGCATTAGTTCGTCAATTGCCCCTGATGTCTTCGCCATTTTTAGAATTTATCCATCTCGCCGGCAAGAAATGCCCGCGCGAAAAATTCCGGGCTGTCGTCAGTATCCATAAGCATATCCAACTGACGGCAGCAAAGAGTCACACGTCCCAGTTCTATCAGCCGGGAATACATAAATTCCCGGTCATATTTCTGCAGGCGGGCTACCACAATATCACCACGGCACTGCACTTCGAAATTCAGCGCTGAGAGTATCAGGTTAAGAAATTTGACACGGCGCTCTCTCCGTGTTTCTGCCGCGGCGCCCCCTTCAAACCGAAAATGTATATAATTCTTGTTCAAACTTTTGCCGCAATAAGTATCCACGGTGTTGAAATGATACCCGGCTTTGGTGCTGAAGTTCATATACCGGTCTGAGATGATCGCAAATGACGGTCGCCCCACTCCTTGCGCTTCCGCCGGCGGACCGGCAATGCTCTCTCCAAGCACCGAAATAAATCCGCTGGTGGAAACGGCCCGCGGTTTATCCCAGACTATTCTTGCATCGCAAAGCCCTTCCATGAACGCCTTCATCGGATACGAAACAATTTGAGAAAGCGGCACCCGTTTGGTTTTCCGCGCATCCTCGGCAAGGCCGCCGCCGACATCCAATATGAGAACGTCGTAGGGCAGATTGCCGTCCAGTTTGAGATATGCCGGAGCCGAAAGACTGGCTTTGTTCCCCAGATAGAAAATCTCCTCAAAAACCTTCTCGTGAACATACCGGGTGATATCATGCAGCGAGCGGCAGTTTTCCGGCACAAATTCCTGCGAGGTGGCATCGACTAATTGCAAAGGAGTAATCAGTCGCGCCAGTTTCAGCAGTCTTTGAATCGCCGGCGAGCTGTCCCGTACGCTCTGTACAAAACTTCCCGCTTCTGTCGCGAGCCACTCCCCCTCGAAAATGCGACGTCCGGTGGCATCGACTGTCACCAGCATGCCGTCATTAAGAACTGACATTGCCTCTATAAGACCGACAATCGTGGGGATATTGTATTCTCTGGCGAGTATCGCCATATGGCTTATGGGAGAACCCTGCTCTGCCACGATGGCGGCGCAGCGGCTCATCACCTGGGCAAACCGGGGCGAAGACTGCGACGTCACCAGAACAGCGCCGTCGGGAAAGCCTTCCAGTTTCGCCGGGTCTTTAACCCGATAGACTTTTCCCATGGCGGCGCCGGGACTGGCAACCGCTCCGCCGCTGAGAAGCGGCTCCGGCGTCATTTCGGATAGTAATTTCAGTTTTTCACCCAGCGGCTTCAAAGCCACCATGGAGCGGCTCTGCACTATATATAATTTGTCGTCCCGTCCGATGAGCCATTCTATATCCTGAGGGGAGCGGAAGTGTGTCTCCAGCCTGCGAGCCGCCTTTATCAATTCGGTGAGGTCATCCTCTCTGAGGCAGGAGGGAATCTGGTCACTCTCTAATCCCGAGGAGACTATCAGGTCAGCCGTTTTTACATTGGCGCCGTCGCCGCCCATCATTTCGCCCGGAGTGACGCTGATGACGACTTTGTCGGCCTCCGAGTCATCGAAACTGCGGGAGAAGATTACTCCGCTGCAGCGCGGCTCTATCATACGAAGGCACCCTACCGCCATGTACGCATCCTCGGATGTCAGTCCGTATTTTAATCGGTACAGCAACGCTCCCAGTTGATAAGAACTGGCAAGCACCCAGCGGTACGAATCTAACAACCACGATTTACCGACATTTAACTCGGTATAGTAAAGACCGGCATGTGACGCCGCATTATCTTCACCCACACCGCTGCTTCGCACCGCCAAAAGAATTTCCTCGCCTCCCGAAAGTTCGGCGTAGCCCTTTTCGATGGCGTTCTCAAGTTCCTTATTCAGCGGGGCGTTGATAATCGCCTGCTGGAGTTCCCGTGACGCCTCGGCCGTGACACGCTGCCCGTATTCCTCCAGAAGTTCTTCCAGCCGCTGGGCACGGTCGATGAAGTCATTCTGTGACATGAATCGGGTGAAGGCGGTGGTTGTGACAACAAAACCATCGGGGACATTCAGTCCCAAGACGTTCTTGATCTCGCCCAGGTTTGCCATTTTGGCGCCAGCCAGGGAACTGTCGCCGGCGCGAAGATCCTGAAGCGGAATTACCAGCGGTCCTGATGCGACTTCACGCGGCGCCGAGAGTCCCGATTCAATTTCCGCATTTATCCGACGCAGCGAATCGTAGAGAGCCTTATATTTCCCCGGCGCTAACTGGTCGAGGTCTTTGACCATCGCAAATACATCCAGAACGCCGCGACGAATTCTCCTCACTATGGCGTTAAGCGAAAATTCGACTCGGCCCGAAAGTCGGTCTTCGATATCGGCTATGAGTTGCAGAGTGGTGTCATTGAGGCTGAGGATTTCGCGGAAACATTCGTACATTACCCGAATCCGCTCCGTCTCATCCCCCCTTTCTGCTTTTCTACCCTTCTTATAGCCAAATGCTTTGAAGGCCGGCGCCAGCCGGCGGAAGAATCCCTTATGTTCCCGTGGCGAACTCATTTAAGAATACCTTACCGCTCCAAAATAACATACTCAGACTGCTAAATCAATTCCGATTGAATCCCCCCCGTCAGCCGCAACACAATATTCGCTCGGTTAAGCGACGTCGAAAGACCCGGTCTCCACGGAATATTCCCCTTGCTTTTTGACATCCTTTTCGATAAAATTCCGGTCTGAATCGCCCTCAGGGCATATAATAGTGATATTTACAACCGTACAGACCGGAGAAATAGAATGAAGATTAGCGACGAAATTAAGGGTGATGTGGCTATTATCCATCTGGAAGGGAAAGTCATGGGTGGTCCCGACGCCACTATGTTTCACGGAAAGTTGCACGAATTGGTCAATTCCGGAAAAAAGAAAGTAGTGGTTGACCTGGGCAAAGTGGAATGGATGAGTTCAATCGGCCTGGGGATGCTGATTTCGGCCCTGACGACCATGAAAAACAATAACGGTGAACTGCGCCTGTCCAATGTGACCAAAGGAATTCAGTCGCTTTTGACTATTACCCGGCTGGTTACCATATTTGAAACTCGCGATACCATTGACGAGGCAATCAAGTCGTTCAAAGGATAGTTGCTTTAGCCCGGATTGTCATCCGCCAGTAATAAAATCCAGCCCGCCGCCGGCGGGCTCTTTAATTGAAAGCGATTCTGGGGCGGCGATAAAACCATTATCCTTCCGGCAATGTTGAATATATTTCCCGTATGACTCCTGACCAGATTATTGAAAAACTGAATCCTGTGCAGAAAGAGGCGGTTATCACCACCGAGGGACCGCTTCTCATTATCGCCGGCGCCGGTTCCGGCAAGACACGGGTTCTCACCAGCCGGGTCGCCTATATTCTCGCCCGGCGGCTGGCACAGCCTTATAATATCATGGCCGTTACCTTCACCAACAAAGCCGCCAACGAAATGAAGGAGCGAATCGCCGGAATTCTCGGCGAGACCCCGCAGTCCCTGACTGTTTCAACCTTCCATTCTTTCTGCGCTCGTCTTCTCCGCTATGAAGCCTCCGCAATCGGATACCCGTCAAACTTCAGCATCTTTGACGAAGATGATGCCACCGCGCTTATCCGCACCTGCATAGATGAATTGAAATTCAATCGGAACCAGTTCACTCCTTCGGCATTGAAACACAAAATTTCCGCCGCCAAGAACCGGATGGAAGACGCCGCTTCCTTTGCCGCCAGGGCTTCCGGATATTTCGAAACCCGCACCGCCGAAATCTATCTTCGCTACACGGAACGACTTCGGCAGTGCGCCGCTTTTGATTTCGACGACCTCATCTTCCAGTCGGTGAGACTTCTTGAAACCAATGAACCTATCCGTCGCAAATACCAGGAGCGGTTCAAATATATTCTGGTCGATGAGTATCAGGATACCAATCACAGCCAGTACAAACTGCTCCGCCATCTGGTCGGTCCCGGGCAGAACATCTGTGTGGTGGGAGATGAAGACCAATCGATTTACGGCTGGCGCGGAGCCGACATCAGCAATATTCTTAATTTCGAAGCCGATTTCCCCGGCGCCAGAGTAATCAAACTGGAACAGAATTACCGCTCTACGGAGGTTATCCTGCAGGCGGCGTCGGCCGTTATTGCCAACAATCTCGACCG
>DYGG01000069.1 GCA_020724775.1 Ignavibacterium sp. | reverse complement strand
AATGGCAAAATAAAAAAAGGGCGTCGACCATTTTGTCAACACCCTGAGCCCGCCTTTTAAGCGGGCTTTTGAACTTTTCTGCATTATCGGCACTCAACAGGCGCCTCGTCCTGTCGCAACCACCACTACGGTTTTCAGCAGTATTTTAATATCACTCCAGATCGACCAGTTGCGGATATAAACAATGTCGTTTTTCACCTTCTCGACCACCGAATCGACCGAGGAATCATATCCTACGCGCACCTGCGCCAGACCGGTAATGCCCGGCTTGACTTTCAGACGGGTGGCGTAACCCGGCACTTTTTGCGAGAGGTCTTTGACAAAGAAAGGGCGCTCGGGGCGGGGACCAACCAGAGACATTTCCCCTTTAAGGACATTCAGCAGTTGCGGCACTTCATCAATACGGGTTTTGCGGAGGAACCGCCCTAAACGGGTAATCCGGTTGTCATTCTGAGTCGCCCAGACGGGCCCGCAATGTTTTTCGGCATCCTGCACCATGGTGCGAAATTTGATTACCTTGAAAGGTTTCCCCAGCAAGTCTTCGCGACGTCGCTCCACCCGGCGAATATCATCGGAGTGCTCGATATTAAGAGCACGGCGATGCCGGCGACGACGATTGATGCCGATTCTGTCCTGAAGATAAAAGACCGGACCGCGGCTGTCTAACTTAATCAGTATCGGAACTATCAGAAATAAAGGCGATGCCAGGAGCAATCCCAGCAGGGCGCCGAAAATATCCAAGCATTTTTTCAAAGACTTATCAATCATGTCAAGCACCAACTTTCCCGGTTTGGAGATTGCCGTAGGAAGTAAGAATGTAAATCCAAAAAGCGCGCCCAGAAAGAGAATTCCTGAAAAATATTCGCCGAAATAGAAGCGCAAGGAATCGCCAAGCGATTCTGTTTCGGTCGAGCGTTTTCTCGGACGGGTCCGCAGCCCTTCAGCGGTTCCCCTCAGAACAGCGCGGTTGGACAGGGCAACTGATGTGACAGATGTTGAGTCAGGGATGCTATTAGTGAGGTTTTGGCTCATTGTCAGTCTTATCTCTTGAATTACCTGCTAAATTAGGTTTGAAAGGTATTAACCGTTGGGGGATATTTGAGCAAAATGACTGCCAATAGACTTTTGCTGCCCTAAAATGCCACCTGAAATATGGATAGTTTTGGTATAAATTATGTAACTGATTATATATAAATCGCTTAGAAATACAGCACGAGATTGTAAATATTAAGATTTCCCAGCGGCTCGGACAATTTTAAGGTTGGATTAGGGTCTTTCCTGAATGCCTCATCATAAATGATGCAAGCAATTGCGCATAAATTACGAAAAGGTATGCAGTGAAGACCAAGAAAAAAGGACTGGAAATTTGGGTAATTCCAGTCCTCAATGTTCTAATTGAATAGGTTACACTATCGCGCCGTTTTCGCTCCTATTGCCCGAACTGGAAAGTAAGTGAAAAGCGGTGCAGACTTTCTGAGGTGAATTCAACCTGGGGAGTAAAGGTGTAATCAAACTGTGCCGGTCCGAGAAGCGCACCGGCGCCAAAGGAAAGACTCTGTCCCAGTTTCCGCTCCTCCTGTTCCGGGAAATAATTGAATCCGGCGCGGAGGAAATAGCGGTCAAGATAGGCGAACTCATAGCCGTTTTTCAAAATCAAGTCGCCGTAAAATCGATTTTCCACCTCGAGGGCAACACCGAAGGCCGGTCCAAAGGGATAGTATGCCAGACCGCCCCGCAGATTCAGAGGAAGATTTTCCTCGGTACTCTCAAACTGGAGTTTCTCGCCGAGATTGGATAGAGCCGCGCCGATGAGAAGATTTTCTCTTCTGAAGAGAGCGCCGAGGTCAACCGCCAGAGCGGAAGCGCGCACATCGGCAATCGAGATATTGATATATTTGGCTCCCAGTCCGACTGAGAAGTTTTCACTCAGTTGATAGCCGGCGGAGACACCGACCGCCATATCAAAAGTAGAGCCGACCTCACCGGTCGGAATATCATTAATGTCGTACCCTTCAATTGTGCCGTAATCGAGATAGGCGGCATTGAGTGAAACCGCTATCTTGTTTGACACCGGAAGCGCAAATCCAAGGGCATCGAAATTTATATCCTGGTACCAGGACATATGCGAAAGACTCGCTTCCATACTCTCAAAACCTCCCAGGCCGGCGGGGTTCCAATGACCGGCATTGGGACCGGCCGCGAGAGTGGTAAAAGCACCGCCGAGACTTGCCGCCCGCGCCCCGATACCGATATTGAGAAAGTCGGCCGAAGCGCCGCCGTTATCGGAGGCAATTGACGCCCTCCCCAGCAACGCACTAACAATCATCAGAAACACCCAGATCATCAGGATGCGGTTAATATATTTCTTACTCATTGCAACCACCTCCGTTAAGATTCGTCTTTTCGCTCCCCGGTAATTGCAATGCCGATGCCCGCCGAAGATAACTGATAGGAATCATCACAGGTCTTTTCCCGTCCTCCATAAATTCCCCGCAAATCGTTAAAACACCAGCACTTGAACTGTTTAACAGTTCAAGCATTTTTCGCCCGGTTGGACCACTCAGAATGTAGATAATTGGCCGAAAGCAATGCGAGTAATTCGATTTTCAGGCAATCTTAACCAGAATCCCCATTTTGATTCTATAAGACCTTTACGCCTTTCAATTTACGGCCAAAGTTCATTTCCTGCACACCATTTCAACTATTGTCGGTATTTCTGCCAGACTCCTTGAACAGGTATGGCGAAAAACCGATATCTGGTGACTATAATTTTTTTTGATAAGGATTGTCAATAAAAAACTCAGCAGGCGCAGATTATTTTGGCAGTGCGGTAGATAGGGCGGAAATACGGTTGGTTAAAAGTACATCGGAAAAGTTCGTCGGATTTGGATAATGATTTAATTTTCGAAGGCAGCAGGGGCAGACCAGTTTATCAAAGGAAGTACAAAGATCTGACCGGTTGATTATTTCAGGCGGTTTTTCATTTTCTGATATGTTTCTCTGCCAAAAGCCAGGTTTGACGGAAGCGGTTTCATCTGCTCTATAAGAGCGCGACTGTTGGCGATTCTCTCCTGCGTGTCGGGATGGCTCATGGTCAGACTTTCAAAAAAACTCGGCGAACCGTCAGACATCGATGCCAGATTCTCGAACATGGTTACGGCCGCCTCGGGATTATATCCGGCGCGCACCAAATACTGAATTCCGTAGTTATCGGCTTCGTTCTCGTCGCTTCGAGAGTAACTCGCGAACGTCAGTCCCATACCGATATTCACCACCGCCCGCATTGCTTCCGAACTCTGCCCCAAGACCAATTGCTCGACCAGCGACACACCCATGGCAGCCTGCAGACGCTTTACGCTGTGACGGCCCACCACGTGAGAAACTTCGTGGGCAATCACCGAGGCTAATTCCGCTTCGTTATCCATACTTTTCAGCAGACCGGTATAGAGATATATATACCCACCCGGCGCGGCAAAGGCATTGACCATATTAGAATCGATGATGGCAAAATGGTAACTGATATCTTTCCGGTCGCAGACCTCGACAATCTTTTGCCCGATATCGCTGACATAATTCTGCCAGAGGCTGTCCTGGAGAATACGGTTCTGCTGGCGGACAGACTGGTCCATATCCTGGCCTATCGAGGTTTCGGTATCGGAACCAATCAGGATGAAAGATTTTTTGCCGCCGGGGCCGGTAACGGCGCACCCGAGCGCCAGAAGGAGAATTATGGAGACCAAGAATCTGTAGAAAGGATTTTTAATCATATTTTTATTTTTTCGGCGATATCGCCAATTATCGGCAAACGATATTCCTTTCCCTGCAACCCGAAAATGATACCGGCGGCGGAGGCTCCCAGCGCCAATATGAGGACAGTCTTCCAGACCATCGATGAGAGCCCCGGTATCAAAAATATGCCGGCGATTATCTCAATAAGGAAGAGAAGCAAGCCCTGGCGACTGTGAAAACGAGAGCGCGGGTCATCCCGCATCTGCAAAATAGGTATCAGACAGAGAAACGGAATATATGCCAGAATCGAGGCAATCAGGCTCTGGTCTTTGAGGACCTCGGATTCCCGGATTTTGGCGTCAAGCGGTTCATCAAGAGACGGAATCGATTTGCCGTCCTGCTCGCTTTTTTCTTCTTTAAAGAAAGATTCTGCCATTTCAAAACCTCTTCGTCTAAACCTGCCAGAAGATTTCCCGTTCCCGTTCAGGAATATTCACCACGATGGGGTCGTCGAGGGGCCATTTCTCAATCAATTGATTTCCCTGGTGAAAAGAAACATAGAACTCGACCTTTCCGTGACCCTCATTCAGAAGCGCGGTTCGGGTGAATGCCGCTTCCAGCAGATTTTTAAGCGAGAAACGGAATTCGCCTTCATCCTTGAAAGCAGTTTTCATCAAAGGCATTTCTCTCACTCCCGAATTTCGGAATTCAATCAGGATTCTGCCTTGCTGGGAATCAACTAATTCAATTTTAGAGGTAAAGTCAAGCCGAATGTAAAACTGTTCGTGATCATAGGCGAAGTAGATATCGCTGAGAAGGCGGTCACCCCGGTGCATGGCGCCGCCGGCGCGCGAGCAGTCGTAATGACCGGCGCCGCTCCATTCATAATAATGCGTCAAGGCGCCATCAATCAGGGGCGTGACCAGCGCTTCCGGCAGGCTGATAAATGACTCGGTTCGTGCCCGATGAATCGGCTGCGCCAGCGCCGGCGGCGGCGCGGCGCCGATTATCTTGTAAACCGCGCCCAGATGCAGGCGAAAGAGCCGGTCGAAATCGCTGTTATGGGCTCCGATATGCTCATCGCCAAACCACCAGTACCAATCCGACCCCTCCGCGATATAAAGTTGTTTCCATGCGGCGGCCAGTTTCTCTTTTGAGAACTGCGGCTGGCGTGCCTGAAACTCGATTAGAGTCTTGCGCGCATCATAAACAAGGTCCCAGGCAGTATTGTCTTCATAGTGCCCTATCCAGATTTTGAAATTATGATTTATCCAGGAGCCGGCGAATATTTTCGGAAGCAGGGTTGGCTTGATTTCTGAGGCGGCATGAGCAAAGGAAACCACCTGAAAGCGGTCGTCGCGGGAGAGTGCATCGAATAACCTCTCCAAAAAGTCATGACCGTCGTTGGGGTAATATTCCCAGGCGTTTTCGCCGTCAAGAATAATCGGTATCACTGAGGAATTCAATTTGCCGGAAAGGCCCTCTCTTATTTTCGAAAGATGCATCATGAAGTCAGCCGCGGCCTTTTCGGCGTTCCAGTTGGAATAGACAAAACCGATTTTGTCAGAAAGTCCGTGGTCGCGAAAGAAAAGTTTCAAGTCGGGAGCATTCTCGAAGGCATAAACGGTGTGGGGCGAGAAACGGCGCGACTCCAATCCAGATATTGCCAGCGACTGATACAGGATATCTTCATCAGTGGCGGCCCAGTGGAAACCGGTGGAGCCGACTAATTTGAGGACGTCTTCGGACACGGAGCCTTCCGAAGGCCATATCCCCTCGGCTTCCGATTCGAATATCTCACGAAATCGCCGGCGCGATTCCTGAAGATGCCAGAGGGCGTCCTCCGGGTAACGAAAGTGATTCTTTGGAAGCGTCATGTTGGGCAATGCATCCTTTGCCGATTCCTGGTCCACCAGCAGCGGCAGGATTGGATGATAGTACGGGGTAAAGGAGATATCTATTTTTCCCTCTTTGTATAACCGTTTGTAAGTCGGCACAATCCTTTTAAGAAGTGTCAGTTGGTATTCAAGGAGCGCCTCTTTGTCCTCATCACTGAAATCGCGCCCTTTCTCGAACAGTTCGCGCACCGGCGATTCGCGACGGAACATAGGGTCAATCCAGACCAGATTGGACCAGACCTGCAAGTCGCGCCATTCGGTTGAAGAGAAAATTTCGGCGGCGAGATTGATATCGGCGCCGCAGCTGTCCTTTTTGCGGTACAACTGACGGTAGCGCGGGTACGGCTCAATCATGGTCGCAGGAGGGGCAGAGAAGAAAGAGAGAAGCATCTCCTTTTTCTCATCAAGCGTTAAATTTCTCCCTGACTTGCGACTCAATTCGAGATGCCGGTCGGTGTATCCCTGTCCATACATTTCAATCTGGTCCAGAAGCGACGGCACCAGATTAAAGGTCATTTTCATGGAGGGAAATTGCGCCGCCAGAAGCGGCATATCGAGATAGTCCTTGAGTCCGTGGAAGCGGACCCAGGGCATCATGAAACTGTTGTTATCAGGATGAAGATAATAAGGCTGATGCATATGCCAGAGAAAGGCAACTTTGAGTTTCGTAATCTCCGACATATGGCGTCGAAAGCGGTCAGGAATTAAGTCTTAACGTCATAGCGTACCGGGTCGCGATGCGAAAGTACTCCGTGCCGGGGAATTTCTCCTTCATTTCATCCAGGAGAGAATCTACCTTGCCGCGGTCTCCGGCGCTGACATAGTTGCGAATGGCGGAGAGATAGTAATCGGGCGCCGCCGGCGATTCCGGATAGAATTTCAAGGCGTCCAGAAACTTTTCTCCGGCCGGCTGGAACTGCTGCTTATTTTCGAGGCAGGCGCCGGCTCCGGCGATAGCAGAGGAAGTCATCAATTTGTCCTGGCGGTATTTATCGGCATACTGCTGGTAGGCGTTGAGAGCCTCATCATAATTCTTGCTCTCGTAGTAGGCGTTTGCGAGATTGAATAGAGCCAGACCGCCCACGGAACCACCGTAACTGTCGGCGATAGACTTCAGTTCCAGGATAGCCACCTGGTAATTCTGACGGCGCGCTTCCGCCACGGCGCGATTAAGACGGTCCAGCGACTCGGCCTCTTTTCCCTCCTGCATGCCGAAAAAATATACGGCACCGACTATGACCACAATCACCGCGGCCGCCGCGATGCTGACTACCTGCCAGTTGGCCAGGAACCACTCCCGCGACTGAAGCATGTAGTTGGTGAATTTGTCTTCTTTGATTTTCTGTTTAGTCAGTTTGACTTTGGTGCGCATCAATTACTCACAATTTTTACTAACTGTTATCGGCTGAAATGGCTTTTCCCTTAAAAAGAGAAGGCGGGGCGGCAGACCGTCCCGCCCCGGCAAGATTTCTCAAAAATACCCGGTGAAGGTGAAATTCAGATGGTGGTTTTTCCAGTAGTTGCGATATTTCAGGTCTTCATCGGTAAAGACAATGTTGTCAGTATTGCCATCAAGATAAATTTTCTGCTTGTAGGTTGTGTAAGTGTACGCCACGTCCAGCATGACCTGCGACCATCGCACGCCGGCGCCGAGGGATATGCTGTAGCCGGTAATCTTGTCGCTGTCATAATTGAAAATATATGCGACGCGGGTCGAATCGTTGAAGGACGAATTCTTGGGACCCTCATAGCGGACTTCTCTCAGGATGGCGTTTCCGAACGGCAAGGCCTCGTTGCGGAATCCGGCGCGAAGCGGCATTTCGCCGATCGGCGTATTAAGAATGTACTCGGCTCCCAGGCGGAATTGAACCACATCGCTCCAGTCGGGGTCGCGGCTGGAGAAAAACTCCAGCCTATCGCCGGCGGCGGTCAATTTCAGACTGTCGAGATTCCGCACCAGTTTACCGGAGAAATTGCGATACTCGACATCGGCGGCAAGAAGAAGGTTTTCATTCAGGTTATATCCCAGTCCCAGACCGACAATGAGCGGAATACCGATTTTGGAGGTCCGGTCGTCGATATAGTTCGTATCGGTAAGGTTATCTATCGGGACATTGTTAAAGGTAGTGATTCGATAAAGCGTCGAGTCCGACTCTCCCTTCAAATCGAACGGAGTCCGGACAATCAAGCCTCCGCGCACGGTCTCACCGGAATAAAGTAAACCTAAGGTCATGTTGAATCCGGAATATTTGGTCGAGTCGAGCACCTGGACACTGCTCAAATACTGGTATTGCGTAAAAAAGAGCGTAGTATCATACCAGAGGTGGCGCAACTCTTCGGTGGCGACTTTGCCATAGTAAACGTTTCCGGAAAGTCCAAACGATAACTGCTGATATACCCGGGTTCCGAAGCCAATATTGATGCTGTTGATTCCGCCATGGCGCTCGTAAAAGGCGTTCGGCTCCACCGTAGAGGAGGCATCAGCCAACCGCTCGCCGAACTTGAAATAGGTGTCAAAAGCGCGGTTGTAAGCAAGATTAAGCACGAAGTGATGATTTTTGACGCGAAGCGGAGAGATGATATTCCAGTAGTTTATAGAGCCGAAATTGCCGGTATGGTTATAATCATAAGGAATATCGGCTTCCCTGAAGTATGTGAACCGTCCACGCGGCATGAAGACCCCGTAACTGAAAACCATCAGGGTTTTCTCGTGGACATAAAGCCCGGCCGGATTCCATCCGCCGGCGGTGCCGTCGTTGGATATTCCCAGATAAGCCTGTCCCATTCCCTCGGAGCGGGCGCCGCCGCCGAAGAAATTGAAGGTTAATCCTTGCTCTTGAGCGGCGACTGTCGTTGTGAGGGCAACAATCATAAAGAGGGCGATTTTGGACAACGACAATTTCATATATTCCGTTCCTCCCGTAAATAGGAAAAAAATTTTTTCATAAACTATTGACGCACAACTCTTCAAAATATCAGAGGCAAAATATAACGATTGGGGAAAACGGTGTCAAACGGTTTTTGAAATATATTTGGCAGCCGCGGTCTGGTCGTTGGGCAGGTAACTTCCAATATTGTAAAGGATTATAGCCGGGTGCGCGAGATAACGCCCCGGTCACCTTGCTCACTTCCCCGGTGCCTCGGTGCCCCACCGCTTGCGGTGGGATGAGATATTGTTCGAATCCTCTCTGTAAGAACCCACCCCAAGGGGTGGGGCAGGGTGTTGACAAAATGGTCGACGCCCTTTTTTTATTTTGCCATTTTTGGGAGG
>DYGG01000068.1:7622-9095 GCA_020724775.1 Ignavibacterium sp. | reverse complement strand
AGGTATCGGCAAGTCCGCAGGAGTCGGTGACAATCAGTTTAATGGAATTAGCGCCGACGACCGGAGTAAAGCAGACCTGGTCGCCGCTCAAAGTACCGCCGACAGCAGTAACGGAAGCAATATTATTATTCGGGTCTGACCAGGAGAATCCACTGACACAAAGTTGGCTCAGACTGCAAACAAAGCGAGTCTGATTTCCGGGGCAGTTGGCTACAGGCGGCTGGTTGAGCGCTACGGTTACGATAGTTTCGCAGGTATCGGCAAGTCCGCAGGAGTCGGTGACAATCAGTTTAATGGAATTAGCGCCAACGACCGGAGTAAAGCAGACCTGGTCGCCGCTCAAAGTACCACCGACAGCAGTGATAGAGGCAATATTATTATTCGGGTCCGACCAGGAGAATCCACTGATACAAAGTTGGCTCAGACTGCAAACAAAGCGAGTCTGATTTCCCGGGCAGGTCGCCACCGGGGCATCATTGAGGTCAATAGCAATAACCGTGGCACAGGTATCGGCGTCGCCACAAGCATCGGTGGCTATCAGAGTTATAGTATTGTTGCCGTCCACCGGCGTGAAACAGACCGTGGTACCGGTTAAGGTACCGCCGCTGACTACGACAGAAGAAAGATTGCCGTCGATATCAGAAGCCGAGAAACCGTCGATACAGATCTGATTCAGATTGCAGACTTTACGGGTCTGGTTGCCGGGGCAGGTTGCCACCGGAACGGTATTAAGAGTAACCGTCACCACTGTCTCACAGGTATCAGCAAGACCACAGGAGTCGGTGACAATAAGTTTCAAGGTATTCGGTCCGACGACAGGTGTGAAGCAGAACTGGTTGCCGCTCAAAGTACCGCCAACAGCAGTGACCGTCGCAATATTACTATTCGGGTCAGACCAGGAAAAACCCGGCAAGCAGATCTGGTTCAGATTACAGACAAACATGCTGGAATTCCCCGGACAGACAGCAACCGGAGCATCATTGAGATTCACCGTAACTACGGTTTCGCAGGTGTCGGCAATACCGCAGGAGTCAGTGACAATAAGGCGCAGGGTGTTGGCACCTTCTACCGGAGTGAAGCAGACTTGATTTCCGCTCAAAGTACCGCCGACAACCTGAACGGAGGCGATATTATTGTCCGGGTCGGAATAACTGAAACCATTCAGGCAGAGTTGATTCAGGTTGCAGACAGATCGGGTTTCATTGCCGGGGCAGGTCGCCACCGGCGGGCGATTAATAGCCACAGTTACGGTCGTTTCACAGGTGTCGGCAAGACCGCAAGAATCGGTAACGATAACTCTAATAACATTATTTCCGACGACAGGCGTAAAGCAGACCTGGTTTCCACTCAGGGTTCCCCCGGTCACACTCACCGAGGCGATATTATTATTAGGGTCGCTGTAAGAGAAGCCGGTTATACAGATCTGACTCAGGTCGCAAACAAAAAGAGTCTGATTACCAGGACAGACTGCCA
>DYGG01000068.1:0-7522 GCA_020724775.1 Ignavibacterium sp. | reverse complement strand
CTATCATCGTGATAGTGTTGACCCCTTCAATAGGCGTAAGGCAGACCTGGTTTCCGCTCAGGGTTCCCCCGGTCACATTCACCGAAGCGATATTATTGTTCGGGTCACTATAAGAGAAGCCGGTTATACAGATCTGACTCAGGTCGCAAACAAAATGGGTCTGGTCGCCGGGACAATTGGCAACAGGAGCATCGTTTAGTACAATAGTCACAACCGTTTCGCAGGTGTCCGCCAACCCCTGAGAATCGGTCGCAATCAATCTAATGGTATAGTTTCCTTCGCCGGTCGGCGTAAAGCAGACCTGATTTCCACTCAATGTGCCGAGAGATACATTGCAGGAGGAAAGGTTGCCATCGGGGTCGCTGCAACTGAAGCCGGAAATGCAAACCTGCTGCAGGCTGCAGAGGAAAATGGTACTGTTCCCGGGGCAGGTCGCTACCGGGGGCTGATTGCAGGCGTTGGGATGGACCTTGAATGTTTCGCATTCGTTTGCCGCCGACAACTGCACCCGCTGATTGGTTTGGCAAACACCGTTGGGTGGGTCGGCGGGACCAGGTTTATCTTCACCGAGGAATTTTGCTCTAATAGCATGCGTTCCGGTACCAATCAGAATTGTCAATGTCGCGCAAGCGACACCGTTGGCATCAGTCAATACTGTGTCATCAGCGTTCTGGCCTACATCCACTCCGCAGTTCCCCGGGTTGATAAAAAAGTAGATGGGGCGATTGGGAAGCGGATTATAGACCTGACCGCCGCAGGCCTGTGTCAACTGAACACAAACTTGAAAAGTGGAACCGGGGCAAAGAGTGTCCGGAATGGCGGTGAGAAGAGTCAGCCGGGTATTGTGGTCAGTAAAGAGAGTGTAGGCGTAAATTCCGGACGACTGCCCGTAAGCGGTGACCATCAAAGTTTCATCAAGATTATCATCTTCAGGAATCAGCCAGTAAGTTTCAAATTCGCCGAGGGCGTTGGCTATAACGTCCCAGGGACTGTGTCCCAGACCTGTGGTGGGGGTGCCATCGTAATGTGTAACCTGCACAGTTACGATTTCACTTCCCCAGAATCCGGAACCGGTAATGACAACAGAATCACCAGGAGGATAATCAGGCTGATCCGTGGTTACGGTAGCGGCCGAAGCCGACACGGGAAGCACGGTGGAAACTGCAATAAACAGCAGTGAAACAAGGAAGCAAATTTGCCTCAAGACACCAAAGGCATTTGGCGGAATGCACTTAGTTGGCATTGCTGTCCCTTTCTATAACAAGATAAAATATTATTTCCTCTTGATAGATATTGTTCACCCTCGACAAAGGGCTCACTTTGGTTTTTCGAAAATATCGCCTAAGAAATATGTAGTACAAAAACTCTGTAGCTGCTTTAAATATATAACTTGCGTAAAGTTATGCAAGTACAAAATGTCGGGAATGTCAAAAAATTATCGCTGCCGGAAACCCGAAATCCATCCTCCCTATCCTTATAACTTAATGGCAGAAATGGCAACCGATTTCCGCCCGGCTGATTCCGGCTGGTTTCCGGGGAAAATCGCGCCAGTTTCCCCGTTATCGAGAGTGTACCATAAGTACAGTTATCTGGTCGTAAATAGCAATCTCCCAAAGGATTCCGGGTCGTAATCAATCGGCACCTGCCAGTCGGCGGTGGCTCGCAGACGAAACTGTTTCCTGCGGAAGTTGAGTCCCCAGGCAGTTTCGGGGGCAACCGACACCCGCCACTGCGCCAGTGGGATACGGGCTTCCACCGTCCAACCGGCTGAATCGATTAAAGTCCTGACTTCATAAGTGCCGTTCCAACCGGGGTCTCCGGTCATATAGCCGCTGGCGTTGGGAGTGATTTTTTGGTCAAAAATGGCGCCGACTGGATTAAAATAGACCTGGTAAACTTCATCAAGAGTCTGGTCCGGTTGCAGGAAAAACCCTACACAATCTTCCGAATGAACCGGCGCATCATGACCGGTCAATGCCGCCTTGAGAGACTCAGGTTTCGACTCCAGGCAGCGGGCGGCAAGATAGAGGGAACTGTCGTCAAAGGCAAAGAAGAAATAGACTGAATCGGTTGCTATCGGAGCGCCGTCCTCAGTAAAAAACTGCTCGACCGGATCGCTCCAGAACGACTCGGCCAGGAGTCCATCGATTGACGGCGGCTGACTGACCCGGCGGCAGTGAACTTCACGGCTGATACGAAGACTTTTTCGGACGACCTGATTTTTACCGGAGGCGACAGGAAGTTTAACCGAAACCGTCGGGACCGGATAAAGGCGATCGTCGGTCTTTGAGACGGAGAAACGGAGGGCGTTGCGGTCACCCGGAGAGAGGGCAATCGGTAGAACCGAGGGGACAACCGACCATCCTTCAGGAACATCCCAGCGAAGAGTATCGGCGGCATGAAGTTCCTGCTGGAGGTTATGAAGAGTCAGAGTGACTTCGTTTTCACGAAAATTGAGGGCGGGGTCAATCCTAAGGGGCAACTCGAAACTGAGACCGTTTCGCTCCAAATTTTGGGCGAAAGCAAATTCGGCGGCCGTGACTTCATTCTCCGGCAGTACTCCCCCCAATGTGACGGGGGCGGTATGAATGCCGTCGGAATCAACCGTGACCCAGAGGAAGTGATATTCCAGCCCGGATATTCCCGGGTCGGTATCGCCGCCGGAACTTCCGACAGATATGTATCTCATCCCATCGTACACCCCGCTGAAAAATACATGATAGTGACCGGTAAAAACCATATCGACTCCGTACTCTTTGAAGAGGGTATGTGCCGTGTCGGGGCGTCCGGATGCGGTCAGTTCGTACCAGAACGGTTTATGATGTGTGACAAAGGTATATTTTGCAGCTCGGCTTTTCTCCAGTTCGGCCTGCAGCCATGCCAACTGCGTTTCATCAAAACCGCGATTGGACTCACGGCGGCTGTTGTCCAGAACTATGAAATAGAGGCTGTCAATCATGAAAGAAAAGTACGGCTCACCGATATGATGGCGATAAGTCTCCAGAGCGGCATCATATGTAATGTCATGATTACCGGGCGTGTAATAGATAGGACAGGGCAGGGCTTTGACGATACTTTTGTATTCATTCCATTCGCTGTTTAAGATGATGGTGTCAACGGTGTATCCTTCAATCATGTCGCCGACAGTCAACGCGAAATCGGGGTGAAGCCGCGCTATCTCCGCGACAATCTGCTCGTAGATTCCCTCCTGGCGCTCACCGGTGCGGTCGCCGATGACGGCAAAGCGGGTCGGCTTATCAGACGCCGTGACTGTCGCCGCGAAAAGTATGACGCCCAGTATAAACGTCAATCTGGTTGATTTAAGGAATTTCATATTATTCTCCCTCTCAAAATCCTGCCAATCTAAAGGCCAGAATATAATCTTCAGACTATTTCACAATCTCTTAGTGATGCGCGCCAGAAAGCGATGCAGGGCGTGGATTCCTGTCACCGGCGGAGCATACAAAAGAATACATCTTCCGGTAACTACTTTCAGTCCCGCCTTCTGCGCCATGGCGGCCGCCTCCGCAAAGTCGCCTCCCTGCTGAAACCAGAGAATTTCGAATTGGCGTCGGATGGCCGACTGCACTATCGGCAGGGCATTACTCGGTCGGGTAGATATTACGGCCGCTTTGACGTCGTCGGGAACATCCTCCAGACTCCGGAAACATGAGGTCGCCCCGGAAAAAGAACCTTCCGGATTAACAGGATAAACCTGGAAGCCTCGTTTCTTGAGAGTCTCGTAAATGACATTGCCGAATTTTCGCTTCTGCCGGGAAACGCCCACCACCGCGATTTTTTTCGAATTGATGAATTTTTCAATTTCGGGAATCATACACAGAACCACTAAAGAATTCTTATAGTCAACTTCTCTGCAACAATATAATATCTTTCCGCCGGATGCGCCAACTTCTTTCCGATGATAATAATCCTTGACTTCTTAGGCTATTTTTATAGAATAGTATTTGGAACGGTATAATCCCGGGGATAAAGAGCACACCCCCGAGACTGATAATCTTTCGAAAATAACGCGTTGGCAGGCAGCAGGAAAAAGTCCCCACTAAGATGGGCCATTACTGCCATACTTACATTTCAATTGTCTCGCATTTTGATATGAAACATGACTTCTTGGGCGACCGGTCAGAACAATCAGAGCAATTTTCTTTGGGACTTACGGTCGAAGTTAGGGGAATACTGAATCAATAGTTACTAAATATTGCAAGGTTTGAGCCTACTAAGGAGGAGATGCTATGAAGTACAGGAGAATCCTACGCGCCATCAGCCTGGCAGCATTATCTTTGATGCTCGCCGCCACGGCAGTCTGGGCTGACCCAAGCGTGGTCTGGGTTGACGACGATTACACCGGCGATGGCTACAATGACGGTCATACCTGGTTGTATGATGCTTTTGACCGGATTCAACCCGCGGTCAATGCGGTTGACGCAAACGGAACCGTTAATGTCGCTGCCGGTATTTATGCCGAGCAGATAGTAGTGAATAAGTCAGTGTCAATTATAGGGAGCGGCAATCCGGTAATTAATCCGCCGGCAACGCCGCTGGCAACATTTACGCTTGCAGAGAATCCGGCAATCTTCGAGCCAATCATCTTCGCCTATGGCGGAACTGATGACGGCTCCGGGTATATTTCTGGGTCAGGGACTATTGAGATTACTTTCAGCGGCTTTGAGATTGACGGCAATAATGCCGGAACGGTTAATCGTTTCACTGCCATTTTGCTGCGCAACTGCCGCAACTCCGTGGTCGAGGGGAATCGGATTTATGAAATGCTTTACAGTTCCGGAATGCCATTGACTTTCGGTATTCTGGCGTACGGCGACTCGCATGTCGGAATCAGACAGAATGTCATAAACGATTTCACCCGGGGAGGGATTGGGGTCAACGGTGATGACGGACCATTGCCTGACCCGACCGGAATAATCGAGTATAATCAGGTTATCGGCGAAGGGGTTCTCCCCCAGGGAAACTGGGCACAGAACGGGATAATGATCGGTTACAGCGCCGGCGGCAGCATTCTTGGAAATGAAGTTTCCGATATTGCCATTCTCGACCCGTCATGGTCGGCTTCCGGAATAATTATCTACTACCCGGCGGCCGATGTTATCGTTCAGGAAAACAATGTTCATGACTGCCAGGGGGCTCTCAATGCCTATTTTGCCGACGGGCTGAAAGTGATCGGAAACATCTTTAATCAGAATGAGTTTGAATTTGTCTGGGGCGGCAACGGTGATACTATTTCCGGTAATACTTTCACCGCCAATGACCAGGCGCTGTATCTGGCCGATGTAACCAACAGCATCATCGATGACAATACCGTATCCGGAAACAGTTATGGCATTATTATGGATGGCTCCTGTGACAATATTTGGAGTACGGGAAACAGTATAGTCGGCAATTCTACTTACGGCATTGCGGTAGCACCATACGGCGGCTATAGCCCGACGAATATCTCCATTCAATTTAATGACATAAGCGGCAATACCTTTGGGCTGGAGAATACCACCGCTAATATGATAAATGCCACTGGTAACTGGTGGGGGGATATTTCGGGACCGGCGGTGTCCACAAAGAAATTGTCCGCTGTCTCGCCGCGAAGACCATCTCCGGTAGATTATTTCAATGCCCCCGTTCGGCCGGAGACCGCGGAGGCTTCTGCGGCAGACCGGCGCAATTTGGAAGAGGCGCTTTCTGTCAATTTCGGAAGCGGCGACCCGGTGACGGCGCTGGTTGATTATTCCCCCTGGTGGAGCGCCAATTATGTCGCCGACCCGCATACCTCCCCCTGGAAATGGTATATGAATAGCTCCAATGGCTCTCATCTGCAGGAAGCGGCCGACCTTATGAAAAACGGCGACTCGGTTGTTGCACTCGTTGGCACATATAATTGGACGCTGAATCTTGAAAATCGCAGCAATCTCACTTTCATAGGAGAAAATCTTCAGAATACCATTATTCAGTTTGACGGAACCTTGTCCTGGAATGTCGGCAGTTATGGCTCCACACGGCAGACCGCCGTCAGAGTGGTCAACTGCGACGGCATTACTTTCGACAGCCTGACTTTAGACTTCAATCTGATAAAAGGGAACAATATTTCAGGCATACTGTACTGGAATTCCGGCGGGACAATTGCAAACAGCCTTCTGGAAAATATGAATATCCCCGACCTTCTGGGCGGGTATTATGAGTTGATGTGTTATCTGCGGGCGCCGAATCATACCGACCAGAATCGGGCGCAGGTCAAATTCCGGAATAATCAGTTCCTAAAAACAGGGCGGGTCGGCATCATTGCCCATGACTATGTAGATGTTCTGATTGAAGGGAACAGTTTTGACAAGGTAGATGATGATTTCGGCTACGCCATGGAAATAGGCTCGATGTCAACCGGCGTTATCCGGGGAAATAGTCTCATCAACTATGACACCTGGGCGCTGTCCGACCAGTCGGCTTCAGGGGCAATTTATGTGGAGAATAGTTTCACCCAGGGAGTCGGTCCTCTGGCAAAACCGGTCGTTATCGAAGAGAACGAAATCTCCTCCTGTCAGTTCGGAATCCATATCGGCAACGAGTTTGCGGGGTACACCGGCGATGTCGATATTCAGATTGATATGAGAAACAATATTATCCGCGACTGCCAGACATCCGGCTCGCAGTCAAGCGGCGGGATTAAAATCGCAGACGAAGGAAGAAATGCCGGTTCCTCGGTAACAATTGTGATGGATAACAATCTGATTCATGACAACAGCGATTACGGCGTTTATATCTATACTCTGGGGAATGGAGAAATTGACGCCACCCTGACCAATAATACCGTCTATAATCATTATCAGGGCGTCATTGTCAAGAATTTCGGGGCATCGTCAGGAAGCCTCTACGACCTTTTCATCCATCACAATTATTTCCAGAACAATCTCAATGCCGAAAACGATGCCGTTTCCGGTTTTTGGGATGACGGTATCGCCACCGGCAACTGCTGGAGTGATTATCATCTCAATTCAGGGTACCCTTCACAGTACAACATTCCCGGCGTGGTGGCGGCGGTTGACCGTTATCCCAATGCCGATTGCGGCGCCCTTTGCAACTGCCAGGTCGGCAATGCCAACGGAATAGGGAGCTATAACATTCTCGATGCCACCTATCTAATCAACTATCTTTACAAGTCAGGCGCCAATCCGAGTCCATACCAGTATTGCTCCGGTGATGCCAACTGCAACTGCCAGGTGAATATTCTGGATGTCACCTACCTTCTCAACTATCTCTACAAGTCGGGAACGCCCCCCTGCCAGTGTTATCAGTGGGCCGCTCAATGCGGATTGCCGCTTCAGTCAGGCATCATTGGCGGAACTGACCCCGGGATTGAGAAAGGGCTGGAGCAGGTTGTAAAGCCATTGACA
Source organism: Ignavibacterium sp. (assembly GCA_020724775.1). Classification (GTDB taxonomy): domain Bacteria; phylum Zixibacteria; class MSB-5A5; order GN15; family PGXB01; genus DYGG01. The sequence continues at coordinate 113 of DYGG01000068.1, read as the reverse complement.
GCGTACAGATAGAAGCCGGTAAGAAAAGAAACTAACCTAAAAACCCGCCATTGGCGGGTTTCAGGGTGTTGACAAAATGGTCGACGCCCTTTTTTTATTTTGCCATTTTTGGG
>DYGG01000018.1 GCA_020724775.1 Ignavibacterium sp. | reverse complement strand
CGGTGTCCATAAATGCCTCCCGGGTTGCCACCATAAATATCCCTAATCCGGATTGGAACGGCTCCGAGACGATTACTTTCCGGGCGACCGACCCCGGCTTGCTCTTCTCCGAGAATGCCGCGACCTTTACGGTCACCGCCGTCAATGACGCGCCGGTGGTGGCGGATATTCCCAACCAGTCTGTTCCGGAAGGCGGGAGTTTTGCGACTATAAATCTGGATAACTTCGTAACGGACGTCGACAATGCCGACAATCAAATTAATTGGACCTTCAGCGGCAATGTCGAATTGACCGTATCGATTGACCTAAATAGAATAGCCACAATTAGCACCCCCTCACCTACCTGGAACGGTTCCGAGACTATAACTTTCACCGCTACCGACCCGGGTCTTCTCTCCGATTCCGACCCGGCAACATTCAGTGTCTCCAGTGTTAATGACCCGCCGGTGGTTTCCGACATTCCGGACCAGAGTATTGCTGAGGGAGGCAGTTTCGCCACCATCAATCTCGATGATTTCGTTGCCGACCTCGACCATGCCGATAACGAAATAACCTGGACATACAGCAGCAATACCAATTTAATTGTCAATATTGATGCCAACCGGGTGGCGACACTCACAACACCTAACGCCGACTGGAACGGTTCTGAGACCATAACCTTCACGGCTACCGACCCCGGTCTGCTTGCGAATTCTGATGCCGCGACTTTTACGGTCACACCGGTCAATGATGCGCCGGTGGTGGCGGATATCCCGAATCAGACTATTGCCGAAGGGGCGACGTTCCTGACTATAAATCTCGATAACTTTGTAACTGATATAGACAATGCCGATTCCGAAATCGGCTGGAGCGCTACCGGACAGGCCGCTCTGACTGTCACCATTAACGCGTCTCGCGTGGCGACTATATCTATCCCCGATGCCAACTGGAACGGTTCCGAAACTATCACGTTCACGGCGACTGACCCGGGCCTTCTGTCTGATTCTGACCCGGCAACCTTTACCGTCACTGCTGTCAACGACGCTCCGGTCGTGGCTGATATCCCGGACCAGACCATTGCGGAAGGAAGCAGTTTTGCCACTATTAATTTGGATGATTATGTCAGCGATGTTGACAATCTCGATGCCGAGATGGTCTGGACATATAGCGGCAATGCGCAACTGTCAGTAACCATCAACGCCGCCCGCGTTGCTACCATAACAACTCCGTTGCCCGATTGGAACGGCTCTGAAACTATCACCTTCCGAGCGAGCGACCCCGGGCTGCTGTTCAGTTCCGATGCCGCTACCTTCACCGTTACCGGGGTGAATGACGCGCCGGTGGTCACCGATATTCCGGACCAGACTATTGCCGAGGGGTCCTCCTTTGTAACCATTAACCTTGATGATTATGTATCGGATATTGACAATTCCGATTCCCAGATAAGTTGGACTTACGGCGGCAATACCGCTCTTACCGTCTCGATAAGCGCCGGTCGTGTCGCCACCATTACTGTCCCCAATGCCGATTGGAACGGTTCTGAGACTATAACGTTCACGGCGACCGACCCGGGCTTGCTCTCCGACAGCGACCCGGCAACTTTCACGGTAACACCTGTCAATGATGCGCCGGTGGTCTCTAATATCACCAATCAGACTATTACTGAGGGCGGCGCCTTTTCGACCATCAACCTCGATGACTATGTGACCGATGTGGATAATTCTGATGCCGATATCAACTGGTCGTACAGCGGCAATGTGGAATTGACCGTCTCCATCGACGGTAACCGTGTGGCGTCTATCGGCATTCCTTCTCCCGACTGGAACGGTTCCGAGACTATCACCTTCACGGCGACCGACCCGGGACTGCTCTCCTCTTCGGATGCCGCTGTCTTTACGGTAAATCCGGCCAATGATGCTCCGGTTGTGGCCGATATCCCCAATCAGACGATTGCCGAAGGCGGCGCTTTCGCGGCTATAAATCTTGATGACTATGTTGATGATATCGACAATCTCGATTCCGAGATAATCTGGACCTTCAGCGGCAACAGTCAGCTGATTGTAACCATAGATGTAAATCGTGTCGCTACCATCAGCACCCCGAACCCTGACTGGAACGGCTCCGAAACGATTACCTTCCGTGCCACCGACCCGAACTTCCTCTTCGATACCGACCCGGCGACATTCACGGTAACACCGGTTAATGACGCGCCGGTGGTGCTGGATATACCCAACCAGACCGTTAATGAAGGCTCCTCCTTTGTCCTCATTAACCTGGATGATTATGTCACCGACGTTGACAATCTCGACAACCAAATGACCTGGACATACTCCGGCAATACCCAGTTGATTATCAATATCACCAGCCGCGTGGCGACGATAACGATTCCTCATCCCGATTGGTTTGGCAGCGAGACTGTCACCTTTACCGCCACTGACCCCGGCTTGCTTTCCGACAGTGACCCAGCCGTATTTACGGTGACCGCTGTCAATGACGCCCCGGTGGTGACAGATATTCCCAATCAGTCAGTTGCCGAAGGAGGGACCTTCGCCTCCATCGACCTGAATAACTATGTTTCAGATGTCGACAACAGTGACGCCGAAATGACCTGGACCTATACCGGCAATATCGAATTGACCGTCACCATAGATATTAACCGAATCGCCACCATCACTACCCCCAATGCCAACTGGAACGGCTCGGAGACTATAACTTTCATCGCTACTGACCCCGGTCTGCTCTCCGACAGCGACCCGGCTACTTTTGCCATTTCGGCCGACAATGACCCACCGGTAGTAACTAACATTCCTGACCAGACTATTGCGGAAGGCGGGACGTTTGTAACAATAAATCTCGACAGTTATGTGAGTGATGTCGATAACAGTGACGCCGAAATGACCTGGAGCGCTTCAGGTCAATCGCAACTGACGGTCATTATCGGCCCCGCCCGCGTGGCAACGATATCGATTCCCAACCCTGACTGGAACGGCTCCGAGACTATCACTTTCCGCGCTACCGACCCGGGATTGCTGTTTGATGAAGATGCCGCAACATTTACCGTTACGGCGGTCAATGACGCTCCCGTCCTGGCGGCGATAGGTCCGAGAACGGTCGCCGAGGGAGCGATACTCAATTTCACGGTTACCGCCTCTGATGTCGATGGTGACCCGCTGGCTATGACCGCGCTCAATCTGCCGGCGAACGCCACTTATACCGACAATCTGAATAGAACCGGCTCCTTCAGCTTTGCGCCAGATTTCACCCAGGCGGGCATCTATAATGTGACCTTTATCACCTCCGACGGCGCTCTTGCCGACAGTGAGGTGGTTCAGATAACCGTTACTCCGACCAACCGCGCTCCGGTCGCCAACGCCGGCCCTGACCAGAACGGGATAGTCCTCGGCAATACCGTGACTCTCGATGGCACCACTTCCTCCGACCCGGATAACGACCCGATTAATTATGACTGGGTGCAGATTTCCGGACCTTTGGTCACCCTCTCCAGTTCTTCGGTCGCCCAGCCGATATTTGACCCCGTCAGCCCCGGTGATTATGAATTTGAATTGATTGTTGACGACAATTTCCTCTTCTCGAATCCTGACACGGTCGTCATAAATGTAATAAATCGTGACGCGCCGCAGGCAATTGCCGACCTGCAGATTGACATCGTTGCCGACAACATTATCCTTGCCTGGTCGCCTGTCACAACCGATATCGGCGGTTTCCCTACCGATATCGACCGCTATGTTATTCACCGGAATACCCGGGCATATTTCACGCCGACAAGCCTTGATTCCATCGGTTTCACTAACGACCTGACCTTCACCTTTACCGACAACAATCTCGGTGGCGCCAATGTTGTAGGGGATACCCTGAATCAATATTTCTATACCGTTGTCGCCGTTGATATATTCGGCAACCGCTCGGCGGCATCGAACCGTGTCGGCGAATACGATTACCCGATTCTTATCACGCCGACAACCGACTTCAACCTGATTTGCGTTCCCTTTGAAAACACCGGCATAACCGATGCGGTCGGATTGATAAACGCCATCGGCGTTGCCAATGTCAATACCGTCAACAACTATCGTCCCCTGTCACAGAGTTATGAATCCCGCTTTGCGGCCGGATTCGGCGTCAATTTCGCCGTTGTGCCGGGGGGTGTTTATCAGGTCAATGCCCGCTCCCAGACGATATTCTCGGTTGCCGGCAATATCCCTGCGCCCGGTACGATAAGTTACAACCTGGTGACCACCGCCACCACCGACTATAGTTTCATCGTGATACCCTTCGAAAGGGAAACTAATTTCCTGGTGGCGCAGGATGTTCTCAACAATCTACCCGGAAGTTTCAATACTCTCAATAGATTTATAGCCACCTCGCAGAGTTATGAGTCTCGCTTTGCGGCGGGATTCGGAATTAACTTTGCGGTCAAGGCGGGAAAACCGTACCAGGCAAATGCGGCCGCGAGCGCCGTATTTCCGGCGCCGTAAGGAAGGAACGGTATTATGACGACAAAAAGAAATATTGATATAGACGGAGGTTGCAAAGTGCGTAGGAATAAACGCCATATAAAATGGCCGTTAGTCACGGCCTTACTGGCGGCAGGAATAATGCTGAGCGCTACATCCGCTTTTGCTCAGGGATCTATCTTCGGCACGGTTACTAATTCCAATGCCAGTACTCCCGCCAACGGCGAGATCAGTTTCTACGGATATCTGGATAATACCGATGAAGAACTGCGCGTCGAAACCAGCACCGGCGCCGGATACGACGCCGGATTCTGGTTTGATGATTTTCAGAATTATCTGACCGAAGCGCCCGGAAACCCGTACGATTACCATTTCTATAATATCGCCAACGGCGAAGGGTTTGTGTTGTCCAAGACCATTCCCAACAATTCTTTCCAGCAGGAAGATATAGTTCTGGCGCCGGTGTCATGGCCCGCCGCCCCCGGCGGACTGAACGGCTTCGCCCTTTCCAGTTCACGAATACTTTTGCGCTGGAATAGGGTCGCCGGACTGACCTATCACATCTACCGAAGGATTGCAACCTCGGGCGGGTCTTTTTTCAGAATCGATGACCCGACCGGCTCACTGGCGAATCCTGGCGTTATCGACAGTTTCTTTGTCGATGCCACCAGTGACGGCGTATCGTCATACGAATATCTCATTATCGCCCAGAATGGCTCCGGGATTCTGGGACCGCATTCGTCAATCCTGACAGTGAGTGCCACCAATGTCCTGGCGCCGACCCTGGCATCAATCAATCCGACCTCCGGTGTCAACACCGGCGGCACGCTTGTCACCATAAACGGTTCCGGGTTTGACCCGGGCGGAACCACAGTAACCTTCGGCAGCACTCCTGTCGCCGGAACCTATGTTTCCCCGTACCGTCTGACAGCAACCACCCCGGCCGGAACCGGCACCGTCAACGTGACCGTCACCAATACCGCCTCCGCTCTGGCTTCCAATGCGCTGGTCGGGGCGTTCACTTATATCGCTAATGCCGCCCCGGTGCTGGCGACTATCGGTCCCCGCTCGGTCAATGAAGGCGTCAATCTGAGTTTCACTGTGACCGCTACCGATGCCGACGGCACCACTTTGACACTCTCCACTTCCGCCCGTCCCGCCGGCGCCGCCTTCACCGACAACGGCAACAACACCGGCACTTTCAACTGGACACCGACATTCACGCAGGCGGCAATTTACAATATCACCTTCTACGCCACCGATGGTATCGATACCGACTCCGAGCAGGTGGTTATTACCGTTAACAACGTCAATCAACTGCCGGTAATGGCGACTATCGGTCCCCGCTCGGTCAACGAAGGCGTCAATCTGAATTTCACTGTGACTGCTACCGACGCCGACGGCGTTGCTCTCACTCTTACGACATCCAGTCCGCTGCCGACAGGCGCTACTTTCACCGATAACGGCAACAACAGCGGTACATTCAACTGGACTCCGACCTTCACTCAAGCCAACACATATAATGTCACTTTCTATGCCTCGGATGGAGTCGATACCGATTCCGAGCAGGTGGTCATCACCGTCAATAATGTCAATCAGCCGCCGGTGCTGGCGGCTATCGGATCGCGGCTGGTCAATGAGAATACCAATCTCAATTTCAATGTCTCCGCCACCGATGCCGATGGCGTTACGCCGACGCTGACCACTTCGACACCGCTGCCGACCGGAGCCACCTTCACCGACAACGGCACCGGCACCGGAACGTTCAACTGGACCCCCGATTTCACCCAGAGCGGTATTTACAATATTACCTTCTACGCCTCCGACGGAGTCGATACTGATTCGGAACGGGTGACCATAACGGTCAATGATGCCGGCAATCAGGCCCCGGTGCTGGCGGCTATCGGTCCCCGGACTGTTGCCGAAGGTGCGAATCTGAATTTCAATATCAGCGCTACCGACGCCGACCTGACTGTCCCGGCGCTCTCGGCTGTCAATACCCCGGCCAATGCCACTTTCACTGATAACGGCAACGGCACCGGCACTTTCAACTTCAATCCCGATTTCACTCAGGCCGGAATCTATCAGGTAACCTTCATCGCCTCCGATGGCGCCCTGGCTGATTCCGAAATTGTCAGTATAACTGTGACCAATGTCAACCGTCCACCGGTGCTGGCGGCAATCGGGCCGCGCTCCACTACCGAAGGAGCCAATCTCAATTTCGCAGTCAGCGCCACTGACCCCGATATCACCATCCCGGTGCTATCTACTTCCGCCCTGCCGACCGGTGCTACCTTTGTCGATAACGGCAACGGCACTGGAACTTTTGACTGGACTCCTGATTTCACCCAGTCCGGTTTATACACCGTAACTTTCTATGCCTCTGACGGCGTCGAAATAGATTCCGAAATCGTTTCAATTACCGTCAATGAATCCGGCAATCAGGCTCCGGTGCTTAATCCTATCGGACCTCAGACAGTCAATGAAGCGGCTAATCTGAATTTCACTATTTCCGGCTTTGACCTGGACGGCCCCGTTCCGACTCTCTCTGCTACCGGCACGCCGCCCAATGCCACCTTTACCGATAATCTCGACGGCACCGGTCTCTTCAACTTCAATCCCGATTACACCCAGGCCGGAGTTTACCTTGTTACTTTCAAGGCATTTGACGGAATCCTTGTAGATTCCGAGCTCGTCTCTATAACTGTGGTCAATATCAACCAGCCGCCGGTGCTGGCGACCATTGGACCTCGCTCCACCACCGAAAATCTCAACCTTAATTTTGTGGTCACGGCTACTGATGCCGATAACGTCATTCCTCTATTGACCACATCGGCACTCCCGACCGGCGCCACTTTTACCAATAACGGGAACGGCACCGGCACTTTCAACTGGACGCCGACTTTCACCCAGAGCGGCATCTACAACATCAATTTTTATGCCTCCGACGGCATCGACTCCGACTCCGAACTGGTTACGATTACCGTGACAGATGCCGGCAACCAGCCGCCGGTTCTTGCCGCTATCGGACCGCGCACGATTGCTGAAGGAGCCGTGCTCAGTTTTGGCGTCAACGCTTCCGACCTCGACGGCACCACGCCGGCTCTGACCGCCGAAAATCTGCCGCTCAACGCCACTTTCATCGACAATCTCAATGGCACCGGCACCTTTAATTTCAGCCCCGATTTCACTCAGGCCGGTATCTATCTGGTCCTCTTCATAGCATCTGATGGCACCTTGGCTGACTCCGAGCAGGTGACCATTACCGTTACGGAACCGGGGAACCAGCCGCCGACCATAAGTCCGGTCAGCAATACTTCCATCTACGAAGGGAATACCTTTGAAGTAGTCGTCACTGCCACCGACCCGGAGGCAACCCCTATTTCGTTCAGCGTCTCCACCTCGTTGACCGGTTACAACTTTGTCGATAGCGGCAACGGCGTCGCCGTCTTCACCTTTGTCTCTGATTTCTTTGATGCCGGCATTCACGATATCAGGTTCTTTGCCAGCGACAACGGACTCCCGCGCCTGACCGCGTCCGACACCATGACCCTGACCATTATCGAAGTCAACCAGCCCCCGGCCATAGATTCCGTAGGACCTTTCGGCATCCGCGTCGGACGAACCCTTACCTTTACGGTGGTGGCGCGTGATTTGACCGCCCCCAACCCGAACGCACGCATCTTTATGTCGGCCACAGGGCTTCCGGCAAATGCCTCCTTTGTCGATAACGGCAACAGCACCGGCACTTTCTCTTTCACTCCGGACAACACCCAGCCCGGCGCTTACACCGTCCGCTTCATCGCCACCGACCAGGGCGTTCCTCCGCTGGCCGGATTCCGCGATGTCCCGATTACCGTCGTAGCGCAGAATATTTCCCCGGTCTTTACCCTGCTCCCGCAATACGGCATCACGGTCGAAGGGGACACTCTCGAAATGCTCATTCGGGCGGCTGACCCGGATGGGCAACCGGTCATCCTCAGAACTGTGGTCGCGCCGCCCAACTCCAGTTTCGTGGACAGCGGCAACGGCAGCGGTCTCTTTACCTTCATGCCCAACTACGTCCAGGCCGGGTTACACCAGGTCAGGTTTGAAGCCTATGACGGTATTGATGCCACCCGTAGCCAGCCGGTAATCATACAGGTTGCCGACGCCGGCAATCAGCCGCCGGTTATTGACCCGGTTCCGCCCCAGACTGTAACCGAAGGGCAGACTCTGGTAACCACCGTGACCGCCAGCGACCCGGACCAGATCGGTATTACCTTATCCGCGCAGGACCTCCCGACCAACGCCACCTTTGCCGACAACGGCGATGGCACCGGTACCTTGACTTTCAACCCCTCCTTTGTCCAGGCTGGAACATATATTGTCCTGATTATCGCCTCTGACGGCGTCTATCTCGATTCGATTAACGTGACTCTGATTGTGGAAGAAGCCGGCAATCAGCCGCCGGTTATCACGACTGCATTTACTGATACCGCTACCACCGAGATGCGACTCTTGACCTTTACCATCAATGCCACCGACCCGGACCTCGATACCCCTGACCTCAGCGCCACCGGTCTTCCCACCGGCGCCACTTTCACCGACAACAACAACGGCTCGGGGGTATTCAGTTGGCAGACTGACAATTTCGACGCTGGAAACTATCAGGTTCTCTTCTTTGCCCGTGACGCCATTAATCCTGCTCTCTACGATTCACACTTCGTCAATATTGTGGTGAGGGATACTAATCTGGCGCCAATATTTAGGACTGTTGCAGGTAACGACCTCTCAGGAATAGAAGGGGATACTCTGATATTCAGATTTATTGCTGTTGACCCCGACAGAACAACTCCACTTGTGCGTTTGAACACTCCCACTTATCAACTGGTACCTAATATGGATACCAGCAGTTACACTACTGCCGATACCTTATGGTTTACTTGCCGATTCATTCCAGATTATACTCAGGGTAATCTCAATCCCAATTTCTATAATGTTCAGTGGATAGTCTGGGATTCAAGGTTCCCAACTGCCGTCGAATATTCTCTGGCAGTTACTCCGCCAACTCAGTTCTTAGTTTATAATGGCAACCAGCCTCCGGTCATCATTCCTATCGGGGACCGCTCCGTAATTGAAGGAAATAACCTCACCTTTATCGTGAGCGCCTCGGACGGTGACGGCACCCGTCCAACCCTCTCGGCTTACAATCTGCCGGCTAATGCCACTTTCTCTGGCGCGGCGCCTGATGTCAAGACCTTCAATTTCACGCCGAGTTTTGCTCAGGCCGGGGTATATCAAGTCGGATTTGTTGCCAGCGACGGCTCCAGAGCCGATACCGAACTGGTTAATATTACCGTTATAGAGGCCGGCAACCAGACCCCATATTTTACTACTGTCCCTCCCAGCACTCAACCGGTTATTGTCAACCAGTTCCATTCCTCGCTTCTGCGGGCGGTTGACCCTGACCTAAGTACGTTAGTAATAACTGCCAGCCCGATTCTCTCCTTTGCCACCTTCACTGATTCCGGCAACGGGTCGGCAACGTACCAGATTGTGGCGCCGCCGTCTGAAGTCGGCAACAGTTATCAGGTGACCTTTATCGTCACCGACCCGCTGGGACTGGCCGACACGACCATCACTACCTACACTGTCGTGGAATTTTTGCGGGGCGACGCCAATTCGGACAATCTCCTCGACCTCTCCGATATGGTGTTTCTGTTCAACTACTTGTACAAGGGAGGCCGTCCCCCGGCATCAATTGAAGCGGCCGATATCAACTTTGACGGCAATATCGACATCCGCGACCCTACTTATCTTCTGAATTACTTCTACAAGCAGGGTCCACCCCCGCCTGAAAGATAACCATATCTCTCGGTGATAAAGGGCCTCGCTCCGGCGAGGCTCTTTTTTTATAACCTGCTGCAATCTCGCAACTTCCATTCAGAATTTTTTTCTGCGCAACCGCCAAAAAGGCTTGACAAACCGCCTCTTGATTTTTATTATTAAGACGCTACTGAGTTTTTGGATAATAGGGAAAATTTGACCTTCCAAAGGTCTTACTTCTTTAACTCGCTTGCTGAATAAGTTCGGCAATTGCTTTGTTGGGTAGGATGTTTCAAAGCCGAATCTTTGGCTTTCGCTTGTGTAGTAATACCATTGACTAAATTACTTCAGCATCGGCGTGAATAACGCCTCGAATTGTAAACGAATAGGTCGTTTGTAGTTTCAAACTTTTGTCCCTTATGCCTATGACCGTGATAAGGTGTTTGGAAGGGAGGTGACAGACGCAACATTGTCTGGCAGTTTCGAGTCGACGAAACTGAATGACTTTTTTGAAAAGACCTAAATTTGTTCAAAATCGACCATGGGAATAGATTTAGGGAATAAGTTGGGAACTTTTAATCTTTTTGAAAGGAGCACAGAAATGACAAGGAAATTATCGGCGATCTTTCTTATCTCCTTGTTAATTGTTGCTTTTCTGGCCGGTTCATCCTTCGCCGCCGATAAGAGAGCTGAAAGAGAATATCTCCGTCATTTGAACGTTAAGCCGATAGACAAAGTCCCGCCGGCCGCACTGGTCGGTGGCGAGCGTGTCTTTGGCGCGACCGTTACCAAAGACGTGGGACAGTCTCTCGGTTTTGACCAGATTCCGTCAGCCTCTCCCGGTCTCCAGATCGGCACCACGACCTATGACTATCAGCATAATGGTCGTATGGGCCGTCACGTTGACTGGCGCGGTCCCCAGATGGTTCACTTCCTCTGGATGAAACAGGTCAATACGATAATTGGTGGCGACCGCGGCGGTGGATATGAAGTTTGGGACGGTACCCAGACTCCGGGAACATTTATCCATTTCGGCGCCTCAGCAGGCGGCGGTTGCGATGTGCACCCCCGTCTCGGTTCCGGTAACAACTATTCCGGTTATTACTGTCTTGATGTAGCACCGGATGGCCGGGCGGTTATCGGTAATCACCATGACCAGGGCGAGACTCCGCCGTTCCAGGCGACGGTCTGGTTCGACTATGACATCGCCTCCTGCTTCTTCGGCGCTTATCGCTATCGCGTTCCGGACTCAGTGGCTCAGTATGTATTCGACGCCATGGGCGATTACGAGTATATCTGGCCCTATATTGAGTTCCAGATTTATAACAATGACACTATTACGCACGTTTTCGCCCAGCAGTCAAAAGACGCCGCGGGCGCCGTGCAGAATATCATGTATTTCCGTCGCGTTGGCAGTTTCGAAGCCGGCGAATGGGACTATCCGCCGCTCTTCATCGGCGGTGTTCAGGATATCGCCCAGACGGTGACCGCTTCCCGGACCACCGGAAAGGTTGCTCTCGTCTGGTTTGGCGGCTATCCGATAGTTCCCGGCGACACTCTCTGGCGCGATATGGGACAGAGAGCCAACGACGTCTTCTGCAAGATTTCCAACGACGCCGGTGCCACTTGGGGAAATACTATCAACATATCCAAGTTTGATACTACTACCACCGGCTGGCTGGCGCACACGGACGTCTCCGCTCTCATGGGCACCGACAATTATCTCCATGTCATCTGGAATGCCCGTGAAGCGGCCAATGGCCTCTTCCAGCATTTCTTCGGCTGCCGTCTCTTCCACTGGACCGAGCAGTATCCGAACCTTATCAGTACCGTTAAGGATGCCAACTGGGATCTTCCGGAAGACGGCTGCTACGGCGGCGCCTGGAATGAAATGTCGATCGTGAAGATGCAGTTGTCGGAGTGCGATGGTAAGTTTTATGCCATGTTTGTCCAGTTCAATGACATTAGAAACGGCATCGATGACGACTGCCATATTTCCAACTGGACGGCTAATAACTCCAGCGGAACGGCAAACGGCGAACTTTATATTTCCGTTTCCGACAACAGCGGTTTGAACTGGGATATCGCCCGCAACCTGACCAATACCTATACTCCTCGTTGCGACACCATTGGATTGGCTCCTCGTTGCGAGTCTGATATGTGGCCCTCGATTTCCCGCTTCGGTATGACAACCACCGGCAACTTTACCGGTGTGACCATCGTTGACCCCTCTGGCTCCTATGCCGGCAATAAGTATATGGATGTCTTCTATGTTAATGACAGATATCCTGGCGGTGCCGTGCAGGATGCCGGAGTCTGGACTGTAAACCCGATGCGCTGGTTCCGAGTCCCCTGCGTGAACCCGGTTCCGAACCCGGTTTTGGCTCTTTCGCCCAGCGATGTTGACGACCCGACCTTTACTCTCCCTGGTGTCCAGAAAGACACCGTCGTGAAGGTTGAGAACGTCGGTAACGCCTCCATGACCATCTCCAGCGTCACGGCGGTGAAACTGACCGGGACCAATTTCGACTGGCTTGGCGTGACCAACACTCCGACCACCGTTTCTCACCTGCTCCCGAATAACTTCCATAATATGACGGTGCAGTTGAACAAGGGTGGCGCCATCAATACCGGCCCGCATGCTTTTGAAGGCTTGCTCATCTTTGCCGGTAACTTCTTCGGCAGCCCCGACACGATGCGGATTCATCTTATTGTCGCTTCCGAACTCTCCCGTCCGAAATGGGCGGAGATTCGCACCGCCAATAAGAGAGTCTATTTCAACAATGCCGGTAACATGGGCCGCGGCGGTGAAGATGGCTGGTGCATGAACTTCTTCAATGATTGCGACACCTCCAACAACATCACCGGCGCCAATGCCAACGCCAAGATTTATCTCTATGATGCCTCCCCGTATATTATTCGCCTGAAAGGCACCGATACTGTCCTTAATTCCTACATGTGGGATGCCGACTGGCTCGGTGGCGACGGATGGCGTCCGGTGGAGACCGTGATTGTGGTCGATTCCACGACCTATCCGGATTATTCCTGGGGTTATACCGGAACCTACTATTCCAAGGATTCCGCTATTGGTGCGCAGTCGCAGTACTGGGCATCCAAACATGCCGATTCCGCGTCCTTCATCATTCAGGCGGTCCGTTACTTCAACCGTACCGGCGCCACCATCACCGGCGTTATGGTCGGTGAGATGATGGACTGGGATGTCCCCTCTGATACTGCTGTTGACAACAGTTCCGGTTTCGACTTCAGCCGTCAGTTGATGTACTGCTTCGGCGAAGAAGTCCATGACGACACGGCGCAGGCTCTTCTGACCAACAACTGCGTTGACCAGGATATGCGTATGGGCGGTTTCGCTTATGTTGACGGTTACAAGAAGCCTTACACCGGCGTTGGCGATGATTTCGACAACGTTCGTGGTATCTTCACGGGCCACAACCCGTACTGGCAGGATGGAACCGGTTCCTTCAAGCCCGGTATTCTGTACAACAAACTGCGGACTTTCTCCGGCTATGAGAACTGGACTCCGAACATAGCAGACCCCGAGTCTGTCTATGTTGACCTGAATATGTGTGCCCTCTATACCCCGCAGAGAGACCTGGGCGCGAACGATACTCTGGTATTTGTCAAGATCTTGGCGACCGAGTATAACGGCGGCGCCGCCGGTCTGCAGGCGACCATTGATAAAGCGAAAGCCTGGATTGCGGCTCGTCCGAGCATCTTCAACTTCGCGGGCCATGCCATTTCCTTCCCGGCTCCCAAGTATATCAACTGGCCGCCGGTTCTGCCGGCTATCGGCAACAAGAGCGGGACTACCACCGCGGCTCTGAACTTTACGATTGGTCCGGCCACCGATATTGAGAATGACGTTCTGACCTACTCGGCGTTGGGCGTTCCTGCCGGCGCTACCTTTACGGCTGGCACCAGGACTTTCAACTGGCCGACCCCGGTTGTCGGAACCTACAATGTCACCTTCTATGTCACTGATGGCAAAGGATGGGATGAAGAGACCATTCAGATTACCATCAGCGGCAACTGCTGCAACCTGCCTGGCGATGCCAACAACAACGGCACCGTGAACATTCTTGACGCGACTTACATCATTGCTTATCGCTTCAAGGGTGGCCCGGCTCCGGGATGCTTGCAGGAGGCTGACGCCAATGGTAACGGTACCATCAACATTCTTGATGCTACATTTATCATTGCTTACCGCTTCAAGGGCGGACCGGCTCCGGTTTGCGGACCGTAATTGTCAGAAAACTCGCTGACTACGGAAGTCAGTGATGCTTCAATCAGGAATCCCGCCGCAAGGCGGGATTCCTGTATTAATGAGATTGAAACTAGGGCTAAAAAAGGGGCAAGTTTACCGGGGGGAGACAGTACCTCACACCGCCGCCATGGAAATGCTGTGATTTTGACCGATAACAAAGTTATGAAAATTAATAATTGAGCGAACCGATGAGAGTTAGAGGCGGTTCTATTCTATGACATTGAAAACATTTGATTTGCGATATGATGACTTGCGATAAGAGATATTTTATTAATTTGCAAAGAGAGGCAACTATGAACCACCGGTATGGATTTCCCGGGGTTATTACTTTCCTTTTGTTGGCGCTGCTGCTCACAATCTCGCCCGCGCAGGGAAGAACCTATGACCTGCAGGGTGATAATAAGCCGATTTTGATGCCGGGTCGGCTGGAAGTTCAATTTGAAAAAAATGTCAATACGAAGACAATGGCAAAAGGGTTCGGGACACTCAGTCTCGGAGTCCCGTCGCTCGACCAAGTCTTCAGCAAATATCAGGTTCGGGAAGCGATCGCCATGTTCCCCTGGCGGCAGGGGGCTGATGCCCTCTACGGCGACGATGATATGTCCAAATTCTTTGAACTCTTTTTTGACGAAGCCGCGGATATCAATTCTATAATAAGCGAGTTGCGGCAGAATCCCAATATTAAGACCGTTTCTCCTGTCTGGGCGATTCCGGTGCGGGCTGTGCCTAATGACCAGTATTATGGTATGCAGTGGGCGCCGCCGAAAACGATGTCGCCGGCCGGATGGGATATCCAGAAAAGCACCGATACCGCCAAAATTGCCATCATCGACAGCGGCGTGCTTTTCACGCATCCCGACTTGAAAGATAAAATCTGGGTCAATCCCGGAGAGGATATTGATGGCGATATGGTGGTTTTTGATTCCGAAGATATCAATGCGATTGACGATGATGGTAACGGTGTCATCGATGACCTGATTGGCTATGATTTCTTTAGCGGTTTTAGCGGGGTCACCTGCTGGACCGGCGAAGATTGCGGGACACCCGATAATAACCCGACCGACTACAACGGCCACGGTACCCACTGTGCCGGTATTGCGGGCGCCACGACCAATAATTCCACCGGAGTCGCCGGCTTAGCCGGCGGCTGGGGGGGAGGACTGGGGACTTATGCCGGCGCCAGGATTATGTGCCTTCGGGTCGGCGGTTCCGGGGTTAATCCCAACGGCGGATATGAGACCGGTTATGTCAATACCGCCAACTGCGCCACCGCCATCGACTATGCCGCCCGAATGGGCGCCTGTGTCATCAATGCCAGTTGGGGCGCTGCCGACACTCCGGCTATGCGGACCGCCTGCAACCGCGCCAACGACTCCGGCGTCGTCATAACGCACGCCGCCGGCAACGATGACAACAGCCAGTCCGATTTTCTTGATTATTACAGTTATAACGGTTATCCCGTTTCGCTCTCTGTCGCCGCGACCTCTTCCGGTGATGCCAAAGCCTCCTTTTCCAACTATGGCGCTTGGATTGATGTCTCCGCGCCCGGTGTAAGCATCTACAACACCTATTCCAATCATGGCTCCGCCGTTTATGCCTATCTTGACGGCACTTCGATGGCGGCTCCACATGTGGCAGGCCTGGCCGCGCTCATCAAGTCACATATGCCGAATCTCCGCAAAGAGCAGATTGATACTATTATCATGAATCATGCCGACGATATTGATGTCTATAATCCTTTCTATCCGGGACAACTCGGCTCGGGAAGAATCAATGTCTGCTCGTCCTTGACCAGCCTGCCAAATATGAATTTTACCGCTGGACCGGTTCTTGTCGGGCTGGCGCCATTGACTGTTAACTTCACCGATATATCCCCCGTTACCGCCCCTTCCTGGCTCTGGGACTTCGGTGACGGCGGCTCTTCTACAGACCAGAATCCGAGCCATACCTATACTCAGTGGGGTTTGTATAATGTATCCATGACTGGCACCGTCCCGAAAGGAACCCACACCAGAACCTATCCGCGATTGGTGATGGTTATTCAGGATACCCTGAAAATCGACTCTATCGTCGCCCGTCCCGGCGATACCATAGAGGTGCCGATACGGCTGACCAATTTCTTCCAGATTAAGCAGATGATGCTGCCGATAGAATTCAGCGATGCCACCTACCTTGACCTCTGGGTAAGCAATCCTTTCTCCGTCACCGGTCTGCGGACTTCTTATTTTCAGGAAGTCAACCCCCTGACTTACGACCCGACCAATCTCCGCTTTCGGTTCCGGCTCACCTCCAATACCACCAGCGGCTCTAACTATCTCGACCCCGGCACCGGCGCCATTCTGAACATCTATGTCATTGCCGCGTCATCTGTTCCCAGCCCGCAGGTAATCACGATAGACACCACCGAAATTTCGACCTCGCATGTACAAC
The DNA here is from genome assembly GCA_020724775.1 of Ignavibacterium sp. GTDB lineage: Bacteria > Zixibacteria > MSB-5A5 > GN15 > PGXB01 > DYGG01. The sequence goes on along the minus strand of DYGG01000018.1, from coordinate 40,840 downwards.
TTTATTCCATAGTCAATTCCTACACTCCGGCATTCAAACGGGGGAAGATAATAATCGCTAATTACCTGCGCGGTGACGCCAACACTAACGGCGTTATAAACATCCTTGACGCCACCTATATTATCAGTTTCCTGTACAAGGGTGGACCGGCTCCTGATGCTTATGCCGGTGATGCCAACGGCAGCGGCGGTATAAACATACTTGATGCCACCTATCTGATTAGTTATCTGTTCAAGGATGGCCCGCCGCCACCGCTATGATCTGCGAAGGAAAAAGACCGGGAGAATTTAGAGGTTTTTTAGTTGACTAATATTGCGGCAGGTTTTATAATGGCATCCTGAGGAGTCCCTATGAGTATGAGTCCGACAGGGAGGAAGGACTTATTTAACAAGAGGGAGGTGAAAAGGAGATTATAGCTAATTGTTAAAGTGGTTTTGAATATAAGACTGTCGGTTCCACGGGCTGTTTGGGCTCATTGAACTGGCAACTTTCTTTTCGAAAATGGAAAAATAAAAAATAGGAGTTGGAAATGAGAAGAAGTTTGTTGGTAGGGTTTTTAGCCCTTTTCCTTCTTACCGCCTCGTCTGTCTTCGCCCAGTCGAACTTTAATATGACAATCAACATTCCGCAGCTCTGGGACGACAACGGAGTTATGAAAATCCCTCTGGGTCAGCCGTTTTACGTTGAAATCATCTGGGATTATACTGCCCCTGCTACTGATTCCATGCTGGGCGGGAGTTTCAGGCTGGAATTCACCTCGCCCGACATTACCGCCGTTACCAAAGTTGATGCCCCAACCGGCACCGGTCGTGCAGTCCTTCCGGCGCCATATAATAACGTTGCACTCAAAAACGGATTTAACGACGCCACCTACTGGGGCGTGTTCGGAAGCCCCTCTGACTGGCCCTCTGCCTTTCAGGTTGACAACTTTGACGGCACTCTTCCTGATTATTTAGGACATGCCTTCGCTACCACCACTGGCTTCCCGCCGAATCTCGGCGCTACCGCTTTCTATGAAATTCATTATCAGATTGATGCCCCTGGAACTTTCTGCATCGACACGATAAATACTGGCGATCCTTCCTTCGACTGGGCTTTCGGCGATGACCAGGGTGCCGATATTCCTTCCGATTTTGAAAGCGGTAATGGGGCGGTCTGTTTTGAAGTGAAAGACCCGGCTCTCGATGTAAGACAGCAGAGTTCGGAATTGTTGCCTATTAAGTACGCTCTGGAACAGAACCATCCCAACCCGTTCAACCCCAGCACCGTGATTGAATTTGCCCTTCCCAAAGCCTCGATGACCAATCTGAGCATTTTCAATATCCTCGGTCAGCGGATTGCCACTCTGGTGGACAAAGAACTTCCCGCCGGATTCTACCAGGTTACCTGGGATGGAACTTCCGACAACGGCTCAGTGGTTGCCACCGGTATCTACTTCTACAGAATCGAAGCAGAGAAATTCCAAAGCACCAAGAAATTGATGCTCCTGAAATAATCGGTCGCAAGCGAATTTAAAAGCCCTCGGCAAAACTGAGGGCTTTTTTATTTATCTTATTGTTTCACAATAGAATACAATTAGAATCTAAAATTCTCAGATTTATCGTTATAATTGCCTATTAATCAATTGGTTACGAGTTGACAACAATATTGTGGAAATGTTGTTGATATTTTTGCAATTCTGACGGAGTGTAATCCTTTATAAACTAACAACTTACAGATTTTAGATTTCTACCGCCCGGTTTGAATATAGACCTCCTCGAGAAATCTTATTGACTTATTCCTCCATTTTACTTAAGATTCCTTTTGTTCAATGGAATATCTTTTCATGTAACCCGTTGAAAGATAAGGTCTTATATGTTAGGAGTCACAGATAACAAGTTCGTCATAGGTAAAGAGACTTATTACCCATTCTCAGTGGAAATGCACTATTTTCGGGTGGATAAGAAATATTGGTCGATCTGCTTCGAGAGAATTAAGAGGGCCGGTTTCAGGATTATCTCTTCGGCAGTCCCCTGGAATCTTCATCAGGATGCCAACAAACATATTGATTTCTCCGGATTCAGTGACCCCCGCAAGGACCTGATTGTCTTTCTGGAACTGGCGCGGGAATTTGGTTTTAAAGTCATTCTTCGTCCGGGACCTATAATCGGCGGGCAGTGGCCCAATGGCGGGTTGCCTCAATTTCTTTTTAATGATTTCAAGATTTATGCTCGCGATGCCAAAGGACAAGAGTTGCGGCTGAATGACGATGCCGGCGTTTCCGGCGGTTTCCTGCCCAGTTATCTGCATACTACCTTTCAGCATTACCTCCGCAACTATTTCAAGACGCTGGTGGAGACTACCAGGAATTATATTCATCCCCGGGGACCGGTTTTCATGGTTGAACTCGATTACGAGACCTCTTTTGGACGGTATCTCGACCCCGGTTCGGCCGATTTCAATCCCGATATGCTTGCCAAACATTACCCCGGGTTTCTGGCTTCCCGTTATGAAGATATCAAGAAATTGAATCAGTTATATAAGGAGAAAGCGGAGAGTTTCGACAAAGTGGAACCGCCCCGCAACTTTTCCCGTCTCGATACGAAAGAACTTCCCAAGGTTTTTGACTGGTTCCGTTTCCGGGAATATATTCTTAAGACCTACCTCGCCACATTGCAGGAGATTTTCAAATCCTACACCGTATCGCCTCTCTTTTTCCGTTCGCTTTATTTCCGCCCGGGCGACATTCTGCCGGCCTTTAACCTTGCTTCCAAGGAATATGAGCCGATGCTCGGTGTTAATGTTTTGCCCGAGGGAAGTTATTTCGACCTGGTCCAGAAGGGTCGTTATCTGAAAGGGGAGTACCAGTTCGCCTGGGCGTTATCATATATCTCCGGCGCTCCGGCGACGGAGAAAGAACTGCAGGCGGCGCCGCGTCATTATCCCGATGGTCTCCGCAAATTCTATCTCGTGGCCGGCCTGGTCTCCGGCTTCAAGGGATTCAATCATTATATGTTTGTCGACCGCGACCACTGGTATGGCGCGCCGCTTGCCAAGGACGGCACCATCTCCAGCGGTTACGAAGTCATCCGTCAATTCAATGCCTCCATTCTGAGCGCCAAAATTAATGAACTCGATAACTCCCGAAAAATCTGCGTGGTCGGGAACCGCTTCTACCAGTGGATTCGCCTGCTCGACAGTCCGCAGCAGTTCGAGTATATCGAGCGGCTGCTGAGCGATTCTGTCGCCGGTATCTGCCGTGACTTAATGCGCCTGAAACTGGAGTATGATATCTGTGAAACGGTGGACCCGGAACATCTCGGCAAATATGACCTGGTGATACTTCCGACGGCGGAATTTTTGCCGGAGGCGATGCAAACAGCGATTGTGGAATTGGTAAAGAAAGGGGTCAATGTTATCGCCTGCGGGCTTATGCCCCGTTTCGATGAGAATTTCCATGACTGCCTGGTGTTGAGCCGTCATATGAGAATCAAAACCGCCCTCAATTACGGCGTGGACCAGATTAAACTGAAACATACCCAGTTTACCTCTGCCGTTTACGGGCATATCCTGACCACCGATTCCAAGGCAAAAAAGATTGCCACCGCCAGCAAGAAGAATGTGGGTGTGGCTTCCTCCCGATACAAAGGGACGTTTTACCTGTTCTCTTTTAATATTGGCTCTGAAGGTGACCATAACAAACTGGGCTTTATCGAGTCGCTTTTGGCGGAAAACGACCTCACGTCCATACTTTACTGCTCCGACCCCTCGGTTGACCTCTCGGTGCAGCGCGCCGAAAAGAGAGTGGTTCTCTTTGTCGTAGCCCCTCCCCCAGGGGAACTCTCCGCTCTTGCCAACACCGCCAGCCGCGAAGTGATTGTCCGGGTTGACCTGCGGAAACTGGGAATCGCCTCCGCCAAGATAAAGATGGTTGACCTGCTCTCCGGCGAGAATCCGCAACCGCAGAAGTTATCCTCGGAGACACTGCGGAAAGGAATGCCGGTGAAACTTGATTTTCCCGACGGCAAAATCTTTCTGCTGGAGCCGAAATAACGGACAGACTCTCCGAAATCGAAATCTGATCGCCGGCTCAAGCCGGCGTTTTTTTTGAAAGCAATTATCGGGAAATTTGAAGATTTATAACTCCCCACCGTGGCTAAATCAGGCAGCGATAAGCGCTACGATGCGGTGGGAAAGTTGCCGGATGCGCCGGACAAAAGCGATCGGAATTTGCGCATCAAAGCGGTGTATCCTCCAATGGCGGCGCCAATTCCTATAAGAAACGCAAATATATAGACCAGACAACCGAGGTAAGGCACCAGGAAAAGAAGGGTCAGGATTATCAACCCCAGAAGCAATTCCCATCCGATAGCATAACTTTTCCCACGGCTCAGCAAGGCGAGAAATTTTCTCCCGAGAAGAATCGAAAGGTAGATTTTGCCGACATAGAAAAGCACCAGACCGAGACAGATGAGGAATATCGCAATCGGAATGAAAACAATCAGAATCATCAGGACCAGCGCTCCGGCCGTGAAGACAATAAATGAAAGACAGCCGATTGCCAGTGTCACCCAGAAATTTTTCTCTATCTGCAGGACCGACTCGCGGGTATGCTCGCGGAACAGGAATATCATCACCAGACCGGTAATCAGCGCCATTCCGAAGAGAACAAAACGGAGTATCAGCGAGAATACGGTAAACTGGTCCTCTTCATCGTCTTTGTCTTTTTCCTTGGGAAGATTCCACTCCACGCCACCCAGAATATTGGCGCCGGACTCAATTGAGGCTTCCTTTCGCGATGTATAATGCAGGTATCCCGAAATCTGGGCGGGAGGAATGATGATTAGATTCTCGGTGGTTATATCGGCGTTTCCCTCGATATTTCCGGAGATAATCACACTGCTGCCGTCAATCTTGACATTTCCTTTGACCGTACCGTCAACGGTAATCTTGTTGCCGCCGGCGGTCAGGTCTCTGGCGATTATGCTTTTTTCCCCAATCCCGATTTCGTTGCCGAAGCAGACCACATTATGCCCAATGTTGCCGTCAATACTGACATAGTTTCCAAACAGACGGGCGCTCTTTTCGACCGCCCCCAGGATACCGACCCGGTAAGCAAAGAGATTGACATTTCCGAATATCTCTCCGGAACTGTTGATATCATAACAGAAAGCGGTCAGGTCGCCGTAAATTTTGCCGTTAACTTTCCCGTAGTTGGCGAATATATAAATATCGTCTCTAATTTCATCCTGACGCGGCACCGTGACGGTCTTGCGGCTGAAGAATTCTGACGGATAAGCGACCGACGACGCTATTAGCAGAACCCCCAGCACCGTAATAATTATGAACCGCTGACGCATGCCTTTCACACTCTCTTCAGATGGTTTGCTATATATTCATTACGTGTATCGGCGGAAACTGTTTCTGATAGAATCTCTAAGGAATTGTATTGCATAATGATTCCGCCGTTTATATTATTTAATATCAGCCTCGTTTTGGCAACATAAAAGTGCTATGAATATTCTAATTCTGCTTATCCCGTCCATTATCCTGCTGGTTATCGCTTACCGCAGTTAGGGAAACTGGATTTCCCGGAAACTGGGGGTAGACCCCTCCCGGAAAACGCCGGCGGTGGAAAGTAATGACGGGGTCGATTATGTTCCGACGCGACTTCCGGTGTTGTTTGCCCATCATTATTCGGCAATAGCCGGCGCCGGGCCTATCATCGGGCCCACGCTCGGAATTCTGTATGGAGTCGGGCCTGCCTGGCTCTGGATAATCATTGGGGGAATTTTCTTCGGAGCGGTGCATGACTTCGCCGCTCTCTTTGCTTCCATCCGGGAAAGCGGCTCCTCGATGGCTGAAATCGCCCGCAAAGCGCTGGGAGATTACGGCTTTATTATGTTCATCAGTTTTACCGGCATAATGCTCGTCCTGGTGACATCGGCATTTCTCTCCCTGACCGCCATATCACTTACCTCGGTCTGGCCAGTGGAAAGTCTCGGTCTTTCGCCCAGTCAATCTCTTCTTAAAACCAGGGTGGTGGAGGGGCAATTGATGGGTGTAGTCGGGGGAATTGCCTCAACCTCGGTAATCATCATTACGCTCTGTGCCCCTCTTTTGGGATATCTGATTTTCAAGAAGAGACTTAACACCGTTCTTTCCTTTCTCTTAGCCGCTTTGATATGCGCTCTCTCCATTTATGTCGGTTTCAAAATCCCGTTGAGTCTCCCCGGATTCACATGGATGGTGATTTTATCCATCTATGTTCTTTTCGCCTCCGGCTTGCCGGTTTGGACCATTCTTCAGCCTCGCGATTTTATCAATGTCCAGATTCTCTATGGCGGCATTGTGGCGATGCTCCTGGGAATCATAATTACAGGTATGGGAGGCGCCATAACGCATATGCCGACCTGGAGCCTTCAGGAGGGGAATACCCATATGGGACCGGTCTGGCCGATGCTCTTCATAATAATCGCCTGCGGCGCGATTTCCGGTTTTCACTCTCTGGTAGCGGGGGGAACCACGGCCAAGCAGATAAGCGCCGAATCACAGGCGCGCACTATCGGATTTGGCGGCATGCTTCTGGAATCGCTTCTGGCGGTGCTGGTGATAATTACGGTTGCCTCATCACTCAGCATGAGTGAGACTATCTGAAGATTACCTGGCCTGCCACCGGCGCCGGCAACCCGATTCTCGCTTTTTCACTGGCCGTCGGCGCCCTTCTGCATAACGCCTTCGGTATCACCGTTGCCCTGGGCGCCATCATCGGTATCCTGATGGTCGAAGGCTTCGTGGTCACCACTCTTGATGCTGCTGTCCGCCTTAACCGTTATATCCTGGAGGAACTCTGGCGCGCCGTGTTCAAAACTTCGCCGGCTCTCCTGCAAAATTACTGGTTCAATTCCGGAATCGCCGTGGTGCTGATGTTCCTTCTGGCGGTCACCAACGGTTACCGCCTCATCTGGCCTGTTTTCGGCGCCAGCAACCAACTCCTGGCGGCATTAACCTTGATAGCAGTTACCGTCTGGCTCAATCTCGCCGGGAAGAAAAGTTGGTTCACTCTTATTTTGGCCGTTGTTATGGTAATAACTACCATCGCTTCTCTGGTATATGCTCTCTTCAACGACTATATCCCCAACCGGAATCTGATTCTCTCGGTCGTCGATATCATTCTTCTCTTTCTGTCGGTCGGCGTTATTACCCAATCGATTCGGAAAGCGGTACCCTCTTTGCGAGCCCGTCCCAGCCGACCTTATTCGTCTTAATCCCTTAAGTATCAATAAATAAAAGCGGCAATCTGCCGATAGAATAACGAAAGGTGTCGGTTTTTGCTGAGACCCAGAGCACTGCTATAAATATATTTATGAAGATATTTCAGGACAAGGGCAAAACCCTTCTTCCGCGAGTCGACAGCATCTTCCTGATCTCACGGCTGCTGACTGTGGTCGCTACCGGATGGATTTTCTTTTTCCAGGAAATCTCTCAGAATGACTATTACCTGCTTTCCATACTAACTGTCACTTTTGCCGCACAGATGCTTATCTTCTGGTATCTGGTTAAAAACGGAAAATACGACCTCAAAAAACCGTACCTTTCCATTGTCATCTTTGACCTGATTTTTGTCTCCATTCTGATTCAGTTATCCGGCGGTTACTACTCCGATTTTTATTTTCTTTATTACCTGACGGTCGCCTTTTCCGCCTACATGCTGACGCTGCCGGTGACTATGATTCTGACCGGTATTGTGTCGATTACATATATTTATCTGGTCACTCCCGATATTCATCCGTCCCATATAATACCGCTGCTCCTGCGGGTAGGCTTCGCCTGGTTTCTGGTGCTGGCTATTTCCTTTGTCTCTGACTACATTCGCCGCTCGGAAAGACGTCTCTTAAGCCTCTTTGACACCCTGAATCTGCGCACCTCGGAACTGGAAAAATCGCAGGCAAACCTGGAAATGATTTACGAGAACTCTCGCGTCCTGGCAGGGATTCTCGATGTCGATGGCGTCATCGAAACGACTATAAATATTACCGGGGGGCTGATGGCGTATCCGGCAAGCGCTGTGCTTTTAATCGGACCGGGCGGGAATTTTATCTACCGGGGCCGCAATATTGCCGGACAATCAAATTTCCATCTCAAGGCGGTTGATACCAATCGCCAAGAGTTGATACAGGCGACCGTCAAGAAGGGGGAGACCATTACCATCAGCGACCTCTCCGGGCGCGCCGACTATCTGCCGCTTAAGACCAGCAGCCGCTGTGTTATGCTGGCGCCGATGGTGGCGCACGGCAAACCGGTGGGCGCCCTCATTGCCGAATCGCCCCTGGCAGGAATATTCACTCAAAAAGACGAAAAACTGCTGACTGTTGTCGCTCGTTCCGCCGCCATGGCTATCGAAAACGCCCTGCTGCATCATAAAATGGAAGAACTCACCATTACCGATGAACTGACCGGAATTTACAACTACCGCTATTTCGCGGATAAACTGAAAGAAGAGCAACGGCGCGCCGCCCGCTACAGTTTGCCTTTATCGCTTATCATGCTTGATGTTGACTGGTTCAAAAAATTCAACGATACTTATGGACACGAAGTCGGTAATATCGTATTAAAAGGTATTACCGAAGTCGTCAAGAAGTGTATCAGAGATGTTGACATCTTTTGCCGTTATGGCGGAGAAGAGTTTGTGATAATCCTGCCGCAGACACCGCAGGTGGAGGTTGCCCGTATCGGCGAGCGGATTCGCCAGCAGATTGAAGAATCGACTTTTGGCGGCGGCGGCAATATCCCCGAACTGAAAGTTACCGTCTCCGTGGGCGTCACCTCCTTCCCGGAGAACGGTAAATCGCACGATGAAATCCTCTCGGTGGTCGACCAGGCGCTATATCGCGCCAAAGGCGCCGGGAAAAACCTGGTCTGTGTCATATGATAGAGCGGATTGGACAGATTATAATCTGCGGTTATGATACCCCCGAACCGTCCGATGAATTCCTGGAATTTATCGGCGCCCAAAATATCGGCGGAGTAATACTGTTTGAGGAAAATGCCAATCCTCATATCATGGCAGAAAGTTCTGTCAAGTCCATCGTCGCAGTCGGCTCTGTCATCCCCTTCATTGCCGTGGACCAGGAGGGAGGCCGGGTTTGCCGCTTCCGGGGAGCGCCGGCGGAGTTTGAATCTCCGGCTAAATATGGACGGCTCGCCAATCTCGAACTCTTTGCCGAGCAGTTCGGGCGCGCCGCCTATTATCTCCATTCCCTCGGCATCAACCTCTTCTTCGGTCCGGTGGCGGACTTGCGGATTAATCCCGAAAACCGCTGTTTGGAAGGACGCACCTTTGGCAGCAATCCGGCGCGGGTGATTCCCTTCATAGAAAAAGCGATTAAGATTGCCAGTCGCGCCGGAATTCTCTCCTGCCTGAAACATTTTCCCGGCTTCGGCGCCGCAGTCAATGACCCTCATCAGGAGATTGCCGTCGCCGACTACGATGAGCAAACCTTTCTCAATCGGGAGTCCCTGACTTTCAAAGCCGGAATCGGCGCCGGGGCCGATATGGTGATGACCACGCACCTTCTCACGCCCGGCATCGATGAGCGTCCTGCCACGGTATCCCAACGAATTGTCCAGAATCTTCTAAGGGAGCGGCTCGGTTTTGACGGCATCGTGATTACCGATGACCTGCTGATGCTGGGTGCCGGCGAGATTGGGGATGTCGGTCAGCGGGCTCTGGAGGCTTTCCTTGCCGGCCACGATATTCTTCTCTTCGGCCGCGATTTTCGTGCCGCTCGCACCGCTCTTAATTATATTAAAGCCGCCTACAAAAAAGGACTAATTGATGACAACCGCCTGGAGTCATCGCTGGATAGGATATCCGGCATCAAATCTAAACTGGCGGCGCCGGTGATATAGGAAATAATGGCAATCGCTCAATCTCTCTCCAGGAAGCGACTGATTCTGGTCGGCCTTAATTCAGGGACATCTGCCGACGGGCTGGACCTTGCCGCTATATCAGTGGAATTCTCCGGCAGAAAATCCAAAGTAAAATTTCTTTCCGGCAGGACTGTTTCTTACCCGCCCTCGCTTTCCCGGGAAGTTCAAACGGCCATTGCGGGACATTTGCTCTCCGTTGACAAACTGGCCATGCTTGACCGCAAACTCGGTTTCTTTTTCGGGACCGAAACCGCCCGTTTCTGCGCGGCGCTCCGCCGACGTCGGCTCCCACCGCTCTTGATAGGCTCACACGGACAGACAATCCGCCATCTTCCGGGAAAACTGCATCTCAAAGGCAGAAAGGAAAGCGCCACCCTTCAATTAGGACATCCGGAGACTATTGCCGCTATCTGCGGTCTTCCTGTCATCGCCGATTTTCGTCAGGCCGACATCGGGGTTGGCGGCGAAGGGGCGCCTATCACCGTTTACCCGATGCACCTTCTTTTTTCCGACAGAAGAGAGAATCGCCTTCTGGTCAATATCGGCGGTATCGCCAATTATTTCTTCTTTCCGGCCGGTAGTTCTGCCGACCAGGCTGTCGCTCGCGACTGCGGACCCGGCAACAGCCTCCTCGACCTTGCCGCCGCCCGGTTTATCGGAAAAAAATATGACCGGGACGGAAAAATGGCGGCGAAAGGGAAAATCTCCATCCGGCTTCTAACCCTGCTTCTATCCGACAATTATCTCAAGGGAAAATACGGCAACTCCACCGGCCGAGAGCGATTCGGAGCGGCTTTCCTCGACAAGGCGCTTCGATACGCAAAATCGCTGGGGCTGAGCCGTCAAGATATTATGGCGACTCTGGTCGAACTGACCGCTTATGTCGTAGCCCGCGAAGTGCGAACATATCTCGAAAGTTACAGGATTCCCCGTCTCTATCTTTTCGGCGGCGGACTGAAAAACAGATTTCTGGTGGAAAGGCTCAAGAGTAATCTCTTCACGACGGAAACTTTATCGGTTAAAAAATTGGGCGTAGAGCCTGATTATCTGGAAGCGGAATGTTACGCTCTGATGGCGGCTCTGACAATTAAAGAGGTCGCCATCGGTCTGCCGCAAATTACCGGCGCCCGCAAAAAAACGATAGCGGGAAGAATCATAATAAACTGATATTACCGTCCGCAGCGATATGATAACCAAGAACTTCATAAAGACCCGAATTCTCTCGGGATATCTCTGGCGCGTTCTGGGCGGCGCCATTCTTACCCTGGTAATCTGGGGATGCGGCGCGATGCCACAACTCAAAGAAGGGACCGAAGCGATTCATGTCCGGCTTCCCTTTGTCAGAGTCCTTCTGGAAAACAGCGCTCAGGAAATTGAAATCGCCAGCAACGGTTCTTTCGCGCTGGAATGCCGTCGCGGGGGACGCAATACTGTCTATTATTCTTCGCAATCGCTAACCGTTACTCAAGACCGGGGGCTTCTCATCGTTCGCACCAGGAAAGGAATGCTGGGAGAGCGGTTTGAAGAAATCCTGGTTTCACCCCGTGGCGGAAGAAATTATCTCGAATATAATAATCGGCGCTACCGCGGGCTGTTTCGGATTTTCCCGAGCGGGATGAATCTCCGCCTGGTCAATATTGTGTATATGGAGGATTATCTTAAAGGAGTGGTGCCTCCGGAAATCGGGAAGGTAACGGAAGAGGATTTTGAAGCCATCAAAGCGCAGGCAGTCGCGGCACGAACCTATTCGTTGCGGTACCTTTCGCAATATCCCAATGAGCCGTATGACCTCAAATCGGATGTCGCCGACCAACTTTATGATGGGGTGGAAGCCGAAATTCCGCTTATATCAAAGGCGGTGGAAGAAACCCGGGGGTATGTCATCAAATTCGAGGACTCGCTCATAAACGCCTACTATCACTCTACCTGCGGCGGATATACCGACGATATCGACGAAGTCTGGGACAAACCTTCGGCGCCCTACCTGCGCGCCGTTAATGACAGCGGCGCCTGTAAATGGTCAAAATATTATCGCTGGCAGGAATCATTTGCTCCCGAGCAACTGAAAATGCGACTGGAGCAGTACCTTTCCGCCGACAGGGGAAAAGATATTGAAATAGGAGAGATAACCGGTATAGAAGTAATTGAACGGACCGCCGGCGGAAGAGTCTATGACATTCTGGTCAAAACTGATGGCCGCGATTATCGTTTTGGCAAAGACAAGGTTCGCTGGGTCTTTAAGCGGGCCTCTAACCCGGCAATGATTCTGCAATCGGCACGGTTCGACGTAAATCCGCAGTACAACTCCGCCGGAAAACTGATAAGAGTTGATTTTGAAGGCGGCGGTTACGGTCACGGGGTCGGAATGTGCCAGTGCGGGGCTCTCGGAATGGCTCGCACCGGCAAGAAATTCGACCAGATTCTTATGACCTATTACCGGCACACCAAACTGGTCAAATTATATTAATACTTCATTAGCCTCACCGGCCCGGTCTCACTTCTCAATCTCCGACAGATAACGTCATCCGCTTTTCACTTTCAGTCTGGTTGAAATTTTATGCTCCCTTTGTTATTTTGCAATGGTGAATCAAGCAGAACCAAAAAAGGCGGCAATTTTAAATTCCCGCCAGGCGCTCCGTCCCGGCGGCGATGACCTCTGGATTTCGCGAAGCCGCGAGGCTGTAGCCGATGCTATCGGGCGCAATCTTGAAATAGTTGCCTCCGTGGGAATGAACGCTTGGGAAATTCCCCTCTATTTCGCATCACGCGCCGGAGCGCGCCTCGTCCTGGTTGTCCCTCGGAATCAAGATGATACCCCCGAAGCGATACAGAATTATTACTGCCGCCAGTTCCATATAGAACCGGGCAAGATTCGTTTCCATTTTCTTACTGTACCGCGGGGGAATGCCCGGAAATCGACCTTTCAGAAGGAGCGGGACCTCGCCGTAATCATGATGGCTGATATAATATATCCGGTCGCTATCAGGCCCGGAGGAAATCTGGAGAGGTTGATAGAGGAACCGAAGACGTCGGGGGTAACGATAGCGCGGGATTTTCAAACAGAATATGACAGCCGGCCATCAGAGTGCAAAGTTATCATTGACCAGGCGCGTCTCCGCCCCCACGTCAACCGGCTTCTTGACAACAATCTCATTCACTGGACGCGGGGAACATCCGCCCCCTGGCCTGATGAAACCAGTTATCAATATTACGAGGATATCATTCATGCCAGGACTCGTTATCCCCGCTCGGCGCTTGATACTCTGAAGAGAATCCTGAATCGGCGAAAGATTCTTGCTTCTTCTCGTCATCTGCCTAAAGGTCTTCGCGCCGTATCTTTTACCGGAACGGCTCCCTTGAAAGCAATCGGGCTTATGCGCTGGCGAGCCCGCTATCAGGAGATGTCGTTCGAGCCATATGGTGTCGCTGTGGAAAAACAGGCTGCACTTGATGTCGGCGTCCGCAAGGTGCTTTATGGTGATGCCGCGACGTCTCGTAATCTGGAGAGTGCCGACAGAGATTATTTCCAGAATGTCGGCAAGGAAGGGTACTGGCTTCCGGAAGAAGAGTACCGCTATATCGGTGACTTTGACCTGGCGCTGCTGCCTGAGGAGAAAGTCACCGCTGTTGTCTGGAAGAAAGCCGATATTCCGGAAATTGCGGAAGAGTTCAAAGGAAGGATAATTGCGCTTGAAGATGACTGATTTCAGTTGGAACTTTTATCCCGATCTCGTCCTTTAATCATTCTCTTGATTTCATCCTCACCAAGCGGTCGGCGCAATTTAACTTTCAACGATTCCGCCCACTCGCGGGCGAAATCTCGTTGCAAGCGAATATTAATAAGGGCGGTCACGGTCATCGCTATCACTGCCCCCAGCCCGGCCAATGCCATATCCTTGTGAGCATCCCAGATATCCCCTTGCGTCCCCAGATAAGCGACCCCAAGGTCGCCGCCAAAAAACTCCGCCGCGAGCCATTCGAACAGTTCGAATAGCATCGAGGTGGACATGGTCAAATCAAGGGGAAGAAAATATCCCCAGAATCCGCTGACGCTGGCAATACGGAGGAAAACTTCCCGAATCGGATATGCCAGCAAAAGCCCGTACGAAAAATGAATAACCCGGTCGAAATTATTCCGTTGCCATCCCACCAGGGAATTGAAACTGCTGCCGGTCAGACTTTGAAACCACCGGTCATACGGCACTTCGGCATAAGTATAGTGCGCTCCGATTTCATGAAGAGTCAGGAAAACAAAGATGAACGTATAAGAAAGCCGTGAGAGCGGCAGTGATTTTGCCGTCAATACCAGAACGATTCCAAGGACCAGAACCAGCAGGTTTTCCAAAGCCCAATCCTGGCGATGGCTGGGATTGATTGCCAGAATTACCCAGATAAAAAGAAAGACAAGAGCGAGTTTGAGAGCATAGCGATGATGCGGCAGGAAGGGAAGGCTCTTTTTCATCTTCGATTCTTTAAAAGACTCTTACGTCATCATCTCTAAGACTGCGGAGGTACCGTACAAGACGACTCAACGTTCTAAGATTGGCAGATAAAAATTTCAAATCGGATAATTAAATTAAGACAGATAGAACTTACGAATTGCCGACTTTATCGAGCAATTCGAGATATTTCTGCGCCCACTGCTCGCGGGTATGATAGTTATTCACAAACTCGCGGTATTTCTGTCCCAGTCCGGCACCGTCAATCTCGCCATCATAGAGCCCTTTCACCAGTTGCGCCAGCTGAGCCGGATTACTGGGGGAGAATACCAGCGCCCCACCCGCTTCGGATAGCAAGCGGCTGGTCTCACCATCGGTGGAGCCGAAGACAATCGGTTTTCCTGCCGCCATATATTCAAAAATCTTGGTCGGGAGCGCCACCCGGGCAACCGGGACCTCTTTCAGACATTCCACCAGCAGGTCGCTGGCTTTCAGATAATAGGGGATCTCTTCCAGAGGCCGCAGTCCGATAAAAGATATATTCTTCAGATTGTACTGATTGGCAAGTACCTCCAGCGAGCGTCGCTTTTGACCGTCACCAATAAAAACAAAATGATATTTCTTGTTGTCAGCCAGAAGCCGCGCCGTTTCGATTATCGATTCCAGCGGTCGAACCCAACCCAGTGTCCCGGAAAAGACCACCAGGAACTTGTCTTCCCATCCATATTTCTTGCGGATACCGTTGGAATGGCTGTTGAGAAAGTCGTTTCCAACCCCGGATTTGATGGTGGTCAGCCGGCCCTTCTCGACACCGTTTTTCTCCATCCATTCGGCAATCCCTTCCGTAACGCAGACGACATGGTCTGATTTTTTATACAGGAACCGCATCACCCTGCGAATGATTTCGGTGAAAAACGACTTATTAATATTCCCGAATTGCTCCCCGGATTCCGGCTGCAGGTCCCGAATTTCCAGCACAAGTTTGGTGCGGCTCAGACGGCTGATTATATATCCGCTCAGAGAAGAGGTCACCGGCGGCGAGGAGGCGATAACCAGGTCAAATTTTCCTTTCAGCCGAAAACTATTTATAACCGAAGAAGCAAGAAAGGTGAGGAAACCGACCATCCGCTTTTTCGGCTGGGCATTCGATGCCGGAAGGACATAAGAGCGGCAGACATCCAACCCGTTAATATCTTCGCGCAAAAAGAATTTCCCGCGATATTGCTGCGGAACCACCCCATCAGGGTAATTGGGCAGGGCGGTCAAGACCGTTACCTGATGCCCCTGGTTTTTGAAAAAGAGAGCAAATTCATATAACCGTCGGACTGCCCCTCGTTCCGGCGGAAAATGCTGTGTTATCAGTAATATTCTCATCTAACTGCCTAAATAAAAGGCTATATTAAGATTATAGCAAGCAAAAGGCAATAAAAAAAACCACAAAAATAAGATATAACTCCGACTTAAGCCAAAGACTTAACCAATTATACCCCGATATCTTGCGCCACTTTCGGTTCAATAACAAAGGGCGCTAATCATATCTATTATCGGCATGTTATCTCTAAAACTGTGCCTCAATGGACATTGTTCGTCAAAATTTGTGCCGTCTATACCTCAGATTGCAGAGCCCGATTCTTCGCCTCCCGCAGTCTCAGGGACGATTTCGTGCTGTTCTTAAGCCTCTAATCTCTATCATCTTCTACCGTCCTGAACAGCTCTCGCCCC
The DNA here is from genome assembly GCA_020724775.1 of Ignavibacterium sp. Lineage (GTDB taxonomy): Bacteria > Zixibacteria > MSB-5A5 > GN15 > PGXB01 > DYGG01. The sequence continues at coordinate 24,767 of DYGG01000018.1, read as the reverse complement.
GACCCCGGTGTGAACACGGATTCCCTGCCGTTATGACCCTGCAGTTCGTATCACTCTAATGATATGATGACCTCTAATATTCTCGCCTCTTTGATTGACGAACCTGCCGCCGAATCATTATCTTGCGGAAAACTCCGTGATTATGAAGCAACTTAAGAACGAAATCTTATCTCTGGCGGAACATCTCTACCCCCTGCAGGTCAAATGGCGGCGGCATTTTCATCAGTTTCCGGAATTGTCTGACCAGGAGTTCGAGACCACACGATTCATCAGGAGTGAACTCTCTTCTCACGGCATTAAGTTTCTTCCTCTCGGCTTAAATAACGGCGCCGCCGGCATCATTAACAGCCGCCAGCGCGTTGCTGTCGGCATTCGGGCCGATATTGACGCCCTTCCCATTTTCGAAAAGACCCGGCTCCCTTTTCGCTCGCGACATGAGGGGGTGATGCATGCCTGTGGACATGACGCTCATACCGCCATCCTGATGGGGACATCGATAATCCTGCAGAAACTTCGCTCGAAAATTCCCGGGGCGGTAAAACTTATTTTTCAACCGGCCGAAGAGACGCCTCCCGGAGGCGCCGACGCCATGATAAAAGCCGGCATTCTGAAAAATCCCGACATCAAAATGATTTTTGCCCTGCATGTTGACCCCACTCTGCCGACCGGCGAGATAGGTCTTCGTGACGGTCCTACCATGGCATCAGTCACAGACTTTGACATAATCATCCATGGTCGGGGAGGGCATGCCGCCCGTCCGCATCTCGGTATAGACGCCATCGCCGTGGCATCCGAATTGGTCAATTCGATGCAAAAAATTGTCTCTCGCGAAACTGACCCCCTTGAGCCGGTCGTTATCACTTTTGGCACAATCTCCGGCGGCACCGCTCGCAACGTGATTGCTGATGAAGTGATTTTGCGAGCAACGGCGCGGACCTTATCCCCGGTAAGTCTCCGCCGCCTCCCGGGGCTTATTAAGCGGACGGTTGATGGCATCTGTTGCGCCCGTGGGGCTCAAAATGATATCGACTTCATCGCCGGTTATCCGGTCTTGACCAATGACCGCGCTGTCAATCGAATCTACCGGCAATGTTATCAGGAACTGTTTGGGGACCGAAAAATCGCCCTGGTTCCGCAGGTAATGGGGGGAGAAGATTTTGCCTATTATCTTCAGAAAACGGCCGGGGCTATGTTTCGTCTCGGAGTTCGCAATAACAAACTGGGCGCCAATAAACCGTGGCATGCCGCCGATTTCATGATTGATGAAAAAGGAATCTATTATGGCACCGCTATCCTGGCACAGGCTGTCTTTAAGTATTTCGAAAGCAGATGAATAATGCGCCTGACTCTGTTACTTTTGCTCGCCTCGCTCATGCTTCTCGCCATTCCTGCCTTTCCGTTCGGTATTCTCTCCGATCTGGTGGTTCATTACAGCAATTTCTCATATATTTCCTCAATCGCGGTTGGCTATGACTATGTCTATTTCGGCACCACCAGCGGGGTGACCCGATACGAAATCGCCACCCGTAAATGGGCCGAACCGATGACCGGCATTGATGGGCTTCCGGCAAAAGAAATCCGCGAGGTGCGCGCCTCGCAAAACGACCAGTATGTCTGGGTTCGCACCGACTTTGGCCTGTTTGAATACAACCGCACTTTTGACCGTTGGAGTCCCATAATGCAGTTCCCCAATGAATCTTCCTTCGGCAAGCATCTTCAGCCGGATTTCAGTTATTTCCCTCCGCCCGGGTTTACCTATCTCCCCAGCGGGGTCATCGTTGACGATGACGGCAAACGGTTTCCGGTTACAGATATTATTGATGACGGCTGGGCTAATCTCTGGATAGGAACCTGGGGACTGGGCGCCCTGTGGTCCGACAACACCAATCACCTTCTGCAACTGCTCAAATATGGCTTGATTCAGAATGACGTCGCCGCCATTTGCTCCGACAGCGGCATTCTCTGGATAGGGGGGCAGAGCCGTGATTCTTACCGCACCGGTGTAACCTCGTTTGACTGGCGCAAGAACGATTTCGACCATGTAGAAATAAGAGGCGGTTTGATTCGCTCGTCCGAAAGCGTCTATGATCTCAGCGCCGGCAAAGAGAGGATTTATGCCGCAACCGACAACGGAATTCTGGTGATAGACAAAAAGAGCCGCCAGATTGTAGAGCGGATTGGCTTATCATTCGGACTTCCTGACCTGCAGGTCTATTCCCTCCGGCTCAACGGCGACACCATTTTTGCCGGCACCGAATTCGGACTGGCTCGTCTCGATATGAGCACCGATTCGACCGATAAGAGTCTCGGCACCTTGCTCTACGCTGAGCCGATTTATTCCCTGGAGCGGGAGAGCAACGCCCTCTGGATAGGCAGTGAGCATGGCTTGTACCGTCTCGACCTCTCCAGCGGCAAACTGGGAATTCTCTCAGTCCCGGAAATCTCCGAATCTGCCCGTATTTATGACCTTGCAATCGCGGGGAAAAAAATCTGGGTAGCCTCTGAGGAAAACCTGATTTCGATCGGGCTGGAAGATGCTAAAGTAGAGACTTTTCAGGAAGTTATCAATTACGGCGGCGCCCGCGCCGTAGCGGCGCGCGATTCTCTGGTGGCGCTGGCGGTGCGGGATGGCTTGTTGCTTCTCTTCCTGGGCGATAAACCGCACCACTTCCTCTATACTGTCAATGACGGTCTTCTCTCTCATAATATTCAAACACTGCTCTTTGACGGCGATTATCTCTGGCTGGGAAGCGAACGTGGACTGACCCGCTTCTGGTACCGCAATCCCAATCTCTACCATTAAAATCCCATTCCTGTATATCCTGTCAAAATATGGTTGAATAAATCTTGCTTCTGTCTTATCTTTTGATGGCAAATAAATGGGTAGGTGAGGCGGAGAGAATTGCAGATTCTATTTTTCTTAAGAAAATTCAGTCTGGTATGCCTTGTAACCGGGCTGCTGGCATGGCGCGGCGGTCATGCCGCCGACCAGGATTTCTTCGATATTTACGGTATTGAAGTCGAAGGCAAAATTCACAATTTTGTCGTTGGCGACTTTGACGGCGACAGCCTCCGTGATGTTGTCGTCATCTACTCCCCGCAAAGCGGCGTCGATAACCGTTATCTCGGGCTCCATCTGCAGCGGCAGGAGGGCTCTTTCGGAGCCAAGGCTGATTTTCTGACGGAACTTCCGAAGTCGGCCGCCCAGATTGATGTCGCCGATTATGACGGCGACGGCAGTCAGAATATTCTTGCCGCCGACGCCGACGGTGTCATAGCCTTCTCTTTTTCTTCAGGCAATGGCTGGAGCGCCCCACAAAGGCTTATCCGGCAAAGCACACTGTACGCCTTTCCGATGTTCGAAGGTATTATTGTCAGCCCCTTTGTTGTCGACCTCCTCCAGAAACCGGGACTGGAAATGGTTATCCCCACCGCCAAGGGGTACGCCATCTTTGAAAAAAACGACCGTGGCGCTTATCAAATTCTCAATCAATTATCCACCCCGATTGTCAGTCGCCACCACGCCCGCGATACCAAAGATTTAAACCGCTACGGCAACACCGGTTTCAGTATCAGCCTGGCTCAGATATTTATCTTTGACGGTAATCTGGACGGCCGCGCCGATCTGTACTTCCTGTGGGATAGAAAACTCTGCACTTATTTCCAGGACAATTCGGGAAATTTTCCCCAGACCCCCGATGTAGAATTAGATTTCTTTCCCGGCAATTCCGACAGCTATCTTCAGAGTTATCTGCTCGATATGAACGGCGACCGCCGTCCCGACCTGGCGGTATCCCATACTTCCGGAGGTATCACCAAGACCGAAACCAAATTGCGCTTTTATATCGCTGATGCCCAGGGGCGAATGGAGAAACTGCACCGTCGAGAGATTTCGCTGTCTGATTCCCACTGTAATCTCATGTTCGGCGACTTTCGCTCCAACGGACGCTACGATATGGTAATACCGGCGATTGAAATCGGCGCCATCGCCGCCACCAAAATGCTTCTGATGAAGAAAGCCGACCTGCATCTCTTAATCTATCCGTTGACCAACGGTCTGCCGGAAAATGAATCGACACGACGTCTCAGTTTCGAATTTAAATTCAATTTCGACCACGACGTTCCCACCGAAGAAGTTTGTGTCAACTGGTCAGCCGACTTCAACGCCGACCGCCTGCTCGACTTGGTCTTCTGTGACGGCGGAGGTAAAGTTCAATTCTACTGGGGAAAGGAGCGTGACTACCTGTCACGCAAACCGGATATCGATATCACCCTCGACCACCCCTCCACGATTTATCCCCTCAATCTGGGACGGGGAAGTTATCCGGATGTGGTGGTGCGGCACAATCTGGGGGGACGTCTCGACCGTTTGACCATATTGAAAAATAGAAACAACCGGAGTAATTGAGGAATCTATGGAAAGGGAATTTCCGCTTTGTCTGAAATGCGACCGGGGAAATCTTCTTCCCCTGTCCGATTATGGCCGCGATGGCGCCACTATTACATATAAAGCCTGGGTCTGCTCCAATCCGGAGTGTGGATTCTCCATCAGAATCGATAATGGAGAAATCAGTTACGGCAAGCAGATTCAGATGTCGGGCAAATAGGAATAATGCTCAAAGTCTTCGAGAACTTCTGGGTGAAAATCGCCGCCCTGGCGCTGGCTGTGCTCTTGTGGTTTCATGTGGCTACTAACAAGGTATACCAGTATGAAGTCACGCTCCCTCTGAAAGCGGTTGACCTGCCGGGAAAACTGGTTCTCAGCGAGCCGCCGCCGGATTCGGTACGGGTGCTTGTCTCGGCCACCGGCAAGAAACTTCTTCAGAGCGACTGGAAAAGAGCCGGGCTCAAACTCTCTCTAAGCCGTAATCAGCCGGGACGGTTCCGAATAGAACTTACCTCCGGCAATCTCAGTTTTGTCTTCGGGGATAAGGTGGAACTGCTTGATGTTATCTCTCCTCGTGAAGCCGATATCGACTGCGACCGTCTGTTAGAAAAACGAGTGCCGATAAAATCGCGGGTGGTAATACTTCCCGGCGACGGCTACGCCGTCAGTAACTCCGATTCGATCGCCCCGGCTCATGCCACGGTGACCGGTCCCGGCACCCTGGTTAGCCTTCTGGCTTCCCTCGAAACAAAAGAGGAAGTTCTCGAAGGAGTGCGCGACAATATAACGATTCGCGTGCCGGTGAAACATCCCGGAATCTACGGTCTCAAAATCTCTCCTGACACCGCCATCGTAACAGTCAACGTCACTCCGATCAAGACCCGCATCTTCTCAGACATTCCGGTACGCTTAATCAACGCCCCATCGGGCAGCAGGGTTCTTTTCCTCCCCGACAAGATAGAAATCCGCGCCGGCGGCGCCCCCGATTCGATTGACGCCCTCCCTCCTTCGCGGATATCGGTCTTCGCCGATTATGCTCTCGCCGACAGCGCCGGAGCCATCCCCCTGCAGTTTATCTTGCCTACCGACATCTCGCTGGTTTACAAGTCAGCCGATTCGGTCAGGATTATTCATTAGAATGCTTATTCTCGGAATTGAAACCTCCTGCGACGAAACCTCGGCCGCGGTCGTGAGAGACGGTCGGGAGATTCTCTCCAATGTAATCCTGAGCCAGTTGATTCACAGCGGGTATGGTGGGGTGGTGCCGGAACTGGCAAGCCGCGAGCATCTCCGCTCTATAATCCCGGTCTATCGCGAAGCCCTCGCCAAAGCCGGTATCGCAGAATCTGATATCGAACTGGTGACGGCAACCTACGGTCCGGGATTGGTCGGGGCGCTCCTGGTTGGTCTTAATTTCGCCAAAGGGTTGGCGTACGGAAACGATATCCCTTTTGTGGCGGTGAATCATCTCGAAGGGCATATCGCCGCCAACTTCTTGATTCACCACGACCTGCCAGTTCCCCACCTTACTTTGATTATTTCCGGCGGGCATACCTCGCTGGTACTGGTCAATTCTTTCGGCGATTACCGTATTCTCGGCCAGACCAAAGATGACGCCGTCGGCGAGGCGTACGACAAAGTCGCCAAACTGATGGGCCTCGGTTACCCCGGCGGCGCCGCTATCGACCGGCTGGCGCAAAGCGGCAACAGAAATTTCTTTCGCTTTCCGCGCGGTGTTGCCAGAGAAGAAAGTTTCGATTTTTCTTACTCCGGTCTGAAAACCGCGGTCGCGCTCTATATGCAGAAACTGACTCCGCTGGAGTTGGAAAAAAACAAAGCCGATATCGCTGCCTCGTTTCAGGAAGCGGCGGTTGAAGTCCTCGTCAATAAAGCGGTCCGCGCCGCCACGGAACTGAATATTGAGACGGTTACCCTGTCCGGCGGAGTGGCATCGAACTCCCGGCTGAAAGAGTTGATGCAGGAGGCAATGAGAGAAATCGGAGGGAAATTTTATTTCCCGCCGCCGTCGCTATGCACCGACAATGCCGCCATGATTGCTGCCGCGGGGTATTTTCGCTATAAGATGCAGGGGGCATCAGACTTGGCGGTCAACGCCGTGCCGTACCTGAAACTGGTGTCTTCCCAATGATGACTGCAGAAAGAGTCTCTGATGTCGCTGCGATCTCGAAGGCTTTATGATGGGCAGAGCAACCTCTACGCAGGCTTCGAGGGAGATTGCCTCGTGACGCAACAGATGCCTCGACTGAAACGGGGAACCAGGGGGGCTCCTCATTGAGTTGAAGTTTGAATCATGCTAATATTGCAATGGAATGAAGATGGTAACATAACGATAAGGAAGCAATGCCCCCTCCCTTTTTCCCGTTTGCTTCTCAAAAGGCAAAAATATATATTCCCCCTTACATTTGGGAAAGTTGTTTCACTTGCTCCTTGATTTGTATAAATGCTATACACGGCAAACTGATTACAGGAGATTAACATGCGCGCCCTTATAACCGGCATTACCGGGCAGGATGGCTCTTATCTTGCCGAACTTCTCTTGGATAAGGGATATGATGTCTACGGCATGGTGCGCCGCGCCTCAACCGAGACATTCGGACGAATCGAACATATCCGCTCCAGGATTAAACTGATGCAAGCCGACCTGCTTGACCAACTCTCTATCATAAATATCATCGAAGAGATAAAGCCGGATGAGATTTACAACCTGGCGGCGCAGTCGTTTGTCCCGACATCCTGGAATCAGCCGGTCTTGACCGGCGAGTTTGACGCCCTCGGGGTGACCAAGATCCTTGAAGCAATTCGCTTTCTCGACCGGAAAATCAGATTCTACCAGGCGTCATCTTCGGAGATGTTCGGCAAGGTCCGTCAGGTGCCGCAAACCGAAGAGACTCCCTTCTATCCCCGTTCCCCGTACGGTGTCGCCAAGGTTTATGGCCATTTTATCACTATCAATTATCGCGAAAGTTACAACATTCACGCCAGTTCCGGCATTCTATTCAACCATGAATCTCCCCGCCGCGGACTCGAATTTGTCACCCGGAAAATCACCGACGGCGTAGCCCGTATAAAACTTGGGCTGACCGACAGACTTCTTCTTGGCAATATTGATGCCGAGCGCGACTGGGGTTTTGCCGGCGATTATGTCATGGCGATGTGGCTGATGCTTCAGCAGGAAAAGCCGGGCACATTTGTTATCGCCACCGGCAAAAGTCATTCGGTAAAGCAATTTGTCGAAACCGCCTTTGCGCATGTCAATCTCGACTGGCACGATTGTATCAAGACCGACCCGAAACTGGTCCGACCGGCAGAAGTTGACCATCTGATGGGGGATGCCTCCCTCGCCAAAAAGGAACTTAAATGGGAGCCAACGGTCGATTTCAAGGGGCTGGTGAAGATGATGGTTGATGCCGACCTGGAAAGACTCCGTGAAAAGAAAAAGTAGAGCGCTCATCACCGGCATTGGCGGCTTTGCCGGCTCTTATCTCACCGAGTATCTATTAAGCAAAAATTTTGAGATTTACGGCATTCTCGCCCCCAATGAAGAAGTTTTCAATCTGCGCTCGGTGGAATCGCGTATCTCATTGGAACAGTTCGACATAACCGACCCGTCATCGCTCTGCAAATTCACCCGGCAGGTTGCCCCCGATTATATTTTTCATCTGGCGGCGATGGCATCGGTCGGAAGGTCAATTCAATTGGAGCGGGAGACGTATCATATTAACTTTTTTGGAAGCCTCAATATACTTGAGGCGGCGCGCCTATTGAAGAAAGATTTGAAAAAAATAGTGGTGGTCAGTTCTGCTGATTGTTACGGTAGATTTATGCCGCCGGGGAAATTGCTGAAGGAAACTCAGCCGTTCGACCCGGTTTCTCCCTATGGGATTTCCAAGGTAATGATGGAGCATCTCGCCGGATATTATTTCGCCCAGCATAATGTCCCGGCGGTCATTGCCCGCTCCTTCAATCACACCGGACCGCGCCAGAGCGATAATTTTGTCGTCCCCTCCTTCTGCCGTCAGATTGCCGAAATCGAGAACGGTCAAAAAGAGCCGGTAATTTCGGTCGGCGACCTTTCAGCAAAGCGCGACCTCTCTGACGTCCGCGACATCGTCCGCGGTTACTATCTTCTGGCAGCCAAAGGGCGAGTCGGTGAGGCCTTTCATTTTTCGTCAGGCGCCGCGACCAGCATCAAGGTGCTCCTGGACAAGTTACTCTCTTTTTCCGATAAGAAAATTAAAGTCAAAGTCGATAAAAAACGTCTCCGGAAATCCGATATTCCGGTATTAAGAGGTGATAACGGTAAGGCAAGAAAACTACTCGGCTGGAGTCCCCAATTCAAACTGGAACAGACACTTCGCGACACCCTCCAGTACTGGCGAGACCGTACCGAAAAATAGCATTTGAAGAAGGTATAAAATGAGCAGCAACTTATTCAAGAAAATCGAAAACCATTCCGCCAAAATCGGAATAATCGGGCTGGGATATGTCGGCCTTCCGCTGGCAATCGAATTCGGCGAAGCCGGTTTTCATGTCGCCGGCTACGATATCTCCGAGCGCAAAGTCAATCTTATCAATGCCGGCAAGTCGGATATCGACGACGTCCCCGACAGCAAAGTGGCGCATCTGGTGAAAAGCGGCAAACTTGTCGCCACCGCCGACCCCAAACTTCTCAAGCATGTTGATACTATCTCCATCTGTGTGCCGACTCCTCTTTCCAAGACTAAAGACCCCGATGTCAGTTATATTCTCGATGCCGTCAAATGGGTCAAGGAGGCTCTTCACAAGGATATGCTGATTATTCTGGAATCGACTACCTATCCCGGCACCACCGAAGACCTTATTCTTCCGATACTGCATGAAACCGGTTTGAAAGTCGGCAAAGATTTCTTCCTGGCCTTTTCGCCGGAGCGGGTTGACCCGGGAAATCCGAAATTCAACACTAAGAATACGGCGCGCGTGGTCGGCGGCACCACTCCCGCCTGCACCAAACTGGCGAAAACCCTCTACGAGAAAACGGTTAATGCCGTCTATCCGGTTTCCTCGACCAAAGCGGCCGAGATGGTTAAACTTCTGGAGAACACTTTCCGCAGCGTCAATATCGGACTGGTCAACGAAATGGCTCTGATGTGCGACCGTCTGAAACTGAATGTCTGGGAGATTATCGGCGCCGCCTCGACCAAGCCGTTCGGCTTTATGCCTTTTTATCCCGGACCGGGACTGGGCGGGCACTGTATCCCAATAGACCCGCATTACCTTTCCTGGAAACTGAAAAGCCTGAATTACTACGCCCGCTTTATCGAACTTGCCGGCGATATCAATTCCCATATGCCGGAGTATGTCATTGACCGGATTCGCCGCATAATGAACGAGCGGGGAAAAGCGCTCAAAGGCGCCAGTATGCTGGTGCTCGGCGCCGCCTACAAGAAAAATATCAAAGACCTGCGGGAATCGCCGGCTCTCGATGTCATTCGTCTTTTGCAGGAGGAGGGGGCAAAGGTGCAGTATAACGACCCGTATGCTCCGGTTATTAAGTGGGACGGCACCGACCTGCGCTCGGTCAAGCTGACCTCGGCCCTTCTGAAGAAAGCGGATATGGTGCTGATAGTCACCGACCACACCGATTACAATTATCAGTGGATTGTTGACAACGCCCGGCTAATATTTGACACCAGGAACGCCACCAAGACTGTCCGAACGGGGCGTCAGAAGATTCATCTGCTATAGGCAGAGGTTTTATCTTTGATTAAGAGGATCCGTCGGGTCTTGACTTATTATTGAAAGTTTGAAGGTTTCGTCGGGTCTTGTTCCGCCGTCAGGCGGAATGTGACCTGACGAAATAGAAACATATCGTTCCACAGATTTCAATATAGAGGCGGAGCAATTCCGCCTCATAGCCCCAAGCGCCGGCGGGAGCCCTCCCGCCGGTTTTATTGATGTTGTGTTTAAAACATCACTGTTGAAAAGAGAGGAGAAATTGGCTTCACCCCATTTTGTCATTAGTAAATTCCTAGAATGAGCAAGACCATTGGTCCCGCGAGAGAGAAGACTCAGAAATATGAATTGACGAATTTCTCGATCTTATCTTGATTCCCGAATAGACTTGAGAACTGCTTTCCGCCTACATCGCTGAATCTTGCGAGGACTTTTCTATTGATATTCTCTTGATCCTCAAAAATAGCAAGTGATTCGAAAATAAGTCCCCACTTTTCAAACTGAAGAAGCGATATCGTCGCGTCCCGTGTCTTTTCGTCATTCGGAAGTGCGAAGACAAATAGCTGCCGAGTGCCTCCATTTAGGCGGCAGTCCACCGAATAGTTACCCTGTCTATCATGCGCTGGGTCGTGCCAGTCAAAAGTCCTTCTATTTTCGGGCACTACCATTGACATAAACCCACGAAAATCCTCCAAGAAAGTAGATTTCACTCGTTCACGCGTGAAATATGAAACGTCAGTAATTCGGATCAATCCCTGAATAAAATTGAACAGCGCCGCCCCGAAATGATCATTCTCTATTGGAATTATCAATTCGCCTTCATTTTCGGTGATTCCGTATATAGAAAGGGCATTGTCTATAATCTGCATTCTCGTGCCAGATGTTAAGGCCTTCTCATCAATTGCATATGTAAGATGCATCAGGGTATGACCTTCATCCGTTAATAACCAGTGATTGTGGTTCTTCCTGAGGACAATTGTCAAATTGTCGCCGTCAGAGAATGTAAATGGGTTAAACACAACAAATCTATCGATGCCCTCAGGTCGCAATTGGATTTCGCGACAAACTGCATCCTTAAAAGAACTCTCTATTGACTGTAAGTTCATATGAGATCCAGACTGGTTTGTCGATGGTCCTCAGCAGATGGAATGAAATTGCACTCCCTTATCATTAATTGTAACGCTGATTCCATATTGAAATATAATGATGACACTTCAGCATATGCATCTTCATCGCTGCCCACTTCTTGATATCTCTGAGTTGCGTAGTGTACATGAAAATCGTATAACTTGTCATTCTCAACGAAATTTGTGTGGCCGTGTTTCCCATTATATCTTCGAAGTCGGAATAGTCTGTTTGAATTTGGCAACTGGTATCCCAATATAACGGAGAAATCGAGTGTATTTCTCACATTCTGTCTTAATATCAGGCGATAATTTCCACCGTTTTCCCCCTTAATGTCTATATCACATTCCCTATGCCCTCTCTTTGCCCTCCCGAGACGAACTCGTTCTTTGAAGTTTATCGGTAGAATCTTCTTTTCCGATACCAACTGACTAATCTCCATATCTGTAAGTACAACATTCATAAGTTGATAAGTGTTCTGCTGCGCTGAATATTATTATACAAACATGAGTCTTGCCTGCGCAAGACAATAATTGCTTGAAATAATCATATGACTCCCAAGCGCAATCTGTTCAAGTATGCCATAACGCTAATCGCCGCCAGTATGATTACGCCAGCCCCACTCTCCTATAATCTCCATTTGGCGCATCTCCAATAAGCCATTGGTGATGCAATTTGTGAAACTTAATCGCCCCCCCCATCCCCGCCGTACTTATCCACTTTTACATGGATAATATTAGTCCATTTATTTTCGCCGAAAAGGGCCTCGCCTGCGTAAAAAGTTCTATCTAACTACTTAAACCTGCGGAAATGACTGCCCGGGCCGGTCCTATGACCGCGCTAATCTATCTTGATAGCAGGAGTAAAAAGATGAGCAAAGTTGAAGTCGCTTCCACCGCCAGGAGACAGACTCGTATCGAGCCCTCGGCGCTGGAGGAGTTCGCGAAAAACTTCCGGGGGGAACTGCTGAAACCAGGGGATGCCGGCTATGATGAGGCACGGGCTATCTGGAATGTCATGATTGACCGCAAGCCCGCCCTCATTGCCCGCTGTCGCGGTGTCGCCGATATCCGCGCCGCCGTCAATTTCGCCCGCGAAAATTCGCTTCTGGTCGCCGTCAAAGGCGGGGGGCACAACATCGCCGGCAATGCCGTCTGCGACGGGGGACTGATGATCGACCTGTCGCTGATGCGCTCGGTCCGAATTGAGCCGGATACCCGTATCGCCCATGTCGAGCCGGGCGCCACGCTCGGCGATTTCGACTGCGAGGCGCAAGCCTTCGGCCTTGCCACCCCGCTGGGAATCAATTCCACCACCGGCGTCTCCGGACTGACTCTCGGAGGCGGTTTTGGATGGCTCACCCGCAAGTATGGCATGACAGTCGATAATCTTGTCTCCGTCGATGTCGTTACGGCCGACGGCAAATTTGTCCATGCCAGCGAGAAAAACCATCCGGACCTCTTCTGGGCAATTCGCGGCGGAAGCGGCAATTTCGGCATTGTGACCCGCTGGGAATTCAAACTGTACCCGTTAGGTCCGGAAGTTTATGTTGGGTTGGTTGTTTATTCGCTTGACGATGCCAAACCGGTTATGGCAAAATACCGTCAGTTTGTCTCCAAAGCCGACGACAACACCAGTGTCTGGTTTGTGATGCGTCAGGCCCCGCCGCTTCCTTTTCTGGACCAGAAATATTACGGCTCCGATATTCTGGTGTTCGCTTGCTTCCATCCCGGAAGCCAAAGTGACGCCCAGAAAGCGTTTGAGCCGGTGCGTCAGTTCGCCAAGCCGCTCGGAGAGCATTTTGGACTGCAGCCGTACTGCACCTGGCAGACTCTTCTTGACCCGATGCTCACCCCCGGCGCGCGCAACTACTGGAAATCACACAATTTCGCCGAGATAAGCGATGGTCTGGCAGAAGTTCTGGTGAAATATGCCAAGATGATTCCTCATCCGGAAACCGAGATCGCCTGCGCCTGTCTCGGGGGGGCGGCCAGCCGGATATCGCCAAGCGCTACCGCTTATCCGCACCGGAATGCGGTGCATGTTATGAACGTTCATGGCCGCTGGCGGGAAGCCTCCGATGATGAGAAATGTATTTCCTGGGCGCGCAATCTCTTCAAAGAGACAGCGCAGTTCTCATCCGGCGGGGTTTATGTCAACTTCCTTACTCAGGAAGAAACCGGCGACCGGGTCAAAACCGCTTTCGGCTCCAATTATGAGCGGCTTTTGAAGACGAAAAAGAAATATGACCCGCAGAATCTCTTTTGCATGAATCAGAATATTTCGCCTGATGAGTGAAATCTCTTTTCAGGATGAGAATCTCTTCGGAATAGCAGGTCGATATTCCCCCCGATGTTTTTCACCCCGGTGAAAGATGTCGGGGGTTTTGACTCACTTGGCTATGTTGGGCTTAGCCGGTTAACAACTGTTGAAGTTCTTTGTACTTGAATGGCATATCCATAAATATTTCTGCACCTGATGCCATAATTTTGTCGCGCAATTCAGGTGTACTATAACCGCAAATTGTTATCACTCTAATCCTCGGATGCTCCGATTTTATCTGGCTTATCAAATCAGAAAGTTTAAACGGACTGAAATCTGAATTTGTTACTATTGCCAGGTCGAATATGTCTTGTTGTAGCGCGCTGATTATATTTTCGGGTTCATTATGAGGTTCGATAGTGGTTAACTGCACCCCTGTCTCGTCAAGCACGTCATGGAAGATGCTGTTTAGAACATCATCGGCGGCGGCAAGTACTTTCATATCTCAATTATCGGCGGTTTGAAGTAATCAATAATACCATTACCGCGGAAAGTGATTTGTCAATTCCTGTCACAGTCATGGCAGGTCGCAATTCCCCCCGATGTTTTTCACCCCAGTGAAAGATATCGGGGGCCTCTGCATCACTTGATTTCCGTGTTATCGATGCCGTTCTTGCTTGCCATAATTGCCGGTGAATCGTATATTTTCCAACAGATTAGCCAACCGATAGAATCAGGAGGAGAAAATGAGAAAGTTATATCTGCTTTTTGCTCTGCCTGCGGCGATACTTCTTTTCATAGCGCCCGCTCAGGCCGATATGCGTGACCTGAAAAGCGGTATCGGTATCCGGGCCGGCTATGGCGTCAATCCTGACCAGTTTGTAATTGGCGGGCAGGCAATAATGGGGGCGCTGAAAGGGAGAGTCGATTTTTCCCCCAGTCTTGATTACGGCACCGGCGATAATCTGTCACTGATTGCCGCCAACCTTGACGGCTCTCTCAATCTGGTTTCCCCGCCCGGGGCGAAATTTCTTTTTTATGTCGGCGGCGGTCCGACGCTGGTCTTTTACGACCCCGACAATGGCGACAGCGACACCGAAATCGGGCTGACTCTCCTGGGAGGGGTTAAGATAGCGGCCGGCGAGAAAAATTTCTACAATCTGGTCGCCCGATTCGGCATCGGTGACGTTCCTGATTTCAAGATTCTCTTCGGCTATATGTTCGGTTTGGGAAAAAAGAGCGGCAAATAAAATTGACGCTTTGAAAATCCCCCCGATATTTTTCAGACAGCCGAACAATATCGGGGGGGTCGATGATTGTTGACTACATAAACCGTCGCACCACTGCTTGCAGTTCTTTAATCTTGACCGGCATCTGCATAAAGACATCAGCCCCGGCTACGGCAATGGAATTGACGATTTCTTTAGTTGCGTAACCAGAAATCGCAAGCACGATTATCCCGGGATGCTCCAATTTTATCTACCTTATTCTGTCAGTCCAATAGCCCAGTGTTATCCGGTCGCATGCCGATTTTACAACGCGAGGCAAGGAATCATGCTACCGCAGGGATTCACCGATTTGATCGGCTCAAATTCAATCATATTGCTGTATACGAACCTACTGGCAAGCTCCCATGCCTGTCCTAAGTGAATTCGATCCCTACGAATCGGGATTCTGTAGTAAATATAAATTGATATTGAATTCGGCCACTCCAGGACGAACCAGGTTCTTGCACCTTTCGGCGGATAGAACCCCTGTATATCAAGCACTCCTCCCATAAATTGATTGAGCTTTTTGAGGCAGTTCCAGTCTTCATCAATCCGCAGGGTGTCCTGATACTGATTGTAAGTGAACTCAAAGCAGAGGTACAGAGGGTCGAGCGAGCGCAAGACCATATCGAGGACGATGGTCGTGTCGGATGCGATGCTAACACCATAAATCGTATCTGGGGGCCAGGAATATCCGGTAAGATATTCAATGTTGTAGATTCCTGGTTCGAGCGAGAATTCAAATCGAGAGTTTTGGTCGGTGAAAGTCGATACTGTCGGCTTGCCGTGCGCGAAGAAGCGGATTTCTGCCGATTCTCCTGTTTTGGTATAGAAGCGGTTGTCTGCTTGCAGGTTATTGTTGAACCAATCACGATTACCGCATCTCCAAGCGTACAGAGTCCCTGTCACTGTTACAGGCGACTGAGCGCTGTCAAGCGAAGTTATATTCTCTTCACAACTGCTCAAAAAAAGAACAGCCGCCGCCATAGTCAATATCAACTTATTTGTCATTTTGCCTCCCTCTTTCGTTAAATGATACCTCTATTACATAGACGAGACAAGCCTCAAAATCGTAAAATTGTAAATGGCATAATGGAATCGAGGTAGATTAATTTAGACCGCGCTCCTGCCGATATCTAAATGAAAAGAGGAGGAGAAAATGCGTAAATTCTTGATTATTCTCGCGGTTACCTTGATGGCGACGCCGGCGTTTGCTATTACCGGGCTGTCGATCGGGGTCAGAGGGGGATGGGTCAACAACTATGACCAGGCCGGACTTTCGCTGGGCGACTATAAAGCCGACCAGATGAATCTCTTCGGAGCGCAGATACGGTTCTCATCGCTGCCAATGGTCAACCTGATTCTGTTTGGCGATTATGCCTGGAAGAAAAATGAATATGATTTCGGAGGACAGACTTTCGAATTCAAGATGCAGGATTTCAGTTTCGGGGCATCACTGGTCTATCCTATCAAGTTGAAAGTGGTTTCGCCCTATTTCGGAGGCGGTATCTCCAGCCATAATCTCAGTTACGATTATGTGAAGCCGCTTTCGCTGTCTCTCGATGATGAAGGGATAAACATACCGGGCTCGATGACCCGGCTGGGGTATCATCTCTCGGGCGGTGTCAATATTACTCTTCCCGCCTTCCCTATCGGTTTCAGCGCCGAATACCGCTGGAACTGGATTGATACGCCGGGTGAAGTGACCGATTACACCAGCCTGATTCTGGGCTTGAATTATAATCTTCCGTAAGGCTTTCTCAAGAGAAGTCTCTTACCCCCGGCTTTTAGTCGGGGGTATTTTTATGCCTGATATCGATGCAGTTTTCCGTTCGGAGACTATTCTTTGTCCGGTGTGATGAGATTTATCAGACGTTGTGCTGATGACGAATCTTTTTTCAGGAGAAACTGATATACTTCTTCCGCCTTTTCCGGCATATTATTATAGACATACGCCCCGCCCAGGGCTACCCGGGCATTCATATCGTCAGGACGAATCTTGACCGCCCGCTCAAACTGTTCTACCGCCTCGGGATATCTCTTGCTCAGAATGTACAGCACCCCCAAATGCTGGTAGGCGTCAAAATGACGCGGATTCAGTTCAATCGTTCTCTTATACGCCGCCTCAGCGTCCTCTTTTTTGTTCAACTTATCTTTTACCACGGCCAGATTATAAACATATCGCGGCTCGGCCGGATTGAGATTGACGGCTCTCGCGAAGAAAGATTCGGCGTCATATAAGTGATTTCCTGCCATATGGACATTTCCCATCAGGTACTGGATCTCCGGGTCGGCGCTGTCTTTTTTGAGAGCCAGGTTCAGAACCGATGAGGCTTCGGAAAACCGCTTGTTATACACCAGCGTCGTGGCCAGATTGCGGGCGAAAGCGACATTTTCCGGCGCCAGGGACATGGCCTTACGGTACGCCCGCAGCGAGCGAGTCGTGTCGCCGGTCGCCTGATATGCCGCCCCTAAATTGTTATATATGTCGGCGTCGGCGGTATCCTGCTGTTGGGCTTTTTTGAAGTAATCGAGCGCTTTCCAGAATTCCCCTTTCATCGAATGTATCATCCCGATATTCTTAAGAGCGTTGGCATTATTAGGGTCCAGGCGAAGCGCCTGCTGAAATTTCTCATAGGCTTCGGGGATGCGATTGTCACTCAACGCCGCCCCGCCGGCTTTGAGATAAATCGACAGACTATCCGCCACCGGCGTTTGACCTCGAACCGGCAGAATTGTCAGCACTAAAATGCACGCAATCAGCAATTTTCTCATAGACAACACCTTCTTAACAGATTCTATTAAATATTATACTTTCAAGGTTATGATTCGTTGCCCTCTTTGTCAAGGAGGCATTAGAATGAGACTTCCATAGTTAAACCACTATCCCTGGTTGAACGTCTATAAATTTGATGAATATTTTCCATAATCCCTTTAATTGTCGGTAATTTGCTGCTATATTGTATGCGCCAGGAAGGAGACCTATGAAGCAGTCCACTATATTTTTATCCATTATGATTACCCTCCTTCTATTCCTGCCGTTTAAGGCGGAATCGGAATGGCTCTATTTTAATGCCGACAACGGCATTTTGGAAAACGACTTTATCAATTGCCTTACCATCGGGCTTGATAATAACAAATGGTTCGGCACATACTATCAGGGACCCACTTTTGGGCTTATTTTTCGCTTTGATGAAGATTCCCTCTGGGAATTCTACCTTCCCGCCAATAATGACATGGGGACCTCTTCAGTCATCGCCATCGCCTCCGGCTTAAACGGCAATATCTGGCTCGGAACGCAGACCGGTGGTCTGGTCCGGTATGACGGCATCTCCGAATGGACCCGCTACGACCTGGATACGGCTCTGCAGTATCTCCGCAATGTCTCCGCGCTGACGCTCGACACCGCCGGAAATATCTGGGTGGGGACGCTTGGGAGCGGGGTGGGACGGCTCTCCCCTGACAGCATCTGGAGCCGATTCGATACCGCCAATTCCCCTCTGGTCAGCAATCAGATTGTGAGCCTCTTTGCCGACCGTTATGGCGAGGTCTGGATAGGGACGTTCAAGGGGATTAGCCGTTTTAGCGAGGGCGAAGGTTGGACAACTTATGACTCTTCCAACAGCGATCTCCCGGATAACACCATTCGTTGTTTTGAACTTGATGCCGCCGGGCGCCTGTGGATAGGCACCAACCAGGGACTGACTCTTTTTGACCGTCAAGGAGGATGGCAGAATTTTGACACCGCCAACAGCGGCATTACTTACAATCAGGTCGATGATATTATAATCGACAGCGCCGGTTATCTCTGGCTGGCGCATCCGTACCCCGCCGATCACCCGGCAGAAATTCCCGTCAGTCGGTTCGACGGTTTCGATACCTGGCAGTCTTACAATATCGACCACTTTCCCAATACCTGGTATGTCGTCGTCAATGAAATGGCGGTCGATAAGGGAGGTAATATCTGGTTTGCGACCAGCGGGGAAGGAATTTTCTGCCTTAAGAAAGACCCGACCGATATCGCCCACGGGAGGGCTGATGCTCTCCCCCGTGATTTTCAACTGCATCAGAATTATCCCAATCCTTTCAACCGCGGAACTATCATAGAATTTTCCGTTGCCGCCCGTTCCCATCTCAGACTTCAGATATACGACCTGCTGGGAAGACAGGTCTGCACTCTTGTCGATGGCATTTATACGGTAGGCCGGCACCGGGTCGAATGGGATGGCAGTGACGCCGATGGCAATGTCGTGGCGAGCGGTCTATATTTTTATCGTCTCAGTTCGGACAAAATTGCCGCTGCCGGCAAGATGCTCTTGCTGAAATAACCCCTTGGTTCAGGCATCTATATTTCCCCTTGACTTGCCATAGCGAGGTCTTGATAATAACAGGATGATTCCCCGCCGCAGACGAAATTTCGCCGTAGTCATCTTTACAATCCTGGTGATACTGCTTGTCAATATCTCCTGGTGGTTTTTCTATCAGAGGGCGGAACGGAGTTTTGAAGAGCAACTCTCGCGGCGTCTTTCCTCTCTCGCTGTTCTGGGGGGAGGGCATCTCCCTCCCTTTGCGTTCGAGCCGTATCCCTCCAACAATCTTGCCGGATATGACCTGATTCTCGATATACTCGAAAGCATAAAAGAGGCCGACTCCCTCTCGGAGGTTTTCATAATCGACCCGGTTTACAGGTACCTTGCAACGACCCAGTTCGACGCCGACACGGTCTATTATCTGGCGGCTCTGAATCGAGGCTATATCGATTCCGCCTTCTATATCGGGCGGCAGCCGGTGGTGACCGGCGGGTATCGTGTCGGCGACCTTCTTCTAAAATCTGCCTTTATCGGGCTTACCGATACCGCCGGGGTGGTCGCCGCCGTACTTGGCATTGAAGCCGATATCGATTATTCTGATGACCTCCTCAGTCTGAAAAGAAATCTTTATCTTTCCGGCGCCATATCTGTCGGCAGTGGCATCCTCTTTGGCGTTTTTTTCTTTTTCATTCAACGGCGGATAAACTCTTCCGAGCAGGCGCTTTTTCTGTCGCAGGCGCAAGCCAACCTGGGACGAATGGTAGCCGTCGTTTCCCACGAGATAAAAAATCCTCTGATGATTATCCGCGCCTCAGCGGAACGTCTCAAGAAAACGGGTGATTTCCCCGAGGCGAAATTTATCCTCGAGGAAACCGACCGTCTCAATAAAATTGTCACCAATTACCTGGGAATTGCCGGCGGGAAAAGAAACCTTCAGGCGTTAAAATTAGAGTTGAATGACCTTCTCCGACAGGTGCATGACCAGTTCTCCAAACGATTTGAATCCGAAGGTATAACGGTAAGGCTCAATCTGCCTGAAAAAGGGCTTCACGCAAAAGCCGATCCCTCGGCACTTCGTCAAGTACTTCTCAACCTGATTCTGAACGCCGCCGATGCCGTCCGGGGGCTGCCCGATGCTCGAATCGACCTGCTCGCGGAGAGAGCCGGAGACAAGACCAATATAGTCGTCACCGACAGCGGTCCCGGTGTTCCGCCCTCGGTTATGAGGCATATCTTTGAGCCGTTCTACACGACCAAAACCAGCGGCTCCGGTCTGGGGCTTTTCATGTCAAAAAAACTGGTTACTGAAATGAACGGCGATATCTCTGTACAAAGTAAAAAAGGCGGACCGACCGAATTCAGGGTTGAACTCCCCGCCGCTGATAAAGAGGATGTTTAACCGCGGGATTTTCTATGCCAAATATACTGGTAATCGATGATGAGCCAAAGATGACTTTCCTGGTGAGCAACGCTCTCAAAGAGGCCGGCTTCGATGCCACCGGTGTTGCCGACCCTGCCGAAGCCCTCAAATTGATGGAAAGCCGCTCCTTCGACATTATAATCACCGACCAATCAATGCCGCAAATCAGCGGAATTGAAATCCTGGAAAAAGCCCGGCAAAAGGGAGAAGCCGAGGTCATTCTGATGACCGCTTACGGCACTGTGGAATCGGCCGTGGAAGCGATGAAAAAAGGGGCCGCCGATTATATCCTCAAACCGTTTGCCATGGATGAATTGATTCTTCTCTGCCGCAAACTCTCCGACCGGCAACGTCTCTCTGACCTGACCGCTCTTTATTCCGACGACATCAAGAATCTCAACTACGACCAGTTTATAGGACATTCCCGCGCCGCTATGGAAATGCTGGGGCTGATTTCCAAAGTGGCCGCCACCGATACCACGGTGCTGCTGACCGGAAAATCAGGGACCGGCAAGGAACTGGCGGCGCACCTGATACATCAGAACTCTCCACGCAAGAATAAACCGTTCATTCCGGTCAATTGCGCCGCTCTGGCAGAGACCCTTCTGGAATCGGAACTCTTCGGCCACGAAAAAGGGGCTTTCACCGGCGCTGTCGCCCGCAAGAGAGGACGATTCGAGTTGGCTGATGGAGGTACCATTTTCCTGGATGAAATCGGCGAGATGTCTCCCGGACTGCAGGCGAAACTCCTCCGTGTCCTCGAAGAGCGTCAGTTTGTCCGGGTCGGCGGGGTTGACAATGTCGCCACCAATGTTCGCGTCATCGCCGCCACCAACCGCAATCTTAAAGAGGAAATCGCCAGAGGAAAATTCCGCGAAGACCTGTACTACCGTTTGAATGTATTTCCGATTCAGATTCCTTCGCTGGCCGAGCGACGGGAGGATATCCCTCCTTTGGCGGAGTATTTCCTCAAGAAACGGCAGTATCGTCATCCCCGGCTCTCCGCCGAGGTCGTCTCATTGCTGACTTCTTATCACTGGCCCGGTAATATCCGGGAACTGAAAAATATCCTCGAGAGGGGGATGATTCTTGCCGGTGGAGAGCCGCTCGAGATTGAGCATATCGGTATCGAAGATGAAACCGAGACCGCCCCGCTCCTAAGCGAGAACACAGCCGCCGTCGCCGGCGGTCTGGAAGCCTCCGAAAAGGAGATGATTCTAAGGGCGCTGGAAAAGACCGGGGGGAATAAAACTGAAGCGGCCCGTTTGCTGAAAATCACCCGGAGGCGGCTATACTCCCGAATGAAATACCATGATATCAAGTAGTTCTTTTTCTGCGCAAAACTGGACTAAGCCGTCCATCTGTACCCAGCGGTACATTCGGGAGCCGCTGCCCCATGCAAAATGATATTGTAAGTTATTGAAATTTAACTTATTATGAATAGCGACAGTTCGGCATATTATTTGACAGGTAATCCTTTGGAATATACAAAGGAGACCAAATGAAAAGAATGCTCATGATAAAGTTCGCTCTGGTCACACTCGGCCTTTTCCTCGCGGTCGGCGCTCAGGCACAGATGGCGCAAAGCCGCTTTGAGGCTGAATATGGCCGCACCAATGAGATTATCGGGCGTGCCCAGACCCTGGTAAATGAGGCCAGGACCAGATTACAGGCTGAAAGCGGTGTCAATCTTGAGCCGGTTCGTCTGGCTGTCGGAAAAGCGGAAATTCTCCTGACCGCGGCCGATGAGTTGCAAGTTCGCGCCCGTGCTTTTGGACAGGGGCATATGTATCTGGAAGGTATCAAAGCGACCGTACAAGCGCGGGAACGCGCCTGGCAGGCGGTAGCTGCTATCAGACAGGCCGGCGAGCGTTTTGTCCGTCAGGGAGAGGAGAACGAGAATCTCGTCCTGCGACAACTGGAGAAAACTGATGACCTGCAGAACCGGGTTCGCGAGGAGATGCCGGATGAGCCGGGACGGGCTCTGGCCGCTCTCTTTGACACCGCCCGCGACAATCAACTGCGCGCCTGGGAATTTTACCGCAACCAGAATTTCCGGCCCGCCCTTCGTCTTTCACGACAGGCGGAACGGACGCTGCTGAATATTCTCGAGAGACTGCAGGGAAGAGCCGGTGAAAGAAATCGCTTCGAAAACCAGTTCCGTCAAACCGAGCAGCGGCTGGAGCAAGCCGAGCAGATCGCCCGGCAGTGCCAGAATCAGGCAATGACGCAGTTGGCGCTGCGCGCCCGTGAGCAGTTCGCGGAAGCCCGTCAGTCCCATATGGCGGGGGAGACCGAAAAGGCGGAAGGGTACCTTAAGGCGGTCCAGCAGATGATTCGCCAGATTGTCCAGACCTGCGGTGACGGCGAGAATTTGAAACCGATGATTCAGAACATGCGCCAGGAGACGGAGCGTATTTCTAATGAAATCCGTAACAGCGGCAACAGCACCGCCCAACGGCTGCTGGAATCAGCGAGGCGCCATCTGGCTGAGGCGGAACGACATTGTGACAACGGCGACTCGGAAGCCTGCGCCGCCAACCTTAAGGCGGCTCAAATGAATCTTCAGAAAGCCCGCCAGATGATTGGAATCTGATTGCTTTCGATGAGATGTAGAACAGCACTCATCTTCCTTGTCGCAGGCTTGATTGCCGGGGAACTCCAGGCAGAAAACCCCGGCAATTTTACGTTCCGCGCCGGACTCGGCTATGACTTCATTTCCCAGGAATATTATCTCGACTCCGCCCGCTACGACCCCGATTCTTCAATCAACATCGCCCTTCTGAAACGAGACTACCTCGACGACAAAAAAGGGCTTTTGTACCTCAAATACCACCCCGATAACGCCGGTCGGCAAAGCCTCGAATTCGGCTGGGAACAGACCCCTGATATCTATCGCGCGCTCGGCTGGGGACATTTTACTGTCAGCGGTCTCCGCAGCCGATGGGAATCTGACTTCCACTTCGAACGGAAAAACCGTATCGACGGCGCGTCCGAAGCCGGGGAGGAGTTCTTGGTTGCCGATGGACGCCTTGCCTGGCGCCAAAACTGGTCGGATAAGGTCGAGTCCAAAACCCGCCTCTTCGGCGAGACAGTGTCGTTCGATTCGACCGGCGGCTTTCTCTACGACTATACCCGCTTCGGCGGTGACATAACCGTAAGTTACACCAACCGTCGCTTTGACATCTGGTCTGTCACAGGTGGATTGGAAAAACGGTTTGTGCGCGATTCGGCGGTCCTCGATTACTTCATTTGGCGGGGGAGCGGAAGTTACCTGGGCAGCCTGGGAGGCGCCTTCTTATCGGCTCAGGTCGGTTTGGAATGGAAAAAATATAACTGGGAGGACGACCGCGACAATTACCTGTTTTACTCGGGCGACTTCTACGCCCGGATTCCGCTCGGCGCCAACCTGTTTCTGCGCCCCTCCGGAATAGTCGAATATTTCAATTTTCAGATAGAGGACTATTTCAGTAATGATTATTACCGGCTTCGTCCCGCACTGGTTCTGGAAAAGGAATTCGGCTCCCTGACCCTTTCGGCCGGTCCGAAATCGGAGTTCTTCTCTGTTCGCACGGACTATGCTGACGACGACTTTTTCGAGGCCGGCATCTCCACCGGGGCTGATTATTACGGTGCCGACCGCCTCTTTTTAATATTCGAAAACCAGGTCGGAAAACGGCACTATACCAACCGGCCGGAATTCTATTCCAATTTTTGGTACGACCGCCTCAGCCTTATCGGCAACCTCAAAATCTGGCGCGCGCTCTCGTTAGAACTCCTCTTTTCGGGCGAGTGGGAATGGCATGAAATCGCCGCCGATGATGCCCGTCTCTATCTAATATCATCCCGCCTGACCTGCACATTTTAGCACTGCCCGTCAGTTCAATATCGGGGAGCCTGCACAAGGCTTGCTTGTACTTTATTTCACAATTATGGTAGTTGGGGGTGAATGCAGGGGTTCTTAGAACTGGAGGAGATTGTGAATAGATTCACAAGTAAAGGGTGTTTTTCGGGTCGGCTTTTTGAGGCGTGCCGGTGGTTCGTTGACGGTACGAGCAATTGGCGTTGTGATAGATTATACCTTTGACGATGACTCTCGATATCGGCTTTCTGGTTCTACCCGGTCTCAGCCGGGGGCTTTCTAACCGGTCAGGGTCGGTCGAAGGCATTGGCGAGAGTGAGGTATTTTCCCCCCCATTTCTCCGCTTTTTGTTACTATCTATCATAGTATTTTGGTTATTTTGTTAGATTTTTCTTGACAA
>DYGG01000067.1 GCA_020724775.1 Ignavibacterium sp. | reverse complement strand
CTGTTGAAAACAGTATCAGTCCGAAATATTCGCCGCGGTGATGCTGGATTTTAGTATGAGCGATTTCGAAAGAAGACCCGACCGCCATGAAGGCGGAACCGAGAAAGATAATCTTGAAGAAAACCGCCAACTGGTCGGACTGGAACATACTCCCGAAAGAGAGTCCGCCATGATAAAGCGCCAGAAGCAGACCCGCCACAGCGATACCGAACATGGTGAGATAGCCGATGGAACGGGAGTGACGTCGCCGGGTGCCGAGGTCGTAGGCAATGACCACCAGCGCCCACAGGAACAAGAAAATTTCCGGGAGCATTATCTTCAGATTAAAATTCATCATTGTCTGCATATTATCGCGCCATCAGGTTGACCAGGTTTTCCAGGGTGGCTCGCATCAGGTTGGAAAGCGGCGAGGGATAGACGCCAAGGGCGACAGTCAAGACAGCCAGAGGGGCGACCGTGAGGATTTCGCGGGTGTTAATTTCGGTCAAGCCACCCCATTTTGCCATATTGAATTCACCAAGGAACATTCGCTGCACCATCCGCAACATATATCCGGCGGTCAGGACCACCCCCAGCACAGCCAGAGCGGTAATAAGTTTGAAACTTCCAAAAGCGCCGACAAAAACCATGAACTCCGAGACAAATCCGGACATTCCCGGCAGCCCCAGCGATGCCATGGAGAAGAGCACCATGATGCCGGTATAAACCGGAATCTTGACGCCGAGCCCGCCAAAGGCGGCGATTTCACGAGTGTGTGCCCGGTCGTATAAGACTCCCACCAGAAGGAACAGCGCCCCTGTAATCAAGCCATGGCTGACCATCTGGAACATACAGCCGGCGATTGCGGTCACCGAGGAATATGCCCCCAGCGCCAGCATACAGTACCCCATATGCGACACAGAGGAATATGCCACCAGTTTTTTCAAGTCTTTCTGCGCCATCGAGACCAGAGCGCCATAAATTATCCCAATCAGACCGAGTATCGCAATCGGAATTGAAAAATACCGCAGCGGCTCGGGGAACATGGGCCAGGAGACACGAAGCATGCCGTAAGTTCCCATTTTCAGAAGAACGCCGGCAAGAATCACTGAGACCGCGGTCGGGGCTTCGACATGCGCATCCGGCAACCAGGTATGGAAGGGCCAGACCGGGACTTTAATTGCAAAAGCAATGAAGAAGAAGACAAAACAGAGCATTTGAAGCGTTCGCGTCATCATCGGCGCCTGCTCTATCAACTGCGGAATACTGAGCGTATGCGGGTCGAAACTGAAATAGAGTATCAAAATCGCCACCAGCATGAATATCGAACCAAAGAGGGTATAAAGGAAGAATTTGATGGCGGCGTATTCTTTCCTCGGTCCGCCCCAGACACCGATGAGAAAATACATTGGCACCAGCATGACTTCCCAGAAAACATAGAAGAGGAAAAAGTCCAGGGCGCAGAAGACACCCATCATGCCGGTTTCCAGAAGCAGAAAGAAGGCGAAATATTCTTTAACCCGATTCTCAATGTTGAAAGAAGCGATTATCGACAGAAACGAAAGAAGTCCGGTCAGAAATACCATAGGGACGGAAATTCCATCCACTCCAAGGAAGTACTGCACATTGATGGCGGCAATCCACTCGAAGGGACCCTCGACAAAGGCAAAAGCAGAGGAAGCGGAACTGTTGATAAAGTAATCGTAAGTGATGATGAAGGAGAGAATCATCGGAATAAACGAGAAAATGGCGGCAAGCCAACGGACGGTCCAGATTTTCTCTTTGGGCGTAAACAGGATTGCCAGGAAACCTACCATCGGCAGGAATATCGTATAACTCAGCATCATATCTTTACTCCATCCTCCTCAGCCGCAGCATGCGGACTATCCTTCATATTTAGCGCCGGAATTGGCCCGTTCCGTTCTCAGCGACCTTACCAGCAGACGGGAGAGCGCCATTATCAGGAGACCGGCGAGATAGTAATAAAATCCCTCGGGCGTTACTTTATATATGACTATGCCGATAGCGCCGGCGGCAACTATCAGCGTGTAAAATTGCAGTGAGCCGTTCTGCGCATATCGGAACAGCCATGCTAATCCCATCATCAGGTAGCCGGCGCCATTGACGGCGCCATCGACCACATACTGGTCAAACAGTTGCTTGGCATCGGCCCATTTCACAGTTAACCAGCCGGAGAAATTGACCAGCCCGTCGATAATATTGGCATCAAACCACCACAGAACGTTAGTCAACCCCAGTACCGGTTTGATAATTATCGCATCATACAACTCATCGAAATAATATTTATTGTACAGCAGCGTATAGATCGGTTTGAACTTCTCAGCGATAACATCGGCCGAGATTTTTTTCTTATAGTAAACCAGGTACGCCAGCCCGATACCGGAAACCGCCACAATTGTCGAGACAATCATCAGGATATACTGCGGACCGGCGTGGTGCACTTCCTCGTGAAACACAAAGGATGAAAATCCATGATGCAGCCAGGGCAGCCCGACCCATCCGGCAAAGATCGAAAGAAAGGCGAGGAACATCAGAGGATAAGTCATCGATTTGGGGGATTCATGGGCATGATGGTATTTTTCTTCATGGCGCGGCTTGCCGGTGAAGGTCAAGAAACAGAGACGGAACATATAGAAGGCGGTCATGAAGGCGATCAGGAGAGTGAAGAACATGAAAACCGGATGCCCCTGAGTGGACGCGACAATCTCATCTTTTGACCAAAATCCCGAAAGCGGGAAAATGCCGGCAATCGACAGGGAGGCGATAAAGAAAGTTGTCGCCGTAATTTTCATTTTTTTGGAAAGACCGCCCATCTCCTGAATATCGTTGGTATGGACAGCGTGTATTACCGAGCCGGCGCCGAGAAAGAGCAAAGCCTTAAAGAAGGCGTGGGTCATAAGGTGAAACGTTCCGGCGACATATCCGGCGGAATGATGACCGTGGGCATAATCGACACCATATAGTCCCAGCGCCATTATCATATATCCCAACTGGCTGACGGTCGAATAAGCCAGCACCCGCTTGATATCATTCTGAGTCAGAGCAATGGTGGCGGCGATAAACGAGGTGATAAGCCCGATCGAGGCGATTACCAGCGATGCCGTTGCCGAGCCGGCGAAAAGCGACATCCCCCGCGCCACCATATAGACACCGGCGGCGACCATGGTGGCGGCATGAATCAATGCTGAGACTGGAGTGGGGCCCTCCATGGCATCCGGCAGCCAGACATGCAGCGGGAATTGCGCCGATTTTCCGACGGCGCCGCAGAAGAGAAATATTCCTGCCAGTGTCACTATGGTTGCCGAGACCTCGCCGGATGCGACCCTTTCAAAGACCTGCTGGTAGTTGAGCGTCCCGACAAAGGCGGTCAGAATCAGGATACCAACAATAAAGCCCAAGTCGCCGATGCGGGTGGTGATAAACGCTTTCTTTCCGGCATCCGACGCCGATTTCTTCTCGAACCAGAATCCTATCAAAAGATAACTGGTCAGCCCGACCAGTTCCCAGAAGATAAATATCATGAAGAAGTTATTCGCCAGCACCAGTCCCAGCATGGAGAAGGTGAAAAGCGACAGATAGGAGAAATAGCGGCTGAAGCGGGGGTCGCCATGCATATAACCGAGCGAGTAAATCTGCACACAACTGCTGACAATGGTGACAACCAGAAGCATCACCGCCGTCAGCGGGTCAAGAAATATCCCCAGTTCCAGACTGAAATTAGGCAGGGTGAGAAACGGAATCGCCTTTTCATACGACTGGCCGTGGCGCGCCAGCATCTCTATCATGACAAAGACCGAATGGATGAATCCGAGAAGAATCATCCCTATCGACAGGTGCGACGAGAGTTTCTCTTTCCACCGTGTGAAGAAAACAATCATCACAAAGGCGAAAAGAGGATAGAACATTATCAGATAGGCATTCTCGAGCATATCACCACTTCATAATATTAATCCGGTCAACATCGATTCCCCGCCAGTTGCGGTACAGGAGCAGAACGATAGCGAGCCCGACCACCGCTTCGGCGGCGGCGACAACGACCACAAAGATGGCGAAGATTTGACCGGTCAGATTGTCAGGATTGATATATTTGTTAAAGGTCACCAGATTTATATTCACGGCATTGAACATCAATTCCAGCGACATCAGGATTCCGACAGCATTGCGGCGGGTCAGGACACCGAAAATCCCGATGGCAAAGAGAATGGCGGCTAAGGCGAGATACTGAAGCATTATGCCCCCTCCTTTCTCGCCAGCACGACAGCGCCGATAAGAGCCGCCAGCAGTACCACGGAGACAACCTCGAAGGGAAGAACAAATTCATTCATCAGAAGTCTGCCGATGGTCAGAGTGTTATCCTCGGGAAGCGGATTCTCGGTTAACTTCCAAACGGTATTTGCCAGGGAGCCGAGACTGGCCATCAGGAAACCGGCGCAGACGAATATTGCCACCGTCACCTGCTCGTTACTCTGCTTGATTTCTTTATTAGCCAGTTGCGAGGTTAACATTATGGCGAAAATTATCAGGACTGATATCGCCCCGACATAAATTAGCACTTGCACTGCGGCAAGAAATTCCGCGTGAAGAAGAATATAGATACCCGCAACACCGAATAATGTCAGTATCAAGAACAGCGCCGAATGAAAAATATTTCGAAGCGTCACCACATAAATGGCGGAGACGATTATGACAAACGACAGAAGATAAAATATAACTTGAGAGGTCTCGCCTTCCATCAGTTTCCTTCTCCCGGATTCTCTTTGTTCTCTTCGGTCAACGGTTTCAGCTCTTCAGACGGCTTTCCCGGATTGACCGCCGTTTCAGCCGTTGCCGTATCTTTTGGCGGTTCGGTGGGCGCTTCGGCCTTCACCGCCGGCTTTGCCGCCGCTTTCGCTTCCGGCTTCTTCCGCTCCGGTTTCTCATACGGGACATCCCGCCCCACTTCCTGAAGTTTGTCGGTATGCCAGACCAGGTCTTCTTTGTTCAGGGTGGAGAACTCATATTTAGTCGCCATCTTCAGAGCCGCGAAATTGCAGGCTTCCTCGCAGAGACCGCAGAAACAGCATAATCCATGGTCAACTACAAAGTCTTTGAGGATTCTTTTCCCTTTTTCATCTTTGTCGTACTGGATATCTATCGCCGCGGTGGGGCAGGCGCGCATGCAGAGCATACAGACGGTGCAATTCAATTCGCCGGTTTCCTTGTCGGAGAGAAGCACCACTATCCCGCGGGAGCGCTCCGGCATGGTCCATTTCTCGGTGGGGTACTGCACGGTGACGGCATGCCGTCCCAGATGTTTCCCGGTGGTGAAAAGCCCCACCACCAGATTCTTTATGGCGCTTAACAATTTCTTCACCAGTTAAACCACTTCGAGTATTTCATCCACCCGGCGATGATAAGGTTAGCAAACGAGACCGGAAGCAGAAACTTCCAGGAAAATTCCATTAATTGGTCCACCCGCAAACGGGGGAACGTCCAGCGGAACCACATCAGCACAAACACCAGCGCGAGAGTTTTGAGCATGAACCAGACCCATGACGGCAGCCAGGGACCCTGCCAGCCGCCGAGAAAGAGGGTCGTTCCAATGGCGGCGATGGTGAACATATTGACAAATTCGGCGAAGAAGAACATGGCGAATTTCATTCCGGAATATTCGACATTGAATCCCGCCACCAGTTCCTGCTCCGCTTCCGGTAAGTCAAAGGGGGTGCGGTTCGATTCGGCCGTGCCGGCGATTAAGTAGATAATGAAGGCAATCGGTCCGAACGGCAGACGGAAAATGTACCACTGGTAAATCTTCGCCTGCGACTCGACAATCTGCACCATCGAAAGCGACCCGGCGAAAAGGACCACGCTGAGTATTGCCAGCACCATTGGCACTTCATAACTGACCACTTGCGCCGCCGAGCGCATCCCGCCGAGAAGGGCATACTTGTTATTGGAGCCCCATCCTGCCATCAGAAGCGAAATAATGGTGAAGGTCGTAATCGCGATTATGTATAGAATCCCGATATTCAGGTCGGAAACTATCAGTCCGGCTCCAAACGGAATAGTAACATACGCCATAAACGCCGCTACGAAAGCGACAATCGGCGCCCAGTAGAATACGGGACGGTCGGCTGTTGCCGGAGTAATATCTTCTTTTTGAATCAGTTTCAGCATATCGACGATAGTCTGAAGCCAGCCGTGCCAGCCGGTCCGCATCGGACCAAACCGCTGCTGGATATGCGCCGAGATTTTTCGCTCCCACCAGACTAAAAAAAGCGCCACCACTGCCAGAAATCCGAAGACGATGAGCGCCGCCACGGAATAAGAGATTATATCAACCCAGGCTTGCGACAAGCCGGTGGATGCCAGTTTCTCATAGAGATATTTGAAAATTCCGGCGATTTCCATCAGCGGTCCACCTCCGGCATGATAATATCCATCGATGCCATCACCGCCACCAGGTCGGCAATCTTGCCGCCTTTGACTATCTCCGGCATTACCTGCAGTTGATTATAAGAGCCGCCGCGCATTTTCACCCGAAGCGGCTTTTTGGAATCACCGGCCGATTGTATATATATCCCCATCTCGCCACGGGAATTTTCAATACGACTGTACACTTCCCCTTTCGGCGGTTTGAAATTGGGGGGAAGTTTGGTCTTTATATCGCCTGCCGGAAGTTGTTCCAGCGCCTGCTTTACTATTCTAAGCGACTGGCGCATTTCTTCCATCCGGACCAGGTATCTGTCATAGCAATCCCCCACCGTGCCGGTCGGGATATCGAATTCAAAGCGGTCGTATAGAGAGTAAGGGTCATCCCGACGCAAATCGAATTTCACACCGGAGGCCCGTAGTGCCGGACCGGAGACGCCGTACCCCAGCGCCAGTTCTTTGCTTAAGATTCCGACATTCTTGTTGCGCACAATCCAGATCGGGTTTTCGGTAAGAAGTTTTTCGTAGTCGTCAACTTTCCGGGGGAATTTTTCGATAAATTCCTTCAGTTTCGGAATAAACTCCGGCGGAATATCGCGCGAGACGCCCCCAATACGGATATAATTATAGGTCAAACGCTGCCCGCAGGTCATCTCGAACAGGTCGAGAATATCCTCCCGTTCCCGGAAACCGTAAAGAAACGGCGTCACCGCGCCCAGGTCGAGCGAGGTTGTTCCGTACCAAATCAGATGGCTGGCGATACGATTCAACTCGAGCATTATGACGCGAAGGTATTCTGCCCGTTCCGGCGCCTGAATTCCGGCCAATTTCTCGGTGGCAAGGCAGAAAGCATACTCGCAGGACATCGAGGTGCAATATTCAAACCGGTCCAGAACCGGCAAGCATTGATGATAGGTCCGGTTCTCGCAAATTCTCTCGAGGGCGCGATGCAGATATCCGATATACGGCACCGCCTTCACCACCACTTCGCCGTCCATCGTTAATAGAAACCGGCAGACCCCGTGCGTGGAGGGGTGGTGCGGTCCCATATTGACCAGGAATTCTTCGGTGCGAAACGGCGCGCTCATGATTCCGGCATCCTTACAAAGTCCGGGGCATCCCAGTTTTTCCGCATCGGGTACCCCTGGTCCCAGTTGTCGGGAAGAAGAAAACGGGTCAGGTTGCCGTGATTGAGGATATTGATGCCGTAGAGTTCCCAGACTTCTCTTTCATGCCAGTTGGCGCCGGGCCAGACCGACTGCACCGATTCCACCTCGGCATTTTCATACGCCATCGCTATTTTGAAATCAAAACGGATTCTATTCTTGACGGAAGCAACCGAATAGACGACTTCGAATCTCTCGCCGGTATCGACGCCCGCGATATTGCAGAGGAAATCGATATGCAAAGTCTCATCGGAATTAATGGCACGGCAGAATTCGAGAAGGAAGTCGCTTTCGAGTCTGAAAACAGGCTCAACTTTGCCGGTATCGAGAAGGTCAACTTTACCGGCGAATTTATCCAGTATATATTTAGTCAGGGCGGCTTTGTCCATCAGAGATGCAACTAACTCCAGTCCCCAATTTTCTGCTTTTTAATTTTTTTCTGCAAGGTCAAGCATCCTTCCAGAAGCGATTCCGGCCGCGGTGGACAGCCGGGGATATAGACATCAACCGGCACAATATGGTCAATCCCTTTCTCCACGGCATAACTGTCGTAGTAGAACGGTCCCCCTTTGACGGTGCATCCGCCCATGGCAATCACATATCGCGGTTGCGCCATCTGGTCGTATAATAACCGAAGGCGCGGCGCCATCTTTTTCGTAATTGTGCCGGCGGCGATAATCAGGTCGGCCTGGCGCGGAGAAGCGCGAAAAATCATCCCGAAACGGTCGAAATCGTACCGGGACGCCCCGGTGGCCATCAGTTCAATCGCACAGCAGGCGGTGCCAAACAGCAGATACCAGATGGAACTTGCCTGCGACTGGCTTAAGACATAGTCAAGCGAGGTTGCCACTATCCCGCCGCCCGGAAAATGCTCCAGATAAACCGGAAGTTTCTTTATTACACCCACTTCAGCACTCCCTTCTTCCAGGCGTAGAACAGTCCGAAAAGGAGGATGAAAATAAATATCATCATTTCGACTAAAGCATAGAGTCCCAGCTGTCCAAACGCCACCGCCCAGGGAAAGAGAAAAATCGCTTCGACATCGAATATGACAAAAATCAGCGCGAAGATATAGAAGCGGTTGTTAAACTGTATCCAGGAACTCCCAATCGGCGGTTCGGCGCATTCGTAGTTTTGAGTCTTTTCCGGGTAGGGGTTGGCAGGACGAATCAGCCGGGAGAGGAAGAAGGTGAAAAGGACCAGCCCTATCCCGACGAATAGGAATATTATAATTGCCAGATATTCCGACATCTTATTGTCACCTCATAATTATACGCTTCAACTTTGTGACAATAATCACAAATTAAGGGGACAAAAAAACACCTTTTTCCGGATTTGTCAAGCGATTTATAAAAAGAATCAGAGGGATAGATATCTTATGGATTTATTTGCAGTTATATCAGAATTCCTATCAGGAAACGGGAGAAATTTGCAATAGGTCGTTAGAATTTCAAGTCAGACGAACATTGCTCTAAAATTGCCTTACTTTGGAAATGCGGCAGTTTTGTACGAGCTGAGCCTGAATCCCTTTAGAATAATACAACATTTATTCCATGCCCAACTGAAACTTTAGGTCATCGATGATTTTAGACATTAGTCGGACGTAATTTGACATACCTTTGTGTTTGGATGCTCGAATATACTTCTCGCTGCTGTCCGGTAGGTAGAAAATGGCTCTGTAGCTACCCATCTCGGTTATCTTCTCATCTGATAAATCTGCATCAAATGTAATCAGATGCCAGAGTTCTTTGATTTTATAGCGACTCAATAAGTCTGTGTTTTCGGTATACGCTTGTTTCCACCGTTCACGCAGGGTTCTCTTGCATGATATTCCTATTATCCAGTTGTCCTTAGTTTTCACCCATCGGTCAATTTCTAGACCTGAAGTAAAGTGCTCAGGTGCACTGACCGTGGGAATATCGTAAAAGTCCAGGATCAGCGAGGTGACATTTTCTACTCCTCGCCCGGCTCGACCTTTTCGTTTCTGCCCTAGCCTTCGCTCAAACTCTTGACAAAAGGCGGTAAGCACGATATTGGATTCGGCAAGTGACAACTCGGAATCAGTGTATTTCCGTATTTCATTAAATCCCTGCACTATTTGAACGCGTTCGGCACTCAGACAGCCTTTTACTCCAAGGTCATTGACCTTCCCCCCGAAAACTGGTCCATTTGAAACCTCGAATTTGGGGTTATAT
>DYGG01000017.1:8291-60603 GCA_020724775.1 Ignavibacterium sp. | reverse complement strand
CCGCCAACGGCGGGGATGATAATCGCAAGCAAACAATTTCGCTGTCAGCCCAGGACGATACCCCCGTTATTCCAAGATAAGAATCCGGGATAGTGCTCCACTTATAATAACGCCCCATCCCCTTTTTCTGTCAAGCGGAATTAACTTACTTCAGGTCTATAGCCTCCACTATTTTGACAATTTATTCCAGACTGCCCAGTTCTGTCAGTGGCAGACTGTCGCCTGCTACTTTTGCGCTGTTGGCAGTTATGCCCGACGGTGAATGTCGGAACCGTCAGTCTCAAGCGCGTTCTGACCTGAATGACTATCGCCACCCAATCATGGTATTTTGGGAGGGAGGCGAGAACCGTTTTCGGGTCGGTTTTGGGATTGTGCAAAGCCGAATCTCCGGAGCATTTTTCGTTTCTTGTCAGAGGTGGGGCGTTCGATGAAGAGCATCCCGGAAGTCGCCGCAAGCATTCCCAGGAATTCCCCCACCGCGCCGTAACGGAGCGCACCTCCCAGGTCTGACAATTTGATATCCGAGGGCTCACCTCCGAAAGCATCAAAGAATCTGTACAGCATTACCGTCAGCGAGAAAACGGCTCCTATGATTACCGCCAGTCTAATTTTGAGCAATTGACGAATTTTCCAGAAATAGAAAAACGCCAAAAATATAGCGACCGCTACGGCAAAGACCGGCAGAATATCCCTCCGATTCTTGCCCCGGAGGCTTCCACTGTCACCGTCCCGCAGGAGACACGGACCCACGGCAGAAAAAAAGAGATTATTGCAATACCGGCTCCGGCCGGGGTTAAGAATATCGAGCGCTCTCTAAGATTGCTCAGGAACCTTCTAAATTTGCCATTAATTCTCATACCAAGCGGGGAATATGCCTATTCTGCAAATAATATCAAGTCGATTTTCACCGGGAAAGAGCGCGAATATCCGGGCAACACCAAAAATTCTCTCAATGAGAGTGAAAATTATCACCCATATACGAAAAGGTACAAAATTCTCCATTTTGAACCGTCAGGTACACCGGTCCTTAATCATCAGAAATCAGTTCTTCTCTGTAACCCTTAATGGAAACGGCTTATACGTGAATACAAACTTTCTGGCACGGATATTGACATATACTTTCGATGAAAATGAAAACTGAAACCTCCATAAGGAGAAAGGAGTAATTGTATATGCGTAAGATTCTCACCTTCGCCCTGGTACTGGGAATGGCCGTCCTGATTTCGGCTTCCGCCTCCGCCGGTAACGGGAAATCGTTCAAGAACGGTCACGTGTTCGGATGGGCTGGTACCGTGGTTGGAATCGGCCATATGAATACTTTCATGATTTTCAACCAGTATTCCTGGAATCGCGACGCCGACGGTGACGGTATTCCTAACGGCATAGACGATGACTATATCAAGCCGGAGGATGGCACCGGTTTTGGCGCCACCAAGCCGAAATCTTCGTTCGGTTACGGTCCTGAGTATCAGAAGAGCAGCGATAACGGCAAAGGCGACCTGATTCGCCTTCGCGACCGCGATAAGACGAAGTTGAAAGACGGCAGTTGCACCCGGTAAGAGTACCCTCTTTTAATATAGATCCGTTCCTCCCCGCCCGAACAATCGGGCGGGGATTCTGTTTTATAAAACAAATTTCTGTCCGAAGTTCCAGGTTGGAGTTATATTATTACTGATGTATCAAAGAGCCGGTAGAGAAACTGAGAAAGCCTGTCTGGTGGGACTGTCCCGCTCTTCTCTCAAGAAAGAGGAATCGGCGGCTTCACTTAAGGAACTCTCGGAACTGACGCGCTCGGCCGGCGCCGAGGTGACCAGGGAAGTTCTGCAGACGCGCGACCCCGACCCCGCTTATTATATCGGGCGGGGTTTGGTGGAGCGTCTCAAGGAAGAGATTTCGGGCAACGGCGTTACTCTGGTCATATTCGATGACCCCCTCACTCCGGCGCAGCAACGCAATCTGGAAGAATCTTTCGGAGTAAAGGTCATTGACCGCTCCATGCTGATACTCGATATCTTCGCTCTCCATGCCCGAACGGCAGCGGCGAAACTTCAGGTTGAACTGGCGCAACTTGAATATATGCTCCCCCGTCTGACCGGCGCCTGGAGCCATTTCAGCCGCCAGTACGGAGGTATCGGCACCAAAGGACCGGGCGAAACTCAGCTCGAAACCGACCGCCGTCGAGTCCGCGACAAAATCGCCCGCTTGAAGAAAGATATCGAAAGACTCGGTGTCCAGAGAGAGACTCAGCGGAAACGGCGACAGGACCTTTTCAAAGTTGCCCTTGTCGGCTACACCAATGCCGGCAAATCGACCCTTTTCAACCGTCTCACCAAATCCGGAGTGAAAGTTGAAGATAAACTTTTTACCACCCTCGATTCCACCAGTCGCGTTATGTCATCCGGCTATCCGGAGCGGATTATCTTCACTGACACGGTCGGTTTTATTAAAAAACTTCCCCACCAGTTGGTTGCCTCGTTTAAGGCAACTCTGGAGGAGGCGGTTTATGCCGACCTCATTCTCAAGGTAATCGATTACTCCGATCCCGGGTATAGTGACAAAGCGTCTCAGACCGATAAGGTCCTGGTAGATATAGGGGCCGACCGGGTGGCGTCGGTACCGGTTTATAATAAAATCGACCTGACGGACGAGGTTGTTGAATTTGCGAACAGCGCCCAGAGCGGCTTTTACCTCTCCGCTGCCACCGGAGAAGGGGTCGAAAGACTCAAGAATCATATCTCGGACAGGGCTGTCCTTTATTTCCGACAATTCTCTAAAGAATACTGATTTTTTGCCGATTTTCGTAGGGAGAGCACGAGAATTATGGCAAAGAATATACTTATTGTAGATGACAACCCCAATATGTCGAGCCTTCTGGCGGAGATGCTTGAGGTATTCCATTTCAACGCTATCCGCGCCAATGACGGTCACGATGCTCTCAAAAAAATCGAGCAGGATGATATCGCCATGGTGATTACCGATATGCGGATGCCCCGCATGTCGGGACTGGAACTTCTTCAGACAATTAAAGAGAGAAAGCCGGGGTTGCCGGTGGTGATGATTTCCGGGTATTCGGTCGATGAAGTCGGCTCGGACATAGTGAAATCGAAAGCCGACGGCTTTCTGAACAAGCCCTTTATGATGTCGGATATCGAGCGGCTCTTAACCGATCTGCTTTAGATTTGTAACGAGGGGTTTATTATATACGGGGGGCGCGTCAGCGCCCCCTTTCTTATTCGGTTTTCTTCCCGATAAGAATGAAACTCATCGGCAGCCCCGGCTTCAGTTTTTCTATCTCAGTGAAACAGCAGGAAATATCATCTTCCAACTCTTCCATATATTCAATCCGGATGCCGTTGCTTATGAGCGCCATGAGTAATCCGGAAACGGTGTACGGAAAGTTGTATTTAGGGCTTGCCTGATATTCTGTATGCGAGTAATAATCGAGACTGTCGGTATCGACCCATGGCTCCTTTCGGAAGTACGACTCTTGCAGTTGCACCGGAGCCTCTTTCCGCTGCTCATCGACCATCTGCATAAAGGGATGCATCTCGTAAATAAATATCGCCCCGCCCGCCCGCAAAATTCTCGCAGCGACCTGGAAGAAGTCGATTAGGTTCGGCATCCAGGGGAGAACGCCGATAGAGATATAAAGCAGGTCAAACCGGTTGTAATATTCTTTCGGAATTTCATAGATATCGGTTCGGACTAATTCACTTTCAACTCCGGCATGACGGGCAAGAGAGCGCGCCTCATCGATAGCGGAATCGGAAATATCAAATCCGACCGCTCTCGCGGCGCCGAGATTCTTAAGCGATATCAATTCTTTCCCGTTGTTGCAACCTAACTGCGCTACATCTTTGCCGGCAATTCCCCACTCTCGCAATTTCTTCGTAATAGTCGCATCAAGACAGGAATATCCCGGTTGTGCAAACAAATGATACAGCCGTTCCTTGTTCGCTTTCTGATGATACGGCGTCACCTCGTTCCAGGCTTGCCGGTTGGCTTCCGTATATTTTTTGCGATTGCTGTCCATAGCGTCAGTGTTTCTCGATGGAAATACTTTCATACAGGGGCGAAACAATTCAGCCCCTGTTAAGATCAGCCCGGTCGTCTGACCGATGATTAAATGCCGTACAGTTCGCCGAACTTGCTCTTCAGGTAGTCTATCAGCGGCTGATGACTCAGTGGTTTGCCGGTTACAACCTCCACCAGTTTTTCGGCGCGATATCGTTTCCCATGCTCATGGATATTCGTGTTAAGCCATTTTTTCAATTGAAGGAATTCACCGCGGGCAAACTGCTCATCGAGGTCTTTGATATCCTGCTTCGCTTTGGCAAAAAACTGTGCCGAATAGAGATTCCCGAGGGTATAGGTAGGGAAATATCCGATATACCCCATCGACCAGTGGACATCCTGCAGACATCCCTCGGCGTCATTGCGGGGAGTAATCCCAAAAAACTGTTTGAATTTTTCATTCCAGAGTCCGGGCAATTCCGACGGCTTGACTTCTCCATTCAAGAAAGCGTGCTCGATCTCGAAACGGAGAATGATATGGACATTATAGGTTACTTCGTCTGCTTCCACCCGGATATAAGACGGGCGAACGTCGTTAATGGCAAAATAGAAGTCATCAAATTTAACGCCCTGAAGAGCCTCAGGGAACATCTGCTGCGCCCGCGGAAAGAAATGCCGCCAGAATGAGCGGCTTCGCCCCACCAGATTCTCCCACATCCGCGACTGCGACTCATGTATTCCCAGGGAGACGGAATCCCCCAGGGGCGCTCCCCAGTGCTCGTGTTTTAGACCCTGGTCATAAATGCCGTGACCGGTTTCATGCAGAATTCCAAAGAAGGCTTGCCCGAAATGACGGGGATTGTACCGGGTCGTGATTCGGGTGTCTCCGGGAGCAATACCGCTGCAGAAGGGATGAGTGGTAATATCGAGCCGTCCGGCGGAAAAATCGAATCCAATCGCCGCCGCCGCCGATTGCCCGAACATCGCCTGACGTTCCACCGGGTAGTCGCGCTCAATGATTGAGATATTCGGTTTCTTGGGCGAGTCAATTATTGCCGCTACAATCGGAACCAGGTCTTTGCGGAAGTCGGCCAGCACCTTCCCGATTGTTTCAAAAGTCGCCCCCGGTTCGTAATTGTCGAGAAGGGCATCATACGGGTCTTTCTTGTATCCATAACAATCCGCCAGTCGCAAGTCGAGTTTGATTATCTTCTCCAGCCAAGGAAGAAATTTGGGAAAATTCAGTTCTTTTCTCGCCTCCGCCCAGATCCCCTGCGCCATGGTGCGAGTATGGCTCAATTCCTCCACCAGTTCTTTGGGCACTTTGACCGATTTATCATAATCATGACGTATTTCTCGAATATTGACGGCGGTATCGGAGAATTGTTCTTTCACCAGTGGCGATTGCTCCAGTTCGGCAAGCAGTTCACCGATGCGGGGGTCGACAAATTTCTCATGCGCCAGCCCGGAAAGATACGAAATCTGGGTCGCGCGCGATGCCGCCCCGGCCCGCGGCATATAGGTCCGCTCATCCCAGCCCAAAAGCCCCGCGCAGGAGCCGATTGTATTTACTTCCTTGCAGCGGTTGAGAAGTTCCTTGTACTGCTCATCATATTTTGCCATGATATTACCTCGGTCATTTAATGGTGCAAAATTTTACGGAATATAATCAAACCGCCGGAAAAGGCAACCGGTACCACGGTTAATTTCGCCCGTATTGACAGCCTTGATTAGTTTCGATAGATTGTCATATTGATTTCAAACCCGCTAAAGACAGGAGCCGCTATGAACCGTCTTCCTTTAATCGTCGCCGGAATTCTCATTCTGCTCTTGGCTGAAGTTTCCTTATCTGCCGAGGGCGGTTTGACGACGGAACTGCTTACCCAGTTCCGAAATTCTTTCCAGATGAATCCGCACACCCGGGCGATGTACAATGCGATTACCAACGGCGATATCAAAAACCTGGCGCTGAACCGTGACTTGCTGAATAGGCACAATGAAGTCTTCAGCCACAAAATTAAAGTTCGCGAAGTAACCAATCAGAAGTCATCCGGCCGCTGCTGGCTTTTTGCCGGGCTTAATATCATGCGCCCGCACGTAACCGAAAAATACAAACTCCCCTCCTTCGAATTCTCCCAAAATTATCTCTCCTTCTGGGATAAAATGGAAAAGGGGAACTGCTTTCTTGAGCAGATTATCGAATTTCGCGATCGCGACCTTCTTGACCGCGAAATGGAAATCATACTGCGCAATCCGTTTGGGGACGGCGGCTGGTGGAATTATATGGTTGACCTCGTGGAACAATACGGGGTCGTTCCCAAAGAGGTCATGCCGGAGACTAATAGTTCGGAAAATACCGGCGCTATGAATGACTTAATCAGCCGGAAACTCCGCGCCGATGCCGTCAGACTTCGCCAACTTCAGGCCGAGGGGAAATCAGTCGAAGAACTTCGGACTGCGAAAGATTCGATGATGGCTGAACTCTATCGGATGCTGGTTATGAATCTGGGCGAGCCGCCGACCGAGTTCCCCTATCGCTTCGAAAACCGCGATTCTGTTGTAAGCGCTCTGAAGACCTATACCCCGCACAGTTTCTATAAAGAATTTGTCGGTATCGACCTCAATGAATACGTGACTCTTTTTAATGACCCCACCCGGGAATACGGGAAGCATTATCAGGTGCGAATGTCCCGCAATATCTATGACCGCCCCGATATGGACTATGCCAATCTCGAAACAGGCTTCCTGAAAGAACTGGCGGCAAAATCTGTGCTCGACAATGAGCCGGTCTGGTTTGCCTGCGATGTCGGCAAAGACCAGCATCGCCAGAAAGGAATCATGGCGGTCAATCTGTATGATTACAGTTCCATATATGGCAGCGAATTTGCCATGACAAAAGCGGACCGGGCTCTGTATCGTGAAGGCTCCATCAATCATGCCATGGCGCTGGTAGGGGTCGATATCAGAGACAGCAAAGCGGTCAAATGGCTGGTCGAAAACAGTTGGGGGACAGAAAACGGAAGCGGCGGTTTCTGGACTATGTACGACAACTGGTTCGATAACTATGTCTTCAATATAATCGTCAAAAAGAAATATGTTCCGGCGGAAGTTCTTAAGATATTCGACCAGCCGGTTACGACCATTCCACCCTGGGACCCGATGTTTGAAATGATACGGTGAGAGACAATCCATTTGGATAGGCCAGGTTCCGAGTCCGAAAAGGGAGGGTAAAGGGATACTTGAGGACGAAAGACCTGACATTCTCGGCTCTGCTTTTTAAAATTCGTCAATTCAACATAAGATGGTGTCAGGTTTCTAAGATTCGCCGAATCTCTATATCGGAACCCGACCCGCTTTTCTACTTTTCCGAAGCGATATTTCGTATAATACTGTACTATTAAAAGAGGAATAGAATTCAGCGGAGTTAAATATGTCTATACGCCCCGTTAAGAAACTGATAAAAGCCAAACCTACATTGGAAGGAGCCGGCGTTCATCTCCGGCGCGCCTTTGGTTTCGGCAACACCTCCGATTTTGACCCCTTTCTCCTCCTCGACGACTTCCGCAACGACAACCCGGATGACTATCTTGCCGGTTTCCCCTGGCATCCTCATCGCGGCATCGAAACCATCACCTATGTTCTCGCCGGAACGGTTGAGCATGGCGATAGTATCGGCAACCGCGGCAGGATCGGAGCAGGCGATATCCAGTGGATGACCGCCGGAAGCGGCATTTTGCATCAGGAGATGCCCAAAGGAGACCCGACCGGCAAAATGCACGGCTTCCAACTCTGGGCGAATCTTCCCTCATCGCTCAAAATGACTCCGCCCCGCTATCAGGAAATAAAATCAGCCGATATTCCGGAGGTGACTGATGATGACGGCACTCAGGCGCGAATAGTCTGCGGTGAGTTCTGGGGCAAGCGGGGGCTGGTCGAAGGAATCGCCGCCGACCCGGTCTATGTTGATATTACAGTCCCGCCGGGAAAGAGAAAAACGTTTGCGGTTGAAACCAAAAGCCACGCTTTCGCCTATGTTTTCGCCGGTTCCGGGAAATTCTGCAACGCCTCCGAGCCGCTCGCCGTCCCGACCGAAAGTGTCGGCTGGCTTGACACCACCCCTCCCACCGAAGCCGACAATCGCTCGCTGGTGCTGTTCGATACCGGCGACGAAGTCACCGTGCAGGCGGGAGAGAAGGGTGTTCGCTTTCTGCTGGTTTCGGGGAGTCCATTACGGGAGCCGGTGGCATGGTACGGACCGATTGTGATGAACACTCAGGACGAGTTGCGTCAGGCATACGAGGAACTGCGACAAGGGACATTCTTGAAGCATGGTGATACAAGAAAATGAAATTATCTGAATTTTTAACGAAAACTATATTCCAATCTAAAGGGAAGTTATGAAAAGAAAAGGTTCAGCGGTTTGGAACGGGGGACTCAAAGAGGGCAAAGGAACGGTTTCGACCGAAACCGGTGTCCTGAAGGATGTACAATATTCTTTTGGCTCAAGATTCGAAACCGGGAGAGGGACTAATCCCGAAGAATTGATTGGCGCGGCACATGCAGGATGTTTCTCCATGGC
Source organism: Ignavibacterium sp. (assembly GCA_020724775.1). GTDB lineage: Bacteria > Zixibacteria > MSB-5A5 > GN15 > PGXB01 > DYGG01. Next base: position 52,010 of record DYGG01000017.1, on the reverse strand, counting down.
GCTATCGGGAGAATTGGGGAAAGCCGGAATGACCCCGGAAAGTATCCGGACAACGGCCACGGTCAGTCTGGAGAAAGTTGGTGACGGCTTCACGATTACCGCGGTGCATCTTGATGTCACCGCTAAGATTCCCGGCGCCAAACCGGATGCCTTCCAGACCGCGGCGAACAACGCCAAAGCCGGTTGCCCGGTCTCGCGCCTTCTGAAAACCAATATTACTATGGATGCAAAACTGGAGCCGTAAGGCTTAGTCTAAACCGTCAACTGAAAATCCAAACAGCCCGAACCTACCGGAGTGTTCGGGCTGTTCTTGTCAGAACGGATGAATTGCTTACTCAGGCCTTACCGCTTAGAAATTCCAGACAAAATCTACATACGGGATCCAGTTGGTGGCGCTATCATCATCAAATTCGTTCTCAGAATGATCGGTCTCGGTTGCGAATCCGATGCCGAAATCAACCGTGAGTTGTTCACCCATCAGTCTCAATCCCACGATGCCGAGAACGCCGCTGTCGGTTTCACCGGGAATAAACCAAGTCTCGCCAACAGCCGCAACCCTGCGGCCAAGACGATATTCGGCGCCCAGGGCAGTCACCGGATTATCAGCCATATCATCTTCATCGAAGGCGATTCCAAGTCCGCCGGTCAGGCTGTTGTCATCGGTGCCGTAAGTGCTGTTGGCCATTGCAAAGTAAAATGACTCATCCCAGAGATGGAAGAGAATGAAGTTGAAAGCGACATCCAGTTTGTCCGAGGCGGCAAAACCGATTTTAGGCGAGAGATAGTATAATTGGTCTTCGGCGTCAGCGCCCGGAACTATCGAAATCCCGCCGGTTACCATAATGTTGTCGGTGATGCCGTAGGCGATACCGGGAAAGAATATCCAGAGGTCGAAGAAATACCCGTCACCTTTCTGGAGATTTCGGGCAGTCGGTCCCCAGAATAAGCGCGTCCGATTGGGATTGGGGAACCAGTACTTACCCCCCTTAATGGATGATGCGGGGAGCTCTTTGATTTCCTTTATTTTGGCGATCTGGATAGTCATCTCCCCCATCTCAGTCTCGAATCGCACCTCGCTCTCGCCGATGTTGGTAATCCTGCCTACAAGGGTAGAGCCATCATTCAGCGTTATCAACTGCTTATCGCCCGCAGGAGCAATCTGCAATTTCCCGGAGTAAGCCAAAGCGATATCGGGAAGAACTGCTATTAGAAAAACAGAGAATATTGCCAGCAAAAGAATCTTTGCCGAATGGCGCATATAAAACCTCTCTTCGGTCATAAGTTGCACGTTTAGAGTTTGCGTCTTCTTTTCATTCCTTGTCATAAACGGCTATCATCGTTATGGTCTGCTGGTCAAAGATAATAGTATTCGAAATTGTCAGTTGGGTGGTCGTGGCGGACCACTGGGAGGAAGAAGTATCATCCGGGTCGGCCGGGGCGCCATTTTCCAGCAGGACCTTAATATGAATCCAGTTGTTTTCTATCGTAAAAGTACCGCTCGAGGTGTAAACGGGGTTATCGGAAATATCGTATTCGGTCATACTCCAGGTATGATTGGAAGTGAAAGTGACTGACTGGTCGACGCCACTACTGCTGTAATTGAGACTATCGTACGGTATCGAGGTTCCGTTTTTGGTTGCGGAATTGAACCACCAGGTAGCGACAAGACTTGTCGGAACGGGGCTCAGCGGATTGGTGGGTTTTTTGTCGTCATCGCCGCAACCGGCGACCATCAGCAGGCACAGAAGCAGTACCGCGCCTGAAAGTGCGCACACTTTTCGCATAAAATTCTCCTTACCAAGTTAGACTGTTGATATTCAATCAAACTTATCAGCCGGCAACGGCGAACAATGCCGATTTTAGCCCGGCTACTTTGCGATCAAATTTTTCAATCAGCAAATCGATGAGCCCGAAAACCGCTCATATCGGAAACTGCTATCCGGGAGAGAAACTAAGAGATTATCGCCTGAAGGCACGGATGGAATTGCCCGGATTGAAAAGATTTTGCCGATCGGCATATTGGCAGGAGAATCTGTCTTACACATGAGAGTCCTCTAGGAACAGAATATTGCGAGAGTCTTACCGCGCCTTCTCATCCCAGATAAATATATTATACTCTATTTTCAGAGTCTGTCAACGAAAATGAAAATCAAATCAGTATTTCTCTTGTTTTCAAAAATGGGTCAGCATGGAAAAGTCAAGGTAGAGTAAGAAAAGATTCCATGAATCTTGCGGGGGCAAAAATGCGAGCGGCATCGATTAATACCGACGCCGCCTGACAGATACTTTCAATATGACGCTTGCTGACCTAATGCCAGTCCCATTCCAGAAACGGCTTCTCTATATCGGTCATGGCGTTGACAATCAACTCCACCAAACCGCCATAGAGAATATTGCACCGCTCAAAGACACCGTAAGCGCTGAACAGTTCCCGTATCTGTCCTTTGCAATTGCTGCAGGGAGCGCAGACATATTTTTTATGCTCCGGACCAATCACATCTTGGAAAACGTCCAGCACCTGACGCAATTTTTTTCGTCCGGCAACGCTGTGCCGCCAGTCCGGGAAATTGGTGTTGGGCATAATGGCAAAGCCGCTTCCGCCGCCGCAGCAGTAATTCTCCACTCCGTGAGGGGTCATCTCCCGGAATTTTGGCGCAATCGCCCGCAGAATTTCCCTCTGCGGCTTCACTATTCCCATCAATCGTACCACATTGCAGGGGTCATGCAATGTCACATAAATATCTTCGTTCCGCGATTTGTCCAGTTTCAGGCGACCACTCTTGACTATATCGGCCAGAAGCGTCAGAGAACTTTCACGGGGTATGTTATAATCCCCCGTAAGAATGCGGTCGGCAATCACGGTCAGCGCCTTGTGAGAATGTCCGCATTCCCCCAGAACGATTTTCCTGACCCCCAATTTTTTTGCCGTCTCAATATGCTTTAGCGCCACCCGCGCTAATTGAACGTCATCGTACCAGAGGCCATAATTGACCCCGTCATATCCCAAAAGGTCACTGGAGAGAGTATAACTGATTCCGGCTGCTTCCAGAATTATGGCAAATGCTTCCGGATTTTCAGGCCACGCCAGAAATTCGCCGGCGTTATGTAGAAGAAGAACATCAGCCCCTACCTTGTCGATAGGCCACTTGAAGTCCATGCCGGTTCGCTCTTTGACCTCATCTTCCATAAATTCGACATTATCTTTGAAGGCAAGCGGGGTCATTCCGGTCGAGGACCCTTTTTGAATATGCTGCACCGAGCCGACCTCGTGCAACTGCTTTACGGCAATCCCCATCTCCTGGCTGAAAATCTTGCGTAACTCATGGGTTACCAGCCCGTTATCCGCTCCAATCGGGCAGGTCTGGGCGCAGCGACGGCAGAGCGTGCAGCGGTAAGTCAGTTCCGCCAGACGGGCAATCATTTCCCAGTTCACATCGATATCATCACCGGTCAGTTTCGTGAAGACTTTTCCGCCCGGCTTGATATACTTTTTATAGAGTCGCCGCATTATGTCGGCGCGGTACGACGGGCGATAGATCTCTTTCCCACCCGATTCCTCGAAAATGGGGCAGGCGGTCGAGCAAGTCTGGCACTTGGCGCAGTACTCCATTGTCAAGAGAAGCGCCTGAATAAAAGTCCAGTTGTCTTCTTTGTTGAACAGTTTGGTTAACCCCGAAAGGAATTTATCGACCAGAATTTTCTTCTCTTCGTCTGACTTAGGCCGCGGAATCATCACCGCCGCGATGCCATCCAGGTCGCATTCATACCGCTGTTTCTGGTCGGGAGTAAGCGGTTTCATCTTCGGCTCCAACTCCAGTTTGTCATAGGGCGGGGGCAATGGTAGAAAATCTGCCGGGTTAAGTTCGGTCAACTGCCCCTTGTTGTTCGACATATCGGTCACTTTTACCTTCTTGGAGCTCATTTCTTTTTCTCCTCGCCGGTGACAGGACTGGTATCGGTGGCGGCTTCGGCCCAGGTCGAGCCCGCTTTGATATGCGGCGCTGCCCAGGATAGTTTATATCCCAGGTACTCCGTAACCGCCTTTTCTATCTTACTCCCTTTCAAATTGGGATGGTCCTCCCAGCGAACTTTATGATAAGTGAAATATTTCCCTATGAAATGAGTCATATGAGTGAACGGCAGATAGAGAAAGAAGAATCCGGCGAGGAATAACTCCAGAGGTATCGGAGATGGCATTTCACCGGTCGGTTTAAGTGTAATCAGGTTTCCTGCCAGCGCCCGATGTATTGCGCCATCTCTGTCTACTGTCACTAATGATATCAAGAGCGTAGCGAAGACGGCAAGCAGGAGGGCGAGATTGAAGAAATCTGCCTTGACTGAAAATCTTCTTAATTCCCCTTTGAAAACGCGGCTTAGAATAAGACCAATGGCTCCGAGTGTCCCTAATGCCGCACCTGCCAGACCGCTGAGAAGCGTCAGATAATGGACGGCCACGCCGACCGCGCTTTCCGAAGATACCCCAATGACAATCCCGGAGAGATTAAGAATCGCTCCAAGCAGAAGGAAAAATAGAAAGCCGACCAGCAAGTAAAGCCCAAAGTGAAAAGGGAACGAGGATAACCAGAGAAATCTATTGTGGTGAAATAGCGATTGTATAAGTAAGATCTCCTTCGACATCTCCTTCACTTCCGACACCAGTGACACTTTCAGAGGTTTGGTCCACCAGTCCAATTCTTCGAAATAAGAGCCACCATAATGACCCTTGCCCTTTTCGTGCGGAATCGGATAAAGGTCCCAGCGCAGATGAATCGGCATCCGGGCGATCTTTATCGCCTTGTACAAAAGCCCCAGCAGCAGGACGGCCACCGAGAGGTAGAAAAAATATTGCAGAGCGCCCATTAAGTCCTCCCCGAAAAAGACGGGATTTCATTCCGGATATATGTAATTGCTTGTGAAATTTTTCTCATATTATGTCAAAATAAAAAGACTAAAATAGCCTTTATGCTGCGAAAATTATCCTCGATAAAATATACGCTTATTCCCCTAACGTCAAGATATTATTTCACTTATTTCCTCACTGAAACGACCGATAAATCCGTTTTTCTCTACTTTTTTGTCACCATTATTGATGGCGAAAACGAGAGGAGTTTGCTCTTATTAAGATAATGCCGGTATCTTTCAACCTGACACAGGATTGCCTGACATCACGACCTCCCCTCTTCTCAAGTGTATGGGACGGACCCTCGGAAAATCGCAGGCTCTTTCCCTTATCGCCGCTGACTATGAAAGCCATTGCCGCGACACCTCGGCTCGCAACTGTAGTATTTGGAGAACAGTGACGCTCTGCGATGGCGATGTCTTGGCACTTGAGACGGCATCCTGCTTAGACGTTCCTCTTAATCTCATTCGGTAAAGAGATCGTTCTGCCACACAATTGCTTATAAATCCGCGAGAATGGTGAGAGAGGGATGACTTATTCAAGCCATTGTCGAAAAATTTTGGCAGAAAAATATATTGACAAAAATAGACCCCCCGATATATTTATTTGCTTCAACGATGGCCATATGGTTATGGGTTTAATTGGAAAGTCAGACGGCTGACTCGATATTGAAAGGATACGGCCGGGTAAGATATTACTGCGGCATGATTAAGAATACAACAATAACTGAGTGACTTAAACGGTCGGGATGTGCGCCGGATTATCCTTCCAGCGTGTATCCTTTTTTTTCGTCCCTCACGATCGGGACAGAAAGGGTTTCACCATGATTCAGCGTGTAGCATTAGTGCTCGCCGCATTTGCCCTGCTGGTCATTGCCGGCTGCAGTAAGGCTCCCGAAGCTGAGATGCAGGCGGCAAATAATGCTATCAATGCGGCCCGTTCGGCTGAAGCCGAGCAGTATGTACCGAACGCCTTCCGTATGGCTTCCGATACACTCAACGCTGCGATGGCTGCCAAGAACGAGCAGGATTCCAAGTTTGCTCTCTTCCGCGGCTACGGCAAATCCAAAGAGATGTTTATCCGCGCCCAGGCGCTGGCGGAAGAAGCCTCCGCGAAAGTCGCTGAGGAAAAGGAAAGAGTCCGTCAGGAAGTTACCAATCTGATTACTGAGGCACAGGCCGCAATCGATGCCGCCAACGCCGCTTATGCCAAAGCCCCCAAAGGGAAAGGCAACAAGGCGGAGTTAGAACTGATCAAGACCGACCTCGTAGGCGTCGCCGCTCAGTTTGAAGAAGCCAAGAACGATTTCAATGCCGGAAAATACCTCACGGCCAAATCCAAAATTCAGGCCGTTATGCAGAAAGCGAACAGCATCACTCAAGAGATCGCTACTGCCGCCGGCATGAAGAAGTAATCGAATCTTTGGAATCTTCCGATATTCTATCTGGGGTGTCCGCCATCAGTGGACGCCCCAGATGAATTTTAGAACAAAATCAGCCAGGGATTGGTTTTAGGTCTCGTGAAAAGACTCGCAGGAATCATCTTAACATCGTTGGTCTTACTGGGGTTATCGTTATTTTTGGTGGAATGCCAGGACCCGCCGGCCGCTTCACTGGAGCGCGCCAAGAAAGCGCTCGAGCACGCCTCCAATATGGGCGCTGTCAAATATGCCGAAAAGACTTACCGCAGCGCCGAGCAACTGGTTCAGCAGGGCTGGATGGAAATGGCTCGCCAGCAGGGGCGTCTTGGTCCCTTCCGGAATTTCAAGCCAGCCGATTCCATTTTGAATCTGGCCTACGAAACAGCCAATCGCGCTACCGAAGAAGCCGGCACATTTGTCCGCAACAGTGAGACTTTAATTCAGGCGGAACGGGCTACTCTCAAATTGGAACTCGCCGAGTGGAAAGAGGGGCTCAATGGCGCCCTCAGTCGCAACAAGGTGGAGCATCACTGGAATGCCGCGGAACTGGCCTACCGCACCAGCGAAATCCTCCTCAATAACCGGGAGTATGACGAAGCCCGCGAGATGGTCGCCGAGGGAAAGGAATCTCTGAAGAAAATGGCGGAGATGATTACCGCCTACGACAATGATGATGCCTCCAAGATTCATATCTGGCGCCGCTGGGTCGCGGAAACGGTGGAATCCTCGCGCGCGTCGGGGAGTTATGCCATTATTGTCGACAAATCAAAGCATCGGACTTATCTTATCAAAGGCGGAAAACTTCTTCATACCTACGATTCTGAGTTCGGCTATAATCCGGCGCATCAGAAGATGTTTTCCGGCGACGGCGCCACGCCGGAAGGGAAATATTATATCACGGAAGAAAAGGGGTATGGTCGTAGTAAATATTATAAGGCGTTGCTCATAAATTATCCCAACGCCTCGGACAAAGCCCGTTTTGAGGAGAACAAACGGAAGGGTCATATTTCGAAGCGCGCCCGTATCGGCGGGCTTATCGAGATTCATGGCGAAGGGGGCAAAGGGCGCGACTGGACTGAAGGATGCGTGGCGTTGACCAATAAAGATATGGACCATCTTATGAAATATGTCGGAGTCGGCACGCCGGTGACGATAGTGCGACGCTCCGACCGCTGGCCATGAAAAAAATTTTCATCTACATATCGCTCTCTGTCTTCGGCTTGCTGCTGATTGCCGGAGCGTATTTCTTGGTCGCTACCAACCGCTCGGCAGAAGAACTCCAAAACGGTCTGGCCGATTCGCTGCAAGTGAAAAGGCTTCCCGAAGATGAGAAGAAAGCGAAAAAGGAACTGCAGGAAGCCAAAAAATCACTTTCCCGGCTAAAGCCGAGCAAGCCTTATATTGTCATCGATACCCATGCCAACAAAGTCTATCTTCGCAATGAAGATTCCATTCTGCTTGCGGCAACTGCCTCTACCGGCTCGGGTGGCGAGTTTATTGACAGCACCACCGGTCGCAAATGGATTTTTGATACCCCCCTTGGTATTTTCAAGGTCTCCAGTAAAATCCCCCATCCCTGGTGGCGCAAACCGGACTGGGCATTTCTGGAGGAAGGGGAAGAGATTCCCAAAGACCAGAGTGAGCGGCTTGACCCGAATATGATGGGCGATTACGCTCTTGGCTTTGGCGACGGTTATTTCATTCACGGAACAATCTATGAGCGGCTTCTCGGCATCAATGTCACCCACGGATGTGTTCGGGTCGGCTCCGAAGACCTGGAGAGACTGTATAACCGGACTCCTATCGGCACCCCGATTTACATTTTTTAGTTTGAAATGAGTTATAAGAATATACTGTACCGTCTGGCAATTCTTTTCACCCTTACGGCAACGCTGCTGCTATCTTGCGGAGGCGATGACGTTACATCTGAAAAAGATGCCTTCGATAGCAATTCCAAAACCAGCGCCAAGAAATGGAACTATGACAGTGCCGACCTCGAATACCGTCTTATCGCTTCGGAACTGAAACTGGCACAGATGAAAAAGACTTATTTCGTTCTCGACTTCAAAGAAAAGAGCCTTATTCTCAAACTGGGGGGAGCCACGGTCTGGAGTTATTCGATGAATATTGACGCCGATAACTCCGATGAACTGAACGATTTCATCGAGAGATTTATGGAGAAGAAGAAGTTACTGGTTCGCCCCGTGACCGAGAAACATCTTTTTGCCGCCACCGAAAAGAGTTCCGACTCTATCCTGTCGATTGTCAGTCAGGTGGTGCGGGCCGATGTCAGCCTGATGCAACGTGATATTCCGCAGCGGTTCGAAATTCACTGGGGAGACGGCTTGACTCTTGAAGTCAAGACCGAGGTTGCCGGAGAGCCCCGCTCCAAACTCAAGAATGCCGTAATTGAATTCCGCAAAGTGCTTCAGAAACCGTTTGGGGAAGCGACTCTCTCTATTATCATGGATGCCGAAAGCGCCATGACTCTCTATCGTGTCGCCGACCGCGGAATGATGACACTTATCAACCCCGAAACATAGACGATTTTCGCACCTTAGCCGGTCTCGACAGAGCCCCTATTTATCATAATAGAGATAAAACTCCCACGGGTGCGGGCGAATCCGTATCTGCTCCACATCCTTCCGCTTCAATGTCACCCAAGAGGCAATCAAGTCCTCGGTGAATACATTTCCCTTAAGCAGGAACTTGTAATCATGTTCCAGGGCATCCAGCGCCTTGGTCAATGAGGTTGGCAGAAGCGGAATTCTGGCTAATTCGGCATCGGAAAGATGAGTCAGGTCCTTATCGAACGGTTCTCCCGGGTCAATCTTGTTCTGAATTCCGTCCAGCCCCGCCATCAGCATCGCGGCATAAGCCAAATAGACATTACAGGTGCCATCCGGCGGACGAAATTCCATTCGATGTGTCCTGGAGTCCCGCTGATACCCCGGAATTCTGATGCAGGCAGTCCGGTTGCCGACCGAATATGTCCCTCGCACCGGAGCCTCAAACCCCGGCAAAAGTCGTTTATAGGAATTGGTTGACGGATTGGTAAAGGCAAAAACCGCCGGGGCATGTTTCAGTAAACCGCCGACATAATATAGCCCCTCTTTCGAGAGTCCCGCCGGTCCTTTCTTGTCAAAGAATATCGAACCGTTCTTATTGGCGAGGTATTGATGCACATGCATCCCGGAACCTGGTTCATTGAAAAGCGGTTTCGGCATAAAGGTCGCCGATTTCCCCCGCCGAAAGGCATGATTCTTGACAAAGTACTTGATGAGCATCGACTGGTCCCCCACCCTGGTCATCTCCTCCAGACTTGTCTCAATCTCATGCTGTCCGGCGCCACCTACCTCGTGATGATGATATTTTATGGCAACGCCAACCGCCTCCAGTAAGGTCGTTATCTCCGAGCGCAGATTGAAGGTCCGGTCTTTTGGCGGAGCGGCATGGTACCCCCCTTTGTATTGCACTTTGTACCCGAGATTGCCGCTTCCCTCGCGTCCGGCGTTCCACTCGGCTTCTTCCGAATCGATAAAATAGTACCCTTCGCCCGGTCCCTGGTTGAAGCGGACATCATCAAAAAGATAAAACTCAAACTCCGGACCTAAAAAGCAGGAGGTTCCCGGAAGCACTTTTTTCAGATATTTGTCGCAATCCCGAAGCACTCTTCGCGGGTTGCGTGAGTATGGCTCGATATCTTTCTCTACCGCCATTATATCGCAGATAAATGAAAGAGTCGGCTTCTCAAAAAAGGGATCAATGAAGGCGGTTTCCGGGTCCGGAATCGCAATCATATCTCCCCGCTCAATCCGGGTGAACCCCGGCAGTGATGACCCATCCAGCCCGACCCCGGTTTTGAAAAGTTCCGATTTCAGGCTTGCTGCGGTAAGAGTGATATGATGCCAGTCCCCAATCAGGTCGCAGAACTTGACATCGATATACTCTATATTTTTCTCTTTGACCAGTTTGCTCATTTTATCCGGCGCCGCCATATATCTCTCCTGTCCAAATAATGACAATTTTGTCCGTTTAATTTAGCAAATCCGCTGGAAAAGGCAAATGGAAACAGTCGGAGGGATTATGGAGCACCGGGCTCTAAGAGAGATCATTCCTTCCCCTCCCGCGGTTCGACCATCAGCATCTTTTCCCGCTCCACTGTCACCAGCCCCGGCTTTGCCCCCCGCGGTTTTCGAACAAAGCGTCGCTCGGTATATATCACCGGCACCGCTTTGGCGTTTTTTGCCTTGGAATAGAATGCCGCCACCGCCGCCGCTTCGGTAATCTCCTGCTTCGATGGCACAAAGTTTTTGTCCGGAAATTTCATCACCACATGCGAGCCGGGACACTGGGCCGTATGAAACCATAGTTCGTATGGCCTGGCATGCCCGAAAGTGGTCCGGTCGTTGTCTTCACCGCCACGTCCTACAAAAATAGTTACCCCGCTGGAGAGAGTATATATCTTGTACGGCAGCCGCGGCGCCGCTTCCGGTCTTTTCGCCTGCGACGGCAGAATTTCCTTAATTTCACTCTCATACTTGTGGGACGCTGACTCAAAATCCGACTCTAACTCCTCGAGCATTTTCCGCGCCGATACCATTTCCTGTCGCGCGATATCGAGACGTCGGGCGAGAAGTTCCACCCCCTCTTTGGCTTTGCGGTATTTCTTGAAATAATCGTCGGCGTTCGCAGCCGGTGTTAGAGCCGGATTAAGGGGAATCTCTATTTTCCCGGTTCCGTAGATATTTTCCAGTTCAATTCTGCTCATCCCCTTTTTTATCTTCATCAGGTTTATCTTCAGTAGTTCCGCCATCTTGCGGAGTTCGTCATATTTTTCCGCTTTGAGCGCATCCTCTTCGATCTTCCTGGTCTTTTTCTCGATTCGCGCCACCTGCCGCCGCGCCGCCTCCAGTATTCTTTCCCGCTCCTCTTTAGTTTCTTTTATTTCCCTTCCTGACCGCACCGCGCCGTAAATCGCCAATGATAAGGTTTTAAATCGTTTTGGCTCTTCATCCGACGATTTCAACTTAAAAGGATACCCCCCCGGTCGTCCTTCGAAATTATAGAGAAAGCCTGTTTCTCCCCGTCCGAAAAGTTCCGCCAGTTCTCCTGCAGTATCTACAATCCGGATGATTTCGCTTTCTTTCAAAGTTTCGGTGACCGTTTCTGGCGTAATATTCCCGCGAGACAGAATCTCATAAACAAGAGTCTCATCGAGCCCGGCGATATTTTTCCGTAAGAAATTCGATATGTACTGCCCCTGATGATTTTTCAGCGCTTCCTTAAAGCGATTTGTATCGATTTCAAACGGATTCGTCCGTTCCGGAGGTGACGGTATTTCATACTTCTGACCCGGTTCAAACTTTTTATGCCGCAGTGACGCGACTATCTGCTCTTGCCCATCCAGCAGCCAGAGATTTCCGTTTGGTCCTATCGCCTCGACCACAATAGTAAATTCAATGGCGCTATGCCCCAGTTGCAGTCGCACGATACGGTCAAGCCCGACCTGCTCCAAAGATATAATTTTCCTTCCATAAGCATTCTGGAAGAAGGGCCAAGGTTTTTCTTTGGTATCGATTTCTATCTTGGAGCGAGGAATCAAAAAAGCCCCAAATCCGACCGGATGATACGCCATTCCCAGCGCATAGGTTGAATCTTCGGTTTGAAAAAATAGGTAGGCTTCCCGCTCTTTCTTGTAGAAGGCGGTATCGACAAACTCCGCCCCGATAATCTTATTCTGCAACTCCCGTGTCAGGGCAAAAATGTGAAGCGCCGTTTGCATGATTGATATAGTAGATTGTCTTCTGCACTCGGGCAGCAGGTCAGAATCCGATATGGATTTTGACAATTATATACACTGCCATTCTAAAAGAAGTCGAAACCTAAATCGCGCGCGGCCCCCAAGGAAGGATTTCGACCTACTCGTTCGCAAGACTGAGCCGACCCCGCGCATTGGAGTTCCTTTGGCGCGAAGTCAAAAACCGCAAACTGACGGTAGATTCCGCCAACTCCTCTCACTTCTTCTCGTACTTAGCGGTTCCTTCCTTATAGATATTCCCTCCAAAACAGTCCATCGCCACTATCGCCGGGAAATCTTTGACGGTCAACTTTCGAACCGCTTCGGCCCCTAAGTCTTCATATGCCACCAATTCATTGCCGACAATCGATTTGGCAATCAATGCCGCCGCTCCGCCGACTGCCGCAAAATAGACCGCCTTTTTCTCCTTCATCTTCGCCATCACCTCGGCACCCATCTCCCCCTTCCCAATCATCCCTTTCAATCCGACCTCTATCATCCGCGGGGTATAGGCATTCATGCGGTACGATGTCGTCGGTCCGGCCGAACCTATCACTTTCCCCGGTTTCGATGGCGACGGTCCCACGAAATATATTATCTGCCCTTTGGGGTCGAAAGGAAGTTTCTCTCCCTTGTCTATCAACTCCACCAGACGTTTATGCGCCGCGTCGCGCGCCGAGTAAACCGTGCCGGTAATAAGGACTTCATCCCCGATCCGAAGGTTCATCACCACATCATCGGTCAGCGGGGTCGTAATTGATTTCTTATTGCTCATGCTCTATCTCCAGGATTATAGAACGATTTCTTTGTGACGGGCGGCGTGGCACTGCGTATTAACCGCCACCGGAAGGCTCGCGATATGGCAGGGGAAAGTCTCTATATGAACATCCAGCGCCGTGGTCGTTCCACCCAACCCCTGGGGACCAATCCCCAGTTTATTGATTTTGTCCAGTAACTCCAGTTCCAGGTCGGCGTAGAGTTTATTTGGATTTCTGCTGCCGACTTCCCGAAGCAGCGCTGTCTTGGCAAGCAGGGCACATTTTTCAAATGTCCCGCCAACGCCGACTCCGACTATTATAGGCGGGCAGGGATTGCCGCCGGAGCGGCGCACCCGGTCGATGACGAAATCTCTGACTCCCTGAATTCCGTCCGATGGCTTCATCATCTTCACTTCCGACATATTTTCCGAGCCGCCCCCTTTGGGCGCTATGATAATCTTCATTTTATCACCCGGCACAATATTTATATGCACCACCGCCGGTGTATTATCGCCGGTATTCTTGCGCTCCAGCGGGTCGCCGACAATTGATTTCCTGAGATAACCGTCCTTGTACCCCTGCCGCACTCCCTCATTCAGTGCCGCGTTAAGGTCTCCTCCGACTATCTGAAGATCCTGTCCCAGTTCTACAAAGAGCACGGCGAATCCGGTATCCTGGCACATCGGGACCGATTCATTTCGGGCAATCTTGGAATTCTCCAGAACCTGATCCAGAATCCCTCGCGCCACCGGCGATTCCTCGACATTTTTCGCTTTCTCGATCGCCCCTACTACATCTTTTCCCAAATCATAGGCGGCGCTCATCGAAATCTGCCTGACTGCTTCGACTATCTTTTCGATGCTTATCTGTCGCATTTTCTAAAACTCCGTATTCTTGAAATCACAAACCTTGTCGGTGCATTTTATCGCCAACTGTTTCTTATAAAAATCTTTAACATTTTCCATCCTTTTCTTTAACGCCGGATGGTCATAAAACCAGAACTCGGTAAGCGCTGACGGCTCCGGGTCTGATAAGTTAAATACCGAGAGTTTATCGAAGGCAATCGCCGCCTCCTCGCCGCTCACGCCGGATAACTTCAATCCATACTCATCCGACTGATACTCAAAATAACGGCTCACCCCGTTGTTAATCGGCTGGGTGATAAAGCCAAAGACGGTGATAAAGAGCAGAAAAACAGGAAGACTCGCTATATCGCCCAAATTCCTGATGCCGAAACGATTTTCATTTCTGCGAATGAATGACGGCAGAATTTTATCCGCCAGGAAACCGGCGAAAAATATCAGTATCACCGCCGTTAATAAGCCATACCAGATATGATTCAAGAGATAATGCCCTATCTCATGCCCCATTATGAATTTCAATTCATTGACCGAGAAATTTCTTATGGTCGTATCATACAAAACTATTCTCTTGGTGCCAAACATCCCGGTGAAATAGGCGTTGACTTTCGAGGACTGCTTTGAGGCATCGACTTCATAAATATCAGGATTATTAATTCCGGCTTTCTCCGCCAAATCCCGCATCGCCGATGCCACTTCCTGATTTCTTATCGGCTCGAATTTGTTGAAAAGCGGCGCTACCACCACCGGATAGATTATGATTACAAATGCCGCAAACGGTATCGCGCCGAGTCCAAAGAGAAGCCACCATTTCCGGAACCGGTTGATAAGCCAGTACAAAATCAGTATGATTGCAAATCCAAAGATCAGCCCGACCGCCTCGTTTTTAAGCGATTCGCCAAACCATTCGCCAAAACTCTGGTTGGAGAAACCATACTGATGCTCAATGAGAAAGCCTCGGTAGTAACCGAAAGGAAGATTTATCAGAAAGAGAAAAATTGTCAGGAAAAGGAAGTAGAAAAAGTACATCGGGATCTTCTTCCTGGAAATCTTCTCCGCCCATCTCCGAAACAGTCCCGAAAGCCCCAGATAAAGCAAAATCAAAAAAATCGCCACTTGGATGAAAAACGAAAGGAAACGCCAGCGGCTGACAAACTTGGAATATGAAATCAAAAGCGCCTTTCGCTCTTCGCTCATCGGGTACTGGAACGTTCGCACCGATTCTTCAACAGAAACGGCGCCGACAGCGATACTGTCACTGGAGCCGATTCCGATAGAATCTGCAATTTCTGTCGTTACCGAATCTATGGCTATAACGGCTGGTGTGATGGTTAGAAAGAGAAGAATCAGAAGAGGACAAAAGTGGCGCATCATAGTCATCCCTTGTAAATTTCTGCGAAAATACCGAAAAATCAGGGCATTGTCAAGGTAGGAGGATTCGGTTGTAAGGCAGTTTCGTCAGACTATAGGCTCCACCGAGGTGGTAACCTGACTTGAATCGCAGACAAAAAAGGCGGCGGGTCTCGCTCCGACTGACGTCGGACCTAAGGCCTGCCGTGACTTATAAAAAAGACCCCCGAGAGGTCGGGGGTCTCTGATTCCGTAGCTATGCAGCTCGTGTCTGTCTTCACTGTTATGTCAGATTCTAGTACCGACTCCCGTTGGGACGAGACCTGACATTCGCAACTCACTCCCCCTTCTTCCCCACCACCGCAAACCCCATCTTCTCCCGAAGCGCCGAGGTAATCCCATCCATTATATCCGCATTCTCTTCCAGAAATCGCCGCGCCGATTCCCGTCCCTGCCCCAAGCGCTCTTTCCCGAAACTGTACCAGGTTCCGGACTTTTCCACTATACTCTGGTCGGAAGCCAAATCAAGTATCTCGCCGAAGCGCGAAATCCCTTTTCCGTACGTAATATCGAACTCCGTCTCCCGGAACGGCGGCGCCACTTTGTTTTTTACCACTCGCACCCGCGTTCGGCTGCCGGTCACCTCTTCGTGCTCTTTTATCGAAGCGATCTTGCGGATATCGAGACGAATCGTGGCATAGAACTTCAGCGCATTCCCGCCGGTGGTGGTCTCGGGATTGCCGAACATCACCCCGATTTTCATTCTTATCTGGTTGATAAAAACCACCGCCGTTTTCGATTTCGAAATCACGCCGGTCAGTTTCCGCAGCGCCTGCGACATGAGTCGCGCCTGAAGCCCCATATGCTGGTCACCCATGTCACCGTCGATTTCCGCTTTTGGCACCAGCGCCGCCACCGAGTCGATTACGACAATATCAATCGCTCCCGAGCGGACCAGAGTCTCGGCGATATCGAGCGCCTGCTCTCCGGTATCCGGCTGCGATATCAAAAGATTGTCAACATCTACCCCGAGCGCTTTGGCATACGCCGCATCCAGCGCATGCTCAGCGTCAATAAACGCCGCAATCCCGCCTAATTTTTGCGCTTCGGCAATAAAATGAAGCGCCAGGGTTGTTTTCCCGGAACTTTCGGGTCCGTAAATTTCGGTTACTCTTCCTCGCGGGATGCCGCCGACACCGAGGGCGTGGTCAAGCCCGAGCGAACCGGTTGGAATAACTTCAATCGGCGCAACCGCCGCATCCCCCAGACGCATGATTGACCCTTTGCCGAATGATTTCTCAATCTGATGAAGGGCGCTGTCGAGGGCTTTTTTCCGGTCAGGTATTGCTGCATTCATTTTCCCCACCTTTCTATAGATTTAATTCACTATTTGCCAAAGAGTTAAAGGAAAGTGTATCCATTTTATTAGTCGTTTCTTGAGTCTCCATAATCTAACATAAAAACTCCCACTGTCAAATCCTGTCAGTAAAAATGTGATATTGAAAAAAAAGTTGGAGCGCGAGTGCGAACCGGATATTATATAATTGGAACGCAGGTCGGGTTCCGAGTCCCGCAATCTTCGAGTCATCTGGCGGTCGCGGGA
This sequence comes from Ignavibacterium sp., assembly GCA_020724775.1. Classification (GTDB taxonomy): domain Bacteria; phylum Zixibacteria; class MSB-5A5; order GN15; family PGXB01; genus DYGG01. The sequence goes on along the minus strand of DYGG01000017.1, from coordinate 35,319 downwards.
CGAGAAACCCGACATTCCAAAATACGAAGACTAATTTGAGGAATGATGTAGATGTCGGGTTATTCATCCTCACGCAACCGAGAACCGACCCGATTCGGACTCAGAACCCGACCTACTGTAACTGAAGAATGTGATTGACACTCACCGTTTGTCTTCGCAGTTTACGTGTGTGAAAAAGCTAGATTCCGTAATCGACCAGCCATCGCTTTTTGGTGACACGGTGGTCAAGTCTGACGCAGCCGTGCCAAACGGCGGGGGGTTCTCTGATCCCTCCTTTGCCGTTAACAAGGAGATCCCAATTCACAGGTGGGTACCGTGGATTGCCGGATTCTCGCGCAATTTCGTTTCCGATGCACTTTCGCGATACCTTTCTAAACCGGGAACGGTTCTCGATCCCTTTGCCGGTGTAGGAACAACCCTTGTGGAGAGTATACTGGCTGGTCACGACGTAATTGGATTCGAGATCAACCCGTACGCCGCCATGGCTTGTCGCCTGAAACTTATGGCCCACCGCGTCAATACCGAGAAACTTCGGGCGGCCATCAGGGACTTTGAAGTGTTTTACGATCACGCCAGTCAAAATGAGTACCGACCTTTCTCCACGCCTCCTCAAGGATTTTCCACCCGGTCTGCGTTTTACAGCCCCAAAGTCCTTTACAAGGTCCTCATACTCCAGGATTTCTTGGCGAAGAATGTAGCTGGCACTGTTCGAGACCTTTTCTCCTTGGCATTTGCAAGTACGATGGTCTCCTACTCCAATTACTCGTACGAACCAAGTCTCAGCCGTCGTGTCACCGGCGGAAAGCGTGACATCTTCGATTTCCCCGTAGGGGAGGCGATCACAGCGAAGCTTCGTCAGATGTCTAAAGATATTGATTGGATGCGAGACCAAGTAGGGACGAATGCTATTAACTCACGGATATACAATACGTCGTTCTTCAATTGCAGACAGCATCTCGATTCTGGCGTGGTGGATTTGATGATCACGTCACCACCGTATTTGAACAATTACCATTACAACCGCAATACCAGACCACACCTCTATTGGCTCGGCTTCACCAACGCGCCGAAAGATTTTCGCCCACTTGAACAGGACAACTTCGGAAAATACTGGCAGACTGTGCGAGAACTTGACCGTCTCGTATTGGATTTTCCAAATCCTGATGCTGAGCTAGTGAGGTCTTTGGAATTGGTTCGAGCACAGAAACCAGAAAAGGGCATTTATGGGGGAAACGGCTGGGCAAACTACGCAGCGGCATATTTCAACGATTGCTACCGGTTTCTCAAGTGCGCGAAATGGACTCTGCGCAGGCGGGGAACTGCACTCATTGTAATCGGCAACAATATCCTTCAGGGGGTAATGATTCCCACAGACCGCTATTTGGCGAAGATCGCCGAATCCATTGGTCTTGAAGTAGTAGACATCCACATTCCACGTGCCACTCGGATCGGCAACAGTATCATCCAGTCAGGCGTTAGAGTCGGCAAGGCAAAATCTTCAGACAGTCTCTACGAAGCGGTAGTAGAACTTCGCAAACGCTGATCATGTCTTGACTTTCAACTTTGCGAGAATGTTCTGTAGCTTGGGTGGCTTACCTGTCAGACGCTCAGCCCACATTCTTCCGGGATGGAGCACATCCCATTCAGATTTTGCCTGGTTGTAGCGCCCGCTTCCGGGATCATGATTTCCGAATCCGTCAATTAGCGAATTCCACAGAGGCTGGTGCAGGCGAACCAACTTCGCTTCGACCGCTGTGATTAGGTCCGTCTCAATGCCTTCCAGTATCATAAACCTGCAGAGGAAGTCCTCGATCGCCAAGTTGCTACAGCTATTTATGCTTCGCGCATGCTCACGTAATCGTCCATAAAGGCTTCTCGTCACCTGTTCCCTTCCAGCCCGCGCCGTTCGCCATCCCAAAGGTACCGCTTTGCCCACGTAAATGGGCATTATGCACCTAGATTTGTTTGCAGTGGCAAGGAACTGGTAGTGCTCGAAACTTCCCCGATAATAAATGACATACACGCCAACTCCCTCAAATGATTCTCCAGGCGGCAGCGGGTGTACAGGTGTCTTCAGCAGAAACGCTATTGATTCAGCCACCACACTCTGCAGCTTTGGCGAACGGAATGTGTGCAGAGACGGGTAAACGACCGTCGATTTTGTCGAATTAATGACTAAGTCCTTTCTGCCACGAGAATTTTCAGTGAAAATAGACTCCGCAGTTTTTCAATCCAAACAAAAGTTCGGTCCCAATAAGCGCCTCTTGACTTGAAAGCCCTTGGTACATCACCCAACATGAGGACTTTTTTGACAGTGTTTCAATTTCCATGTGTACCTGCTTTGAAACCGTCCCCCCCTACCCCCCCAGCCCCGCCTCGTACAACCGCTCATAAATTGGGCCTTTGGGGGTCAGGGTTGATTTGAAGAGCACCAGCGTCTCCATCCGAAAATGCTCCGGCGCCATCGTGTACCCCTTAATATAACTGACCAGATCCCCCAAACCGTAATTCTCCTTCACCCGCCCCAGAGTGAGATGCGGCTTGAACCGCTTCTCCTCCCGCGGGAAACCGAGCGCCGCCATCCCTTCTTCGATATCATCGACTATCGTCTGAAGGGTCTCAATATCGCCGCTTAAGCCGGCCCAGATTACCCGCGGACGCACCAAATCGGGAAACGCCCCCACTTTATCCACGGCGCATTCGGCGACTTTATATTTTTTCGAAATCTGCTCTATCGCGTTCTTTATCCCCTCAAGTTTCTCTTCGGATGTCTCGCCCAGGAATTTGACCGTGAGATGGATATTTTTCGGCGCCACCCATTTGATTCTTCCGCCCCCTTTCTGCTTCAGCACAAAAATAATTTTCCCCAGCGATTCCTCAATCTCCCGCGGCAGCGGCAAGGCTATGAACAGACGCATCACTCGATTCCCAAAATTGTCCGGCGAAGCAGTTCCAGCGCCGCAAAAACCGAGCGCTTACGGTTCATCTCCCGGTCCGGTCCCAACTGAAGTTTCCTGCCTCTGATTCCTGATTCCGACGAGGTTGCGATAAAGACTGTCCCGACCGGTTTCTCCGTTGTTCCCCCGCCCGGTCCGGCGACACCGGTTATCGAAACCCCGTAATCTACGCCCGCTTTTTCCCGGACACCTGAGGCCATCGCGTCGGCAACTTCCTGCGATACCGCCCCGAATTCCTCGAGAAGATTCGCCGTCACACCCAAAAGTTCCATTTTGGATTGATTTGAATATGCCACCACTCCCCGCTCGAAGTAATCGGAGGAACCGGGGATATCGGTTATCTTTGCGGCAAGAAGCCCCGCCGTGCAGGACTCGGCGGTCGCCAGTTTCTGATGACGTTCTCTCAAGAGACTTCCTATCACCCCTTCGAGCGTATCCTCGTTTTCGCCATAGATATATTTACCGGCAACCTGACGTAACTGTTTGGCGAAATTTTCCGCCGGACCGGTCGCCATCTCTTTGGTCTGTCCGAACGACATTATCCGCAAATCGACTCCGCCGTACCAGGGAAGATACGCCAGATGGAGATTTTCCGGCAGACGCGGCAGGGACTTGACCTTTTCCGCCAGCGCCGATTCGATAATACCGGTGGTCCGAAGTTTTATCACCCTGATATGCTCCTTGCGGAGATTCGCTTCGAGATACGGAATCAACTGCTCCGACACCATAATCTCCGCTTCGCGCGGGACGCCGGGAAGCGCCGCAAAAATCCGGTTTCCCTCGGCAATCACTATCCCGACCGCCGAACCGAGACGGTTCGGCAGGAACATTGCCCCTTGTGGAAGAAGCGCCTGGTTTTGATTTATCGACGGCATCTTTATGCCGCGCGCCTCATACCGCTTTTTAATATCCTCCAGCACTTCCTCATGAAAAACCAGATTCCGCCTGAAAACTTTGACAATCACCCGCTTGGTGATATCATCATCGGTCGGACCAAGTCCGCCGGTCGCTATCACAATATCAGCCCTTTTTAGCGCCTGATAGATTACCTCTTCCATCCGCTTCGGGTCATCCCCCACCGCGCTCTTGTAAGTAACCCAGAACCCGATATCGAGAAGTTTCCGCGCTATCAGGGCGGAATTAGTGTCAACCGTATGTCCCGAGATTATTTCGTCCCCGATTGTAATCAGTTCGATTATCATCTGAATCCTTCAAATCAAATTCGGCTCAGCCTTTGACCATGGCAAAGAGGAATATAATAAGACGTGTCAATAAATTCGCCTGAATTCCGGCGACAATATCATCGGCGGTCACCCCCCAGCCTTTGGGAAGTTTCTCCGCCTCGTTGGCCGGGAAAAATTTGACGGCATCCATCGCCCGAAAGGCCAGAAAGGCAATCAGGTAATTGGAGAAAGTAAAGGGGAGCAGCAGAAACGATATAAACATCCCGGCCCATTCATCAATGACGATTTTTTTTGAATCATGCCCCATAATCGGCTCAGCGATAGTCGAGAGATAGACCGAAAGAACCACGACTGCGCCGGCGGCAATCCAGAGCGCGGTCTGATTGTTTCCAATAAGAAAGTACCCGATAATCCAGGGGGGAATCGAGCCGGTAGTCCCGGGAATAAGCGGGGAGTATCCGGTATAGAATCCCGATGCGAAGAAGGCGATTATTTTGCCGGTTCTCATCTTAGAACATTCTTCAGCATCGAGTAATATTTCACCGTGTAATCGAAGCCGGTATATAGTGTGAGGGCGGTAGCCGCTCCTATCAGGATATCATAGACAGTCTGCCGGTCGAAGTTGAGGATTGCCCGCGCCGGATTTCCGGTCTGCGCCCAGACCGAGTCAAGCGTCACCACCAGCAGGATAAAGGTAATGGCCGACATCTGAAGCACCGTTTTCACTTTCGCCCAGTAGGAGGGGACAATTACCGCCCCTTTGTATGCCGCCAGGGAGCGGATACCGGTGACATAGAACTCCCGCGCCACGATAAGCATAACCATCCATGCCCGGGCGTACCCCAGGGATACCAGCGCGATGAGGGCAGTGGTGACCAGGATTTTGTCGGCGAGGGGGTCCATGAATTTGCCGAAGCCGGTGATAATACCGTACTTACGGGCATAATGCCCATCCATCAGGTCGGTGATTACGGCGATAAGATAGATGGCGAACCCGATGACCCGTCCGGTGGGGGCTTCCAGCAGAAAAAAGACCATGAATACCGGGGACAGGATAATCCTGGAGAGGGTCAATTTATTGGGCATATTCATAATGAAAGGGGAATGTACTGCCCCGCTTATATCGATGTCAATTGGAAAAGGGGGGGCGGCTTGAAGTGAATCAACCGATTATTTGCATTGACAAATCCTATCAGTTTCTATCAAGTTAGGCACATGAGACCTTCCCCCAGGGCCAGTAATGCCACTAATCTTCACATAATCATAGTCGCAGGTCCGTTAATGGAACACCATCAACAATATATGAAATAGGAAACAACGCCATGAAAAAGGCCGACATGTTCAAAATTGTCCAAGATTTACCCTTTGATACTCTGCAGACAGTTTTTCAGAAGTCTAAAGAAGCAGTTCATATCTTGAGACCCTCAGAACTGGCCAAACGCTTTAAGGACTATGATGTCAAAAAGAACTTCCAGATTTGGCTCAGTGAAGACAAAAGAGAGTTCAGGCCAAATCACTTGCGTGTAATGATTGACTTGAATCTCAGAGTCAGGAATAGGTCAGATTTGAAGAAAGACCTGCTATTAGCCTTCGACCATATTTTCTATGGCGGAGACCCAGAGGTAGAACTTAGTACGCTGGCAACAATCAATTACCAACATTTTCTAAATGACCTCACTGTCATCGGCTTTCTTGCACAGCTCTTTGTCATTGAGCAAGAGTATTGCTATCACAAAGAAAGTAAATTCTCGCCTCCAACTTTGTTTTTGCAGGGATGGATTCGGCAGTTTCTTGACAGCCCAAAAGAGATAGATAATCTCTGCATGAGTGTCTGCAATGGCCAACCGCCGGCGGCGAAATACGTGAAGTTTGAAAACGGGAAGGATAAGAGCTTCAAGAAGGAATTGAAACCACTTTGGTATTTGGAATAGCCTCTGAATCAGAGGCTAAACTGGGGGTTCCACTTTCAAGCTGTTCGCAATAAGTCTTCAATGCCAAACTTTCTATATATCGCCCTTTCTTTCCTTCTAAAGGCTCTTTCCTTCTTGCGGATTTCTTTGAGTTCAGTTTTTTTCAGTCTCGCTCTTTGGCACTCTCTTGGCGACATCAATGTACCGGAGTCCTATCTGTTCAGCAACCTTTAATTGAACCACCCCATTGAGCAGATATTGGTCGTCGGTTATTTCAATAGGTTCCCACGCTTCCTGATAGAAATAGCGGAATATGTGATCAATATTTTCTCTGCTTGTATCTCCCTCATACTGCAGCCGTCTTCTGTCAATCTTCACCGCTCTTATAGGCAATCTGCGGATGGGTATCCATTTCCACTTCGGGTCATGTTCGGTACGTCTTTGAAATAAGTCAAAAGCAATTCCCTGAGATGGGATATATTTGCTGCTTAGCAACTTTTGGTAGCTCAATCTCTTCATCTAGCCCTCCTATAAATCAATGCATACCGATGTGATATTGTCAATTCATTCTCGTTTTGAATTGTCGCACCATTCTCGCACGAAATGACGATTATTTCTTGAATCATGAATTGATTACGTTTCCGCATTTGGCGCTCAATTTGTATAGCCTTCGAAAACACTCGTCCATTCCTCAGTCGAACGTCTTCGCATAAAATAGCGAGCACTCCATCCGTTTTCAAATCACTTTTGACTTTTTGCAACAACTTTGTGATATTTGCAGGATTCAGATAGACTGCCAAATCTAAAGGTCCATTGACATGTTTGCCCTCTCCATCTACTGCATAGTTCTGTCCATTATACCTATGCACAATATTAGATAGAGTTTTCGTCAGCCAATCTTCGGGTGAAAATATCCAGACCGTTGTCGACTCCAGTTCCGGCTTCACAATCTCATAATCTGTTTTCCATTTCCCGTATTTTCGCCTTTGCTTAGTAGTTCCAACTGACTTCTCAAAAATCGCAAGATATTCATGGGCCAACAACAGGAAATTGAATTTTATGCTATTAGTATACCAGAATCCCGTCGTTTTGCAGTTGTGCTGTCTCTTTATGACTAGTTCTTTTAGTCTGAATCCCACATCGAGAAATCGCTTAATTGTCCAGAAACCCAGAGGAACTACGTGCTTGTGCTTTCGCATGTCCCCTATAAGAATTGCACACTTCTTCCCATCTTTGAGTACTCTAAAACTCTCCAATGCGACCTTACGCATCTCATTTAGAAAATTCTCCACTCCGAGATGAGAAAGGTCGGCCGGGTCGTTTTCAGTGTATTGGACAATATCGGAATAAGGCGGATGGGCACAAATCAGGTCGACGCTTCCATCTTCAATAACATCCAGATTGCGGGCGTCACCTTTTACAAAATCAATGACTCGCTGCTGTTGAGCTTTCAGGTCCCCCTGAAAATCAAATTTCACATTTTCCTTTGCGAGCTTAATTGCATCCGGATTGATGTCGATTCCGATAAAATTCCGGTCCAATAACTTGCATTCAACCCCCGTCGTCCCGGCACCACAGAAATAATCTAGGACCAAATCACCCGGTTCAGAATATCGCTTGATTACATTTCTGGGAATATAAGGCGACCAATTTCCGCGATAATTGCCACTATGAGTAGCCCACGCTCCGCGGGACTTAAAGCTCCAGACGGTCGTTGACTGTAAAGTGTCATCTCTTGGAACAAACTGCTTCGACGTCTTGATAGGTCGCTTCAGATCGGAAATATTGACGCCGTACTTCTCAACAATCGCCTTTTCGATGAACTTGAGGTTCACGCTGTATTTCGCCCCAATCTGTTCATCAGTCAATCCCTTTTCCTTGTCGGCAACAACTTTTCTGGCTAATGATTCAGACATTTCTTATTTTCCTCAATTGCAAATTACCCTCCACTTCGAGCCGTGTCAAGCCCGTTATCCCGCTACAGACTAAAAAGCGATACTGACAAGGCATGTCATTATAAAATCCCCTCTTCACCAGGATCCGCCGCCACCCCAGCTGAATGAGTCCCAGTCGTAAGTTGCCATCGCAATTATCCATGCCGCATCAATGGCCGCGCCTATGATAGTTCCTATCAGTGCCGCATTCCTTTTCCTTTTAACCTGCACTTCCAGAACTTTCTCCTGTGGAAACCGGTCGTGAAGAAGTCCCACTTTCATGAGAAGTTCGGTCCGCATCGGCACCTTATGCTCCGCCACAAGTCCGACCAGACTCTCACCCCGAACTGTATCTCCGCCGGCAGTCGTTCTTGCCCGCGCCGGCGGCGGGACTGGGTCAAGGAGCGCCTCCATTCCCGCATGTCTCCCCTACCGCCCCGACCAGTTCGGCGCAACTGTTGTTCGCCGGCAGGCAGGGGGAGCCTTCCTTTAGCCGAAAATCCGCTTCGCTCCGGTCGCAAAACTGCGGCGCGGCGCTGAAATTGCCGTCGGCATTCATCATTCCGGCGATATCGCCGCTCCAGTCGCCGCCAGCATTGCCGAAAATATCGGTGCATCTTATCATCGGCACACTGGTGGCATCATTGACATGAATTGCGCCCCCCGAATCGGAATAAGCAATCAAACAGTTTTCGATACGCGGTTTTGCCCCGGCAATAGTGAATATGGCGCCACCGGCCATCGACGAATTGTTCGCAAAGGTGCAGTTGATTATTTGCACTTCGCCCCGTCCTTTTACCCTTATCGCTCCGCCGCTTATTGGCGCCATGTTATCGTGAAAAATGCAGTTGCGAATCACCGGTCCTGACGATTGAATATTTATGGCGCCGCCGTTGTTGTAATATCCGCCCCGGACGGTGAACCCGTCAATAATTCCCGATTCAACTTCACCGCTAAGGTTGAACGCCTGATGCGGCGCGCCGGCGTTCCCCTCGCAATCAATCACTGTCTCGAGCGGTCCCGCCGCCGCAATGACCGCAATCCTTTTCCCCAGGAAAGTGATATCCCGGTTTCCATCACCTTTATAAATCCCCGCCGCCACCATAACGGTTTCCCCCGCGCCGGCGGCGTTAATCGCCTCCTGAATGGTCGAGAACATCTGCGGAACAAGGTAGACGGTAGTATCGATAATCGGCGCCATATCCTGTTTGATAGGCACTTTCTCCGACCCGCAGGAGGATAGCATCATCGCTCCCATTCCGCCCAGAAAACCGCTCAATACCAGGCAGAAAAGTCGCGCATGGACGGGCTTTTTCTTAATTCCTATCATAGTTACCGCCATCAGGAGAGAAATTCCAAGAGGAGAAACCGGGCTATCTATAATATATACGATTTTCGAGGTTCCAAAAGGTATTTTCGAAACGCTGGCCCTGAAGTTTCGGTATAGATTTCCCGGCAACAAAAAAGCAGGGTCATTTCCGACCCTGCTTAAAACCGGGTTTATAGAATTGCGGGAGAGTTGATTACTCTTTCTTTGCCGGCGATTCTTCTTCCTTATCCGCCATTAGTTTTTCGCTGATTCGGGCCGATTTGCCGGTCAGGTCGCGCAGATAGTAGAGTTTCGCTTTGTGGACTTTCCCCTGACGGACTCGCTCGATCTTGGATACGTTGGGAGAGTGCAGCGGGAAAATACGCTCCACTCCGATACCGGAGGACATTTTGCGCACCGTGAAGGTCTCGCCTATGCCGCCGCCGCGGCGGGCTATGACGGTCCCCTGGAATACCTGAACCCTCTCTTTATCCCCTTCTTTGATTTTTACATGCACCTTGACCGTGTCTCCGGACTTAAAAGAAGGAACTTTATCCTTCAGGTACATCTTTTCCAGTTGAGCAATCTGTTTCATCTCTTTATCCTTTCAATTATTATTTTCATGCCGCAATCTATCTGCAAATTTCAGGTCATCCTGGCTCAGGTCGGCCTTTTTTAGAAGTTCGGGACGATTCTGCACCGTTTTTCGAATTGCCTCCTGGCGGCGATATCTGTCAATCAGTTTATGGTCGCCGGAAAGCAACTCCGAGGGCACTCTCAATCCGCGATACTCCTCCGGTCTGGTATATACCGGCGCTCCCAGCAGTCCCTCCAGATGCGAATCATCCAGCGCCGATTCAAAATTGCCCAGGACTCCCGGCAGAAGTCTCACAATCGCATCCAGCATGACCGCCGCGGCCGGCTCCCCGCCGGTCATCACATAATCTCCAACCGAAATCTCTTCAATATCAAATAATGCCAGAATCCGCTCATCCACGCCAAGATAATGGCCGCAGATTATTGTCAATCGCCGGCTGAGGGAGAGTTCTACCGCTTTCTGCTGGTCGAACAATTTCCCGGCCGCCGACGTAAGGATAATCCGGTCACCGGGGTCGCCCGATTTTCGGTGTTCGAGCGAATTCAAACAGGCATCCAGCGTCTCCACCTTCAGCACCATTCCGCCGCCGCCGCCGAACGGTTTGTCATCGGCGGTCCGGTGACGGTCGGTGGTGAAATCGCGCAGGTCTATAATCTCGATGTCAAAGAGCGCTTTCTCTTTTCCCCGCCCGATTATCGACTGGCGAATGACCGAGTCAAAATATCCGGGGAAGAGAGTAATAATCTCTATTTTCATCGGGACGAGTCTTTCACTTCCGGAATCAGAAAATCCCTTCCGGCGGCTCGACCACTATCAACTTTTTCTCTATGTCAATGCTCCTGAGGAACCGCTTAATCATCGGGAATAGATGCACTGTCCCTCCGGCGCTTTTGATAACCAGAACATTGTTGGCGGGATATTCCTCCACAGCCGTAACCTGGCCTAATTCCGTTCCCTCCATATCGGTCACGCGGCAATCAACCAACTCAAAATGATAATATCTTCCTTCCGGCAGTTTTTCCAGCGACGACGCCTTTATATATATCAACTCGTTGCGGTATTTTTTCGCCTCTTCAGGCGAATCCACTCCCTCGATACTGACCAGGGGGCGCTCAGTGGTACCCTTCTGGAATCTCACGGTGATTTCCCGCCATCCCGTCTCCGTCTCAACCCAGAACTTGCCACTTTTCTTGCGAAAACGAGACGGGTTGTCGGAAATGGGAGTGATATATATCTCGCCGGAAACGCCGTGGGTTCGCCCAAAACGTCCCACCACTATATACTCCGGTTCCGCTTGCAACTATTCCAGTATCTCCAGTACCGCCCGTTTCCCCTTCTTCGCCGAGATGGCGGCTATTATTGTCCGGATCGACTTGGCGGTCTGTCCATGTTTCCCGATGACCTTGCCCAGGTCGCCGGGTCCAACGCGCAACTCATAGACCGTTGTGCGGGCGCCCTGAATTTCAGTAAGGTCCACTTCATTAGGATTATCAACCAACGCCTTGACGATAGTCTCGATGAATTCCTTCACTGCAAACTCCTTTGAAGAATCGTTTCTGGTTTGTCGCGTCTGGTGTTTTCTTCAAACCGCTCAGGCTTCAGCCTTTGTCTCTTTTACACCTTTGGTCCGCTTGCGTTTCTTGGGACGCTCCGTAATCGTCTCCGCCACCACCAGAGTCGAAATATCCCCGCCCTTCTTGACCATCTCATACTTTTTCATGAAGCCAATCTGCTTCAGAAGATTGATAACGGTGTCTGACGGGACAGCGCCCTGGTCAAGCCAGTAAGAAATCCGCTCTTCATTTATCTTGACCCGGGCCGGTTTCTCGATCGGGTTATACTGACCCAGAATTTCCAGAAATCTTCCGTCGCGAGGCATACGAGAATCGGTCGCTACAAAACGATATGTAGGTCTCTTCTTAGCGCCCAGCCGTCTCAGTCGAATATGTGTTGCCAATGTGCCATACCTCCATCAATTAGAACTACATTTGGAATGGAAAGGCCCCTTTCGGAAGACCTTTAAATTTGAATTTGCTCATATCTTTAATCATCTTCTGCATCGCCGCAAACTGCTTGAGGAGAAGATTTATATTCTGCACCGAATTGCCCGACCCTTTGGCGATGCGCACTTTCCGGGAACCGTCGATTATTTGCGGATTCCGCCGCTCCTCCGGAGTCATCGACTGTATCATCGCCTCCACCCGTGTCAATCCCTTTTCATCTATCTGAATTCCTTTAAGCGCCTTGCCGACTCCCGGTATCATCCCCATGATCGACTCCAGCGGTCCCATCTTCTTGATTTGCTGCATCTGGTCGTAGAAATCTTCCAACGTAAAGGCATTCTTCTTCAGTTTTTCTTCCAGTTTTGCCGCGGCTTGCATATCGACCGCCTGCTGGGCTTTTTCTACCAGCGAAACGATATCCCCCATCCCCAGGATGCGAGATGCCATCCGGTCGGGATGGAACGGCTCCAGGTCGGATAGTTTCTCGCCGACCGACGCCAGTTTTATAGGGCATCCGGTTACGGCTCTGATAGAAATCGCCGCTCCGCCGCGAGCATCACCGTCAAGTTTGGTCAATGCCACTCCGGTCAGCGCCAGACGCTTATGGAATTGCTCAGCGAGATTGACGGCATCCTGGCCGGTCATGGCATCCGCCACCAGAAGCAACTCGTCGGGCACTACGCGCGACTTAATCTCCTCCAGTTCCACCATTAACTCTTCGTCGATATGGAGACGTCCCGCCGTATCCAGAATTACCAGGTCAACAAAGTTTTTCTCAGCGTACTTCTTTGCTTCATAACAGATATCCGGCGGCTGGGCGTTTTCGCGATGGAATACCTCCACCCCGACCGAGTCCCCCAGTATTTTCAACTGCGTGATAGCGGCCGGACGGTAAATATCGGCGGCAACCAGGAGCGGTTTCTTATTTTTCCGCTTTGCCTGAAGGGCTAACTTTCCGGCAAGAGTAGTTTTCCCCGAGCCCTGTAAACCGCACAACATATAAATGGTTGGCGTCTTGTCAATCGGGGCCAGAGGAACCGCTTTCTCTCCGAGAACCTGGACCAGTTCATTATGTACTATCTTGACAATCTGCTGCCCCGGCTCGATTGACTTGAGGACTTTCTCGCCGACCGATTCCTCTTCGACCCTTTTGATGAACTCTTTGACTACCTTGTAGTTGACATCTGCCTCGAGCAGCGCCCGACGCACTTCTTTCAAGGAATCGCGGATATTTTTTTCCGAGAGTTTACCGGCGCCGCGAAGCGTCTTGAAAATGTCGTCAAATCTGTCTATCAGTTCGCCAAACATATTTTTGCCAATATTCTAAAACTCCCCAAAAGGGATAAAACCCCGCCAGGGCAGTTTATTAATATACGAAAATACCCCTTATCCGCAAGCGGTTTCTACGATTTTATCGTTCTTACAAATTCCCCGTAATCCGTTGCGCCAAAAAAGGAAGAGCCGGCAACAAGAATATCGGCGCCGGCGTCAATTAACTTATCGGCATTCCCCAGTCCCACTCCCCCGTCAACCATTATCTCAAAACGCAATTGATTGTCCTTTCGGTACTTTGCCGCCTTCCGAAGTTTGTCGTAAACGGTCGGAATGAACTCCTGCCCGGCAAAGCCCGGATTGACCGACATCAGGAGCAGCAAATCGACTTCTTCCAAGAGCGGGAAGGACAGTTCCACCTCTGTCGGCGGATTAACCGCCAGACCGGGATGAGCGCGGGACTTTCTGATATCGGCAATCAGGTCTAACATCCTTCTTTCGTCAGCAATCTTTTCTGCGGTATAGACCCATCCCCGCTCCCAGTTTTTCCTTATCCCCCCAATTTCAATATGAAAGGCGATATACTCGACCCCCAGACGCGCAAAGGTTTCAAAATGGTTTTCCGGCTCGGAGACCATCAGATGGGCGTCATGAGGAAGTCCTGTAATTCTCTTTGAGATCTTAGCCACTACCGACCCGTAGGAGAGATTCGGGACAAAATGACCATCCATAATATCCAGGTGAATCATATCGGCGCCGACGTTTTCGGCCGCCCTGATTTCTTCGCCAAGACGGCTGAAGTCCGCCGCGAGTATTGATGGTGCAATTTTGACCATTCTATTCTGTCGTTGAGACCACCAGGTCTATCTCTTCTCCCGGTTCAAGTTCTGATGCCTCCTCGGCCGACTGCTCCAAAACTGTCTCGGGAAGAAAGTCTTCATTGCGAACGTAGGTGACCAGTCCGACCTTCAGCCCCAGTTCCTCCAGCATCTTCTTTGCGTCGGTGAACTGTCTCCCGACCAATTGCGGCATATAGACTACTCCCCCCAGACGTCCCCGATTGACCATCAGATTCACCGCCGACCCGGCCGGAATTTCTGTTCCTGAAGCCGGATAAGAAAAGACCACTACTTTTTCCGGAAGAGAATCGGAAAAAGTCCAGGCGACTTCACCCAGTTTGAGTCCCGAAGCCTCCAGATTCAATTTCGCCTGTCGCACCGAAAATCCTGACAATGCCGGAATGGTCACCATCTTTTGTCCGATGGAGGCCGTCACTTTGATAATTCTTCCCGACTTGACCTTTGTACCGGGGGCGGGATATTGCGAGAGTATGGTTCCCTCCGGTTTGTCGGGGTGATATTCTTCGGCGGCTACCTCCATATCGAGCCCCTGGCTGCGGAGCATCTCGTGAGCCATCTCAATTCCTTTGCCGGTGACATCAGATAGAGGAAATTCGGAGCCGTGCCGTGTAATAATCCGCATGATTCCAAAATCAAATATCACATACAACAAGAACAGCACCCCAATTGGCGCTCCCAGATAAATGGCGAGAACCCGGGGTGTCAGCCGCTGGCTCAGTTTATTGAACCATCGATTTGCCTGGCGTTGTTCTTTTGGTCGCGGCAGATGCATAATGAATTATGTTACAAATTCAAGGAGCAAAGGTCATCAACTATTTTTCGGCATCGAGCACTTTTTTCAACCGCGCGGCGAAAGCGCCGGAAAGATTTTTTTTGTTCGGATAGGTTTTCAAGAAGCCTCTTTCGGAGACAACGTCGTCTCCGAAATACTCCCCGGCCGATTCCAGGCGAAAATCTTTCCGCCGCACCAGGAATTCCTCCACGACATCATCATTCTCTCTTCTGATAGAAGTGCAGGTGGAGTAAATCATTATTCCTCCCGGCTTGACCAGTTTTGCCGCCTTGTCAATCATCATACTTTGCACTTTGAAAAGACGCTCGACATCTTCGGGAGTCTTCAGCCAGCGCAGGTCGCTGTGCTTGCCGGCATTGCCCCAGCCGGAACAGGGGGCATCCAGCATTACCCGGTCAAACGGCTCCGCCTGGAATTCCAGAATATCTGCCGCTACCGGGTTGACAATCTTTATGCCCTGTCTCTGGCAATTCTCCACCATGATTTCCAGCCGGGGGCGGGAGCGGTCCACCGCCGTAATCATCCCCTTATTGCGCATTTTTATAGCGGCATAGGTCGCCTTTCCCCCCGGGGCTGCCGCCATGTCGAGAACATTCATCCCCATCTTGGGATTCATCAGCCGCACCGCCATCCCGGCCGATTCATCCTGTATATAGACTTTCCCGCTCTTGACCAATTCTTCTTCTAAGGGAAAACTCCCCTCTTCGAGATGCAAAAATTCCGGCAGATATTCGCCGGCTTGAAAACCGACCCCTGCCTTCTTGAGCAACTCCGCCACTTCTTCCGGCTTAGCCTTGATAAAATTTACACGATAAGTTACTTGTGGCGGGCGATTCATCTCCTCCAGAAGTTTTTCCGTTTCTTCCAATCGAAATTCCTTCAGGCAGTACTCTACAAACCAGTTGGGGTAGGAATAAAAATCAGCCAGATAATTTATCGGGTCATCATTTTTTTTGCGAAAGACAATCTTCTCGGGTGCGCGAAGCGCCGCTCTCATAACGGCATTGACCACCCGAGCGCGCGACTCATCACAATAATGTCGCGCCAGATTGACCGATTCCGAAACTGCCGCCGCGGCCGGAATCCGGTCGGTATAGAATAACTGGTAAAACCCCAACCTAAGAATGTCAGCCATCCGACGCGGGAGTTTCTCCGCCGGGCGACTCAGGAAGAAGCGGATGTCGTGGTCAAGCCGACGTTTCATCTTTACCGTGCCGTTGACCAGAAGTCTCAGGAATCGGATATCGAGAGAACGAAACTCTTTCTCCCTTATGACCTCCTGAATTGCCTCTTCGGCCGAGTGTTTCCCCGCTTCTACCAGCCCGATTATCTCCACGGCGGCGCCGCGAACCGGGTCATATCTCTGTTCCCTGGGTGTCATCGTCAGAATTCCATTGGGGTAAGATGGTTTCCGTCATTATCGGCGAACAGAAGCGCTTTCCGGTGAATTGCCAGCGACGGCAGTAGAAATTCATCAGCAATTCCGCTTTCCAGAATTACCTCCTGCGGTCGTGCATAACCGGCTGTCCCTACTCCCAATTCCATAAATATCGCCGCCTTCCGGGGGTCAAAAGAGCACTGCGGTATAAACTCCAGGCGAAAGATTGCCGGACGAATTTCTACCCGGCGGCTTTCTTCTTTTGATACCCGGGTGATTTCGACAGAATTCCTTTCCAACAAACTCTCCAGCCGATGCTGATATTCCGGATTCGCCTCGACCGGGACTTCATAGACCGCCCGGTTCAGTTTTCCCGATAGCGATTCTTTGGCGCTCATAACCGATTTAGCCATGATGATATGATATCCCCCCGGCAGGGTTCTCCCGAGGGCGGCCGCCATTTCCGGCTGAAACGGTCGGTCCAGAGAGATATCAAAGTATTCCGCCTCCGATGTAAATCCAAGTGGCAAGGGGGGACCGAAAGAGAGTTTCATATGCGGATTAAATCCCTGGCTGTATTCAACCGGTAATCCGGCGCGGCGAATTGCCCTCTCGAATACCCGAATATTGTCCAGATGAGACAAGAATCTGGTCAACCCCTTTCTCCCCCACTGAATTCGGACATTCCCTTTGTTCGGAGCCACCGTCGCTTTAGCGGGGCCTTTCTTGCGCGACCGTCCGAATTGGTCACCTTCATTATCATCTGATATCGCCGGCGCCGTC
Organism: Ignavibacterium sp.; assembly: GCA_020724775.1. Classification (GTDB taxonomy): domain Bacteria; phylum Zixibacteria; class MSB-5A5; order GN15; family PGXB01; genus DYGG01. The sequence continues at coordinate 18,338 of DYGG01000017.1, read as the reverse complement.
TCTGTTGACGGCTTGCTCTCTTTAAGCAGAGTTGAAGTCCGGTTCCGCTCCTTCATTAGATGTTCCGTGGAAACATCAAGTTCAATATGCGCCCAGGGAAGACAATCCGCAAACCGCCGCTCCCGCAAGTAACTGTAAGGGTCAATGCCGCAATCCGCGAACGCCTTCAGCCAGCGGTCAAAATCTAAACCTTCGCTCCAGCCGTCAAATCGCGCTCCCATCCGAAAAACCGTTTCAACTACCTCTCCCATCTCGCGACCGCCTCGTCCTATCACCCCCTCCAGAAACGACAAGTTCGGGTCGCGAAGTTTAATATTCACATAACTGCTGCCGGCTTTCCTTCGGATATATTCCGAGCGCTCCCGAATCTGCTCCGGCGACAGTTGCATATCCCATTGAAAAGGGGTATGCGACTTGGGCGAAAAGGGGGAGATAGTGACATTGATTATATTCTTCCCGCGGCACTGACGCGCTATATTCGAGGAGGCCCTTATCATCTCAATGATGCCTTCAACATCTTCAACCGTTTCGGTGGGAAGGCCTATCATGAAATAGAGTTTGATAAGATTCCAGCCGCTTTCAAAAGCCAGACGCAATGTCTCATAGAGGTCGCGGTCGGTTATATCTTTTCTCACGAGGGCCCGCAGTCTTTCTGTTCCTGCTTCGGGAGCAAATGTAAGGCCGCTTTTTCGAGTCAGTTTCAGTGACTCCAGAAGCGACAGGGAGATTGTCCCGGGGCGCAGAGAGGGAAGCGACAGGGAGACTTTTCGGGAGGATAATTCGCGCGCCAGAAGACCGGTCAATTTTTCAATATGCGGATAATCGCTTGAGGACAGCGACAGCATGGTAACCTCGTCGAAACCGGTGCTTCCTAACTGCAAGCGGACCTGCTCCACGACATCATCAACCGGTCGTACCCGCACAGGCCTGTATATCGCGGTTGCCTGGCAGAAACGACAGCCGCGCGGACAGCCCCGCATTATCTCTACGGAAAGCCTATCATGCACGGTCTCGACAAACGGCACCAGCGGCTTCCGGGAATACGATTCAATCTTTAATGACTTAACTCTTTGACTTTTTACTTGCGGCGGGGCAAATGCGACCGTTGGTGCACCGTTATTATTGTAAAACCGCGGGACATAGACCCCCGGTATCTCTCTAACAATCGCTTCCAGCAGAGCCTCACGCGGCGCTCCTTTATGCTCAAATATTATCCCGAGCAAGGGACCGATAGTCTCTTCGGTATCTCCCAGACAGAAAAAGTCAATAAACGGCGCCAGCGGTTCGGGATTATGCGCCACCGGTCCGCCGGCTATAACTAATGGGTCGCTCTGGTTGCGGTCCTTCCAGCGGGGCGGAATCCCGGAAAGGTCCAATATATTCAGCAAGTTGGTGAAAACCATTTCATACGCCAGTGTAAAGCCGACAACGTCAAATTCCCGCAGCGGACGAAATGACTCCAGACTGAAGTAAGGAATTTTCTCCCTCCGAAGTATCTCCTCGGCATCCCAATCGGGAGCATAAAACCGCTCGCAGAGGAAACGGTCATCAGAATTGATTAGATGATACAGTATTTGCGTCCCGAGATACGACATTCCGATTTCGTACATATCGGGATATCCAAGGGCGACTTGGAGACGTCCCTCCGGAGGCTTCACTATCTGCCCCAGTTCGCCGCCGATATAACGTCCCGGTTTATTAATGAAGGGAAATAGGCTGGCTTCGAGGAGATGACGCATTGGCTGGAAAATACAAAAAAACCCGCCTTTATCAAGCGGGTATTTTAAGTCTCGCTTTATTGTCTAATCAACCATAGACCTGAGAATGATTGCATTTGCAAACGCCGATATTAGTCGTGCGGAATTTCCAGCCGCCATCGGTCTTCTCCGCCTTGACATACTTGACATAACTTATCGGCGATTCGCAAACCGGGCAGTTGATGACATGCTTTTTCTTGGTTGCCTTCTCTGCAAAACTCTGCTTCTTTGCCATTCTATATCAACTCCTTTACTTCCGAATTCTCAACTTCCAGCTCAAATATCTCTTCTTTTACCGCCAGAAGCAGTTCCGTAGTTTCTTTTAATATACGAAAATCAGGGCTATTATCAAACTGATTTTGGGCGATTTTCAGATACCCGACTCCGGTCCGGTAGTCCTTATCTTTCAGAGCCGCCAGAGCCCGCAGATATGCTTTTACCCCGTCATTCAGCATACGCTATCCCCAGTCTCTCTTTCTCTATCTGCTTGAGTCTCTTGACATAAGGCGAAACCTTGTAACCGTTCATTCGCAGGAAATAGATTATCGAACCGGCCAGATGAATATAGATATGGTCTTCTTTCGCTTCCGCTGATTTGAGGATATCATCAAGAATGCTCAAGAGATGTTCCTGGCTGTATTCTTCCTGCTCCAGAAGCACCTTTTCCCGTCCGAGATAGTCGGCAAATTTCTCCGTTATCGACATCCCCCCGGCAGGCGACTTCATCTTCAGAATCAACTTCCTTTTGGGAACAACACCCTTTTCTTTCCAGCGCTCGATTTCATCGGCCAGTTTACGCGATTCCGGGTCTGACGAATCAAGTCCCTTTTTAATCTCACTTAAGAGGTTGGCGATAGTCTCAACTTCCGTTTCTTTTAGTCGGTCGCTGTCGAGATAGTCCCGATTGCGGGCAAACCAGTTGCCCAGTTGCTGGTTGACCAGTCGTCCTTTGAGGGACAACCGGGCAATCTCATCGAGCGAATCTATTCGGCTTACCGTGTTCAGATTATTAATCTCCAGTTCAACTGCCCGCCCCAGAAAATTTTCCAGAACGGACTCCAGTCTTTTGAGTGACTCTAATCTTGCTGTCATAATATCTGCCCGAGTCAGAATTAGCGAGGCTCGTTTTCTTTTGGGGTAACCGGTTCTATCCGGATGGCATCGCGTACCGCCAGCCGCGGCGAGGTTGCGGTTGGTTTCTGGCTTCGCGACGCCAGATAATGCTCCAGAAGATTCGCCAGGCGGTCCACCATGAGAGCCAGCCGGTCGGTTTCGGCAGGGAGCGCCCCGGCACTCTGCAGGATGCCGCTCGTCATCAGCGAACCGAGTCGGCTCAGACATTCCCGCTCCGGAATCCGCGCCAAACGAACAATTTCCCGCACCGTACGGCGACCGTTTGCCAGCGCCAGGAGGCTCCAATCTTCACGCGTCAGCGCCAACTGTTCCTGCTTCTCCGGAAGATGCGGTGACAGCATCAGTATTGAATCTGACAAAGGAGTTACTGCCCGCCTCCGGTTCTCTTCGTCCAGCCGCTGCATCCCCTCCAGAATCGCCTTTTCCACCGTGATGTCAACCGTGATCTCTTCATCCGTCGGATACTGATTCTCATAAAACTTAAAGGAGCCGCTGTTCCAGGCGAGAAGCGAGTAAACCAGTTCTTCCACCTGATTGCGCACCACTTGCTCCAGGTCCTCCCGCGAGATATAGTTCTTTTCAATCAGAATCTGCCCCAATCGTCGCGCGCTGGGATGCCGGGATTGCGCCATTACGGCGTCGGTCAGTTGCTCTGCCGTAATTTTCCCCCGCTCCCGAAGCAACTCGCCGATATGATAGGCCTGTCGCGGGCCATAACCGTATATAATTCGCCCCTTTTTGAAATAGACCATGACTATATCATCATCTTTCTGAATCCCCAGCGTACCGGTTTTCTGACTCTGGGCGACCAACTGAAAGATCTCTGGCAATGTGAATCGTCCGATTTTTCCCTGCAAGTCTTGTTCCATTGATTCTCCGACGAAGATTTGAGTCGAAATATACTGGGGTTATATCCTTTGTCAAACTTTAAATCAAAATGGCGGAAAAAATCTTGCGGCACCGCGATTTTTCCGCTCAGGAATTCAGGAATGCCGCCAGCCGGGAGCAGTACGCCGCAATATCGTTCAGTTCGAAATCTGATGGCACCAGGCGCACCCGGAGGTTCTCTTCAAAAACTTTCAGTTTCAATCCCGAAAGTCGGTCCGCCACCAGTTTTATCCCTTCTCCGCCCCATCCGAACGACCCAAACACCGCGGCTTTCTTCCCGACACTACTGACGGTAGAGAAGAGATTGATGATATCCCAGATTGGTTTGACGGCATCGCCGTTCATCGTCGGCGTCCCCAGCAGCACTCCCCGACTGGCTTCAATCGCCTCCCGGACTTTCTCCGGTTCAAAATTTTCGGCATCGCAATACGACAACTCAAATCCCTGATTGAGCAGGCCGGCTCCGATGCGCTCCCCCAGCAGTTTGGTATTGCCGTAACTGGAGGCATAGAAGACTGTCACAAGATTCCGCCCGGCCGCTTTATCGGCTGTCCATTCTTTGTACCGCTCGATATACCGGCGCGGATTCTCCCGAAAGACCGGTCCGTGCGACGGCGCGATCATCTGTATATTCAGACCCTCCAGTTTCACCAGATTTTTCCGGATATAATTGCTGAAAGGGCGCATGATGGCATCCCAGTAATAATGAAACTCGAAATCAACATCCTTATCAATGGTCTCGGCAAAGAGGGAATCATCGGATATATGCGCCGCGAAGCCATCGCAGGAAAAGAGAATTCCGTCCTCTTCGAGAAACTCCATCATGGTATCGGGCCAGTGCATATAAGGGGTCAGCAAGAACCGGAGTTTTTTGCCTCCCAGGTCCAGGATTTCATTATCTTTGACTCCCCGTATAGGCCGCTCCAGGTTTATCACATTCTTGACAAAAGGAATCGCCGCTCCCGAGCAGAGCAGTTCAATTTGCGGATTCTCTTTTAATAGCGCCGTGATGGCGCCGCTGTGGTCAGGCTCAGTATGATTGACCACCAGGTAATCGATTTGTGACGGCGGTATGATTTCTCTTATATTGTCGAGAAACTGACCGGTGAAGGCTGCTTTGGAGGCGTCAATTAATGCCGTTTTCTCCCCTCTTATCAGGTAGGCGTTGTAAGTAGTTCCGTACCGGGTATTCATTATGATATCGAATTTCCGCAACTGCGGGTCGCGCACTCCGACCCAGTGAACATTTTCAGCGATTTTGATGGCGCCCATAAAGAAATAATCTCAATCCTGTACAAAGTTTGGAAACATTTTCAAGTAAGATAAGAAAGCGGCCGAAATCCGCAAGCCGTTCATGAGAATTCCGTCACCTGTCATACTAATTGCGCCGGAATTCAGACGTACTTTTTTCTGAAAAGGGAAACCCCGGTCACGGGCAGACCGGAGCCGGACCGCTCTTAAAAAGATGGCTTATAAGATAGGTGGCATCAAGAATATTCACCGTCCCGTTGCCGTTGGCATCCGCCGCTGCCGTCGGGACCGGGTCCGGTCCGTTCTTGAAAAGATATGCTATCACGAAGGTGGCATCAAGTATCGAAAGACCATTGCTCCCGTTGGCGTCGCCGCACAGATAATATTTCACCACCGGTTTTTGCGCCAGCAACACATTTTCATTTCCGGCGCTGACGGTGACCTTTATGGTATCGGTGCTCGGCGAAAGCGGCGCTGTCAGTGTCGCTGTGAAAGTTCCATCCCCATTGTCGGTTACCGGCGAGAGAACGCCAGCGCCGGTGTTGGAAATTGCGACTATTGCCCCATAAATGGGCGGCTGCCCCTGATAATTTCGCGGTGTCACGATTATGGTTGCGATCGAACTGCCGCCGGCAGGCAGACCGGGCGGCGTGACTTGCACCGTTGAGAGAAGCGAATCGGCTTGCTGAAGTCCCTTCCATAAATCGTACCGCACCCGCAGAGAATCGATAGGATTCTTGGCGCAAACCGTATTGGTCACCAGTTCATATAGATAAGGGGTGCCGCCATCCCCCGGGCGCACCACCTTCACAAAAGCCGAAATCGACGGTTTATTACAGGAGAAACAACGGGTATCAGCCCCCGGCACATTGGCCGCTTCCAGCGCCGCCATCAGTTTGTCCTCCAAAGGACCGGTCGTTCTCTGATAAGCCGCCAGCATCGAGTCGAGAATCCAGCCGTCCAGCAAGATATTCCCCTGAATTGCATATCCCGGACCGCTCAGATGTCCCGCCCAATAACTGTTTGCCGCGCCGGTGTAGCCGGCCGACGCCCCCGGTCCGGCCAGGGTCACCACACCGTACTGACGAAAGTATGGCGAGGCTTCAAAGTCGTTGTTCTCCAGCCAATGTATGATAGAATCAGGCGTCGCTCCCGCCGCCAGCAGAGCATGGGCATTCTGCTGATTCTCCGCAAGATAGTATGCCTGGGTGTGGACCGCCCCAATCCCCTCTATTATATCATTGATAATCTGGCAGTTTGCAATGCACGATGCCCCCGCGCCACCGACGGCGCCGGTTGCGGTGTCCACCGCCACAATGGAAAAAGTAGCGTATGCCGGGGATATAAGAATAAGACAAAGCGGCAGAGCTAAAAGGCAGAAAACTGAAAGCGGTTTACGATATGACCTGCACATAAGAGACCTCTTGAGTAGTATTTCGAGCAGTAACGAGTCACGGCGTACGAAAATTAAGGCCGTAATTAGACCGGAAACTGTCCTGTTTATATTATATCAGAATGTGCGGAATTGTCAAGCCGCTTTTGCCAGCGCCCGCATCCAGCGAAAATGTATGACGAAAAGAACCACGGCAATGATAGTAAGCAGCGTGAATACTATTACCGTGCGCCGGGCGATGTGAGTCGCTGACTGTATTTTATCCTCTTTTGCCGCCTCATACATGGCGCGGATGGTTGCCTCATCGGGGATATAGGAGGTCGAATCGGTTTTCATCCCGTGATATTCCGCCAGGATATCGACTTTGTACAGTTCGTATGACGCCATATTCCGGTCTTTGCCGGCCGGATATCAGGCTCCGGCGTGGAGCGGGTCGCCCAGGTCAATCAGGGAAGTGATAACGTTGGGAACAGAAATCAGAATGGTGACGATACATACCAGACAGACGGCATAGCCATATATCTGCGGAATTTTGTGGGGCTTTTCCATCGGTTATTTTCCTGTAATCAGATGTTTAGAAAGTGTTCTAACATCGGGCAACGCTCTAAGGGATATGGAGCGATTTTCAATGATATTAGAGTGGGGCTCGGGAACTGTGGGTCAGTAGGGCGCCATCATGGCTCCAGTTCTTTGGTATCCTGGAATCGTCCGCTTACCTGCTTCTTGATGGTAATTTTGCTCAGACGTTCATCCGCTTCCAGACCATACCCGGTCAGGGTATCCCCTTTCTGGATTATCGTTACAAATTTGTCGGTCTCTATCTTGCTTTCGCGGGCATTCCAGAGAAGTTGCTCGGTGAGAAGAAGGGAACTGTCCTCGGAGAGTACTTTTACATTGCCGTTAGCGACCATCATATTGGTCCGCTCCCGGACCAGCCCGCTATCTGCCACCAGATTGGAAATCTCTTTTCCGGTGGAATCATAGAAATATACGGTCAACCCCCATGCCAGGGTCGAATCCTGCTTTTCATATTTTTCAATGTAATCCGCCAGGATTTCCGTTTTGCGTGTCGCTTTACTGTAGAAAAATATCTGGGCGTTGCGTATCTGCTGGTCAGGGCGGACGACCATAGCCAGACTGTCGGCGCCCCCGGGAGGGGCTTTTATTTCGTTCTTGCTGGCACACCCCGCGCCTATCAGAATTCCACAAACCGCTATCAAGACTGCTGTTTTCATCTTACTCCATTATCGGCTCCGTCGGCCTGGTTTGCCAGCGATTATGAAGCCATATCCACTGCTCCCGATATTCATCAATTATCGATTCCAGCGCTTCTGTGCATAATCTGGTTATATTATACATATCCTTTTCAAGATTGTCAGTCCTTTCAATCATTATTTCCGGTTTTATTATGATTTTGTACCTTTTTCCGATACGAAGACATGCCAGAGGCACAAATCCGGCGCCGGTCTTTAGCCCCAGAAGGCTCTGCCCTACCGGAGTATTGGAGAGACGTCCAAAAAACGGGACAAACATGGTTCGCACCCTTATCGAATCGGTATCGATTAGGGCTCCCAGCGCGTACCCCTCTTTGAGCAGCCGCACCACTTTCTTGACTGATTCTTTAGTGTCAACATTGAGCGCCCCCAGCGCTTCCCGGTTGCTCACCAGCAGAGAATTCAGCCGCTTATCATAGATTTCCCGTCCTATTACGGCTACTTTGTACTCGAGCGCCGCCATATGCGCCGCAATCAGTTCAAAGTTTCCAATATGTCCGGTAACCGCGATCACCCCTTTTCCCCGATTATAGACCGCATCAAAATGCTCCAGCCCTTCGACAGCTACCAGAGGCATGATTTCCGACCGGTAATACTTCCTGAAGCGGATTACGTCGGCGGCGTTCTTGCCAAAATTGATAAACATCTGGCGAATTATTCTGTCCCGCTCGTTTTGACTTAAGGCATTACCGTATGCCGCCCTGAGATGACGGTCGGCTTTGTAGCGGTCTTTCCTGAAAATCTGATACCCCCAGAACCCCAGCATGGCGCCGACAAAAATTGCCGTCGACCGGGGAATAAAATTGAAGAAGAAGACTATTCCCCCGATGAAATAATAAACAGCGCTGTTTTTTATTTTCTTGAAGCGCCTCACCGGAGGTCAGACCAGTTTTGATTTTAGGATATCGTGAAGATGGATAATCCCGACCGGCCGCTTTTCTTTGTCGACAACCGGAAGGACCATAATCGAATATTTCTCCATCATTGCCAGCGCCTCATCGAGTATGGCGCCGGGGCGGATGGTCTTGGGATTTTTAATCATTACGTCGCCGGTTCGCCTCTTGAAAAACTGCTCATCTTTTTCCGCCAGACGACGCAGGTCGCCATCGGTGAAAATCCCCACCAGACGGTTGTCGTTGTCTATAATCAGGGCGGTGCCAAGACGTTTTTCCGTGATCTCCAGGATAGTCTCGCGCAGGGCTGTCTCCGGGCGGACAATCGGAATCATCGAATTGGTATGCATCAATTCCTCGACTTTCATCAGGAGCCGACGACCTAAAAGTCCCCCGGGATGAAGATAGGCAAAATCCTCCGGAGAAAAGTCCCGCTCTTTCAGGCAGGCGATTGCCAGGGCATCCCCCATCACCAGTGCCGCTGTCGCCGAGGAGGTCGGCACGAGGTTGTTGGGACAGGCTTCCGACTTAACCGAGCAATCGAGGACAATGTCGCACTTTGCCGACAGCGGCGAATCCGGCTGCCCGGTCAGAAGTATAATTGGGGCGCCGATTCTTTTCAGCACCGGAAGAATCTGGTACAGTTCCTCGGTCGCCCCCGATTTGGATATGGCAATAATCAGGTCTTCGGCGCGCACCAGACCCAGGTCGCCATGCACTCCCTCTGCCGGATGCAGAAAAAATGCCGCAATGCCGGTTGAGGTAAGAGTCGCCGCCACCTTTTTGCCGATCAGTCCCGATTTCCCCATGCCGGTAACGATAACCCGTCCCTTGCACTCAAGAAGCATCTCCACCGCTTTGACAAAGTTGTCATTGAGACGTTCGGCCAGTTCGGCGACCGCCTCCGCCTCTTTCTTTATCACTTCACGACCGTTTTTCAATATCATATAACACCTAAATCAGATAGGAAGACGGATCCAGATTTTTTCCTTTGAAATACGCCTTAATCACTTCCTTGACCGCCCCTTTCCCGCCGGCTGAGACTGTCACGTAATCAACTACCTGTTTCAATTCTTCGGCGGCATCAGCCACCGCTATCGATAGGCCCACTTCCTTTGCCAATCCGATATCCAATATCTCGTTTCCGACAAAGGCCACCTCCCGATGGGTAATCCCCAGTTTCTCCAGAAGCGGCAAGATCTGCTTCCTTTTATCTTTCATTTCTTGCAGAACATGCTTTACGCCCAGGTCTCTCATTCTGGTGCTGGTCGCTTTGGAAGGGCGGCCCGATATTACCGCAATCTCGAGTCCGGCACGCAACGCCAGCACGATGAAAAAGCCATCGGAGATGTTGAATTGCTTTAATTCCAGGCCGTCGGGACCGAAGTAGATATTGTCATCGGTCAAAACGCCGTCAACATCCAGGGCGAGAAGTTTTATATTCTTGATTTTCTCCG
>DYGG01000017.1:0-8281 GCA_020724775.1 Ignavibacterium sp. | reverse complement strand
AGTTTCTCTCGTGATGGCGGTTTCTTCATCTATGATTTCTCGACCGTCTGATAGACTTTAAGGATTTCAACCAACAGCGCCTCCAGGTTTTTCAGCGGAAGCATGGAGGCGGCGTCACTGAGCGCTTTTGACGGCTCCGGGTGGGTTTCCACATACAGGCCATCTACTCCGACCGCGACCGCGGCCCGCGCAAAGGGAATAATAAATTCCGGCTGTCCGGAAGAAAAATGCCCGCCCCCGCCCGGAAGTTGCAATGAATGGGTGGTATCGAATATTACCGGGTATCCAAACTTTCTCATTATCAGCAGCGACCGAAAATCGACTACCAGGTTGTGATACCCAAAAGATGACCCCCGCTCGGTCAACATTACCTTTCCCGATTTGGCTTTTCCGGCGATTTTGTCCATATCTTCCGGCGCCAGGAACTGCCCCTTCTTGATATTAATCCAGCGTCCGGTAGCGGCCGCTTGACGCACCAGTTCTGTCTGGCGGCAGAGGAATGCCGGAATTTGTAAGATATCAACCGCATCTGCCGCTATTAATACTTCCGCTGTTTCATGGACATCGGTCAAAAGCGGCAGTTCGAACTCCCGACCTATCTTCTGAAGCACTTTCAAACCGTAATCGATCCCTTTGCCGGAGAAGGAATCGCCTGACAGACGGTTCGCTTTGGAATAAGAGGCTTTGAAGACCACCGGTATCCGATATTTTTCTCCAAGACTTTTAAGTTCCTCAGCCACCGTCATACAGATATCTTCCGATTCGATAACGCAGGGACCGGCAATCAGAAACAGACGTTTGCCGTCAATTATGGAATCAATGCTTTTAGTCATCTCCCTCTCCGGGCATCACTGCTTACGGTAATGCCATTTTATCCGGTCGCCGTTCTTGGTTATGAATTTATCCGAGGCGACCTGCCCGATGGAATCATTTACCGAATAATTCCAACTGTAATCGCCGTTCACGCTGATGGAGTCAATTGCCTCAATGAAATTGCCGACCGGGCTTTCGATATATTTCAATTGATGATGTTCCCGGGTAATATCAAAGACCGACTTGCCGTCAACACCGGTCAATTCAATAATCAGGCTGTCCTTGCCGGCGGCCCTGTCGGGTGACGCCTGCCTCCCGCCCGATGAACCGGAGCCGCATCCCAAAACCGTGCACAGCAACGCCGCCGCTGCCAGATATTTCAAACAACTGCCCAATTATCTCTCACCTCTTGCTTGACAAATTATGATTACCGTCTAAAATAGTTTATAGAAAGTTCAATGTCAAAGGATTGCTTCCGAGCCGGTAAGCGCCGAGACGGCAACAGATTCAGCCTGCTTCGACGGGCCGGCTGGCGCCGCCGGTGACATCTTTACTTCATAGCCGGGTATATGTTTATACCGAACCGAACTTACAAAAGCGAAACAATCTTTGCTCTCAGGCGTAATTTCAAATTGCAGCAGTGTCACAATGAATACCCTTAAATAAAGAGTAACCGATGTTCAAAAAAATCCTGCTTATAGCCTCAGCCGTCATTATACTCGGGGCTGTTCTCTTCTTCGCCCTCAGCGGCTCCGCCAAAAAAGACGACGGCTTCAAAATGGTAAAAATTGAGAAAGGCTCGATTGTCGATAAGGCGCTGGCGGTCGGCAAAATCGAGCCGGTCAAAGAAATCGCCGTAAAATCGAAAATCTCCGGAATCGTGAAGAAGATATATGTCGATATCGGCAACCAGGTAAGAATCGGCGACCCCCTTATGGATATCGCTCCCGACCCGACTCCGATTGAATATGCCGAAGCCAAACGGCAGGTCGAAATCTATCAGGTGGCGTATGACAACGCCAAAAGAGAACTTGACCGCTCCAGTTCACTTCGCGATAAGCAATTGGTCTCGCATCAGGAATGGGAAGCAAAACAGGCGAATTTTGATGAGGCCTCCCTTCGCCTTAAACTGGCAAAAGAGAAACTCTCCCTTATCGAATCAGGCCGCACTGAAATCGCCGACCTCAAAGTCGACAACACCATCCGCAGTTCGGTAAACGCAACGGTGCTTTCCCGTCTCGTAGAGGAAGGCGACCCGGTGGTGCCTCTCACGTCGTATCAGGCCGGCACCGAATTGATGACTCTGGCATATATGGAAGATCTTATCTTCAAAGGGGCCGTTGACGAAATTGATGTCGGCAAACTTTCGGTAGGTCAGACGGTTGAAATCAAAGTCGGCGCTATTCCCAACGATACTATCCATGGCGTCCTCGACAAAATCTCCCCCAAGGCTCATAAGGAAGAAGGCTCAACGCTCTTTGATATTGAGATTAGACTGACTGAAGTTGGAAACTCTTTTCTGCGCGCCGGGTACAGCGCCAACGCCAATATAATCATAAGCCGCAAAGACAGTATTCTTCTTCTGCCGGAGCGGTTGGTAAAAATCGAGGATACCGCCGCCCTGGTGGAAGTCCGCGACTCCCTCGGCGCGATTGTCTCCCGACCGGTCAAGACGGGACTCTCCGACGGCATTAATATTGAAATCGTAGAAGGATTGACAGAGGGGGATTCCGTAGTTGAAAGACCGCCCAAGGTTATTGAATAGGATAAGAGTCGATGCTGCCCTTTCAGACGGTTAAACAGTTTCTCCGCGATATGCGCCATCAGAAGTTGCGCACCTTTATGACCATGGGCGGAATTCTCTGGGGAACGCTGGCTATAGTTCTTCTCTTCGCGTTTGGAAAAGGTATTCACAAACAACAGATAAAGTCGCAGAAGGGGTTGGGCGAAAATATCGCTATTGTTTGGCCCGGTATGACCACCAAACCGTGGCAGGGGCTCCCCAAAGGGCGCGAAATCCGCTTCACAGAAGAAGATGTTGCCCTGCTGAAATCAAAAGTCGATGGGATTGCCCGCATCTCTCCTGAATATTCCCGATGGAATGTCTTCATGAAGTACGGCAAGAACGAGATGGTTCAGAATATCATCGGGGTCTGGCCCGAATTCGGAGAAATGCGCAACCTGATTCCGGAAATCGGAGGACGGTTTATCAACAGTCTCGATATTGTGCAAAAGAGACGGGTGGTTTTTCTTGGGGATGAACTTAAATCGCAACTGTTAGGTGAACGGCCCGCGATAGGCGAATTTATTCTCATTAACAATGTCCCCTTCCAGGTGGTTGGCGTCCTGAAAACCAAGAAGCAGGATAGTTCTTATAACGGGCGCGACTCCCGCAAAGCCTTTATTCCTTCCAGCACTTTTACCGGAATGTATTCTATCCTCTATCCCAACAATTTTGTCGTTCAGCATGCTGAGGGCGGCTCGATGGAGAGTGTCAAAGACCAGATTTATAAAATTCTCGGCAAGAAGTATCGTTTCGACCCGGCTGATGAAGAAGCGCTCGGGATATGGGATGTAACTGAAGGGATGAAATTCTTGACCACTTTCTTTTTTGCCTTCCGGGTCTTCCTGGTCGGCATAGGGATCGCCACCCTGATTACCGGCGGAATCGGCGTTTCTAACATTATGAATGTCGTGCTGGAAGAGCGAACCAAGGAAATCGGCATCAAAATGGCTCTCGGCGCCAAGAAGAGCCTGATTATGGGGCAGTTCATTTTCGAGACTCTGCTTTTAACTCTTACCGGCGGCTTAATCGGATATCTCATAGGGGTCGGCATTGTCAGTGTCATGCCGATTTTTAAAGTCGAAGAATTTATAGGCGTGCCTGAAATCGACATCCTCGGCACCGGCATGGCGATTATAGTTCTGGGGATGATCGGTCTGGCGGCGGGATATTTCCCGGCGCGGCGGGCCTCCAACCTGCAACCGGTTGAGGCGTTAAAACTTTTCTGAGATGAAACCGAGCATTGTCATAAGTGTTTTCCTGCGGGATTTCCGCAAACAGAAGAAGCGGATGACCCTCACCATTCTCGCCATCGCCTGGGGGACTATTTCTATCATGCTTCTACTTGCCTTCGGGGAAGGATTGAAAACTCAGATGTTCCGCAACCAGCGTGGTCTGGGTGAGGATATCGTAATCCTCTGGGGCGGGCAGACCACTATCCCGTTTCAGGGACTGGGTCGCGGGCGACGAATCCGCTTCACGGAAGAGGATGTTGACTACCTCAAAATGAAAATGCCGGAACTGAAAAATGTCGGCGGCGAATATACCCGCTGGGGAGTCACCATCCGGTATGGGGAGAAAGTTTTCTCCGAGCATCTCGCCGGCGTCTATCCCTGTTTCGAGGAGATTCGTACCCATTACCCTCAAGCCGGCGGGAGATTCATAAATGACCTCGATATGCAGGAGAAACGGCGTGTTGTTTTTCTGGGGGATAAGATTAAGGAGAAATTGTTCGGCCCCGAAGATGCTGTCGGCAAACAGGTTCTGATAAATTCAGTTCCTTTTACCGTGATCGGCGTCATGATTGAGAAACTTCAGATGAGTATGTACAGTGGTCCCGATGAGCAGAAGGCGGTTATTCCGGCGACGACTTTCGCCGCTCTGTTCGGACATCGCTATCTTAATCTGATGATTTATCAGCCCAAAGACCCCGAAGCCACAAAAGCGCTCGAGAAAAGAGTTTTTGAGGTGATGGGCGCGCGGCACAAATTCGACCCCAAGGATAAGCAGGCTCTTTATGTTTGGGATGTTGCCGAGAATGCCAAAGAATTGAAAAATATCATGTTTGGTTTGCAACTATTTCTGGGGCTTATCGGCGGCATGTCGCTTCTGATTGCCGGCGTTGGTGTCGCCAATATAATGTATGTCTCCATAAAGGAAAGGACGCGCGAAATCGGCATCAAGATGGCTATCGGCGCCAAGCGACGGTATATTCTAAGCCAGTTTTTGATTGAAGCGCTCACCATTACTTTTGCCGGTGGTTCGCTTGGGATGTCCCTCAGTTACATTCTCACCGAGGGTTTCAAACGGATTCCGATTGAGAGCGATGTCCTTAGTTTCATGGGGCGCCCCACGGTTTCCCTTGATATCGGCATCATAGTCATCCTGGTGCTGGGACTGCTGGGGTTCCTCTCGGGAATTTTCCCGGCAATGCGCGCCGCTTCTGTCAATCCTGTTGACTCTTTGAGATATGAATAATAAACGCTTCGCGAGGTAACTGACATGATAGATATGAAATTTGTCCGCAAAAAATATACTACCGGGAAAATCGAATTCGAAGCCCTCAAAGGTATCGACCTCACTGTCGGCAAAAACGAATTCATCTCCGTCATGGGACCGTCCGGTTCCGGGAAATCGACTCTGATGAACATTATGGGATGCCTCGACATTCCCTCCTCCGGTGAATATCTTTTGGAAGGTATCAATGTCCGCACGCTTTCTGCCAATCAACTGGCGGAGGTGCGCAATCAGAAAGTCGGATTTGTTTTTCAGTCATTTAATCTCCTTCCGTACGCCACCGCTTTCGAGAATGTGGAGATTCCGCTTCTTTTCGCCGGAGTGAAAGCCCGTCAGCGGCGCGACCGGGTGATGAATCTTCTGGCGCAGGTTGGCCTGGCGGAAAAGGTAGGCAACAAACCGACCGAGATGTCCGGCGGCGAGATGCAGCGGGTCGCTATCGCGCGGGCGCTGGCTAATAAGCCAAATCTGATTTTAGCCGATGAGCCGACCGGAAATCTCGATAGCAAATCGGGCGGCGAAATCATAAATATTTTCCGTCAACTCTGGCAGGAAGGGCATACTATCATCATTATCACGCACGATCAAAATGTCGCGAAGCAGACCTTGCGGACTATCCGGCTGAAAGACGGCACTATTGACAATAACGGCAACGGCTCCGCCCCGCTTTGAGCATCCGAAAGGCGCCAAAATCCCTTACATTTACCCCTTGATTTCCGGGTAGATTATTGTCTAATTTACCCCGATGAAAATTCCGGTTATTATCGGCGCTGTTATAATTCTTACCGGTCTTGCCTCGGCGCAATATACCTCGAGTTATTCGGCCGGAAGCAACGGCGCCCTGTCGATTCCCCAGGTTGAATTTATCTATGACAACTACTACCTGATGAAAGCCTTTTACCCGGAATATCAGTCCGGCGAATATGAAACCAGCCGCGATATCTGGCTGGTCGGGCAGAAATCGGGACAACTGGTCGCCGCCTGGGACTGCCTTGGCGACAGCATCCTTACTGTTTTGACCCGCCTCTCGGGAATTGACTGGTCGGAACCGGTAATTAAAGTTCACCTGATGAAATATCTTCCCGTTGCCGGGCTGTACGAGCCGCTGGCGTTGCCGGTTGAAGGGATTCGTAACGCTCGCTCTATAATTGCCGCACCATCGGGGTCGCTTCAGATATTCACCATGATTCAATACATGGCGGGACGGAATCTTCTGCAGACCGAATTCCCCACCCATTTTGCCAACTGGGTGTCGACTCATCCTCTTTTTGAAAAAGGGGTTTACCGGTTTGACCTGCTGGCTCTGACGCTGGCGGTCTCCTGCGCCGAGAGAATTATTCCCAAAGATACTCTCGATTCCCTGCTCAATCTGGAGCAGTGGCGACGGTTCAATCCCGGGTGGGAAATTTATCGCACCTATTTCCGCGACAAGTGGATTCTCTCCGAGGATACCACTCTTCTCTCCTATCTTGCCGCCGAAAAGCATGACTCTCCCCTGGTGCAACTGACCGCGCCGCCGAAACTTCCCGATGAGGCTCCCGAACGGAGGCGACGCAGCCGACTGGTCGCTACCAGCGGCGGCGGACGGTTGGGGATGTCGGTCAGTCGTATTGCCGGCGGCTTTGAAATTGTCGCCATCGACAGCACTAAACTCGCCTATCTCGGGGGTCTGCGCAAAGGAGACCGGATTTTGCGTGTGGACGGTGAACTTACCCGTAATGCCCGCGACTTTTTCGATAAAATCCTCAATAAACTTGACTCTGACGGCGTCTATCTCCTGGTGCAAAGACAGAATGAATCCCGCGGCTTTATCCTGCAGTCCCGGTAAAAGCCTTGAACCACTCAAAATATATTAATTAAACCTTACCTGAATTCCGTTGTTTCTGCAGTGAGACCAAATGACAGTTATGCCGACCTCTCTTAATGCCATAAATTTCATCATGAAAGAATTTCCCCTATGATCGCAGTTATAGACCTTCTGGCTAATAAATATTTCCTCTGGACCGCTTTTAATCTTCTCGTGCTGGTGATGCTGGCTCTTGACCTGGGCATTTTCCATCGGAAAGACCATAAGATTTCGATTAAAGAAGGGATTGTCTTGAGCATTATCTGGATTATTGTCGCCCTCATTTTCAATGTTTGGATATATTTCTGGAAAGGCTCCGAAGTAGCGGTGCAGTTTTTGACCGGATATATCATCGAGCGCTCCCTGAGCATCGATAATATCTTTGTCTTCATCGTCATCTTCAGTTATTTCAAGGTGCCGGAAAAATATCAGTATAAAGTTCTCTTCTGGGGGATTCTGGGCGCCCTGATATTGCGCGGTCTTTTTATCGCGGTAGGGACACTTCTGATAGCCAAATTCCACTGGATTATCTATGTCTTCGGCGCCTTCCTCGTCATCACCGGCATCAAGATGGGCACAAACGAAGATAAGGACGTGGAACCGGAGAAAAATCCAATCCTGAAACTTGTCCGAAAATTTCTGCCGATAACGGAGAAGTACGAAGAAGGGCATTTCTTCGTGCGGCGGGCGCACCGGACATACGGCACTCCGCTTTTTGTCGTGCTTGTCGTGGTTGAAACCACCGACCTGGTCTTCGCGGTCGATTCGATTCCGGCGATATTCGCCATCACCCTTGACCCGTTCATAGTTTATACCTCGAACGTATTCGCCATCCTGGGTCTGCGCGCTCTCTATTTTGTGGTCGCCGGCATGATGCAACTGTTTTATTATCTCAAATATGCTCTCGCCGCGATACTCGCTTTTGTCGGCGTTAAGATGCTTATCGTTTCGCTTCTTTTCCCCAAGGAGAAAAAGGATGTTCTTCCGGTTATCCAGAGCCCACCGGATAAAGATACGGAGGGAACGCGCAGGAAAAAGAAAGCGGCAAAATCGGAGAAGTAGGGGCGCTGTCTTACAATTTTCTTATCTGTTCGGTGCCAGAGTTGGCATTGCTCTGGTGAGTTGAGTAGGTCAAAATCCCCCCGAGCCAACTGTGCATAGCGAGTAGGTCAAAATCCCCCCGAGTTGCCTGTCCATTGCCGGAGACGAGAGGGGGTTTTGACAATCGGGGAATAAACATGGCGGCGCAGAGTAGACGTTCACAGGTTGCGTCAGTTCTTAGGTTCGAATCCTTTCGAAGCGTGAACTGACGCGACAATCAG
>DYGG01000066.1:8286-9982 GCA_020724775.1 Ignavibacterium sp. | reverse complement strand
CAGAAAAACTCGAAACCGTGAGGTTATGATTGGACCAATAAATGGGGGAAGGTCACCAGATATTACACCTGTTACACACAAGCCCGCGTGGAGACTAAGGGTTGCACCTGTAAACCAGTTAATACCGTCAGAATTGAAAATGCTGTCGTTGACAATCTGAAGAAACATGTCCTGACTGATGAGAATCTCATGAAACTGCTTGAATTGACAAACAAAGAACTGGCGAAAAGGACCACCTCAGACGAAAAGCAACTTACACTTCTGAGAAAAGAGCTTTCGGCTAACGAGAAGAGACTGGATAGGCTTTACGATTTGCTTGAGACTGGGGCAATGAATCAAGATGACCTATCACCTCGCATTAGGAAACTGAGCGCCAGGTCTGAAGAGTTGAAGAATCTGATCCAGAATCTGGAATTTGCCCGGGAAACTACTCCTGCTAAGGTGCAGATCAGGATGGACCAGCTGAAGAGATATGTCGAGGATATGCGAAGCCTTTTGCTCCAAGGGGAGTACTTTGAGAGGAAATCATTCTTAAGGTCCTTCATTCACCGGATTGAATACGAATACCCCAAAGTCGCTGTCCACTATACATTTCCCATCAGCCCCAAAGACAGTCAATTTTCCGAAGTTCTATCTATAGTCAAAAAAAGCGGCCCCGACCTCACTCTCCCCAAACTTTTGTGAGATTTGAGTGCCTAATCCGATTGCGCTATTCCGTCATCAAGGGAAGTCGGTGGAAGGTAGTGAGTTAATGCCTATTCTAAACCATATCTCAACGGCTATTTCTTCGGGAATAGCTGTTTGGCATAGCCAGGGTAAGTCTCTTCCGGCGTGAAGTCAATTCGATTGAAAACGTACTTCGACGTGTCGACAGCACCGTCCAGGTAGAACCGTGAAACCATGTGCTCGAAAGCCTCCCTTTGCAATTTGATGACATCCATATGCCCCATGTTAGACAGAACAGCAAAATGGCCGTTCTTCAGATACGGCATTACTTCATCCCGGATGTAATCCGGCGGGCTGGTGAAATCGAGATTGCCATTCACGATCAGCACTTGTGTCTCAATCGTGTCAAGCCGGCAATACTCGTCTGGGAGTGAACTCATTGGCCAACCGTCGCGTTTCGCGCATTCCCACCAGAAATCTGTCAGAGCAGATATCGCGGGCGCCTTACTATCCAACTTGTTTTCACTCTCACCCCGCCATTCTGCTCCGCGTCCACTGACAATTTTCGATACGAAATCGCCCCAGTAGCGTCGCGTAGAGTCAGCTACATCTTCATCCCATCCCATACAGAGAAGCGCCAAGCCGCTCGGGTCGCCGTTCTCTGCTGCAACATACGCATCAAAAAGCATTGCGGCTGAGCCAGTCTCATATAGCAGATAATAGGAAACCATCTGCAACTTATCGACGTCGATCTTGATCCCATCCCAGTCCGTCGGAAGAGAAGCCTGCACCCTTCGCATCGTCTCAATGATGTCACTTGACCTTGAGACTGCCTCCGAGTCGCTCTTCCAAATCTCGTTGTAGTCACGAATCTGCTTATCGACCATCGCCGGATCATAAACGAATTGTCGTCCCCGGCTGCTTGCGCCAATCATCAGATTGCGAAAGGCATGATCTGGATAGCGCACGCAATAGAGATAGGCCAACTGAGTTCCGTAACTGGTTGAGAAGAGACTGATCTTCGCATATC
>DYGG01000066.1:0-8276 GCA_020724775.1 Ignavibacterium sp. | reverse complement strand
GCGCGTCTCTGATCGCGTTAACATCGTCGGTTACCTCAATCATGTTGAAGGCATCGATATCAACGTCTTCGCTCCGCAACCGGTCATAGCAGGCACGCATAGCGCTTCTGACTCGATTCATCCCTTCCACCGAGAGCAGGCTGTCTCCGGTCAAAGCCGCGCCTATCTCCGGACACTTCAGCTTCACATCGCTATCGACACCCCGATACCCGATTTTGATCAGATCATTGTGAGTATGGAATACTTCGGGCAAATCCACCCACAGATTGCTGACCCCCGGCCCACCAGTAAGAAGGAATATAGGTGCATGTGTTTTCTCGAAAGTGGCCCGGTAACGGACAAAGGGTAGTCGGATTGAACGTGAATCCGGCTTCTCACGGTTCTCCGGCAGCACAATGATACCGTAGTCTATCAGTTGTCCTGAAACTGTGGAGTCGGTCTTGAATCGAAACTCACCTTGCTGAAGTCCTGACAGATCGGCCTCGCTTGGGAATGGCGAATCTTGAGCCTGTGCTCCCGTCGCAAATATCAGCAGCAAAATGAGTGAAAGAGCTGAGCATCTCCGGTTATTACTCATGTCACAATATACGTTTTTGTTGGTGCTGATGTTACTTCTTCGCTTGAATCTCAGATTCAACGACCGTTGACGTGAACGCATCAACGGAGCAAACGGCAATCGTAACCATCAGTGGCGTTGCAGAGTTTGCTGAGAGTGAGGATAGAGATTTTGGGGCTAACGAAACCCGTTGAAGGCGAAGAGCTTATAATGGCGGGGTTGACGAGACTCGAACTCGCGGCCTCCTGCGTGACAGGCAGGCGTTCTAACCAACTGAACTACAACCCCGGTCATATACCAAGTACTATACCATCTACTCAATATTGCAGAACACTCTTCTCATTTCCCTACACCAATTCTGCTTTTGCAACTCTTCATTTCGCCGGCCTTCCCGCCTCCGGCGGGACGTTCTAACCAACTGAACTACAACCCCGGCTAACAACCGAAATCTTTATATGTCAAACAGCCGTCATTTGCTTCAGAAACCTCAGCGGCTTCTTCCACAACTGTCCTGAAAACAAACGACCCCGCCCTACCCGCCAAAAAAACTGGGCAGTACTGGACTTGAACCAGTGACCCCCTGCGTGTAAGGCAGGTGCTCTGGCCAACTGAGCTAACTGCCCGTGCTACAAGATACTAACCTTCACTCTTCACACTTTCGGCAGGGACCTCACGCTTCCGGCCATCAATTATTATCGCAACCGGAATCAGGACACAGTAGCCAAGGATCAGAAGAATCGGCGCCAATGTGATCGACCCCGATGCCAGCGAAATATAACCGAGTATTATCACCAGCAAACCTACCCCAAAAATTATGTAATTCTTGGGACCAAAGGGCCACTCATACCGCTCTTTCTCAACCTTTTTTACTTTCTTTGCCATAATCTCTCAAAAAGCAAGGTATTATATAACGTTACGGTTTCTTGTCAAGCCCCTTTTTCCTCTATTTCGGCTGTTTGCCGCTCTCTCTTAAGCCCCATCTTCGCGGCCAGAAACAAGCCCCAGACCGCCATCAGTATAAGACGCACCTCTTCATCGGTAAATGATGCCTCATAAAACGATGTAACAAAGAAGACCAATGAAAAAATGAGACATCCCACCCCGATTCCTTTCAGTTCGGCTTCTTCGGGAGGGGCACGGCGAATCATCTTTGACATCATAGCCAGCATTGTCACCCAGAACCCCAGATAAAACAAAGCCGCCGGAATGCCGGCATAAGCGGCGATATTCAATATATCATTGTGGGCATGGCTGAATGCTTTATCACTCCCCGGCACCCGATATTTTTCATACTCCTTCAGAAAATTCCCCTGTCCCACGCCAAACAGCGGATGCTCCGGTATCATTTTTATGGCGGTTGTCCAGATTGCCTGACGAGACCCCGGATATATTCCGACCGATTCCACCTCCACCGTATGCAGAAACCTCGCCATTATTTTAGGCGCCATCGCCGCCGTAAGAAGAATCACTAAAGCAAAAACCGAAAGCGCCCATTTCATATTCTTGCGACCCCAGAAAATCAAATATACGAGAACCCCAAAGACAAACGCCAGTATCGGTCCATAACTGAATGTCAGAAATGTAGCGACCGCGCTCAGTGCAAACGCCGAATAATATAAAATCTTATCCTTCCGGATAGCGGCGCCCCCCGCAATGCTTAAAAAGAATGCCGATGCCATAGCGTAATAATTGCCGAAAGTCAGATAATGTGAAAATGTCCCGGCCGCGCGCCATCCCCCTCCCGGTGACGGCGATAGCCGCTCTCCGTGATAAAAGTGCTCCCCGGCAAAATGCTGAATCCCGGCATATATAGATACCAACCCTGCCGAAACCGCGAATATCCGAAGCGCTGTCCGCCGCCTTTTGTCATCAAGAAGCGCCGATGCCGCTACCGGTATCATCAGAAATAGCCACTCTTCCCGTGTTGTAACCAGCGACTTAAGCGGAGTCGGTCCCACCAGAGCCGAGAAAACCGACCAGCCGACAAACAGCAATATGAATATGGCAAAAAGGTCGTTCCCTGGTTTCCACGAAAATTTTTTGTTCATCCCCCAATCGAGCAAAAAGAATAACAGCCCCCCGGCAAAAAATATCTGCGACAGGGCGTGCGTAAAGGTAGTGCTGCAAAAATAGGCGGCAAGAAAATAGAAAGAGATTTTTCGGATTTCTTCTGCGTATTTTGTTTCCGACGGCATCCTTATTTCGCTCTCAGTCTGTCTTGGACATCAATCTACCTGCCCCGCAAAATTAAAACAACCGGAATAATGTCGCCGAGATTGCCTTCTATAGTTTTTGATTGAATATATCGGGCGAAGTTGTAATTTATCCATCAATGGAATCGCTGGTCATAAAGAAAATTATTCGGCGCAAGAGCATTTCTGCAGTCATTCTTTCCAATCGCCAACGGGTAATGCTGGACAACGCCATTCTCTTTAAATCAGGTTTGCAAGTCGGGGAAAATATAACAAGCAGCCAGATAGAAAGCCTCCGCCGCGATTCGGGGCAGCAGGTCGCAACTGATTACGCTCTTTATCTGCTATCCCGAAGAAACTACTCTTCCGGAATGCTGCGCCGAAAACTTCAGGAAAAAGCCGTTGCCCCCCGTGTTATTGCGGCTGTTATATCTGAACTGACGCACAAGGGCTTACTGGATGACCGACTATTCGCGCGGCGAGCAGTGGAGTCAATTCTTGCCCGCAAGCCGGCCGGCAAGAGGTTTCTGACCGCCTATCTTCGCGCCAAACTTGTCCCTCGCGCTATTGCCGATGAAATCGTCTCCGAGATACTTGAGGATGAAGATGAAACCGCGCTGGCGGTTCGCCTCCTGCAGCCGAAACTGAAATCTCTTGCCAAATTTGACCTTGAAACCGCCCGCGCCAAAGCGTATAATTACCTCTCCCGCCGCGCCATAAGTTACTCCGCGGCGAAAGAGGCGTTTGAGATTCTCCGCAAGGAGATATCGTAGGTCGAAACCATCCCGCCGTAGGCGGGATTTCGACATACCAGGCTCAGAATCGTCATTGCGAGGAGCAGATATCGCTTTCCGCCAGAGGCGGAAAATTATTGGAGCGACGAAGCAATCTCTCTTCGCTTGGGAGTATTGGAAGAACACGTAGGTCGAAACCCTCGTGGTTTCGACATACCTGGCTTGGAGTCATAACAAAGCAGAGGTAACCAACCATTAAATCGCACGAAATCAGACAATCATTCGTCGAGTATTTCAAGGGAAAAGGTCACAAAGAACTCCCTTCCTCGCCGGTAATCCCGTTCGATGACCCGACTATCCTCTTCACCAACGCCGGGATGAACCAGTTCAAAGATATCTTTACCGGCAAAAAAAAGTCGGAGTATAAACGGGCTGTCACCGTGCAGAAATGCATGCGGGCCGGCGGCAAACATAACGACCTGGAAAATGTCGGCCGCACCGGACGGCATCATACTTTCTTTGAAATGCTCGGCAATTTCTCTTTCGGCGACTATTTCAAAGAGGAGGCTATCACCTATGGCTGGGACTGGGTCACACGCGTCTTAAAACTCCCTGTCGACCGGCTGTATGCCACCGTTTATGAAGACGACGATGATGCCTTCCGTCTCTGGGAAAAACTTGCCCCGGAACTCAGGAACGGGCGGATTCTCCGGTTCGGCAAGAAAGATAATTACTGGTCGATGGGGGATATCGGTCCCAATGGTCCCTGCAGCGAGATTCATTTCGACCGCGGCAAGGAGTACTCCTGCGGCAAGCCGACCTGCACCGTCAACTGCGATTGCGAACGGTATGTTGAAATCTGGAATCTCGTTTTCATGCAGTTCAACACCAAGCCTGATGGCACAATCGAATCGCTCCCGAAACCATCGGTCGATACCGGCGCCGGGCTGGAGCGGATTACGACCATCATGCAGAGTGTCCCCTCCAACTATGAGACCGATGTATTTTGGGACATTCTAGTACATATAAGTCAACTATCCGGGAAAAATTATAGCCCCTGCGAGCAAGGAGTCTCACATCGGGTCATCGCCGACCATCTTCGGGCGCTCACCTTCTGCATCGCCGACGGCGCCGGACTCTCCAACGAAGGGCGCGGCTATGTCCTCCGCCGTATCCTCCGCCGCGCCGCCCGCCACGGACGGCTCCTTGACCTGCATGAGCCGTTCATCTACAAACTGGTCCCGACTCTGGTCGGCATGATGGGTAACGTCTATCCGGAGATAGCGAAACGTCAATCTCATATCGAGAATGTCATCCGCGCTGAAGAAGAATCCTTCGGGCGGACTCTCGATAACGGACTGGAACTTTTTGAAGATATCGCCCGGAAAGTGAGCGCGGCGGGAAGTAATGTCATTGCGGGTGAGGAGATTTTCAAACTGTATGATACCTACGGCTTCCCGGTCGATTTGACCGAGGTGATGGCGGAGGAAAGGGGGCTCAAACTCGATATGACCGGGTTTGAGCAAGCGATGGGGCACCAACAGGAAAGCTCCCGTGCATCCGCCCAGTTCAGAGATATGGAAACACAGTGGTTCTTCGATGGCATTCAGAAGTCAATTAGAATGGGCAGTATTTCAATTTCGCGTACCACGGAATTTGTCCGGTCTTCTTTCGATGTTGAAGCAATGATACTTGGCGCTGACAATTATATGTACCACAAGAAGCAATATCTGGCCATTATCACAGACAAATCACCATTCTACGCTGAAGCTGGCGGTCAAATAAGTGACATCGGGTCAATTGAATTTGAAGATTACAAACTTCTAGTAACCCACCTGATAGATATAGAGGGATCACGCGCTCATATCGTACACGATCCGGGAATTGCGAATGCACGTGAACGATTGAAAGACAAGTCCATAACGCTTAAAGTTGATAAGCGATACCGCTGGGATATCATGCGCAATCATACCGCCACTCACCTCCTTCATGCCGCTTTGCGCAAAGTCCTCGGCGAGCATGTCCATCAGTCCGGCTCCTATGTCGGGCCCGACAAACTCCGCTTCGATTTCGCCCATTTCAAACCGATGACCCCGGATGAAATCGCGCGGGTCGAGAAAATGGTGAATGAAAAAATCCTCGAGGGGAAAGAGGTGCATACCGATGCCGATGTCGATATCGAAACCGCCAAAAAGTCGGGCGCCATGGCAATCTTCGGCGAAAAATATGGCTCCAAAGTGCGGGTGGTCTCAGTCGATGATTTCTCCAAAGAACTTTGCGGCGGTACCCATGTCGAAAATGTCTCGCAAATCGGGCCCTTTATAATCACCCTCGAAACCGGCATCGCCGCCGGCATCCGCCGTATCGAAGCCATCACCGGACGAGCCGCGCTCGAAAAAATCCAGGCGCAGAAAGCGACCGTAACCGAACTCAGCCGGATGCTCAATCGACCCGAAGAAGAAATAAAAAAAGCGGTCGAGGAATCTCAGGAGCGGCTGAGCGAACTTCAGAAAGAAAATAAAAAACTCAAGAGCGAAAAATTCGCCGGCGGGAAAGTCTCAATCGGGCAAGAAAAAGACATAGGGTCGATGAAATTTCGCTTCCACAATTTCGGCAATGTCGAAACCGAGGAAATGGCCGGCTGGGTTGACAGCGGCAAAAGCGCCAACAGTCCGGTCATCACCGCCGCTATCGGCAACATCAACGGCAAAGCGACCTTTATGGCATCGTCAAGCCCCACCGCGAAAGTTGATATTGGAAAATTCTCGAAAGAAATCCTGGGCAAATTCGGCGGACGGGGCGGCGGCAAAGAGAATTTTGCGCAGGGGACGGTTCCGGCTGATATCGACCCGGACCAATTCTTCAAAGAGTTCGAAAACAAACTCAAAGAAACGTTGAAAGTATAATCGGAGTGTTGAATAAGCATACTGTCGTCCCGCCGTGGCGGGCGAGGCGTTACCCGAAACCCCGACACTGTCGGGGAAAAACTGAACGCCGAAGCAATCTCGCGGCAGGCAAAAAGGTCGATAAGATTGCTTCGCGCCACGCAGATTCAGACTCGGCTCGCAATGACGCAGGCCGGCGACTTCCGCAAATCGATATTGGGGGGAGCAATGGCATTTAAAGTTGCGGCAGGTCTTGATTTCGCGCCGTCAAGTGCCAAGCACTTGATTCCCCAGTTTCGACGGCGAGAAATTGTGACCTGCCGCTCATCCGAGGTTCGATTATGTGCACTCTTGAGACAGCCACAGTTAACCTGACTCGAAGTGATTGTAATACACTCTTTCAACTTTCTCATAACCGGGGGAGCAATGGTACTTGAAAAATTACTCGAAGCCCGGGCAAAGCGCGGCGGCGCCTTTCTGCTACTCATTGACCCCGACCGCCTTCCCGAGTCACAGATTCCATATTTAATCGAAACGGCGCAGGAAGTCGAGGTCGACGCTTTCCTCGTCGGCACCAGTTTCATGCTCTACAGCAACTTTCACCAGGTGGTCCGTCAGATAAAGCAGCATGCCGCCATTCCTGTTATTATCTTCCCCGGCTCGCACAGCCAGATTTCGCCCGATGCCGATGCCATCCTCTTTATGTCGCTTCTCTCCGGCCGCAACCCGCAGTACCTGATTGACGAACAGGTCAAAGGAGCGCCGCTGGTCAAAGAGTTCGGTCTCGAAGTTATTCCTACCGGTTATCTGTTGGTTGCATCCGGCCTGACCACGTCTGTCCAGTACATTTCGAACACCCAGCCTCTCCCCCGCGACAAAAATGATATTGCCTGCGCCCACGCTCTGGCGGCGCAATTCCTCGGAATGCAACTTCTATATCTTGATGCCGGCTCCGGTGCCGAGCATGCCGTCCCCGAGGAGATGATAACTGCCGTCACGCAGTATTCATCGCTGCCGCTTCAGGTCGGCGGAGGACTGCGCGCTCCCGAGGATATCGAACGGAAGCTCGCCGCCGGCGCTTCCTTCGTGGTGGTCGGCAATCAGTTTGAAGACAAAATGGACCGGGCGATGATGCGCGAGTTTGTCGCCGCAGCGCATCCGCTGGAGAAAGTCTCAGTATGAATAACGACGCCCGCAAAGAGTTTATATTGAAAGCGGCCGAGGAATCCTCCCATCTTCGTCGCACCATGGCCGAATCGCTCGCCCCGGCGCTTATGGAACTGGCTGATACAATTTCCGGTGTCATCGGCTCCGGCGGCAAAATCCTTATCTGCGGCAATGGCGGCTCCGCCGCGGATAGTTCCCATATGGCGGCCGAGATGATTGTCCGTCTCACCTCCCAGCGTACCCGGCAATCGCTTCCGGCGCTCGCCCTCAATGCCGATACTGCCGTGATGACCGCCGCCGGAAATGATTTCGGGTTTGAGCAGATTTTCGCCCGTCAGGTCGAAGGGCTCGGCAACAAAGGCGACCTGCTGTTATTGATATCTACTTCGGGGAATTCCGCAAATCTTCTTCGCGCCGCCGAAACCGCCCATCATAAAGGGCTTCGCACCGCCGCCTTACTGGGCGGAACCGGCGGGAAACTGGCATCGCTGGTCGATAAGAAACTGATTGTCCCCCACAC
The DNA here is from genome assembly GCA_020724775.1 of Ignavibacterium sp. Classification (GTDB taxonomy): domain Bacteria; phylum Zixibacteria; class MSB-5A5; order GN15; family PGXB01; genus DYGG01. Next base: position 222 of record DYGG01000066.1, on the reverse strand, counting down.
CTCCGTCCAGCGCATCCAGGAAGAGCAGATCTTCCTGATACATCTGTTGGTAGAACTGGTAGAGAGTGATTTGGTCGGGTGAGTAGGTCAGGATTCCCGCGATCCTGACTTAATGCGCCGTCAGGAGTCTCTCCTGACGGTATCGTCATTCCGGGCTTGACCCGGAATCCAGTCGAGCCACCGTAGGTCAAGACCCTCGACCCGCTTATCCCTCTTCTTGTC
>DYGG01000016.1 GCA_020724775.1 Ignavibacterium sp. | reverse complement strand
ACTGCGGACACACGGATTTTCAGTCCGTTGCTCTACCAACTGAGTTAGGGCGCCAGACAAATTTTGTCAAAAGTTAAGCCAATTAAGGAAAAAATCGTCGGATGTCAACTTCTTTTTAGGCGGCGAAGAAATGACGTTTAACGGCCGGGAGGAAAAGGGCGGCAAGCACTACCAGAGAGATCACGCCGACGGCAAGTCGATAACTGTCTTTCAGATTGAAGAGAGAAAGGATGACCACAAGCAGCAGAAAAAGAGAGTATCCGATCCAAGCCCATCGCTTAAGATTTTTGAAACCGAGTCCGAAGACGACCGCGGGGATACCGTACAGCCCGATGAGAAAGTTCTTGTCGATATCCTTGTAACTTCGGTCAAGAATGGCAAGAACTATGCTGACCACAGCAACAAGAATATACATCACCCCGAAGATTATACCGTAGTAGGCGAGCATTCTGACAGCAAGCGGTTGGCGGTCTTTCTGGTCGGAAGTCATGATGTAATTCCTCCTTACTTTCGGGATTTATATTCGCCGAGCAATCCGGCGCCGATAAAACCGGCGTCATTCCCAAGTTCCGCCTTGAGGATGCGGAGGTTTTCGGCCGCCATAGGGAAAGCCCGTTTCCTGATAGCGGCTCCGGTGGCTTCGACAAAGCCGGCGCCACCATCAACTATGCCGCCGCCGAAAATTATCGCTTCAGGATTCAACAAGTTTATTATCCCGGAGAGACCGGCCCCAAGAATTTCGCCGGTTTCTTCAATAACTTCCAGCGCCAGTTCATCCCCTTTCCGGGCAGCCATAAAGAGTTTCTTGATATTCAAGTTCTGGATATCACCGGAAAGGACTTCCTCAAAGATGGGGGTCAAGCCGTTTTTCATTTTATCTTTAGTGCGGTCGATAATAGCCTGCGAGGCGCAGTAGGCTTCCAGGCAGCCGCGGTTTCCGCAACGGCACTCTTTACCATCGTACTTTATAACAATATGTCCAATTTCTCCGGCGGAAAAGTTGCTCCCGCGCCAGAGGTTCTTATCTATAATAATGCCGCCGCCGATTCCGGTTCCGACCGTTATACAAACGGCAGAACTGAATCGTTTCCCGGCGCCGAAGCGAAGTTCCGCCAATGCCATGGCGTTGGCATCATTGTCGACATAAATCGGCAGATTGAGATATTCTTTCAGATGAGAACCAATCTTGATTCCGACCCAGCCGGGAATATTGGGGCAGGCGCCGGCAACCTCCCCCGTAACGTTGTTAATGATGCCGGGGGAGCCAACTCCCAGCCACCGGACATTCATCTCCTCCTCTGCAGCGCGGAGAAGAAGATTTTCACCTATGTTAGTAACCAGATGCAGCAGTGGCGTGGCTCCTTTTTCGACTAAGGCCGGTTTCTGGTCACGATAAATAATTTTGCCGGTGGAATCGAAAAGGCCGTACTTGATATTGGTCGCCCCTATATCGATGCCGGCGTAATGGTCAACGGTTTTCATGGGGAGTCGCTAAGCAAGGTTTGTGGTTTGAGAGGTTGATCCTAATCACGATCAAGCGGGTCATTTCCCCTTAGAGTTGTAGGCATCAACGCCCGCTTTCAGAAGCAGCATAGCGTCTTTGAGGTCATCGGTGTTCAGCACATAGGCGATTCGGCACTCCTTCTGTCCCAGCCCGGGAGTGGCGTAAAAACCGGGTCCGGGGGCAATCATTACGGTTTTACCGTTGAGCTGGAATTCCGTAAGAAGGAATGAAGCGAATTTCTCAGCGTCATTAATTGGGAGTTTTGCCATGATATAAAATGCCCCGCCGGGATTGATGCAAACAGTTCCAGGAATCTGCATCAAGCCTTTATAGACGACATCGCGCCGGCGGCGGTATTCATCGATAGTTTTCATAAAATAACTGTCGTCAAGGTCATAGGCGGCAGCGGCTCCGACCTGCTCCAAAGTAGGTGAGCAAAGGCGCGCCTGCCCGAGATAAAGCGACGCTTGATAGACATCACGATTCCGAGTGACGAGGTTGCCGACCCGGGCGCCGCAGGCAGAAAACCGTTTGCTTATCGAATCGAGCATTATGGCGCGGTCAGAGAGACCCTCAAGAGACATAATACTTTTGTGTTTGCCTTCATAAACAAATTCGCGATAAACTTCATCAGCCAGAAGGAACAAGTCATGCTTCAGGACGATGCGGCGGAGCATCTCCAGTTCCAAATCAGTGTATATTGTTCCGGTAGGGTTGTTGGGATTGCAGTAGAGAATTCCGCGGGTCCTGGCAGTGATGACTTTTTCAATCGCGGATTCTGAGGGAAGATGGAAACCATCCTCAGCCCGCGTTATCAGGGGAACCAATTTTATTCCGGCCTGCACCGCAAAGCCGTTGTAGTTGGTGTAAAACGGCTCAAAGACGAGCAGTTCATCTCCCGGCTCACAGATGATAGTCATGGCGAAGATGATAGCCTCAGAGCCGCCGGTGGTGACAATGATGTTATCGGGGTCGATATCAAGTCCGCGCCGGTGGTAATAATGCGACAGCTTCTTCAAATAGTCAGCCATTCCCTGCGAGTTGCCGTAGGCAAGAACCTTGTTGGAGTAATTCTTTACAGCCGCCCAGAATTCAGGCGGGGTCTCGATATCAGGCTGCCCGATATTAAGGTGGTAAATCTTTATGCCGCGCGCTTTAGCCTGCTCGGCGAGGGGAATCAGTTTTCGTATGGGTGACGCGGGAAGCGCCTTACCGCGGGCGGAAATACTCACGGCGGTTTTCTGGATATTGTCGTCAGTCCCTACTGCCCCTCTCATATTTTATTGCCTTTCATCTATTTGTCGCCAATACAAAAAGGTCTATTGTGTTCCTTCCAATCACTTTGAAGAGAACATAGCAACTGTTTGACTAGATGTCAAACCGATTTTTCAGGACTAGCAAGGATAAAGATTCCGAAAGTTATCAACTCTTAACTGACTTTTTGTGACCCGTAGGTTTGTTGAAAAGGGAACTGCCGGAAATTTTCAGATAGGCGATGAGAAGCAGAATCAGATAGATGAGGGCAACCAGAAGTTCAAAGAGGGCTATATCGATGATTTTTTTCTGAACGAACACAATGAGGTAAGTGGTGAAAGAGTGAAGGGTAAAGAGAGCGATGAAAATGGAAACTGTACGGGGCAGAGAATGGCGAAGCGCCCAGCCGTATAGGGCGCCTGAAGTCATATGAAAAACCAGAGCGGTAATTCGCTCGAAGGCGCCCCAGGAGAGGAATTTCATGGCACCGGCTTGATAAGCGTCGCCGGTCAAAGCGCCGGATTCGATTATTCCAAAACCGGCGCCGCAAAAGATTCCGAAAATATATAAGGGCGGCATGTTTGATTTCCGAAATAAGAAGAAAAGAATTACCGGCAGAATTTTAAGCAATTCTTTGACAAATCCGGTCATGAGAGCATTGCCGATTGTGAAAGCATAAATAGAGCCGCCCTGCTGAATGGCAGGGAAGACGACGCGATTAGAATACCATTCCTGGAGAGGTATATGGGTGACCCCGACAAGAAGGTAAACAAAGGCGCCAACTATAAAGGCAAAGAATATGCTATACTGACGGCGATATTTGAACCAGAAGGGGGCGGTGAGGACGACACCTATCCCAAGAAAAAACAGGTAGAGAGGAAGACGGCGGGTATGGTCTAAAATAGATAGAGATTTCTTGGGCGGGCGCAGGCGGTCCAGAATCGTCTCCTTGAGAACAATGGTGATGTTTTGAAAGGGCTGTATCACTTTTATTAGCCGCCGGTCACGGGTGATATAAGCGGTTTGCTCCAGCGGTTCCAGAAAGCGGCAGACAAAGGCGGAGTCAACCATATTGCCGTACGGTATCCGAGCGAATCCCTCAACGACATAACGAGCCTGAGAGAAGGTCGCCGTCTGAGGTATGAAGAAGGAATCGGCAATAGTATCGCCTACTTTGAGGTCGTGAAAGGCGAGGAAAGACTCAAGTTGGTCAACCAGATAGTTATCAATTGCGAAATAGGTACGGGGAGCATCCCGTTCGATATTCTCCTCTCGTCTGTCGCGCTTGAGATGACCGGAAATCTTTCCATTTCCGTAACGAAGAAACAGTTCCTGCGAAATACTATCAATTTTGAGACTCATTTCATCTCCCAGATACCGGCCGGAATCGTCGCAGTAATGCTCATTCTCGATTTTGAGAGTATAAGGATTGGCGAAAGACGAAAAGTCGAGATTCAGTTTTTCGATGAAGCGATGGCCGCGGGAGCCTTCGAAGCGCGCGGTGCCATCGTACACCGATTCAAGTGAGCCAAACGGCTCCGAATTAATAAGAAACTGATATGTTCGTTTGGAATTTTCGGCGCGAAAAAGTTTAATTGACTTTATCGCCGCAGAAGTTTGCGAATGTACCAGACTCGGTGTGAAAACGAGCGGAAGTATCGGTATCAGAAGTGAAAGTAAACGAATGGTATTTTTTCGCATAGGTATATAATATTACCGGAGGGGAATTAGTCAATGAAATTATAAGTCGGAAGTCAGTGCAGTGAGAGTCAATTCCACCAGAGTCAATCCCTTGATTTCGAAAAGGTCGAGGATGGAGGAATGATATTTTTCATTCAGATTTTTCTCCTCGGAATCGTCAGACCTTACGGCAACATCAATGACGGCAAAGGGGAGGTTGTTTCGCCGACAGGCAAAGGCAAAGGCAGCGCCGGTTTCATTCGCGGCGATTATGCCGTACTCCCGCTGGAAGGTCTTGGCGCGGGTTTGCCCGTTTGGATCTGATATCGTTTTCGAAAGCGCGCCGAAGATATGGGGGTTGCGCCCGCGATGCGGGACCGTACTCACGGTGCGAATTGTTGAAAGCATTTTCTCATCGGCTTCAAACATAATAGTCCGGTCGGGGGCGGAAACCTCGATAAAATAGTTGGCGATTATGAGGTCACCGTCATTAATGAAAGGAGCCAATGGAAGGGCGATTCCGCTGAAAAAGAGGCGGGTGACATCATATCGATCCGCCAGAAGTTGCGCTGCCAGAGCGGCTTCGAGAGGATTGTTGGCGATTTTGGTGAATATAATATTTTGCTCGTTGAGACGACCGCGGTAGAACTTGGCGCCGGCATGCTTGATGATATCATCGACAAGACTGTAATCTTTGAGGGCGGCTAATTCATCGTCAAATACAGTGACTATGCCGTTCATTTACGCCTCCATTTCTATACGAATTATCGGCAGAAACGGAGGAATAATGAGGCATACAAGGAGTGATCACCCCGATAGTTTACTCTTCAGATAGGGGATTAATTGAGAACGGTCAATGGTTTCCTGCACCTGCTCGGCTTTGAGCCAATCTTTGCGGTCGGTCAGATTGCGGGCTCTTTCGGCGCCGGCACGAAGGTCTTTAACGGTAACGGTGCCGGACTGGAATTCATCAGAGCCGGAAATCACTGCCAGGGGGATACCGATGCGGTCAGCATATTTGAGTTGCTTGTTCAAATTCTTAGTCTCCCCCATAAAAAGTTCGGCATTGATTCCGGCGCGCCGGATTTCAGAAACAAGGGAAATATAGTTGTCGAGCAGAGTCTTGTCCATGGCTGTCACGAGTACCTGAGATGTTGCTTTGGTGAGGGTAACGGCATTGAGGGCAATGAGCGCGGCAAGCATTCGGTCAACGCCAAAAGAAGAACCGGTGGCTGGTAACGACTTGCTGGAGAATCGCTCAATTAGGTTGTCGTATCGTCCACCGGAGAAAACAGAACCATATTCAGGAAGATCGAGCAAAGTGGTTTCATATACCGGACCGGTATAGTACCCCAGGCCGCGGACTATGGTGATATCAATTCTGGTCTTATCGGCAGGGACCTCCATGCGAGAAAGATACTGCGCTATCAGGCGCAACTCCGTAAGCCCCTGGCGGGAGACCTCGATATTTCCTAATAGTTTTTCGACGCTGTCGAGAAGGTCGGAAGGCGGAGCGGAGGCGATATCAATAAAGCGCATCAGATAGTCAATCTGCTTTTTTTCAAGATTCAATCCCGGTATTTTATCGCCAGACCTGTCGGTTCGACCCGGTCCCAGTTCCAATGCGACCGCCTCCTGACCCTGTTTTTCCAGTTTGTCGATGACGCGGAAGACATCCTGGAGACGGTTATCGGGAATGCCGGCAAATGTAGAAAGGCCGTTTATCAATTTCCTGTTTGAGTATCGCACTAAGAAATTTCTTATTCCCAGAGCGCTCATTACTTCGACCATAACGGCGATAATTTCAGCGTCGGCAAGCATCGATGAGGTGCCGACAATATCAAAATCGCACTGCATGAATTCTCGGAACCGTCCCGGTCCCGGTTTGTCAACCCGCCAAACCGGACCGTACTGGTATCGTCTGAACGGTAAAGCCAGTTCCGGATTGACCGCAATGTAACGAGCGAGGGAAACGGTGAACTCATAACGAAGAGCCATATCGACGTCATCCGGACCACGGAAACCGAAGAGATCTTTCAGATTATCGGCGGTGTAGTCAGCGCCGAGCAGGGTTTCGGCATATTCCAGCGCGGGGGTCTGCAGCGGAAGAAAACCATGCCTTTCATAAATGGAGCGGACTCTTGCAATGAGAGTCTGACGCGCCATTTCCTCTTCCGGCGGGTAATCGCGGAATCCTTTCAGGAGGCGAGGCTCGATTCGTCGGTTTGATTTCAGGTTTCCCATATTTATCGCAAAGTTAAGTAGTTGAATTTAAGAGATTTTTGGAATTCGGAAACAATTTTTTTTGAATGATGGAAGGAATTAAGGATTCACCGAAGAAATATCAACTACTGGGGGGGAGAGTCGAACTCCCGACCTCCTGATCCACAGTCAGGCGCTCTATACCAACTGAGCTACCCCAGCGTCTGGGCTATTTTATACCGAATCGGCAGCAAAGTCAAGCCCTTTAAGGTAACTGATACATCTGCGATAAGACTATCGCCTCTGACTGCGGATGAAATTCATAAGTTCCCATGCCTGCTGGTCTTTGGGGTTCAATTTGAGACCTGCTTCGATATAGACGTAAGCCGAATCAAGAAGCCCCTGGCGCAGGTACGCCTGGCCTATGCTGAACATGGCAGGGAAGGCGGAAGGGTCAAGCGTCAGGGATGATTTGAAGGCGCTGATGGCGGCGGTATCATTTTCGAGTCGGTAATATGCTTGCCCCAGAAGATAGAAATTGCGGGCGGTCTGGGGACTCAATTCGATGGCCTTCATCAGATGCGGCAGCGCAGAGGGGACGCTGTCGAGGCGGAGAAGGATGGAGCCGATTACAGCGTGAAGAGCGCCGCTGCTGTCGAGCGGAAGGCCCTCGCGCGCCGTCGATAAAGCCTGATTGACCTGGCCCAGTTCGAGTTGCATCTGGGCGATAGTACTGAGGACACGGGCGTTACGCCCTCTCCCTTTAATGCTCTGAAAGAGCGCCAGCGCCTTGGGACTATTATTCAGTTTGTTTCGGTAATGGAAGGCAAGTAGTTCGGTGCCGTAATCCTGTCCCTTTGGGCTCAATTTTAAGACCGATTCGGCGCGCTCCAGTTGTCGCGGCTCGGAGGCATTGACGGCAACCCAGAGAGAAAAGAAAAGGAGGGCGAAATATCCCACGCGGAACCGCTCCAGACTTCCCATCTGAGATCGTCTAACGGCAAATGCTATAAGAACGAAAGAGAGCGCCGCCGTCGGTGTGGCGAATAGGTCCCAGTCTCGAGGCATACCAAGTTTGGGGTCGACAAAGATAAGGAAGAAGAGAGCGCCAGCCAAGACCGCCCAGAGGAACCATCGAGAGCCGTCAGGAAATTTCACTTGAGGAACGGCATATCTTAGCGCCAGATGAATAAAAAGTGGAGTAAGGGGAAATATCAGCAGGAGAAGATTGGCAAGGTCGAGAAAATGCATCAGTGATAAGGCAGGATATTCGCCAGAGAATAGGGGCAGGAAATTCTCACCAAAACTCTTGAGATATTCGGAGTAATTCAAACGATTGTAAATTTCAATTCCAATCAAAATGGTAAGAGAAATAACGACCGGCGCGGCGGCAAGCAAACGGGATAATGGCGCCGTGGTTTTTCGATGATAATGCAACATCAGAAGCACAAAGGAAGGTAGAAGAAAAAGGGCGCTTTGATGAGATAGGACGGCGACTGATAAGCAGACCGCTCCGGGATAGAGATATCGTCCCCTATCCAAATAGTGGAGTGAATACAGAAGATAGAGCAATACGGCCGGATAATATAAGGAATAGGATTCGACATATCCAAAAAAGAGGACAGAACCTCCCAGAGCGGAAAGCAGAATGGGAAGCAGCAGGGTTGCCTGGTCAGACGATTTAATGGAAGAGTACAGCCGATAAAGCAGAAGGATAAAGACGGTACCGCAGAGAATGCTGAATGCAATGTATATTGTTTCGGCGGGAACGGCAGTGAACAGGCGGAACAATCGAAAAAAAGCGGCGTGAAGGAAGAAGTCGAGGGCTTCGGTGGGATAAAAGTAATATCCGCGCTCGATCTGATAGATTCGCTGATAGCCATCGCCCAGGGCGTGAACCTTTACCCGCAGGAGATAGAAAAGCCCGGCGGCAGCCACTGTCACGAGAATCAATCGTGTTCGAAGAGAAAGGGAAGAAAATTTCCGGTTGAGAAATTGAAAGGCGCCAAGCAAAGAGGTGAGCGGGCCGTTGAAAATTCCGACGACTACCGCCAATGCAATAACAAAAGGGGCGTACCCGGGAAGATATTTAAGATGATTGATTCCCCAGAGCATTTCCAGATGCAAAGGCCCAGCCAGCAGATAGAGCATGGCAATGGCGAGTATGATAATCCGCCCGGTCTGGAATCGGTCACGCTCAGACTTTTTCATAATCTCAGATTATAGGTAAACTGGGCGGGCAATTCAATAACGATTATGATGGGATTACGAATATTCGCAATTTTACTGTCGCGCCTGATTTTGACATTTACGCCGGTATCGTATATAATAGGCAATCAAATTCGAGGAGAGAGATGATTGAGCGCGCAGAAGCGTTACGCTTGATGGAATCGAAGATTGCCAACAAGAATCTTCGAAAACACATCTATTCAGTAGAAGCCGGCATGGTCCGCCTGGCGAAACATTTTGGCGAAGACGAAAATATCTGGGGTCTGACAGGACTGCTGCATGACCTGGATTACGATGTTACCGCCGAAATTGCGCCGCAACATACTTTCATTACCGAAGAATGGCTGAAGCCGTATAATCTGCCGGCGGAGATGATTTATGCCATCCGGTGCCATCCGGGGCATGCGCCATGCCGCACTAGTCTTGATTGGGCCCTTTATACGACCGACCCAACCACCGGCTTCATTGTCGCCTGCGCCTTGATGCACCCATCAAAGAAACTGATAAACATTGACGCAGAATTCATGCTGCGCCGCTTTAAAGAGAGACGTTTTGCGGCCGGGGCAAGCCGTGAAAATATCGCCGCCTGTTCCTATCTGGGGCTGGAGTTGGCTGACTTTCTGATGTTGGTAAGAGACGGAATGTTAAGCATAGCGGATATCCTCGAGCTTTGAGTTCAATCAAAGATATTTTTCGCAAGGATGTGGTCGGCTGGTCGCTGTACGATTTTGCCAACACCATCTATTCGATGAATATCCTATCATTATATCTGAAGCGGTGGATTGTAGAGGATTTGGGGCGTGAAGGATTATATTATGACATTGCCTTTTCCGGCTCAATGCTCCTGACCGGGATCCTGATGCCGGCGCTGGGGGCTATCTCGGACCACTCCGGAAAAAAGAAATTATTTCTCTTTCTATTCACTTTTTTCTGCTGCTTAAGCACCGGACTCTTGCCTCTGATTCCGCTTTCGGCATTCGCCGTTCTTCTAATCTTATTTGCCGCCTCGAATTTCTTCTATGAGGGGGGAATGGTCTTTTATAACTCTCTTCTCTATTCCGTTGCGGAAGGGGAAAGAGCCCGTCTGATTTCAGGAGTGGGAGTGGCATGGGGGTATCTTGGTTCGATCGTTGGAATGATTCTGGTGCTACCGGCCGTAACCGGCTCTTTGTTCGGGCAGAAAATTCCGGGGATTGAGGGATACGGAAAAGCCGGGGCGTTTCTTCCGACCGCGATTTTTTTCTTCCTATTCTCGATTCCTCTCTTCCTCTGGGTGAAGGAGCGGAAATCGATTCTCAAAGAAAGTAAAATCAAGATAAAGAAGGCATATCAGGAGGTCTGGCAGGGGATAAAAGAGACCGGGAAATATCCCGGGGTAATGAGATTCATAGTTGCCGATTATTTTTTCGAAGATGCGGTCGCCACGGTGATACTGAATATCGGGATATTCTCATCGCTGGTGCTTGGATTCTCGGACGCCGACTTGACAGTTTTCCTGATTGTTTCAACCCTGTCGGCAATGGTAGGTTCCTTTGCAATAGGGAAACTGTCTCAGGGGCGCAGTTTGAAGCGGTTGATGTTCTTGATAATATGGGGATGGCTCTTGACCCTGGGGCTTTTTATTGTAGTCGAGGACCAGGTGGTCATATATCTTTTGGGATCGGCTTTAGGAGTCCTCCTGGGCGGTTTATGGACAGTTTCGCGACCGCTTTTGGCCGAGCGGGTGCCAAGAGAGGAACTGGGCCGGTTTTTTGGGCTCTATTCTCTGTCGGGAAGAGCCGCCGCGGTTCTCGGTCCGATAATTTGGGGCGTAACGGTCTATTTCTTCTCGCCGGATAGGGTGGCCGGCAAAACGCTGGCGGCGATATTTGGATTGAACGACGCGCAGGCCGCCAAATTGCCGTATCGCTGCGCCGTAATTTCATTGATGATTATGATGAGTATCGGTTTGATAATCTTCAGAAAACTGCCGGAAAGGACTCAGGCGTTCGATGATAAGTAAGAGAAGCGACGGATACCACGAGTACTGCGGATGTATCCATATTCATACCACAGACTCAGATGGAACCAAACCGCTGGAAGAAGTGGCCGACATCGCTTCCGCTACCGGGCTTGATTTTATCCTGGTGACAGACCATATGACATTGAAGGCAAGAAGAGAAGGGAAAGAGGGGTTCTATAAGAATACTCTGGTGCTTATCGGTTATGAGCATAATGACAAGGAGGACTGCAATCATTATTTATTGTTTAATACTGAAGATGTCCTGTCGCCCGAATTGTCACCGCAGGAATATGTGGCGGAAGGGAAAAGGCAGGGGGGACTGGGAATTATCGCCCATCCGGATGAAATCCGCCCGAGACTGGGGAAATATCCGTCATACCCCTGGCTCGCCTGGGATGCCGAGGGCTTCGATGGTCTGGAGATTTGGAATCAGATGTCGGAGTGGATGGAGAATCTGAAGCCTTACAACAAACTGAAGATGGTTTTCTCTCCCCGGAAATTTATGCGCTCGCCGACCGACAGGATACTGCAAAAGTGGGATGACCTGAATCAGAAAAGAAAAGTTGCCGGACTGGGGGCGATCGATGTTCACGGGTACCCATACAGAGCCGGTCCGATACGGATTACGATATTTCCATATAAAGTCCAATTTCGTTCATTGAGGACACATGTCCTCATTCCTGAGCCGCTTTCAAGAGACTTGGAAACCGCCAAGAGACAGGTTTATGATGCCATCCGAGATTGCCGTCTCTTTGTTTCCAATTATCGCTGGGGAGACGCCTCAGGGTTTGAGTTTAGGGGACTGGGCACAAATGAAGAGGTTATTTCAGGTGAAAGCCTGGAATTTTCGCCGGATACCATCCTTGCGGTGAAGATTCCGGAACGAGGAGGAATCAGGATGGTGGTGAATGGAAGAACGGTGTCGATGACGGAGGGGAAATCATTGGATTTTAAGGCGACCGAGCCAGGTTTGTATCGAGTCGAGGTCTATAAGGGGGAACGGGGATGGATTTTCTCGAATCATATCCGGGTCGGAGTATAAACAGCCCGAGCGATTCCATCGTAAATTAAATATGGAAGACCAATTATTAGAGGACTCTTACATTCGTGATTGTTAAAAGTTTCACAAATAATTGTTGACTACAACGGGTCCTGATTTTATAATAGCCAATTAAATATTAAGGCTCATATATGTTTGAGACGCTTTACCCGATATTCTTCCTGATCCTGTTTGCGACCATACTGGCGGTCGCAATGGCTTTTATATCGGTAATTTTCGGGCGGAGAAGTTCCGAAGGAGCCAAAGGGGATCCCTATGAAAGCGGTATGAAGCCGAAGGGGGATACTCGCGGGCGGGTGCCGGTGAAGTTTTACATGATTGCTATCCTATTTATAATATTTGACTTAGAAGTTGTCTTTCTCTATCCCTGGGCGGTCATCTACCAGAGTCTGGGGCTGTTTGGGTTTATTGAAATGCTGGTCTTCATCGTAATCCTTTCAGTCGGTTACTTTTACATCTTGGGAAAAGGAGCCCTGAAGTGGGAATAGAGGCGAAGATTCCAGATTCAATCATTCTCACCAGTCTGGATAAGATGGTCAATTGGGCGCGAACAAGGTCCATGTGGCCCTTAGGTTTCGGGCTTGCCTGCTGTGCCATTGAAATGATATCAACTTTTGCCGCGCATTTTGACCTTGCCCGATTCGGGATGGAGGTGATGAGACCATCTCCGCGGCAGGCAGACTTGATGATTGTTGCCGGTCGAGTCTCGGTAAAGATGGCTCCAGTGGTGAAGCGTCTTTATGAACAGATGCCCAATCCGAAATGGGTGATATCAATGGGCGCCTGCGCCTCTTGCGGTGGAGTCTTCAATAATTATGCGATAGTTCAGGGAGTTGATAAGATAATCCCGGTTGATATCTATGTGCCGGGCTGCCCGCCCCGTCCGGAGCAGTTAATGGAAGGGATTCTGAAACTTTTTGAGAAAGTAAAGAACGAATCGGTTTCAAGCAGGAAACTGTCAAAAAAAGAAGCCTGAGAAGAAGTACTGCCGGTCAGAAATAAGATATCGGACTTTTGAATGACTTGATTTGTGAATTTTGGCACAAGGACCATGCTGGAAGATAAAGTAAGAGAGTTTCTTAAGAAGAACTTTGAAGACGCGATAATCCGGGAACATAATTTCCGGAATCAGCAGTCTTTTTTTATCAAGAAAGAATATCTCTATGACATTTGCCGGGCGCTGAATACCGCGCCGGAACTTGAATTTGTTTTCCTGTCCGATATCTGCTCTCTGGACTGGCTGGGGGATATTGAAGAAAAAGAAGGGCGATTCGAAGTTATATACAATCTGTATTCTCTCAAGTCGAAGTATCGGCTACTTCTCAAAGTGCGACTTCCGGAGAGTGAGCCGGCTATTGACACTGTGACGACCATCTGGCAGGGGGCAAACTGGATGGAGCGGGAAGTGTTTGATTTGATGGGGATAGTATTTATCGGGCATCCCGACCTGCGAAAGATTGTGACCCCGGATGAACTGGAGGGGTATCCGCTTAGGAAAGATTATCCGCTTACCTATGAAGTGCCGCAGTTCTCTTACAACAAGACCGAACCGCCGGAGGTAATACTGTGACAGAAGCCGCCGGTAAGAAGACCATGACTCTTAATATGGGTCCGCAGCATCCGGCGACCCACGGGGTGCTTCGGGTGGAGTTGGAACTTGACGGCGAAACGGTGGTCAAGGCGACACCTCATGTCGGGTATCTGCATACCGGCATAGAGAAGACGGCAGAATCGAAACTCTACTATAAAGTGATTCCGATGACCGACCGGATGGATTATCTGGCGCCAATGTCGAATAATCTGGGATTCTGTCTGGCAGTAGAAAAACTTCTCGGATTGGAGATGCCGGAGAGGGTGGTTTATGCGCGGGTTATCCTGACGGAGTTGACCAGAATCGCGTCACACCTGGTCTGGGTCGGCACACACGCCCTTGACCTGGGAGCGATGTCGATGCTGCTTTACGCCTTCCGTGAGCGGGAGATGATCCTTGACATCTATGAGGCATGCTCGGGCCAGCGAATGATGTCAACCTATTTCAGAATCGGTGGACTGGCGTATGACCTTCCGGACGATTTCGAAAAACGGGTGAAAAATATATTGAAAGTGATTCCGGAGAGGCTGAAAGATTACGAGCGACTCTTAAATGACAACAAGATTTTCCGAAGCCGGACAATTGGAGTGGGCGTGATATCGGCGGAAGATGCGATTAACTGCAGTCTGTCAGGACCATGTTTGCGCGGTTCCGGGGTTAACTATGATGTGCGCAAAGCAAATCCGTATTGCGGTTATGATAAGTTTGACTTTGAAGTACCGTTGGGAAAGAATGGCGATGTCTATGACCGGTATCTGATCAGAATGGAAGAGATGCGGCAGTCGCTGCGGATTGTCAAACAGGCGCTGGAGGGGATGCCGCCGGGACCTTATCGGGTTCATGCCCCGGGGATAGTGCTTCCTCCCAAAGAAGATGTCCTCTCGAAGATGGAATCGCTGATATTTCATTTCAAAATTATAACGGAAGGATTTAAACCGCCGCGGGGGGCGGTATATCAAGCGATTGAATCCCCCAAAGGGGAACTGGGATATTACATATCCTCGGATGGGACGAATAAGCCTCATCGGATGCGGGTGCGACCGCCGTCGTTCATAAATCTGTCGGCATTGCCTGAGATGGTGGAAGGACGGCTGATGGCGGATGTCATCGCCGTTATCGGTTCAATCGATATTGTGCTGGGTGAGGTGGACCGGTGATTCTTAATAAGATATCGATAGCGGAAATAAAAGAGCGAATGGTGAAGTATCCTCGACGAAAATCGGTGATACTTCCGGCATTGACGGTCGCTTACCGCCAGGTGGGGCATCTGAGCGACCAGATTTACAGGGAGATCTCGGACATTATTGAGGTGCCGTATATTGAAGTTGCCGAGGCGGCAAGTTTCTATACCATGTTTCCCAAGGAGCCGGTGGGCAAGTACCTGATTCAGGTCTGTCATAATATCAGTTGCGCCCTGTTAGGCGCCGACAGCCTGGTGGGGTACCTGGAAGAAAAATTGGGGATTAAGAAAGGGGAGACCACCCCGGACAACCTATTTACCTTGATTTCAGTGGAATGTCTCGGCAGTTGCGCCAGCGCGCCGATGATGCAGATAAACGATAAATATTATGAGAATTTGACACGGGAAAAAGTAGATAGGATTCTTGAGGAGTTGCGGAGGCAGGGATAAAATGGAGAAACGGATACTCTTCAAGTACATCGATGATCCTAACCAGATTCATATCGATACCTATATCGCTCACGGCGGTTATAAGGCATGGGAGAAAACGCTGAAGACCATGCAACCGGCGCAGGTAATTGATGAAGTAAAGAAATCAGGTCTGAGGGGTCGTGGCGGCGCCGGTTTCCCGGCGGGAATGAAATGGAATTTTGTCCCTAAAGACAGCCCTAAACCGCGCTACCTGATTTGCAACGCCGATGAATCGGAGCCGGGCACCTGCAAAGACCGGGTGCTGATGGAGCAGGACCCGCATGGAGTAGTGGAAGGGATGGCGATAGCGGCATATGCGATTGGAAGTCATTTGGCGTTTTGTTATGTGCGAGGGGAATTTGTCAAACCGGCGGCTTTAATGGAGCAGGCGGTAAAAGAGGCTTATGATAAAAAAATGCTGGGAAAAAATATCTTCGGCACCGGCTATGACCTGAATATGGTCGTGCATACCGGCGGCGGAGCATATATATGCGGAGAAGAAACTGCGCTTCTGAATTCCCTGGAAGGGGAGCGGGGCATGTCGCGAATTCGTCCTCCCTTTCCGGCTGTTGAAGGATTGTACGCCTGCCCCACCGTGGTGAACAATGTGGAGACACTGGCGGCAGTGCCGCATATAATCAACAACGGCGGTGAATGGTACGCGTCGATGGGAACGGAAAAATCAAAGGGGACTAAGATATTTTCATTATCGGGGCATGTTAAAAAACCGGGCAACTACGAAGTGGAGATGGGAACGCCGCTCTCTTACCTGATAAGTGAACTGGGTGGAGGACCTCTCGATGGACACAAAATAAAAGCGATTATTCCGGGAGGGTCATCGACGCCATTTCTTCTTCCCAGTCAAATTGACGCGCCGCTGGATTATGAATCGATCGCGGCGGCCGGGTCGATGCTCGGTTCGGGAGCCGTCATTGTAATGGATGAGCGGACCTGCATGGTCTGGGTCATTGAGAGACTGATACATTTTTATCGTCATGAATCATGTGGCAAGTGCACACCATGCCGGGAAGGAACAGGATGGCTGGAGCAGTTGATTTCACGGATAGAAAGGGGCGAAGGAAAGCCGGGAGACCTGGAGAAAATTGACTCAATATGTGATAATATTCTGGGAAGGACCATCTGCCCTCTCGGTGATGCGGCGGTGATGCCAATTCAATCGGCGCTGAAGTTGTTCCGTGATGAATTTCAATACCATATTGACCACAAAAAATGCCTGGTTAAGTCGGAGTTCGAGTTTAAGTAATGGCTGATACGGTAGCGACAGTAACTTTGACAATAAATGGCCGGGAAGTGACCGTGCCTAAAGGGACGACGGTGCTGGAGGCGGCAAAGTCGGTCGGGATAGAGATACCGACCTTCTGCTGGCATCCTAAATTGAAACCGGTGGGGGCATGCCGTATCTGTTATGTCGAGATAGAGAAGATGCCGAAACTTCAGGTCTCTTGCGCCACGGAAGCGATGCCGGGAATGGTAGTAAACACCGAGAGCGAAAAAGTCAAGGAGGGGCGCAAGGCGGTGCTGGAGTTCATTCTTATTAATCATCCGCTCGACTGCCCCACCTGCGATAAAGGCGGGGAGTGCGATTTACAGGATAATACTTTTGCGCATGGAATCGATGATTCCCGCTTTGATTTTAACAAATACCGTTTCATCCGCGAGCGGAAATCGACCTTTGACGATTATCGCATTGGTCCGGAGATAGTCAGAAATCAGAACCGCTGTATCCTGTGCTTCAAATGCGTGCGCGCCAATAAAGAGATATTCGGAGAATATGACCTGGGGGTTTTTCAGGGGGGGAACATTAGTGAAATTGATACGGCTCCCGGTGAGAAAGTGGACTCAATATATTCTGGTAACCTGGTCGAAATATGCCCGGTGGGTGCGCTGACCAATACCGATTGGCGATACAAAATCCGGGTCTGGAAAACACAGCAGGTGAAGTCGGTTTGTTCGTATTGCGCCGATGGCTGTAATCTTACTCTCTGGAAAGAGCGCGACAAAGTTTACCGGGTGACGTCACGAAGAAATGACGTCATCGATGAAGGGTGGATATGCGATGTGGGGCGGTACGGATATCAGTTAGCCTCGGTCGAAGGACGATTGACCACACCGCTGATCAAGAAGGGGGATAAGCAGGTTGCGGCGACGTGGGAGGAAGCGATCGGGCTCATTGCGCGGAAATTTCGTGAAATAAAAGATAAGAAGGGGGGAGTATGTATCGGAGGCTTGATATCTCCTCAGCAGGATTGCGAAGCGCTGCTGGCGTTCTCAAAATTCTTCCGGACGCAACTTCATTCCAATAATATCGACTTCAGGACCGAATATAAGATGCTTCCGGAAAAGGAAAGCCCATATTATAGCCGCCTGACCTCTGCGTCGTTCCGGATTGCCGACATAGAGAACTCGGACACTATTCTGGTGGTCGGTACTAACCTGATTAAAGAACATCCCATCGTTCATTTAAGAGTGCGAAAGGCGGTCAATCAAAAGGGAGCAAAATTATACACGCTGAATCCCTTCACTACGAAATCGGGTGACCTCTCGCGTGATGAAATAGTTCATGTTCCCGGCACACTTGAGGCGTTTTTAAATGGTCTCTGCATCGGCCTCGCCGAGAAGGCGGACGGGGAGGGGAATGTCCGAGCGGCAGAATTGAAAGCGAGGCTGGAGCCAAATACGACGGCAAAGGCCGCTGAGATTTGCGGCATTTCTGAAGCGAGGCTCAATGATTTGGCTGAGGCATTGAGGAGCGCCAAGAAAATCAGCATAATCGTTGGAGAACTTGTCAGCGGGTCGCCGGCGCGCGAAGCGATTGCGGCGGCGATTCATAATCTGACGGTCGTTCTGAATCTGAACGAGCGAGGACAGGCGGCGATACTGTCGAGAGCGGCCAACAGCAAAGGAGCCGAAAGGCTGGGAGTCATGCCGAGCCTTTCAAAGGAACTCCAGCAGAAGTTAAAATCGATGTGGGGTGGATTTCCTGAGACGGAAGGGCGCGCCACCGACCGGATGATACATGCGGCAAAGAAAGAGGAACTGGATGCTCTTCTAATAATAGGCGCCAATCCGGTGGCATCTTTTCCGGACGGCCAGTTTGTCCGAGAAGGACTGGACAAACTCGATTTTACCGTCGTGGCGGACCTCTATGAAACGGAGACAACGGAGAAAGCCGATGTGGTGCTTCCCCTGTCAAGTTGGGTGGAGCAGAGCGGGCACTTTATAAATCTGGAAGGAACAATGCAGCGATTTGAGGCGGCAATCAAGCCGGTGGGAAATTCTCGCCCGGGACGGCAAATTATTGAGGATATTGCCCGGGAGTTCAAAGGAGGGTTGTTTGCGGACGCCCACGAAATCGCTCGCGAGATGCAGGAACTATTGAATGTAGAGCCGCGTCCAAGTTTTCCTGACGCGGTGGCGGAAGTGAAGTTCGCAGAAGAAAAGATTGAGAAAGATTATCCTTATCCGCTGTTTGTGGTGGATGAGATGCATCACTTTGGACACCTGACCGAGCGGAGTCGTTCTCTGGCGGCGTTTGCCGCCGAAGCCCAAGTGGAGATTTCCCCGTCGCTGGCGGAAAAACTACAGATTGAAAACGGTTCGTTGGTCCGCCTCGAATCAGAAACAGGCAAACTGGTGCTGCCGGCGAAAATATCGGAGATGCTGGATAACGATGTGATTCTGATAAGCAGAAATTTCTCGGGAACTGCCGCTAATATGCTGCAGATGCGAAAGAAGAGAATCGACCGGGTGCGTCTGATTCGAGTGGACGAAAAATGAGTTACACCGAAATAATGTTGATTTCCTCCATCAAGGTAATTGTAGTCGTACTGGCGGTTCTAACCGGATGCGCCTACAGTACCTGGTTAGAGCGGAAACTTGTCGGGCATTTTCAGCATCGTATCGGACCCAATGTCGCCGGTCCTTTTGGCTTGTTGCAGCCGATAGCGGATGCGATAAAATTGGTGTTCAAGGAAGATATTGTCCCCAATAATGTTGAGCGTATCACTTATGCCCTGGCGCCGATTGTAGTGTTCATCCCCGCGCTTCTATCTTTTGCGGTAGTGCCTTTCGGCGACAAGGTAACGATGTTCGGATACCAGATTGATATGGTTATATCCGACCTGGATATCGGGGTGCTGTTTGTTTTCGCGGTAACATCACTGGGCGTCTATGGAATAGTCCTGGCGGGATGGTCATCAGGTTCCAAGTATTCACTGCTGGGGGGGGTTCGGTCGTCGGCGCAGATGATTTCATATGAGGTTGCCTATGGCCTTTCTATTATCGGAGTTCTGGTCATCGCCGGGACTCTTTCTATGAAGGAACTGGTGGCGCAACAGAGTTCCTTCTTTGACTGGTTCATATTCAGACAGCCGGTCGGGTTTGTGCTTTATGTAATCTGCGCTATCGCCGAGACCAATCGCGCCCCCTTTGACCTTCCGGAGGCGGAGTCGGAACTGGTGGCGGGGTACCATACCGAGTATTCCTCAATGCGATTTGCCATGTTCTTTATCGGGGAATATGCCAATATGCTGGCGGTCTCTTGTGTGGCGACAACGATATTTCTCGGTGGCTGGCAAGGACCGCTGCTGCCTCCTATAATCTGGTTTGCTATAAAAGTGGCGCTGTTTATGTCATTTTATATCTGGCTTCGGGCGACACTTCCACGTCTGCGGTATGACCAGCTGATGAATTTTGGATGGAAAGTCTTATTTCCACTGGCGCTATTGAATGTAATGGTAACGGCGCTGATATATCGTCTGTAGGAAAATTATGGTCGATGTCATTAGAACAGTATTCATAGCATTGCCCAAGGGTTTCTATACAACCCTCAAGCATCTCTTCAAGAAGCCGGTTACCATTCAGTATCCGAAGGTGAAAAGAGAGATGGCGCCGCGGTATCGTGGTTTGCACTATCTGGAAGTCTATGAGGACGGAACAGACCGGTGTGTTTGTTGCGGTCTGTGCGCGGCAGCCTGCCCGGCGGATGCGATTTATATGGAGGGAGCCGAAAACGAAAAAGGGGAACGATACGCCAAAATTTACGAGATAAATCTGCTCCGTTGCATTTACTGCGGTTTCTGCGAAGAAGCCTGCCCAGAGGAAGCGATTTTTCTGGGACACGAATATGAGTTTTCTAATGACAATCGGGACGTGTTTATATTTACTAAGGAACAGATGCTTGCCAATCGCCCCAAAAAAGAGAAACCGTTTAAACGGATAATCCGGCGCGTGCGAAGGATATTCTAAGTGCTACTGGAACTGGTCATATTTTATGTTGCCGCGGTCTTTGCAATTGGCGCGGCATTGCTGATGATTCTACAGCGCAATCCGGTGGCGTCGGTGTTGTATCTGATTGTGTCGCTTCTGGCGCAGGCTACGCTGTATATTCAGTTGAGCGCAATGTTTGTGGGCGCCATACTGGTCATTGTTTATGCCGGCGCCATTCTGGTCCTGTTCCTCTTTGTGATAATGCTTTTAAATCTTCGAGGCGAACAATTTGAAGAAAAACGTCCCCGGCTGGGGCGCGCGACCAAAATGGTAATTTCCCTGGCGCTTCTGGTAGAACTTCTCATGATAGTCAAGCAAACCGCTTTTCCCGAACGGATGGATAGACTGATGGTGGAGGCGACGCCTGATTTCGGAAGTGTCAAGCCGGTGGCGGAATTACTGTACACACAATATTTATATCCTTTTGAACTGACCTCAATTTTGCTTCTGGTGGCGATTGTGGGCGCCGTGATTATGGCAAAGAGGGGCCGGACCGACCACGATGAGGAGGATAAATAAATGATACCGATGCCGCATTATTTGATTGTGAGCATCTTTCTGTTTTCGATAGGAGTGGCCGGGGTGATTCTATCGCGGAATCTGATAATCATGTTTATGTCGATAGAACTGATGTTGAACGCGGCCAATCTGGCGATTGTGGTCTTTTCGCGGTTTTTGAATCTGATGGACGGACATGTATTTGTATTTCTGGTTCTGGCGGTGGCGGCGGCGGAAGCGGCTGTTGGACTGGCAATGATTATAACCATATTTCGCAATAAAAACAGCATTGATGCTGATCGGTTCAGTTTACTAAAATGGTAAGGCAATAAGCGGGATGGAATATTCGCTATATTTGATAGTACTCTTTCCTCTGGCAGGATTCCTGCTTAATGGCCTGCTTCTGGGACGGCTGAATAAAAGGATTATCTCCCTTATCGGATGCGGTTCGGTGGGGCTTTCATTTCTCTGGAGTCTGAAGTCGTTTATCAATTTGCTGGCGCTGCCACAGACAGAGCGTCAGGTAGAAGAAGTGCTTTTTTCCTGGATTCCTTCAGGGGAACTCTCCGTCAATATTGGTTTTCTATTTGACCCCCTTTCAGCCGTCATGGCGCTGGTTGTTACGGGAGTCGGATTCTTGATTCATGTTTATTCGGTCGGTTACATGCACGATGACAAAGGATACGGGAGATATTTCACATATCTTAACCTCTTTGTATTTTCGATGCTGACCCTGGTCTTGGCCAATAACTATTTGTTAATGTTTGTGGGCTGGGAAGGGGTAGGGCTTTGTAGTTACCTGTTGATAGGATTCTGGTTTGAAAAGCAGTCAGCCAGCGACGCCGGGAAAAAAGCGTTTATTGTCAATCGCATCGGCGATTTCGGATTTCTGCTGGGGATGTTCATTATCTTCTGGCAGGTCGGCTCGCTTAATTTCACTGCCGTCTTTGAGCGGGCGCCTGAAGTATTCGTTGCCGGCGGCGGATTGATTACGGCGGCGACGCTGTTGCTGTTTTTGGGCGCGACCGGCAAATCGGCGCAGATTCCGCTTTATGTCTGGTTGCCGGACGCTATGGAAGGTCCCACGCCCGTCTCGGCGTTGATTCACGCGGCAACGATGGTTACCGCCGGCGTTTATATGATTGCGCGCTCTAATGTTCTCTACATTATGGCTCCGACGACTCTCATGATAGTGGCAATTGTCGGCATGGCTACCGCGCTTTTGGCCGCCACCATCGCCCTGACCCAGAATGATATAAAGCGAGTTCTGGCATATTCCACTATCAGTCAACTGGGATATATGTTCACCGCCTGCGGAGTCGCCGCGTTCGCCGCGGGAATATTTCATTTGATGACCCATGCCTTTTTCAAGGCGCTCCTTTTCCTCGGCGCCGGTTCGGTGATTCATGCCTTATCGGGACAGCAGGATATGCGTAATATGGGAGGACTGAAAAGCAGGCTGAGGACGACCTATCTTACGTTTTTGATAGCGACTCTCGCCATTGCCGGAATTCCGGGACTTTCCGGTTTCTTCTCCAAAGATGAAATTCTATGGAAAGCCTTTTCTTCCCCATACGGCTCGCCGTGGCTGTGGATGGCGGCGGTCTTTACGGCGATGCTGACCGCGTTCTATATGTTCCGATTGTTGTACCTGACTTTCTACGGCTTGGAGCGAATGGATGCTCATACCAAAGAGCATATTCATGAATCCCCCAAGGTTATGACAGTTCCGCTTTCCATACTGGCGGTTCTTTCGATAATTGGCGGATATGTCGGGATTCCGCATGTTCTCGGAGGCGGTAATCAGTTCGAAAAATTCCTGGAGCCGGTGATGGGGGCGACTCATACGGCGACATCGGAAGAGATTCATATGTCGGCGGGGCACAGCGCTACGACGGAACTTCTGTTGATGCTCCTCTCGGTCGCATTAGTCCTCTTTTCGATATATATGGCGTACTATTTTTATTTGAAGAATACCGCCTTGGCGGGACGGGTGCAAAAATCATTTTCCGGAATATACCGGATTCTGTATGGCAAATACTTTGTGGATGAATTGTATGGAGCGGTAATTGTGAGACCTCTGATAAACGGGTCAATTTTCCTATGGAAGATAGTCGATGTGATTCTCATCGATGGTATCTTGAACGGTTTAGCCTATCTGGTGGGAGATATATCCCGAGGATTTCGTCAGATACAGACCGGCCGTTTACGAAGTTATGTTACGGTGTTTGCGCTCGGTGTAATTATTATTATGGGAATTTTCATATTCAGGTAAGATGGGTATAGATATTCTGACTTTGGTAACGTTCTTTCCGCTTTTGGGAGCGGCGCTCTTGATTGTGGTCCCCAAGGAGGCGAAAGATTCGATAAAAGGGATTGCCATTATTATTTCTTTCATCACCATGCTGCTCTCCTTTTTCTTGTATGCCCAGTTTGACCCCTTTGCCAACGGGATGCAGTTCGAAATAAATCTGCCCTGGGTGGCGGCCTTTGGAATCAATTATCATCTGGGCATCGACGGCATTTCGCTCCTTTTGATTCTACTGACAACGGTGTTGTCTCTGCTGGCGATTGTCTCTTCATGGGGCGCCATTACGACCGGAGTCAAGGGGTACTATATATCAATGCTGCTTCTGGAGACAGGGATGCTGGGAGTTTTTGTCGCTCTCGACCTCTTTCTGTTTTATGTCTTCTGGGAAGCGATGTTGATACCGATGTATTTCCTCATAGGTGTCTGGGGCGGACCAAGAAAGATTTATGCGGCGATAAAATTTGTGCTTTTTACGATGTTCGGTTCGCTTCTGATGCTGGTGGCGCTTCTTTATTTGTTTTTTATGTACCACGGATACGCCGGAGAGTACAGTTTTGACCTTTTGAAGATTTATCAGATGCCGATTCCGCTGGGAGCGCAGACCTACATGTTTTTGGCTTTCGCGCTGGCGTTTGCAATTAAAGTGCCGATCTGGCCCTTCCATACGTGGCTGCCCGATGCCCATGTGGAGGCGCCTACAGCCGGCTCGGTAATACTGGCCGGAGTTCTTCTCAAAATGGGGACCTACGGCTTCATCCGAATTTGCCTGCCTCTGTTTCCCGAGGCAACTTTGAAATTTGTGCCGCTCATTTCGATTCTGGCGATAATCGGGATTATCTATGGGGCGCTGGTGGCGATGGTGCAGCGGGATGTGAAATCGCTGGTGGCATTTTCCTCGGTGTCCCATCTCGGTTTTGTTATGCTGGGGATGATGGCCCTTAATGTCCAGGGGATGGAAGGAGCCGTGATCCAGATGATTAATCACGGCATCTCCACCGGAGCGCTCTTTTTGATTGTCGGCATGTTATATGAGCGGCGGCATACCCGCTTGATATCGGAATTCGGCGGACTGGCGAAATCGATGCCGGTTTTCTCGGTCTTCTTTATGATTGTGGCGCTATCGTCAATCGGGCTGCCGCTGACTAACGGCTTTGTGGGAGAATTTCTGATACTGCTGGGTACGTTTAAGGCAAATGTGACATACGCAGTTTTGGCGGCGACCGGGGTAATTCTTGCCGCCTGCTATATGCTCTGGATGCTTCAGAGAGTGATTTTTGGAAAGATTACGCAGACCGTAAATGAAAATCTTCACGACCTTTATGGCCGCGAAAAACTGGTGCTAGTACCGCTGGTGCTCCTTATTTTCTGGATCGGGATTTATCCCAAACCGTTTTTCGTCAGGATGGAGCCGGCTGTTAAGAATATTCTGGGAATGGTGAAACGTGCTGAGCAGGTCGACCGGGACAATGTAAAGGCGAGGGCGGAGAGGTTTGCTTTTCGCCTGGGAACGAAGGAATGTTACACCTTGAATGTAGATGGAGGATGAAATGCCCGAGGTTACCATTTACACCAAACCGGGATGTCCTTACTGCGCTGCGGCAAAGGAGCATTATACTCAGGAGGGGATACCTTTTAAGGAAATTGACGTCTACTCCGTGAAAGGCGCAAAAGAAGAGGCGATACGTGTTGCAGGCGGGAAGGCGATCGTTCCGGTCATTATTGAAGATGGTGCGGTCAAAGTTGGTTTTGGCGGAGGCTGAGGCATTTAGCAGGAACGCCCGGGAGGCGTTTTAAGGTAAAAAGCGAATATGGATATAAAATCAGCGGCACTCGATTTTGGAATTATTGCACCGGAATTGGTGATATTGGCAGTGGCGATGGCGTTGCTTCTTGTCGGAAATTTTGTGAGAAACAAGGGAATAATCGCCTACCTCGCTCTGGCGGGCCTGGCGGTAGCGCTGATTCTGACTTTACGGCAGTGGGATGGACTTTCATCAGGATTTTACGGGATGGTGCAGGTGGACAACTTCGCGGTTTTCTTCAAAATCATTTTCCTGATTGCCACCGGGGTGTCGCTCTTGATGTCGCGCAACTATTTGATATCACGCGGTATTGAACGATTTGAATTTTATCCGCTATTGTTGTTTTCGGCAATGGGGATGATGACGATGGCGGGAAGTTCCGACCTGGTTGTTATATTCCTCGGACTGGAAATAATGTCGGTGCCGCTTTATGTTATGGCGGGATTCGCCCGACACAGCGCAGAATCAAACGAGGCCGGAATTAAGTACTTCATGATGGGAGCCTTTGCAACCGGGTTCTTGCTGCTTGGAATTGCCTTCATTTACGGCGCCGCCGGCACGACCGATCTGAGGCGTATTGTGATGGATTTTGGCTTCCTGGCGATGCATTCGGGACTTTTCCTCTATTCCGGAGCGGTCTTGGTGCTGATTGGATTTGGGTTCAAGGTAGCCGCGGTGCCTTTTCATATGTGGGTGCCGGATGTGTACCAGGGGGCTCCTACGCCGGTTACGGCTTTCTTTTCGGTGGCGCCAAAAGCGGCCGGCTTCGCCGCACTTCTGCGAATATTTGTCTTCGGTTTGGGGGGAATAGAAGATTTGCAGTGGCTCTTCTGGGTGGTGGCGGTATTAACAATGACAGTCGGCAACATTCTGGCAATTTACCAGGACAATATTAAGAGACTATTAGCATATTCTTCTATAGCACACGCCGGTTACATACTGGTGGCGCTCACAGCCGGCGGCCAAGGAGCGGTATCATCGGCCCTTTTCTATCTTCTGGCTTACTCCTTTTTCAATCTGGGTGGTTTTGCGCTGGTAACGATGTTGGACAGCCGGGAGGGAAGTACGGCATCTATTGACGAAATCAAAGGGCTCTCCGCGCGACATCCATATCTGGCAGCCCTTATGGCGTTTTTCATGTTATCCCTCGCCGGGTTTCCGCCAACCGCAGGGTTTTTTGGGAAATTCTATATTTTTTCCGAGGCTATCAAGCAGGGTTATATCTGGCTGGCAATTATCGGCGTCATGAACAGCTTTCTCTCCGTCTATTATTACCTGCGGGTTGTCGTGGCAGCGTACTTCGGCAAAACAGATATGGAATTTGCGCCTCTATCGCTGAAGCCGGCAATGGCCATCGTTCTTCTGATTACGGCGGCAGGAACCGTGGCGCTCGGATTGTTTCCGCAATACTGGGTGGCGCTCACTCGCCTCAGTTTCTTTTCGCTGATTTAATACCGATATAAAATAAGAAAACTCCGTGCACCGCAAGGGTGGACGGAGTTTTTGAATTTTGCTTAATCAATCGAGCCAGATCAGAAAAAGCATGGCGCCGCGCCGGACTTGTAGAGGTAGCCAATCAGGGCGGTCACATCAAGAATATTAATCGCCCCGCTACAGTTGACATCTCCGGCTTCCATCGGTATCGGGGCCGGTCCGCTTCGGTACATATAAGCAAGCAAATAGGTGGCATCGAGAATATTTGTGATGCCGTTGTTATTGGCA
The DNA here is from genome assembly GCA_020724775.1 of Ignavibacterium sp. GTDB lineage: Bacteria > Zixibacteria > MSB-5A5 > GN15 > PGXB01 > DYGG01. The sequence continues at coordinate 34,972 of DYGG01000016.1, read as the reverse complement.
TCACCCGCCATGACCAGATTCTGTCTCACAAAGAGAACGGCATCAGCGTTTCCAATCTGATGATTAGCCGGTACGGAATTGTCCAGGTATGGTGAGGCCTGGCAGTCAACGGCGCTAAGGCCTATCAATGCCGTATTCTGCAACCCTGAATTACCGACCGAAAGATACTGAAACATGATATCGCCTCTTTTGGTGAGAATGATCTCAAAGGTGGTCAGAGTATCACTGGCGGAGTTGAAGTTTCCGACCCGGTACCATTCAATTATCGCGGTATCATGAGTGGGGCTGAAATAATAATAGATGTTACCGTGTCCGCCTCGTACCGAATCGATGGTCAGGTCGTTCCAGAAAGCGGATACGAAGGTAGTAAAGGGATTTCCCGGGATATTTAAGCCACTGAAGTAACCGTTGCTGTTGACTTCTGATTCGGTAAAGGAGATAGCGCCATTCACCCCGACATAGAATTGAGTGTAATTGTTTCCAAAGAATTTAAAGGTGAAGGGGAGATTGAAAGGCCCGGCGGAGCCGTCATCCAGAGGAGTAGTCGGCGAAAAAGTATTGTAATAGGTATTCTTGGGAATTAAGGTTCCGATGCCGGTTATATCAATCCAATTAAATGCCGGGCCGCTGTCGTTACTTGACATGGCGGCAAAGGTGGTATCAGTCGCGCAGGGAACGGTCAGAAAAACCGGCAAATAAATGATGGAATCAAGCGGATTGCCGGCTTCCCCCCAGGAGATTTCAACGATTCCTTTATATCTAATCAGACTGGTGGGAATAATGGTGGCATCGATAGTAACGGAAATCGCTATAGAGTCAAGCGCGGGAATCGAGCCGGAGCCGGGGGAAGCGTTCAGCCAATTTCCGATAGTCATTTTGGGAAGGGAGTCATTCCCAATAAGGTTAAAATCGAGGGCTGCCGAGATAGAGCGATTATGCAACCAGACCGGTATATTTACAACGGTTCCGCCCTCTACGGTAGTGTCGATAAATATCGGGTTGGAGTAAAGGGAGGAGGGTGGAGTTATTGCCGGAAAGGCGGAAGCCAGGTCCGGACGGGGACCAATATGCTGTGATAGCACACCCTGCTGCGGTGAGCCGGTGGCATAGAGTAGAGTGCGAGCGGCGTCGGCAGTCATGGGAACACCGTAAGTTGCTTTGTAGTAACCCTGAAGGCATGCCACGGCGCCGGTGACTATGGGCGAAGCAGATGATGTCCCGGAAAAAGTTGCGGTATAATGCTGGTTATAGTCCCCGCCACCATCAAAGAGTCCGCCGTACCCGGTGGTATAGACACCGGCGCCATATCCCTGCAGATTGACTCTCTCGCCGTAATTGGAAAATGAGAGCCGTGCGCGGTCGGTGCCGTAGGCACCGCTGGGTGGCGCTCCGGCGCCTACGATGATGGCGTGGGAATTACGGTAGGTAGTATCAAAAATCTGTCCATACAATACAGGGTCATCAAAATTCTCAGCGCCGTTGCCGGCCGCCTCGACCACGATAATACCCTTTGCCCAGGCATATTGAATAGCATCAAAATTATCCTGCCAATACTCCATACAGACATATCCGCGCTGGTCGGAACGAACCTGGAAATTGTAGTGCGGGCCGGGAGCGTGAAGTTCAATCAGAATCAGGTCGCCCGGCTGCAAATTGTCTGCGGCAACAAGTATCGCTTCGGCGGTGCTGATGGTCGCCACCGAGACCATTCCGATATCCGCGCCGGGGCAGATGCCGGTAACGCCATAGCCGTTATCACCGGCAATCATCTCGCCAATCACAGCAGTGCCGTGATCGCCAAAGGGAGCGCCACCGCCAACAATGGTTCCGCCCAGCGCCTTTTCCAGGTCTTCATGGGTCTCGGTCCATTCAAATTCGATATCGATAATCTTGACACCGGTGCCGTCGCCGCCCGGCTGGGTCTTGGCATACTCGGCATCGACACCACCGGGCGCGGCAAACAGGTAGTCCTGATAAAATTCGTAGTCCGGTGTTGGCGGCGCGATATCTCCGGCCGGTTCAGGTACCGGCTCGATATATGCAATCTCGACAATGTCCAATTGATTAAGACGGTTGACCAAATCTTCCCCTTCAGCCGCGGAGGCAACCTGAATTCTATAGTAAAGGTTGAGGTCGGCAAGTTGGTGCTTGGATGATGCCTCGGCTATGACTCGGGCGCGTTCCAACTCTTGCTCGGATTTAATCTTGAAGTGCCGCTCCATTTGGCTATTGATATAGGGGGAAAGTAGTTTTTCAGCCTGTCTGACGGAGTTAAAGTGTTTTGCCTCGGCAGTGAGATTATTGCCGCGCAGTCTGACCGAGGAACCCTCCTGAAATTTGACGACTACATAACGAAGGGAGGCATCGAAGGCAATCTTGAAGTTCTTAGGTTTTTCCGGAACGACGCGGTTCTTAAGGTAGCGGATATCGCCTGTTGAGGAATCTCTTGATGCCGTCTCGGAACTGGCTATACTCGACAGAATGAGAGTTGAAAGCAGTGCAAAGGCGAAAAGTTGGGCGCGGTGTCTGAACATCTTGCCTCCGGTCTTTATTCAATAATACGTTTCTATTCTTCCCAATGCTAAGGCAAAGAGGAGTAATTTGATTTCTTATAATCTAATATACTGTGATGTCAAATTCTGTCAACTATTCTTATTTTATCGGACAGGAGGGAGATTTCTGTACGCCAAAGTTGCGCAGCAGTGTGGAGCAGGTGGCAAGGATTGCCCACCGCTGCGGATAGTCATTTACGTTGACGCCAATTAAAACGAATTGAGGGCGTCTTCAACGGTATCGTAAGACTTGAGTATCCGCTCAATCTGGACTATGTTAATCAGATTTTGCACTTTTTTCGGGGTGTTGGCAATGCGCAGTTCCCCTTTGTCATTCTTGACAGTGGTGAGAATGGAGATAAGCATGCCGATTCCGGAGGAATTCATCCATTCCACTTCGCCCATAGCGATAACAATTTTCTTCTTGCCGGCATCGATCTGCTCATGAATCTGCCCGTGAAATCGAGTCGAATCTTCACCGCCCATAATTTTTCCGGAGAGGTGAAATATAACGGCGTCGCCTTTGATTTCAGTTTTTACTTTCATCAGAATTCTCCTTATCAGATAAAGAGCCTAAAGACACGCTAATATATCCGTTGCCCCTCAATTTGGCAATCAAGAATCTACTGGACGGTTTCAGCCGGATACGGGCGCTCTCAGACTTTTTCAAGACGAAGTTTATCGTTTATCTTCTCAATTTTCACTGGATAGCGACCGGAAAAACAACTGACGCAGAAGTTGTCATTAGGGAGGGAAGGCATGGAGAGCATTCCTTCGATAGAAAGGTACCTCAGGGAGTCAACTTCAAGATATTCTTTGATCTCTTTGATTTTCTTTGACGACGCAATCAGTTCTTTTTTTGTGGGCATGTCGATGCCGAAAAAGCAGGGCGAGATTATAGGGGGAGAGGAGACGCGGAAATGAATCTCTCTGGCGCCGGCAGAGCGAATCAGTTTGACCAGTTTCTTGGATGTGGTTCCGCGGACAATAGAATCATCAACTACAACGACTCTCTTATCTTTCAAAACACCTTTCACCGGATTAAATTTCACTTTGACGTCAAGGTCACGGATGGTCTGCTCGGGGTCGATAAAAGTGCGTCCGACATAATGATTGCGAATCAACCCGATTTCGAATTTTAGTCCTGACTTTTCGGAGTATCCGAGAGCGGCGGTATTCGCAGAGTCCGGTATGGCGATGACAATATCGGCGTCGGCAGGATGCTCGATTGCCAATTGACGGCCCAGGCGACGGCGAACTTTATCGACATTTTCCCCGAAAATCATCGAATCGGGACGAGCAAAATAAATGAATTCAAAAATGCAGAAAGCATGACGATGTTTTCTCTCGAAACGCACCGATTTGAGTCCTTTGGGTCCGATTTCAAGAACCTCACCCGGCTCGATATCGCGGAGATATTTGGCTCCTATAATATCGAAGGCGCAAGTTTCGGATGCGACGATATAACTTCCGTTATACTTGCCGAGCGCCAGGGGACGAAAACCGTATGGGTCACGCGCGGCGATTAAAGATTCATCAGTCAAAAAGAGTAGGGAATATGCCCCTTCCACACGGCTGAGGGCTTCACAGATACGATTGACCCAGTTCCGATTTCGAGATTGCGCCGCCAGATGAAGAATGATTTCGGTGTCGGAAGTGGTTTGAAAGATGGAGCCGGTGCGCTCCAGTTGCATCCGCAGGCTATAAGAGTTGGTGAGGTTGCCGTTGTGCGCAATAGCCAGTTTTTGACTGCGATTGGTAATAAGCAACGGCTGGATATTGGTGAGCGATGAGGCCCCCGTAGTGGAATAGCGGGTATGCCCAATAGCAATATTCCCCTTAAGGCGGTCGATATATTTTTTGTTGGCGAAGACGTCATTAACCTCACCCATCCCTTTATAAATATATACCTGACCGTTGCCCGATGTAACAATGCCGGCCGATTCCTGTCCGCGGTGCTGAAGAGAATAGAGGCCAAAATAGGTCAATTCGGCGGCACGGTTGTTCCCATAGATACCGAATATGCCGCAGTTGTCGTGCATCAGATGCGACTCAATCATACCCTACCTTCCCGAAAAGCGGACAATTTAATCGTCTTATAGCGACTTGTCAAGGGTATCGATAACATCACCGTCATAAATGTGAAACAGATTGCAAGGAAGTTAAGTTTCAAATTAAACTGACACAGCTAGATTTGGCTATGATTTGGTAAATCATTATATTACATTAAATTAGAGGAATGCGTGCACGTGGCGTGTTAAGTATTGATAATGAGTTGCTATTCCGGGGAAGGGCATATATTTTGCGGTATTACCTGCCAAGGAAGATTATGCCCCGGGAAAATATGGAAAAGAAGGAATTTCGCCAGTTTGAAATAATGCGCGACATAGCGCTGTCAGGGGTATCGGGACGAGAACCGCAAGAGACCGCCGAAGCGGCGCTTAAAGGAGCGATGAAACTGGTGGGACTGTCAGCCGGGATGCTGTCGATGTGGGATGACAACTTCACACCAATACTAACGGTCACTCATTCGGAGACGCTTCAGGAGCGGGAAGCGCTGCTTCAGTTGGAAGAGGAGTTGTTTCTAAGTCTCCGACGAAAGAGACATCTGGTTTCAGCATATCTCTCCTTTGGGGGAGAGAAGCCGGTGGCCACTTTTACCCTGCCATTAAGAAAAGGGGATAAGATTTTTGGGGCGGTAATGGGGGTGCAGGCCGGGAGCGGTTCGCTGGTGAGCGATGGGGAGTTTCTGGAGGCGCTGGCGGCGGCGCTCTCGTTGACCATGATTGCCGGCGGCGCGGCCGAACCGAAAGCGGTGGATATCGCGGCACAAATCAGAAAAGAGCGGCTCGATGCCATTACGGAAATCGCGACTACCATAGCGCACGAGATAAATAATCCGCTGACGGCAGTTCTGGGGAATGTGCAACTGCTGTTGATGAAGCGGAACGACCTGGATGAAGAGTTGAAGAAGAAATTGAAGGTGATTGAGGAATCGGCGCTGCGGATAAAGGATGTAACTCAGAAGTTAATATCAATAACTCAAGAGCGAGTGACGGAATATATCAACGGGACAAAAATGATCGACCTCACCGATGAGGAAAAGGCACCTTAGTTCCCCTCTTATCCCTACCTCACTCAGCGGGGCCGCTCGTTCTAGACGGGCGGCCTTAATTTTTGCAGCGGCGCCCCCTCAGACCGTAGCGGGATTCAACTAACTGAAACGCTTGTGCGGTCTGACGGTCTCTGCGATTCTTTTGTGCTTGACTGCGGCGTATGTAAGTGGTTTATTGACACACTGATAACTTATTAGTCCGGGTATGACGAAATCCGCCCAGGAGAAGATTCCAGGCGGGGTAGCGGACAGCATAATGATGTCGGCAGCAAACAGGTTTCGACCTGCGGACACGGTTAGAAAACTTCAAGAGAATAAAGGTGACAGGCATATGATGAAGGGACTGGAAAATATATTTAAGCCCAAATCTGTGGCGGTAATTGGAGCATCGACACAGAAGGGGACTATCGGACGAGAAATCCTGCATAATATTATTGTCAATGAATTTAACGGGAAGGTCTTTCCGGTCAATCCAAAAGCGTCCGTTATTCATTCGATAAAGTGTTATTCAACTATTCTGGACGTCCCTGATATGGTCGACATGGCGATAATCGCGGTCCCCCGCGAAATCGTGCCGATGGTAGCCGAGCAGTGCGGGCAAAAAGGGGTGAAGGGCTTGGTGGTCATTTCGGCTGGATTCAAAGAAGTAGGCGGAAAGGGAATTGAACTGGAAGACCAGTTGGTCGGAATCGTCAGAAAATATGAAATGCGGATGATTGGGCCAAACTGTTTCGGCATAGTGAATACTCATCCGGAGTACAGTCTTAATTGTACCTTCGGTAAGACCCGGGCTTTGACAGGAAGGGTTGGGTTTATTTCGCAATCAGGGGCATTGGGAGAGGCAATTATGATTCATGCCCGGGAACTGGGGCTCGGTTTTTCGATGGTGGCATCGATAGGAAATAAAGCGGATGTGTCAGCCAATGACGTTTTAGAGTTCTTGAAAGATGACCCGGACACCGATATTATTCTTCTTTATCTGGAGAATTTCGGAAATCCGCGTCATTTCACCAAGATTGCCCGTGAGATATCACGCAGCAAGCCAATCGTGGCGGTGAAATCGGGAAGAACCCGTCAGGGAGCAGCGGCGGCATCATCGCATACCGGCGCTCTGGCGGAACTGGATGTGGGGGTGGATGCGCTATTCGACCAGTGCGGAGTGATTCGGGTGTCATCGATTGAGGAATTATTTGATGTCGGCGCCGCCTTATCCAACCAGCCGATGCCGAAGGGGAACAAAGTAGCCATAGTCAGCAATGCCGGCGGACCGGCGCTTCTGGCGACCGATGCCTTGGTGAGTCTGGGGATGGAACTTCCTCAGTACACCGGCGAAACAAAGGCTAAGTTGAAAAAGGCGCTTACCGGCCAGGGAGAGGTGCACAATCCTCTCGACCTGGTGGCGGGCGCCGGTGGGGAAGCATTCAAAAAAGCCCTGAGTGTGGTAAAGAACGATAAGAACTTCGATTCGATATTCACCATTTGCGTGCCGCCGGTAACGATTAATCAGATGGATGTCGCCAATTCGATTCTGGCCGGCATTGAGGGGTGCAAGAAAACGGTACTGACATGCTTCATGGGCGCGGGGGAGGGGTCGGCGGCGGTGGAGTATCTCAAGAGCCGCAATGTGCCAGTATATATCTTTCCCGAGGCGGTGGCGAAGACATTGTCGTTAATTGACGGGTATCGTCGATGGCTGGAGCGGCCACGGGGGCAGTTCAAGACTTTCCGGGTCGATAAAAAACAGGTGCAGGAGAGGATAGACAGAGCCCTCAAGAAAGGGGAAAAGGCGGTAGTTAGCCAGGATGCTCTGGATATACTGGAGGCGTACGGAATTCCGACCACCAAGTGCGCCGTGGCATATGCGGAAAAGGAGGCGGTGACGGCAGCGGAGAAGATAGGGTATCCGGTGGTACTTAAGATAAATACTCCCCAGATTCTTCATAAAACAGAATTCGGGGGAGTGGTGGTCGATTTGCGAACTGCCAAAGAGGTGCGGGATTCATTTCAAGGTCTTCGGAAGAAAATCCCCGCGATAAAGAAAGGGGAGAAGTTTTCTGTTGTCGTACAGGAAATGGTGACCGGCGGGATTGAAACCGTAATCGGCATGACCACGGACCCATCGTTTGGACCGCTGATAATGTTCGGGTTAGGAGGAATCTATGTGGAGATTCTCAAAGATGTGACGTTCCGGATTAATCCCCTGACGGATAATAACGTTGATGAAATGATGAAGAGCCTGAAGTCGTATCCGCTACTAACAGGATTCCGGGGGTCAGAACCGGTGGAGATGGATACGCTCAAGGAGTCGCTTCTGCGGCTGTCGCAGTTGGTCTCCGATTTTGACCAGATTTCGGAAATAGATATAAATCCCTTCATAGCCTGCTCGGCGAAAGGGAAATCGAAGGCGGTCGATGCCAGGTTCATATTGCGCGAGTCATAAATCAGGGATAGTAGATTGACAGGAGGCGGTCATGAAATTCGAGTTGAAACAAATTGGTTACTGGTCGTTGATAAAAATCTCCTTTGTGGTACATCTTATTGCCGGTTTTGCGATCGGAATTATTTTCGCGCTGTTTATGGGCTTGATGCTGTCGTTAATCGCCAATGTGGGTGAACTGGGAGGTATGCCTTTTCCGACTGAGGAGATGCCGCCGATGGGAATTCTACTGGCAATGTACCCGATTATGCTGGGATTTGGCGGGGCATTTTTCGGCACTATTTTCATGGTCATTATCGCTTTTGTTTACAATCTGACTGCGAAACTGTTAGGGGGGATTGAAGTGGAGTTGAATCAGATGCGGGTAATGGCACCGGTCTCAACGCCCCCGCAGGCTTATGTGCAGTCACATCTGTACCATCCGACACCGCCGCCTCCCCCGCCGCCAGTGGAGCCGCTTCCGCCTGATATCACGCCGCCGCCTGACGAAAACGAGCCGCGGAAACAAAATTAGAGCTTATTTGCCGGTTTTTTTGTGCCTGAAATAAGAGTAAGAATTGCGCCCTCCCCCTCGGGATATCTGCATGTCGGGACGGCGCGAACGGCGATTTTCAACTGGCTTTTTGCGCGTCATCATGGCGGGAAGTTCCTGGTTCGAATAGAAGATACGGATACAGCCCGTTCCGATGCCGACTTGATAGGCCCAATTCTGGACGCTCTCAAATGGCTCGGGCTTGACTGGGATGAAGAACCGATATATCAGTCGCAGCGACTTGACCGTTATAAAGTATATGTGAATAAACTGCTGGAGTCAGGATATGCTTATCGCTGTTACTGTACACCGGATGAATTGGAAGCGGAGCGGCAGAAAGCGATGGCGGAGAAACGTCCCCCGAAATATGACAGGAAATGTCTAAATCGTTCCGAAGCGGAAGCAAAGGCTTTGCTGGAGAAGAATACGCCCTTTGCGATTCGTCTTCAGATTCCCGATGGGGAAACAAGTTACGACGATTTGGTCCTGGGAAAGATTACTCGCCAGAACACAGAGATTGAGGACCTGGTAATCAGCCGGGCTGACGGGAGGGCGGTCTATAATATGGCGGTGGTGGTGGATGATTTTGAGATGGGAATAACTCATGTTATCAGAGGGAATGACCATATCAGCAATACTTTTAAACAGATTCATATCTATCGCGGATTAGGTATTAAACAGCCGCGGTTTGGACATCTGCCACTTATCCTGCGCCCCGACAGAAAGAAAGTCTCGAAGCGCCTGGGAGATAAAGATGTCGCGGAGTATGGCAAGGAGGGGATATTGCCCGAAGCCCTGTTCAATTTTCTCTGCCTTCTCGGTTGGTCGCCGAAAGACAACCGTGAACTTGTGCGAAAAGAGGAACTGGTTCAAATATTCGCCCTGGAGAATGTCAATGCCGCTAATCCGATTTTCAACGAAGAAAAACTTCTGGCGCTGAACAAGGAATATATTAAACTGTATCCGGATTACAAACTGGCGGAGATAGTGGCGCCGCTGATTGTTCAAGCGGGGCATACCACCAAATACTGGTTGGAAACAAGGTGGGACTACTTTTTGAAAATTATCGGTTTGCTCAAGGAGCGGTGCCGTCGGACTACTGATTTTGTATCGCTCAGTGAATACTTCTTCCATGCCGAGTACCGCTATGACCAGGAGGCTTTGGAGAAGCACAGAAATGAGAAGACGGCGCGAGCCTTGAGGAGATTGAAAGACCGCCTGGAAGGGGTAATGAATTTTCGAAAGGAAAGTCTGGAAGAGGCGCTCAACGAAGTGGCATTGGAATTGGGAGTGAAAAAAGGGGACCTAATTCACCCCACCCGGCTGGCGGTTTCAGGGATGACCGTGGGCCCGGGGCTGTATGATATGCTGGAATTGTTGGGCAAGTCTGAGATACTGGCGAGACTTCAAAGATTGATAGATACAATTGAGAAGTGAGGAGTCAAATATGGATAAGAAAGCCAAACTGGAAAAGGAAATAGCGGAACTTGAAAAGAAGATGGAGAAAGACCATTTTGGGGGACTTTTCGACCGCACAACGCAGAAGCGGAATATGAATCGCTTGCAAAAACTCCGCAAAGAATTGGAAAATCTCACTAAAAAGGGGAAAAAGTAAGAGATTTTGGGGGAGTGATTTGCTATATTGAGTCAGAATTGAAACATACATTCAGGAGCGGACTGATGCAAAGCGAGCAGTACAAGGATAAAGCCGGGATACTCAAGAGCGCTATAAAAGGGGAAGAAGACGGGTATATCTTTTATAATTTATTGGCGGAGAAGGCGACCAATCTGGAGGCAAAGAGACGTCTGGAGAATCTTCGAAACGACGAAAAGCGTCACAAAGCGGTCTTAATTAATCTGTATAAGAAATTTGTTGGCGATGAAATAGGGGAGTTGCCGGCAAAAGGGATAAACGCCCTGGCGCAAGTATTTGAGAAGGGACGGCTAAAGAGACTTCGCTCCGAAATTGACTATATTAATCTTGCCATCGATGCCGAACTGGCCGCGACAAGGTTTTATAAAGAAGGTAAGCAACTGGTTGAGGATACAGAATTTCGGCAGATTATGGAGCAATTAGAGGACGAAGAGCACAGCCATTATGAACTCTTGATGGCGGAGCGGGAGGCAATGTCGGGAAATTATTATTGGTTTTCGACCGAAGACAGCGCTCCGATGGAAGATTGAAGGGGGAAAGTTATGGAATGGGTTTGCGAAGTTTGCGGATATGTGCACAGCGGGGAAACCCCGCCGGAGAATTGCCCGGTTTGCGGCGCTCCGACAGATAAGTTCTCCAAATTCGAGGGATAATTTTGCGGTGTTCGGCTTACTCCGAAAAAAAGTGAAGGTGGGGCAAAAGGCGCCCGAATTTTCTCTGCCGTCTCACCTGGGGGGACGAATTCGGCTTTCCAGTTATAGAGGCAAGAAAAACGTCTTGCTGGCTTTCTACCCTCTAGACTGGACGCCGGTCTGAACCAACCAGATACCGTCATACGAGCGGGACTTGCCCGAATTCGAACGGTATAATACCCAGGTGCTGGGTATATCGGTTGACTCCATACCGTGTCATCAGGCCTGGCAGAAAAGTCTGGGGGGGATTACCTATCCTCTACTTTCCGATCAGTGGCCTCACGGGGAGGTCTGCCGGAAGTACGGGGTATTGACCAAATCGGGATACAGCGACCGTGTAATAGTCATCATCGACACCGGCGGAATGATTCGTGACATCGAAGTAGTGGGGCTGGCAAATATCCCGGATAATTCCAAAACGATGGCGAAATTGGCTAACATCCAGGGAAGTTAGTCGTAGCGACCTTGAGCGGCGGAATAGAGCCCTCGTTATCAGACAGAAATCTGCCGAATTCCGGGGCTAATGATTTGCATCCGTTAGGGCACTTTCGTATAATAAGGAACTTCATTCAAGCGTATAACGTTTTGCAGTCTGAGGTATTAGAAAAGAATATGTATTTTGCGCTTCCTAAAGAGTATCGCGAGACCAGCGTGGAGGAATTGAAAATCCGAGCGCTGGCCGCGAAAGAACGTCTGGGGAAAAGAGCGATAATTTTGACCCACCATTACCAGCGTCTGGAAGTAGTGGAACTGGGTGATGCTGTGGGGGATTCGTACGGGCTTTCCAAGATTGCGGCATCCCGATCCGACGTTGACTTGATATTCTTTTGCGGCGTGCATTTCATGGCGGAAGCGGCTTATATTCTTCGGAAAGAGCACCAGAGAGTCTACCTGCCAAATCCTCTCGCCGGCTGCCCGATGGCAGATATGGCGGAAATGGCTGATGTCTTTGAAGCCTGGGAAGTGCTGGAGAACTTCGGTGGCGACCAAAGAATTATGCCAATTTCTTATATGAATTCTGCCGCCGGACTAAAAGCGTTCTGCGGGCGGCGCGGGGGGCTGATATGCACCTCATCCAATGCCGATGCCGCCTACCGCTGGGGTTTTGAAAGACGTGAGAAACTTTTCTTCTTCCCCGACCGCCACCTGGGATACAACACCGGTATCAAGTTTGGTCTAAAAGACAGCGACATGGTGGTCTGGGACTTTTCCAAGGAGAATGGGGGACTGTCAGAAGACCAGATCGAGCGGGCCAAGGTGATATTATGGAAGGGGCATTGCCATGTCCATACTAATTTCAAGGAAGAGCATATTTTTCAGGTGCGGGAGCAGTATCCGGGGGTGAAAGTGGTGGTTCATCCGGAATGCCCATATGAAGTGGTCAAGCATGCCGACGCAGTCGGGTCAACCAGTTTTATTGTGAAGTATGTCAATTCTCAGCCGCCCGGTTCAATTCTGGCGGTCGGGACGGAGATAAATTTAATCCATCGTCTGGCGCATGCCCATCCTGATATGAAGATTTTTGAACTCTCCGGACAGACCTGCCCGGTTTGCGCCAATATGTATCGTACCACGGTTAATGATTTGACCTATTGTCTTGAAAACTTTGAGTCGATGAAACCTATTACGGTGCCGGACGACACCAAGACCTACGCCTTGGTGGCTCTGGAGCGGATGCTGGAAGTGCATTAAGAATCATCTAACGCTTCAGATATTTACCCCAATATAATATGTTATAACATCTTACAACTTCGAGATAAAGGGCTTTAGCATCGCTCCCACGCGGATGCGGGAGAGATAATGGGAGAAACTCACCACAGACGCGCCCAGAATGATTAAGCCGCTACCGAGCCATTCGGTCGATGAGGGGAGTGTCCGCAGCAAGAGGAAAGCAAAGAGCGCAGTAAAAAGCGGGGTGGTCTGGGTAATCAAGGCGGCGCGGGAAATATCAATCCGCTTCAGTGCCATCTGGTAAGTCGCCCGTCCGATAACGGGCAGAAGCAGGGAGGTTGCGACAATGAGCAAGACAGTTTTGCCGGGAGGCATGTAAAGTGGCTGTCCCTGGAACAGGATGATGCCCAGTAGAATCGGAATCAGGAAGATATTGCGATAAAATAGGAAACTTACCGTTGATATCGTAGCGATATTTTTCTTGATGATTATTTCGGAGGCGGCAAAGAATAAGCCGGAGAGAATCATCAAGGTGGACCCCTGAGAAATGACTAAATTGGTCTTAAAGCGGAGGACAAAAACGCCCGCGAGAGCGATTACGCCGCCTAAAATTTCCATGAACCCCAATTTCTCTCGCAGAATAAAATAAGCCAGGCCAATGGTGAGAATGACCTCGAAGCGGGAAAGGAACGACGCCGTGGCGGGCTCCAATAATTTCAGCGCGGTCATATTCAGAGTCAAGGCGATGGCGAAAAGTAGGGAAAGCACAAATATCAGCGCCAGAGTCGAGGAACGAATTTGGGAGACCTCAGCGCGATAGCGGGCTTTGAATAAAGGCAGGGCGGAGAAAACCGATGCCGCCAAAAATAGAAAGAAATTGAACAGTTCCGGGGAGATATTCTTAAGCCCCACTTTTGCCGGGATATTTCCCAGCCCGCAGGCCAGAGCGCAGGTCAGAGCGGCCAGATCGCCGCTTCGTTTCAGATTCATTTATCCGGAGCCATCGCTTTCGCCGGTGTCCGGCGATTCAATTTGATATAAAGTATCAATCCGGTTAAGAAGAGAGCGAGGGCAATCAGTTGGTTATATGTCGGTAGAATGCCGTCAAATGTGAAGTGCATCTCACTCTCGTAATAACGGACATATTCAATAAAGAATCTGAAAACGGCTTCAATCATAAAGAAAAGGGCAAGGACCTGACCGTCGAACAGTTTGTGCTGGAGTCGCCAGTGCAAGACCAGGAAGAGCAGTAAGCCATAAAGGGAACTGTACAATTGCGTGGGATGGAGATGGGCATCTCCGAAGATATAATAGGGTATCGATTCGGGGGGAAAGACAACACCCCAGGGTAGTTCGGTGGGAACACCGAAACAGCAGCCATTCAGAAAGCAGCCGACGCGGGTAAATATTAAGCCAATACCGACCGTGGGGGCAAAAAGGTCCAGCGTCTGAAGCAGCGGCAGTCTTTTTGCCCTGATATAAAGGTAAGTACAAATCACCGCGAGAACGATGCCACCATACAGATTCAAGCCGGCAATACCCACCTGCCCTGACTGAAAGGGATTGATGGTATCAAGCCACCGTCCCTGGAATTCTTCAAGATGAAAAAGCACGTAGAATAGGCGGGCGCCGATGACACCGCTGAATATTATAATATAGGCGATGGTCATGAGAGGTTCAAAGGGAACCTTATTTTTCCGGGCAGCGCTGTAAACATAGTAAACCCCCAACAAAAAGGATATGGTCAGCATTAAGCCATAGCCGCGTATCGAAATCGGTCCGATCTTGAAAAGTTCAGGATACATATGGTGCAGTCTCCTTCTTTAAGGTGGGCTTTAGGGGAAGACTTTTGCATAAACGATGGTGCCATCGCCGTGTGAGATAAAGAACAACAATGGCGATAACGGCTCCGACAACAACATCCGAAACATAATGGAATCGTCCATACACCGTTCCTGCGGCAAGGAAAATATTTATCGGAATTAGAATATACCCTGCCACCGAGACATGTTTGAGCGAATAAAAAAGGACAATGAGAGCGACGGCGACATGAGATGAGGGCATGCAGCCGCCATGGACCGCCCCCTTATTTATAGCAAGGTCAACCAGGGGACGGAAAATGGGACCGGAGATATTGTTGATATACTGTCCGGCGAAATGGTAACGTGGACCTTCCAGTGGATAGAGGGCGAATAGAAGATAGGAGATGAAGAAGGTGACACAGATAGCGAAAAGGGCTTCCTTGAGAGGATTGTATCTTTTCATGAAAAAGAGGGTCAAAAGGAGAAAAGGCATCATGAAATAATAAGAGAAATAAGCGAAACTGAGAAGTTCGGTAAGCCAGACATGCAGGAAATTGCGGTCGAGCCAGAGGGTCGGGTCAATACCGAATAATGACTGCTCGAACGCGGTCAGGTCCGGGTCAAAGAATCTCTTGAAAATCAAGAAAATGAAACTCTGTGTTTGTCGATAGAAGAATGTGAATAAGATTCCGGGATAAAGCAGACGAAAAAAAAGGGCGACTTTACCGAGGTCGGGACGGAGGAAATATGTCAGTCCAATGACAGAGGCGGCGATGATTACATTGGTGAAGATTTCTTCGGTATAATGGCGCAGTGGACGGCCAAAGATAAGCATCAAAGTTATCATTAGGAAAAGATAGACCAGGACAGCATAATCAAAGGGATAAAGGTGCGGGCGACGAGTCATGTCGAATCCTTTCGGGACTGCCCCGCTACCACAATCACAAGTTCCCCTTTCATGCGGCGACGGGCGACCTCCGCCAATATTTCCGACAGTCTTCCGCGAATGAACTCTTCGTAAATTTTAGAAATCTCACGGGCAAGGCAGGCCGGGCGGTTGCCGAGGACCTCCAGCAGGTCAGCAACGGTCTTTTCAATCCGGAATGGGGATTCGAAAAAGACAAGAGTATGGTCAAGTTCTCGGAGTCTGGCGATACGGTTTTTCCGGGCGGTTGACTTGTGCGGAAGAAAACCTTCAAAAAAGAAACGATCGAGGGGGAGACCGGAGGCGGTAAGAGCCGGGATGACGGAATTGGCGCCCGGGAGGGGCGAGACTCTGATGCCGCTTTCTATGGCGGCGCGGATAATTCTATAGGCAGGGTCGGAAAGACCGGGAGAGCCGGCATCAGAGATAACCGCGACATCACCGCCGCCAGTCAAAATGCTCAATAATTGCGGAAGGCGCGCCTGCTCATTAAAATTGTGATAACTCAGCATTTTCTTTTTGACGCCATATAAAGAGAGAAGTTTCCCGGTGATGCGGGTGTCCTCACAGGCTATCAACTCCACCGACTTTATGATTTCAAGGGCACGGTTAGTAATATCACCCAGATTCCCTATGGGAGTGGGAACAAGATAAAGAGTGCCCCGCTTTTCAGTATCGGTCTCGGTCATATCAGTCAAGAGTGATATTGTCAGGGATGGGAGGATAGCCGATATCGGCGATTTCCGGCAGGTGGCGCTTGAAATAACTTCTGTTCAGAAGTAGCAAAGTACGGTCGATGAAGCGGTCATCAAAGCCAACGTCATTCAACGCCTTCCGCTCGCGTATCTGTTTTTCAATCAGAAGAAATAAAAGCCTGTCAACCTTTTCATATTCAAGCCCCAGTTCACCTTCATCGGTTTGCCCGGGCCAGAGGTCGGCGGTAGGAGGCTTGGAGATTATTGACTCCGGAATCTGGTAGTAACTGGCTAACTGCCTTACCTGTGATTTGTAAAGCATCCCAAGGGGATTGACCGAGCAGGCTACATCGCCGTACCAGGTTCCGTAACCGAGGCAGATTTCGGTGCGGTTGGAGGTTCCGAGAACCAAACAACCGTACAGGGAGGCTTTGTCAAAGAGGATTGACATCCGCTCGCGCGCCATCTTATTTCCTGCCCGCACCGGTTCAACATTGTCGATATTGCCAAAGTATGCCTCAAGCATAGGTGTGATATCGATTTTTTCGGTTTTGAACTGGAATTTGGCGGCGCAGAGAAGTGCGTCTTTTTCAGACTCCTGGTGCGATCGGGAGTAAGGTAGAATGAGCCCCAGAACTTTCTCAGACCCAACCGCCCTTACGGCAACGGCGGCAGAGAGGGAGGAATCGATACCTCCGGACAGACCGATGATATATCCGGACAGACCGGAACGCTTCAGTTTCTCCGAGAGGAATCTCTCCAGCGTTGCCGCCGATTCGATTTCGTTGATATGTAGTTCCATACTATATTTTACTCATGAATTGACTGATAATAATATTAAGGAGTCACCGTTTCAAGTGAAAATATGGCGGTGGGGTAGTTATTGACAGCGGGAAATGATGGGATTATATTACATAATTACAATCTATTACATATTCAGGAAAGGTATCGTATGGCAGGCGTGAACAAAGTGATACTTATCGGAAATCTGGGAAAAGATCCGGACCTGCGGTATACGCCCGGGGGACAGCCGGTTGCCACCTTTTCATTGGCAACGTCGGAGAAATGGCGCGACAAAGATGGAGTCATGCAAGACAGGACAGAATGGCATAACATTGTCGTTTGGGGCAAACCGGCGGAAATGGCAAAAGAATATCTCTCCAAGGGACGGCAGGTCTATATAGAAGGGCGGATTCAGACGCGCAACTGGGATGATAAAGACGGCAACAAGCGATATACCACCGAAATCGTGGCGCTGCGGATTCAGTTCCTGGGAAGTAAAGGTGGAGCCGAGAAGGAAGTGACAACTACCGGCGCCGTTGCGGGCGCTCCGCCGGTGAATGATATCGGCGCCGAAGATGATGACCTTCCGTTCTAATTGAAACGGTATAGTCTTTCCGTTCTGGAGGAGGGAGAATGACCAAGAGCGGAAATGGCAGCCGATTGAAAACGGCAGCCGGAATTTCCTTTCTCTTAATAGTGATTATTCCATTGGGAATAATATTTATTCCGAAGTTTGGGACGGTGGGGGTAATTGTCTGGTTGTCAATGGTGGTGGCATTGATTTTCATTATTGTTAAGCATCATTCTAAGAGTACTTCTTGCAAATGCCCCGCCTGTGGAGTGACTTTTCGACTACCTATTATGGTTGATTTCTTAAGCCCGCATACTCCTGATAAGAAAAAATTGCGCTGTCCTGTTTGTGGAAAGAAAAACTGGTGTGAAATCGCTGGCTGAACGGGGACTCAGGTCTATAAAATTCAATCTTTAATTTTCTCTTCGAGACCGCGGACCCGTTTGAATAGGTCCGGCAGGCGCGAGAGGCAGGCTTCAATTCGCTTGGCAAGCATCGCTTCACGCGCCGGGTAACCGAAATATATCTTTCCGGCAGGAATATCCTTGCCGACCCCGGATTGAGCGCCAACAGTGGCGCCATCTCCGACCTCAATATGCCCCACCAGGCCGACCTGTCCGGCGAGGATTACCCCCTTGCCTAATTTTGTGGAGCCGGAAATCCCAACCTGCGCGACGATTATGCTGTAATCTCCGATCTGGACATTGTGGGCAATCTGTACCAGATTATCAATCTTGACACCATTGCCAATTCGTGTAGCGCCCAGGGCGCCCCGGTCTATGCCACAGTTGGCGCCAATTTCAACATCATATCCAATTTCGACCCAACCGACCTGCCTGACTTTCTTGATGCCGCCGGGATGTCGGGCAAAACCGAAACCATCGGAACCGATGACGGTACCGCTGTGGATAATAACATGGTCGCCAATACGGGTATCATCAAGAATTGAGACATTGGGGTAGATTTTACAATGGGCGCCGATAGTGACATTTCTTCCTATAAAGGCGGCCGGCATGATGACCGTGTCGCTTCCGATAGTACTGTGGTCACCCACTACGGTGAAGGCGCCGACAGAACAATCGTTTCCCAGGATTGCGGTGGGCGCGAGATGTGCCAGATTAGAGATACCGGAACGATAATAGTCATCTTCGGGATAGAGAAGGTCGAGAATAACGGCGAAGGCGAAATAGGGATTGGGATGGCGAATGGAGGCGGTGCGGTCGTACGATATGTCCGGATGCAATATGACCGCCGAAGCGGCGGTCGTATTCAGAAACGGTTGATATTTGCTGTTTGCCAGAAAGGTGATCTGCCCGGGTCGGGCAGAATCGATGGGGGCAGCGGCATTGACTTCGATATCGGGGTTACCGCGCAAATCCCCCTCGACCAGTTCTGCCAATTCTTTAAGCGTGAAACTCAAACCGGGACACCCTTTTACTCTTCCTCCAGAATCTGAAGGACTTTGTCGGTTACGTCATAATCTTTTTTTGCGTAAGCAAGGCCGGCGGAATTATAAATGAAATCGTAGTTCCCTTCGGTCGCGACCCGCTCAATGGCGGCGTTGATTCTTTCCAGCAATGGACGAACCAACTCGTTGTTCTTTCTTTCAGCCGTGCCGGCAGGACCGAAGATTTCCTTGGTGTAGGCGTCAAGAGCGCTCCGCTTAGCCTGGATCTGGGCTTCCCTCTCTTTTTTCTTATCAGCCGATAGTATCAATTTCTGTTTCTCATATTCCGCCACCAGGTCTTCCAGTTCTTTCTGCATCTTCTTGGCTTCATCATCCCAGGCTTTGTACTCGGTATTGAATTCCTCTTGCGCTTTCACCCAGGCTTTGTATTCGGCGAAGATTTTGTCGGAATCGACATAACCGTATTTTCCAACTTGTGCCGAAACGGCCGATGCTAAAATAATGCTACCCGCTAAGGTGGCGATAATGATTGCAAAAGCCTTCTTACTCCTCATGTAAACACTCCTTTAAATTATACTATCTAATGGTTGTCCCAACCTGAAAATGTGGTTTCCAACCGCGCGTTTGACCCCGTCGGTCATCCAGAGGATATCCGAAATCGAAACCAATAGTCCCGATACCGGGGACGCTGAGACGGAAACCGATACCTACCCCGGCGTAGAGGTCATCCAGTCGTATCTGACCTGATTTCAACCAGGAGTTACCTATGTCATAAAAGGCGAGCAGATAAAGCTGATTTTCAATTATCGGCAACTGTAATTCCAGGTTTCCGACCAGCAGATATTTACCGCGCACATTGGCGGTATAGACTCTCCTGCTGGTTGTGGTCGAATCGCGAATCGCGGTGGTATCATCTATATAAGTCAGCCAATTATACTCGGTAGTGGAGACAGCGCCGGTGTCAGGCGTGAGGGAGCCGTCATCATATCCACGTACGGTTCCAAGATAGCCGACTCCGCCGGGGCTGAAGCGATCGAATTCGAGTATTTTTTCATCACCGTTGGGGGCGTGAATGGCGCCGAAGGTTACATTGCCAGCCAGAGCCAATTTCCAGAATACAGGTATGAACTTGGCGCCGGAGAAAAGATGTTTCTGATATTCCCAATAGCCGCCGAGAGCCTTGCCGGTATTCTCGAAAGAATATGAAAGAATAGAGCCGGAGGTGGCGAACTCAGGCATGTTGCGACTGTCACGCTCCAGTGTCAACTGGAGACTGGAGGCATTAAACCAGTCCTCGCCGTAATCAAGAAGGGAGCCGGGGATAATATCTTCAAAGGAGGCGGTGGTATCGTAGGGGGCGGTCCCACCGGGGAGAAAGTAATAATTTATCCGAAGTTTCCGGTAGTTGTTAGCATACCCGTCACTGAAATCATAATAGCGGTCCCCTTCAAAGCGATAGCGGGCATAGACGCGGAAATAGTTATCGGGCCAGTGGAGACGACGTCCAATCCGCAGGGAGCCGCCGCGACGTCCCTCCGTATAATCTTCGTACCAACGGCGATTGGTGTAATAAAGGTCAGCGCCCAACTGAGTGGGGGTGGAGAAAAGCCACGGTTCGGTAAAAGATATAGAGTAGGAATTGACACGGCTTCCAATATCGACATTGAAATTTAGATTCTGACCCATACCGCGGAAATTGGGGATACCCAGTCCGAAAGTGCCTACAAATTTATCCTGGGCGGAATAACCGGCGCCGGCCGAAACCTGTCCGGTCGGTTTCTCTTCCACTTTCATGATGACGTCGACATCGCCTGACGCCAGCGGCTGTATATCCGGTTCGACCTTGGCGAAATAATTGAGTTGCATGATGTCGCGGATAGAACGCATCATCAGGGAACGACGGTAAATCTGGCCCGGGCGCATTTTCATCTCGCGGCGAATAACCTTTTCCTTAGTCTTATTGTTGCCGATGATCTTTACCAGGTTCACTTCCGAGGGAAGTCCTTCGACGATGTCAAAATTGATGTCAATTACCGAGTCGCGGGTACGGAGGTCATCGATGAGACGAACATGCAGGTACCCCTTCTCCTGATAGAGATAATAGATCTCGTAAGTTGATTCGTCATATTTTTCTTGATTGAAAACCGCTCCCTCTCTAAATTTGAGAACTCGTTGAAGGTCACGGGCAGCAAATACTTCATTCCCTTTCCATTCCGTTTTACCGAAGTAGTACCGTGGCCCCTCATGAATATCAAGGAAGATGGTCATCCGATTGCGGGCGGAGTCAATAGCGATAGAATCAGACTTGAGATAGGCGTCAACATACCCTTCCTTATGCAGGTACTCAACAATCTTATCTTTGTCTTCGGGGTACTTTTCTTTATCGAAATTAGATGACTTAAGAAAGCCTCGTTTGCGGTTGCGCATTTTGCCAATAATTTCTTTTGCCGGGACTTGCTCGTTTCCGGAAAGGACCACGCTTTCAACCTTGACCTTGGAGCCTTCCTCGATTTCATATTTCAACACCACTTCGGAGGAATCGGCAGAATATGTCAGATGGGGAATGGCGCGGGCAAGAAAGTAGCCCTTTTCGCCGTAAAGGTTGATAATCTCAATCTTCTTGTCAAATATCAACTGAGGAGACAAATAAGCCCCAGGTTCAAGTTTCAGTTTCTCCTGCAGGTCTTTGGATTTTATCTTGGAGTTGCCGTCAAACTCGACTCCGGACAAACGGGGTAGTTCCCGAACTCCAATGATTATTTTAAGTCCGCCCGTTACCTCTTCGGCTTCAATGGCAACATCCTGAAAAAACTGCAGGCCGTAAAGCCGGCGGACAGCATCCTGGGTAGTTGACGAGGAAAGCTGGTCGCCCGGCTTTATACCGGCAACCGAGAGAATCAGGGAGGTAGAAGCCGCTTTATTCCCTTCCACCTCAACTGAAACGACATTAAAGGATTGCGCCCCGGACTTATTGGATGTCAGACCGATGACCAGAAGAATTGCCCATATCAGTAGAAGCCGGGAAGAGCGCGACTCCGGTGTAATGAAAAATATGGCGTCCCTGCCGGAAATCAATTTTGCGGAGGTATAATCTTGTTAATCTTAATCTCAGAGTACTGCTGGCGATGTCCTCGGTGCCGACGATACTTAGTTCTTTTCTTGAATTTATAGATTGCCACTTTTTCCGCAAGTCCTTCTTTGATAACTTCCGCTTCGATGCGGGCGGAAGGTACATACGGTTTTCCCACCAGGGCATTTTCGCCATCCTTCAAGAGAAGGACTTTGTCGAGAGTCACGGTAGAACCGGGAGCGGCGCCAAGATACGGGATTTTCAGGACCGAGCCGACTTCGGCGTTGAACTGAAGTCCGCCTGATTCGAATATGGCGAGCATAAGAGTCTCCTTCAACCTAAGTCAAAACCTATTAAAATCTTACGAACGGAAAACTAAACTTATCCGATTTATGCCGTCTGTCAAGCAAAAATTAAACTTACTTTCTTCGGCAAAAGATGCCGTCGCTGCTAAACTTTAAACGTTTCAACTCATTAACGGTTCCATAAATGCGCGCAGGAGTCCGGAATTATACGAAATATGATTGTGAATTAAAGGGGAGAACGTATATTGGATACGGATTTACTATGAAGAAAAACAATCTATCCAGGATTGAGCCGGCAGGAACCGGAAGTGCAGAAAAGTTTCAACTGGTATCCAGTTTTTCGCCCAGAGGAGACCAGCCGGAAGCAATTAGACAACTGGCTGAAGGCTTGAACAGGGGGGACCGATTTCAAACTCTGCTGGGTGTTACCGGTTCCGGGAAGACCTTTTCCGTCGCCAATGTAATTGAGCAGTATCGCCGTCCGACGCTGGTCATTTCTCACAATAAAACCCTGGCGGCCCAGTTATACGGGGAATTGAGGGCGTTTTTTCCTAAGAATGCGGTGGAATTTTTCATCAGTTACTATGATTACTATCAACCGGAGGCATATCTTCCCACCACCGATACTTATATAGAAAAAGATACCTCGATGAATGAAGACATCGACCGTCTGCGGCTTCGGGCAACGGCATCGCTCCTGGAGCGGGAAGATGTCATAATTGTGGCTTCAGTGTCGTGCATTTATGGTTTAGGCTCACCGCAGGATTACAAGGACCTGCTGTTGTTTCTGGAGGTGGGGCAGTCAATCGAGCGGGATGTGATAATTAGACAGTTAATTGACATTCATTATAACCGGAACGACATCGATTTTTCGCGCGGTAATTTCCGAGTGCGGGGCGACACCCTGGAATTGATACCGGCTTATCAGGAAACGGCTCTCCGGATTGAACTGTTTGGCGATGAGATTGAAAGGATTACCGAACTGAATCCGTTGACCGGCGAGATAATTACGGAGCGTGCCCGAGCGGCGATATATCCTGCTAAACATTTTGTAACGACCCAGCCGCAGATGGAGAGAGCGGTGGTGGCGATAGAAGAGGAACTGAAGGCGCGCCTGGAAGAATTTCGGTCGCAGGGGAAATTGCTGGAAGCGCAGCGGCTGGAATCGCGAACCAAATATGACCTCGAAATGCTCAAGGAAGTGGGGTACTGCAGCGGTATCGAGAACTACTCCCGCCATATATCAGGTCGGGTTCCCGGAGAGGCTCCCGCCACCCTGATTGATTTCTTTCCCAAAGACTTTCTGATGATAATAGATGAATCGCATCAGACGGTGCCGCAGATACGAGGGATGTACGCCGGGGACCGCTCCCGCAAAGAGATTCTGGTGGAGCATGGTTTTCGGCTGCCGTCGGCGCTGGATAATCGTCCCCTTTTCTTTGATGAATTTGAATCGCATATAGACCGGGTGATATTCGTGTCGGCGACCCCGGGCGATTACGAATTGGAGAAATCGCAGGGAGTCGTAGTGGAGCAGGTGATTCGACCTACCGGACTATGCGACCCCAAGATTTCGGTCCGTCCTCTGGGCACCCAGGTTGACGACTTGATAGCCGAAATCAGAAACCGTGTCGTCGCCGGCGAAAGGACGCTGGTGACGACTCTGACCAAGCGAATGGCGGAGGACCTATCGGAATATTTGAACAAACTGGGGATGCGAGTGCGTTATTTACATAGTGAGATAGACGCCATCGACCGCACCGAGATTATTCGCGACCTGCGTCTGGCGGAGTTTGACGTCCTGGTCGGTATCAATTTGCTGCGTGAAGGGTTGGACCTTCCGGAAGTCTCCCTGGTGGCAATACTGGATGCCGACAAGGAGGGTTTTTTGCGCTCGGAGCGTTCGTTGATACAGACCGCCGGAAGGGCGGCACGCCATAAGAACGGAGAGGTCATTTTCTATGCCGACAGAATTACCGATTCCATGCGCAAGGCGATGGATGAGACGGAGCGCCGGAGACTAAAACAACTGGCATACAATAAGGAGCACAATATCAATCCGGAGACAATACATAAGACACGGGAGGAGATTTTGCAGGCGACCCGCTTTGCGGACTCTAAAACGGTTGAAGAGAAAACATTCGAGAGACCGGACCATTTCGCGGATATGACGGCAGAGGGGAAGATAGCGTTTCTGCTGAAAGCGATGCGCAGGGCGGCCGATAATCTTGAATTTGAAACGGCAGCAGCCATCCGTGATGAACTTAAGAATCTGAAAATGAACCTCAAGAAGAGCCGGAGCCGAAAATGAAATTACACAGGGTCTCAAGGTTCATAGTCTTTGTGATAATGATGTTACTGTCCGTTTCCTGCGACAAGAAAACCTTTACCACTGACAGCACCTACGCGGAAGAGATAGAAAGTTTTATAGTCGACTCGGAAAACGGCAAAGAACTCTTCTCTCAGGAAATTTATGCCCGGGGTCCGTTTTCTCTTGGTGACACCACCGTCAAATATCTCCTGACAATTGATTCAGTCAAACGAAAAATAAAAGTTTTGATTGGCACCTCGCAGAAAGATGTGCCACCGTACGAATCGATCTATGACGCCTCGGCGCGGGTAGATGATGACTATTTCGGAAGGTTATCCAGGATTGTCGGAACGAATTTAGAGCCATCCTATCTCTTTAAAAGCAATGTCGTTCGACATGCTTACTTTCTCAAATTGTACGGTGATGCCTATGAATACAGAGGATGGCGCTTCTGGGGATTTAACGGCGCCAATGCGACGCGGAGAATAGAAGCCTCATCGGGAAAAATCTTCAGCGCCGCTGAACTTATCAGGTTTGATATCAACGCCTCTCCGACTCAGTTGCTGAATTTAGCCAACTACCTGCCGGTCGATGATATACCTAATTTCCCGTTTGCCGATTCGCTGACTCTGGTCTCCAGCAACCGTGATATAATATCAGTTCGTAATGCTCAGGATAGTCTGACTGCCGTAGAATGCCGGTTACAGGGGAGTACATTTAGGGCCGGCTGGAAACTTCCCGGAGCCACCAGCAGGTATTATCATCTGCTGACGTTCCAGATGCCGGGAATTTTTGCGATTGATTCCACTTTATCTCCGCCGGAGACAACCCTGGTGAAACGATTGGATTTTATCATTCCGGTCTCGATTGGAAACTGAACCGTCGCGATAGAGTTTGTTTATCAGAAAGACGACGGGGGCGTCAGATTTTGCTTGTGATAACAGGTTGAGACGTCTTAGATTGCTTTCACTCGCAGATTCATGAAACATTTCGAGGAGGAGAGGAATGAAAAATCGCTGGAGCAATTCGGGACTGTTAATACTGATGGGAGCAATTCTCATCTCCGGTCTGGTCGGGTGCGGTTCGCAGATACCATCGGGGCACCGAGGTGTCTTTTACTACAAGTTTGGCGACGGCACCGAAATGGGGAAGATATATCCGGAAGGGTTTATATTTCATTTCCCCTGGAACAATGTTTTTGTCTTCAAGATTCAGCTGGATGAGCGAAAGGAAGATTTGCGGGTGCTTTCGGCCGATGGGGCGACCATTGGACTGGAAGTCAGCATCTGGTACCGCCCGATAGTCGATAAACTGGATTCGCTGCAGGTAACAATAGGTCCCCAGTTTTTTGACGTTGCCGTAGCCCCGGCCTTACGGGGGCAGGCGCGGAGCGTGGTAGGCCGATACAAACCGGAAGAACTCTATTCGACCAAGCGGGAAACTATCGCCTCGGAAATTCTCAACGGGATGCGCGAGCAGTTGAAAGATAAATATGTGACGGTGGAGAATGTGATTATCCGCGATGTGGGGCTTCCGCAGAAAATATCGGAGGCGATAAACGCCAAACTGGAAGCCGACCAGGAATCCCAGAAGATGCAGTTTATCCTAACCAAGGAGAAGCAGGAGGCGGAAAGGAAACGAATCGAAGCGCAGGGGATAGCCGATTTTCAGAAAATAGTAGCCTCAGGAGTTACGCCATCACTCCTGACCTGGAAAGGAATCGAGGCGACGCAGAAATTAGCGGAATCGCCTAATACCAAGGTGATTGTAATCGGAAACTCCAAAAACGGACTTCCGGTGATACTTGATGCGACGGAGAAGTAGAATCCCCGGAATCTGCAAAATCGACTATTAAAGTCTTAAATGCACCGCGTTGCAGATAAGATGAAATATTAGAGTACTGCGAAACGACTGAAGTTTTTGGGCGCACGGAGGACTATATTCATCAGTCGACTCCAAGCACCCTTAGGGGCTTAATGTACATATTTATCTCTCGACCGTATGCTTTTGTAATATATGCAGTTAGACTGGTGCATATCAATCGGGTGCCGCGCGTAAGCGCGGCTCCATCGTCTTTCGGCCAGAACCGCAGACAAAAGATAATTGGGGACTATTAAGGCAAGGAAATTGCGTGGATTCAGGGCGGCGGATTACATCATTTTACCTGGAAATTTGGAAGTCCGCCGGTTTGGGACGGGATTTATGAAATGGTAAGTCGCATGTTAGAATGATTGATTTCGAATAGGTAAGGAGAACGACCATTACGCTGAGTATCGCCAGAAAAAATCTTGACTTAGGCAGGATGCAAGGTATATTAACCTTGAATTTAATTGGACGACTGCTAATAGTACTTACAAGATATAATTGTAAATTAGTCAAGAAGATAAATGGGCTGGATTGGATCCTTTTTCTATCCTCACTTGACAGATTGAATCCTGCCTTTGGGTACTCTGCCGCCGGTTTTGTTGCTTTACGGTTCACAGAGAAAAATGTCCAGCGGAGGAATAATGAATAAAACGAAACTGCTGTCAGCGGGAGCGGTTTCCCTGTTATTAATAATTCTTCTATCCACCGTCAATGCTTTTGGACAGGTAACAACCTCCCCCAGTTATAAAAGCACGGGTCAGGCGGCGCCGGTTTCATCCAGTGATGTGCAGACGCCCAATCTGTACTGGCCTCCGGAGTTCTTTTCTTTTGACCCGGTTGATACTTTTTATATTTGCCTGGGCTCGACCATCCACGACACCATTGTCGCCACCAGCATACATTCCGAGCGGATAATCACCATGAGCAAATTGAGCGGTCCGGGCGATTTCAGTTCGGAACCGTCACATCCGCCGGCCTATGGCTATTTCGACTTCACGCCGGATTCGTCAGGGACCTACGATGTGGTCTATGAAGCACGAGACGACTACAACCGAACGGCGGTGGCAACCAAAAGTTATGTGGTCTTTTTGAATCAGCCGCCGTCAATTCTGACTGGCGATAGCAGTTTTGTTGAGTGTTTTCCGAGAGAATTGTATCAATATGTGGTCGTTGCCACGGACCCTGAAAATGACCCGCTTACCTTCAGGCTCCTTTCCGACTACGGCTCAATTGACAGTCAAACCGGACTAATCACGTTTTCCGAAAATTTGTCATCAGTTCGCTGTTTCACAGTTGAGGTCTCCGACATCTGTGGTGCTGATACCGCCGTAATCTGCCTTTCGATTACGGTCAACACTCCCCCCGAAATGTACGGATTCCATCGCAAGTTTGAATTATGCGGTCCCGATACAATCTGCTTCGAAGTGACCGCAATTGACCCTGACCCGGGGGATTCTATTCAGATAGTACAGGTGGAGGGACCGGGCAGCTTTGTCATGACCGATGCCACCACCGGTACAACCTGCTTCTATCCGGAGGCGGTTGATTCCGCTGACTATATCTTCGTCTACTGCATGACCGACCGCTGCCTGCGCGGTGACACTGACGGCGGTCTGAGGATACCTCCCTGTGTGGAAGATACGGTTATCATAACGGTTGTTACAGGGCCGCCGCCGGAATTGTCCTGTGCCGATACCAGCATTTTTATCTGTCAGCCCGAGACCCTATGTATCCCGGTTCAGGGAATTCCGGAAGGGGCGAATGTGACTGTAACGCCGTCTTCGGCGTGGTATAACGCCGCCACACAGTCGATTTGTTTCTACACTAACTGCACGGTCAATAAGAATTTGAGTTTGATAGTGGAGAATGAGTGTGGAGCCGATACCTGTTCGTTTATGGTACATGTGACAATGAATCGTCCGCCGACGGTGATGTTGGGCAGGGATACCAGTATTTATCTGTGCGAGACCGGAGAAGTTTGTATTCCGGCCGGAATCATTGATCCGGACAATAATATAGTAAGCATTACTGTAAATCAGAGCGGCTACTATAATCCAATCACCGGGATGGTCTGTTTTTACCCGGCAAACCATGTAAATGTGCTGATGGTTCTTGCCACCGACGCCTGCGGCGCCAAAGGGATTGACTTTCTGAATGTGACCGTGAATCGCAATGAGCCGCCGAAGGTGACTGTTGGCCCCGATACCACCGTTTTTCTTTGTGATATGGAAGAAATCTGTTTTGACGCTTCGGTTTCCGGCGACAGGGACATAGTATCAATAATGGTATCGCCTTTTGGCATATATGATTCCGTCTTACAAAAGGTTTGTTTTGAACCCGATGGAGCGGGGGTTTACGAGTTTGAACTGAGAGCAACCGACAGTTGCGGCGCGACTGGATATGACTCAATAAAGGTGACGGTTGTGCCGAATTCTGCCCCCACCGTCTCGGTGGCAGATAGCAGTGTCTTCCTCTGCCGCCCTGAAAATATATGTCTTCCGACCGCTGTCGGCGATATCGACGGCAATCTGATGTCGGTGTCGGTTAGAGGCGGGGCCGAATATGTCGACGGTTATATCTGTTTTACTACGTCCGGAACGGGAGAATATCAGTTCATAGTTACCGTTGTTGATTCCTGCGGATTGACGGCCGTTGACACGGGGGTAGTTAATGTAACAATAAACTCGTCGCCAGTAGTTAACCTGGGTGATGATTTTACGGCATTTCGATGCCCTCCCGCGACATTAATATGTATAGATCTGAACAGTTATGATCTCGATGAAAACATTTCAGATATAGCGACCAATATCGGTTTTTATGATGCCGAGACCGGACAGGTCTGTTACCAGCCTGCAGTAAGCGGTGAGGACACCATTGTTGTCACCATAAGCGACCAATGTTTTGCCTTCGATACCGATACCGTTATAGTTTCTGTGATACTGGGCGAATTACCATCTATTTCATGCCCGGTTGAGCCGGCGAGTTTTCAGACTTGCGTCCCGGATAGTTTCTGCATTCCGGTTTCAGTCTCTCCGGAATTGGCTGAAATTACGGTAGTCGGCGGCGAATATAGGAACGGAGAAGTCTGTTTCTTTGCGCCGACATCGGGCCATTATACACTGACAATTATTGCCGCCAACGAGTGCGGAGTGGATACTTGCCAGGTAGAGGCTGATGTCGAGATTCGGCCGTGGCCAAGTATTGCCTGTTACGAGAGTGTGATTGGGAAGACTCTTTGCGCTCCAGGTGAAGTCTGTATCAGTCTTCCGATTACCGATTTTGATTCGGTGACAGTATCAGGCGGACGTTGGTCGGAAGGAACGCTCTGCTTCACGGCTGACAGCGCCGGACTTTACGAGATGCAAGTAGTAGCCTGGAATAATTGCGGGTCGGAAACCTGTCTGGTTATGGTGAACGTGGCGATTACCGGATTGCCGTCAATCGCCTGTCCCACCGAACCGTTTGGATTCCTGTTCTGCGACGCAGATACTGCTTGCTTCGAATTGGGAATCTTTAACAGCGATACGGTTATTGTAGAGGGAGGCGAATGGAAGAACGGTCAGATTTGTGTGGAAATCACGGAGCCGGGACTTACCAGCGTGCGTGTGATTGCCCGCAATAATTGCGGCGCAGATACATGCGAAGTGACCATCAGTGCGACCCAGATTCCACTTCCGGCCATTAGTTGTCCGAGCGAAGTGACCGATATCGCGCAATGCGAGTTATCTCAAGTCTGCATAGAATTGCCCATTGAATATGCCACTACCGTGAACGCCAGCGTGGGAAGTTGGACAAACGGACTTTTTTGTTTCACACCGCAATCGGCAGGGCTGAATGAGGTGCAAATTATAGCCTCCAACATTTGCGGTGCCGACACCTGCAATCTTTCATTTAACATCATTGTGGCTCCGGATGTAGAACTCACCTGTCCTGATGATACGACAATCACCATCTGCGAACCGACAACAATATGTCGACCGGTAGGGCTCAATTTTCTTAATGCGTCGGTGACAGTATCCCCGATAGGCACCTTTACCGAAGGGGCAGTCTGTTTTGTCGCCGACACCGCCGGCAGGTATGAAATTGAAATCATTGCGAGCACGGAATGCAGCGCTGACACCTGTCTAATCAGAGTTGATGTTAGTAGTGACTTGCCTCCCAGTATAACTGCAGAGGAGGTAAATTACTTCATCTGCGACATCCGGGATACGCTTCTTTATCAGATAAAAGCAACTGACCCCGAAGGGATGCCGCTGACTTATGAATTGATTCATGGTCCGGGAGCGATTGACGCCGGAACCGGATTAGTAACTTTCCTGGAAGACTCCGCCTGTATATTGCTGGTTGCCGTTTTTGACGGTTGCAGCAGTGATACCGCAGAAATCAGGGTCACCGTGTCAAGAAATTCGGCTCCGGTAGTTACATTGGGACCGGACAGTACAGTCAGCCAGTGTTTCTTAAATGAAATATGTATCCCCTTTGACTACTACGACAATGACGGCAACATTTCTTCGGTCGAGATTCAGAATGGTCATTATGTCGAAGGGCGAGGGGTCATTTGCTTCACGCCGGAACAGCCGGGAATGTACTATCTGATAGCTACTGTAACTGACAGTTGCGGCGAAAAAGATAGCGATACGACCTTGGTAACGGTCACACATGGGGCGTCGGTAGCGCTCGAGTGCCCCGGCGATACCGCTATATTCATCTGCGCGCCGGACACTATCTGTCTCCCCATCGGGGGGATACCTGAAGGCTCGCAGGTAACAGTTTCGCCGGCTTCGGCATGGTACGACGCGGCCAGCGGTTCTGTTTGCTTCTATACTAACTGCTCAGTGGTAAAAAATCTGAAAATCAAAGTTCAGAGTGATTGCGGTGCCGACAGTTGCATGGCTCAGGTCAATGTTACTATGAACTCCAACCCGGTCGTGATGCTGGGTCGCGACACCAGCATTTGGCTCTGTCAGTTGCAGCATATCTGTGTGCCGGCCGGTGTGTACGACCAGGACAATAATATTATGCAGATTTCGGTGGGACCGGGTTCAAGTTACAATCCGATAACAGGAACGGTCTGTTTTCTCCCTTCGGCTCCAGGCTGGTATACTCTGATGCTGGTGGCGACCGATTCCTGCGGCAAGAGCGGACTGGACTTCGTTCGAGTCAATGTGATACAGAATGACTTTCCATCGGTGGTCTCTTCGGAAAATCTCGATATAAATCTTTGCGCTCCCGAGGAAGTCTGCTTCCCGGTGCAGATTACTGATAAGGACAACAATATTGCTAACGTAACCGTGTCGCGGCCGGGGATATATAATTCGCAAACTGGCTCCATCTGTTTTACGCCAGATTCGGCCGGTCTGTACATCTTTAGTATCACGGCGTATGACTCCTGCGGCCTGATAGGGAATGATTCAACTTTCGTCCGTGTCACTTTCGGAACGGCGGCAAGTCTGCAATGCCCGCCGGATACAACTATCTTCCTTTGTTCCCCGGGCAATGTGTGCCGTCCGGTTGGTGTAATCCCGCCCAATTCATCGGTGACAGTGTCGCCGATTGGTACTTACGAAAATGGCGCCGTCTGCTTTAGTGCCGACACATCAGGCTTGTATGAGATAACCGTCGTGGCGGTCAGTGATTGCGGTGCTGATAGTTGTTCCTTCAGGGTAACGGTCGAAATAAACGAGGGACCGACCGTCAATGCTGGTTTGGATACAACTTACTTTCAGTGTACCTTCTCTGAAATTTGCAGACCGATATCAGTAATAGACCCCAATAATAATATCCAGAGTATTACCGTTTCCGCTCCAGGGAGATATAATGTCGAGACAGGGAACATTTGCTTCACTCCTACCGCAGCCGGGCAGTACTGTCTGGTGGTGACCGCCACCGATGCTTGCGGACTTTCCGATAAGGATACAGTCTGCATTACAGTCACTACCGGAGCGGTGGCAAATATCGAATGCGCTATCGGTCCCTACACAAGACATGCGTGCGGCGCAGGAAATATCTGCGTTCCGCTCGTATTCACTCCGAGCACGGCTGCTATTTTAGTCTCTTACGGCACCTACAGTAATGGCCAGGTCTGTTTCCGTGCCGATACTGCCGGAACATATAGAATAACCGCTATCGCAACGGCGCCGTGCGGTTCCGATACCTGTCTAATAACAGTCAATGTTGTCTTTGACCCGAAAGCAGATATAACCTGTCCCGATAGCCCGACTTCAGTATCCCTCTGCAAGAAAGACACGGTTCGTGTGCTTCTGCCGATAACGCCCTCGAACGCCGCTGTGACCGTGTCCCCGATAGGGTACTACAATTCCGTCACCAGTCGGGTTGTCTTCTTTGCCGACACCAGCGGCACTTATCGACTGCGCGTTATAGCGACCGCCCCTTGCGGAGCCGATACTTGTGTAGTTACGGCAGTCGTGACTATTGGCTCGGCCGCTCAGATTACCTGCCCGGGCAATATTGATACCACGGTTTGCCTGGCGACTACGTCCCAGATCTGTTTCCCGCTTCAGGTGACTCCTGCCGGCGCGACCGTAACGATTACCCCCTCGGGGAATTATGGCGGCGGAATTGGATGCATACCGATTAACGGCGCCGGGACATACCCGGTGCGGGCGATTGCCGCGACTACTTGCGGCGCCGATACCTGTGACTTTAACATTGTGGTCCACGGCAATCAGGCTCCATCTTTAACGGTTCCTGAGAATATGCTTACTCCGGGATGTCTGGAGAATATTGAAGAGATATGTATCGACGGAATATTTGCCGATGACCCTGACGGTGATAATCTGACGATAACCAAAGTTTGCGGACCGGGCATATATCAGAGTGTCACAAGCGACAGTGGACGTGTTTGCTTTACTCCGACCACCATTGATACCACTTATGAGTTCTGCTTTGAAGCGACCGACGGCTGCAACAAAGTAACCAAGGCGTTCAGTGTGACGATTTACCCCTCGAGTACCTGCGCGACCTGTGTCGAAATTGCGATCAAGACCGACTCCTGCTATATTGTCGGGGCGACCGTGCCGGTAAAACTTATGGTAGAGACGATGGAGCCGATTGGTGGGTTTGACCTCCTGATTAGTTTTGACGCTTCAGTTATGTCATTCCTGCATGTGACTAAAGGAACGGCCATCAGCGGTTGGGAATACTTCACATATCGAGTCGGAACAGCCGGCGGCTGCATCGCCTGCCCCCCCGGGTTGGTGCGAATTGTCGGAATTGCCGACCAGAATGACGGTCCCAATCATCCTCCACAGCAACAACTTAGCCCGCAGGGACTGCTGGCGATTATGACCATGCGCATTGCCAACGACCAGAATCTTGGCGGGTACTTCCTGCCGATTAATTTCTACTGGCAGGATTGCGGCGACAACGCCTTCACTGACCCTACCGGAACCTACCTTTACCTGGATGCCCGCATATATAACAGCAGCGGCTTGATTTTATGGGACGAAGGGGACGATACCCACTTTCCGGAATCCTCACGGCCCGATGGCATGGGAGCGGTCGATACCTGCATGGGTGGGGATAAGATTACGCCGATTAGATGTCTTGATCTGTTCAACGGCGGCATCTGTGTCAAACATCCCGATTCCATTGATGCCCGCGGCGACGTCAATCTTAACGGCGTTGCTTATGAAATAGGTGATGCCGTGGTTCTGACCAACTACTTCCTATATGGATTGAAAGCCTTCACGGTGAATGTTGCCGGTCAGACAGCCGCTTCGGATGTCAACGCCGACGGTATGGTCCTTACGGTGGCCGATCTGGTGTATCTGGTGCGAGTCATTACCGGAGATGCTCCGCCGCTTCTGAAGATATCGCCCTATCAGGCGGCGGTAGCGCTCAGCGCCATTGATAAAGATAACCGCGTTTCGCTATCGCTTGATAGCGAGCACCCAATCGGCGCGGGACTTCTGGTTTTCCGCTATGAGGGCGTAACTCCGCATAATCCGGTTCTTGCCTCAGGCGCATCGCTTATGGATATGAAGTTTACTATAACTGAAAATGAAGTCAGAGTATTGATTTACAGTTATGACGCCGGAGTAATGATTAAAGAGGGTTTAGAAAATATCCTGGAATTGAGTTATGATGGCGATGGCACGATAGCGCTCTCAGAGGCATCATTCAGCACTTATTACGGAGAACTTCTCTCTACCAAGTATGGAAGCGCCATCATGCCCCGATCGTTTGACCTGGCGCAGAATTACCCCAATCCGTTTAATCCTTCCACGGCTATCGAGATGACGATGCCGGTGGCGTCTACGTGGCAGATTACGATATTTAATGTCAACGGTCAGATAGTGAAGCGGTATGCCGGAGAATGCGAAGCCGGGGTTGTTACAGTTAACTGGGATGGGCGGAATGAAAGCGGCCAGATGGTCACCTCGGGGATTTATTTATACCGCGCCGAAGCGGCTCAGTTCAGCGCCACAAAGAAAATGATGTTGCTCAAATAAAGATCTGCCCCTTTGTTTGATGCATTAAGGCGGGTCGGCTGCTGAAGCCGACCCGTCAGGGTGTTGACAAAATGGTCGACGCCCTTTTTTTATTTTGCCATTTTTGGGA
>DYGG01000015.1 GCA_020724775.1 Ignavibacterium sp. | reverse complement strand
CACACTCGTCTCCAAAACCGTCACCATCAGAGTCCAATGTCCCGGTCGGGTCGGTTACCGTAATAAACCTGTTGTTAACCAGATGAGTCACACCACAGCGATTGGTAACATCCACTTTCACCGTAAATATCCCCGGACAAGAATAGACATGGTCTATTACATTGTCAGTACTGCTATCTGTTGTGCCATCCCCAAAATCCCAATGATAATTTACAGTAAGTGAGTCATAGCGATATCGATAAAGTGTCAATTCCTCGCCAACTACTACGGTGGTATCAGACGCTTCTATTCTCGATGGCATCTGGCAGTAAACATGTATCAGATTCGGAACTATCAGGGTCTCCGGACCGCAGGCATTGGAAGCAACCAGACGCACCGTAAAATCTCCCGCCGTATCATATACATGAATGGGGTCTTTGAGAGTCGAGGTCTCCCCGTCGCCAAAATCCCACAACCAAGATGTCGGATCATGTCCGGAGTTGTCGAACAATTCCACTATCATCGGATAATAACCGATTGTATCAGTAGTGTAAATTCCAGGCGTCGGCCGCCAGCACCCCGCCAGAGAGAAGCGATGGGAGACAAAGGTTGCTTGATTCTCGGCAATGTCGCTTCCCGAAATCCTCAGATAGCAACTGTCCGACACTATATTGGGAGTATGCCAGAGAAATTTACCGACGTTGGGATAGTCGGTCCCATCCGATCCTTTATAAATCTGCCCCTGCATCCCGTTATCGTAAGGCAGCGGGCCCGCTATCCGTGTCCAGGTCCGCTTGTTGTCAGTCGATAGGTCAACATAAACCGAGCAACTGTTCAACACGCCCGGACAGGCATCCCACATCACTGTCGTCGTATCGTTATTATCGATTTCCGTGGTGAAGGGAAAAGGCATCACCAGTCTAGTCCCAAAATCACCACCGGTGAACACCGCTGTGTACCAGTGGGTGCTGTCGGAAGCATAATCCACGAAGAAACTATACGGATTTGCAGATGACTCATCTAACAGGAAGCCTGTGGTATAATCTCGATGCAACCAATGATGAAACGTATATTGGTATCCATCTTTGTAAAAAGGAATTGCATACAAGGAATGGTACTCATGCTGAAGCCAGCAAGCCTGGTATGGAACATAATCATCCCAACCGTCAACTTCGAGTGGGATTTGCTCGTAGGGATTAACATAAGGGTCCAGATAAACATAGTCAACTTTGGCGATACCTTGTCCCCACCATAGGTAGCTGTTGATCGCGGCGTACAGCGCGGCAGCCTCTTTGCCAATGTGGTCATCAGTGTTGTAGTAAAATCTATCCGCCTCGGCCGGCTGACTGATGAATGAAGCTTCGGTTAGGGTGGAAGCCATGATTGAATGCGTGAGCACCCAAAAATTGGCCGTTTCCACTGCATATGGGATTTCTC
Source organism: Ignavibacterium sp. (assembly GCA_020724775.1). Taxonomy (GTDB): domain Bacteria; phylum Zixibacteria; class MSB-5A5; order GN15; family PGXB01; genus DYGG01. Next base: position 61,238 of record DYGG01000015.1, on the reverse strand, counting down.
CTAAAGTCCTATAAGCATCTCTTATCCTATACATTGCCTTCCCAGCGAGAGTCCAATCAGTAGTTCTCGGGAGCCCTTGCCAATATAGTTGGTATTCTTCAGATGCTTCAGAATTGATGGCAGTACTTATCCTCTCTGAGTAATACGTGCGGCGATACTGTGTGTACTAGCTGCTATCACCATTATGATGAATTGAAACGAATGCGCAAACTTGATTCTCGTTCGCAATTATCGCCCTATCCCATAGAGTGAGTTCAGTGTCAATTAGTCTAGTAAATACATAAGAGTGAGAAGGGTCCCAATCAAGTAAATCCTTTAGGCGATGGCCGACCATTAGATTCACGCTGTCCTCAGTGAAACCAGGAATGTATGTGGGCGCCCCGGGAGCATCACCACCGTGGCCGAGGTCAATGCATATGTCGGCTGACTTAGTCTTATGCGCGAACGTCAAAAAGAATATTAGCATGACCCATATTATTAATATCCACTTCATAATCCCCTCCTCTCCAGAATGAAAAGTTTCCCTTCCGATAAAAAGGCTATTTTTCTTCCATCAGGTGAGTAGCGAGGGCTCGTGCAGTTGCTCTTACTTATGATTGGGTCAATTATAGTGAGCTTGTTCGACAGTAGATTGAACACCCCTATACTATTCACTACATACATATGCCCGTCATCGCAGCTCAATTGAAGCAAAATCTCTGATACAGATTCATTGAATGAGCCAAGAACAAAACCACATACTTCAGTTCTGGCGGGTAATTCTTTTATCATAGTGTCCAAAACTATATAAATCGAATCGGAAAGACGCTGCAATGTTCCACCCATCAAGACATATCGCAGGTCTTTGCTGACAACTGGAGAGCGAGGCATATGTTCATAAGGTTTTCGCGCGAATCTTACAGAATCCGACCCATCTACTCGCACAAGATAGAGGGCATCTGTACCCCACCTCGGGTAATGATCGCTTGCTTGAGTCGATACGACCGCCTTTCTTCTTGAAGGTTTGTAAGTCAAGTATTTTGCCCGCCCCGACCGGGTGTAAGTCCGGAAACATAGGTTGCCCTCTACAGTTCGTCTGGGCGAGTCAAAATCCACAATGTCCGATGCCTCATCCGACACAAGTTCTTGAAAGAAATCCTGAGCCGTCCTTTCAGTACCATCATACACATTTATCATCACTTTGTCAGAAATCTCTCCCGCCCGCCGAAAATCGGTCTGGGAGTCAATGCATATCAGACTGTCCGATACCCATTCATACACCCTTGGCATAGATTCTACTTTTCTCACCTGATGTGTATTTCCCAGAGTGTCTGAAATCATCAAATAGCCCTTACTAAAATATGATATCATAGTACCATCCGGCGACCATTTCAATGGTCCCAGGAAAGGCACCAAGTCCGCCGGGCCGATTTCAACCACTTTGGTGACTTCAAAGTCGGCGGCAAAAAGAGGCGCCGCACTGAAGGTCGCTAATATCAACGCCCCGATTATCGCTTGAAACAAATTTGATTTCTTCATCCGTTCCTCCCGGTCATCAGGTCCCGCTAATTCCAGCAGAATGATATCCATCGGTCCCCGTTTGATCTACCACAAAGGTATTTTCATACCTCTCTCACCAATTTATGGATTATACCCCAAGGGGCAATACTATTAGCCAGTATTATCAATCTCGCCTTGCCTGCTTCAGGTGACCAACAAACAGGTCAGAGAGGTTTTCCGCAATGAAGATTATTCCAAAAAACCACTCTGACCCCCTAAAATTCATTCCATTCACGTTAACATACCAATGGCGGGCCCCCCTTGTACAAGTTTGCCAGAAGATAGGTGACATCAATGATATTCACGGTGCCATTCCCATTACAGTCCGCTGATTCCAGCGGAAATGGCGTCTGCCCTCCCTTATATAAGTATGCCACCATATACAGCACATCCAGAATATTCACCAGTCCATTGCCGCTGCCGTTAGCGTTGCCGCAGACAAAATCACAGGCATCCCCTACTCCGTTGCCGTCACTATCGGTCTGGTCATTGTTGGCAACCTCCGGACAATTGTCACACTCGTCTCCAAAACCGTCACCATCAGAGTCCAATGTCCCGGTCGGGTCGGTCACTGTCACGAATCTGTTTTTCACTAATTCCGTGACCCCGCAACGGTTAGTTAGCCTTAGTTTCACCGTAAATATCCCGGGGCATGTGTACTGGTGCGCAATTAGATCTGATGAGGTGGTGGCTGTCTCACCGTCTCCGAAATCCCAGTCAAAAGTCGCATCCAAAGAATCATTGGGGAATCGAAAGAAAGTAACCTGCTGTCCGACCAGAACAGAAGAATCCGATGCGTCAATGTTCGACGGCATCTGACAAACGACATGAATCATGTCAGGGACAATAAGCGTTTCCGGTCCGCAAGCGTTGGAGGCAATCAGGCTCACAGTGTAATTCCCTATCGTGTCATAGACATGATATGGACTCTGCTGGGTGGAAGTCTCTCCGTCCCCAAAATCCCAAAACCATGCTGTCGGGCCATGCTCGGACCACTCCAAAAAATGAACAGTCATCGGAAATATTCCGGAAGAGTCATTTGCCTCGAAATGCGGTATCGGCCGCCAGCACCCCGCCAGGGAAAAGCGATGGGAGACAAAGGTTGCTTGATTCTCGGCAATGTCGCTTCCCGAAATCCTCAGATAGCAACTGTCCGACACTATATTGGGAGTATGCCAGAGAAATTTACCGACGTTGGGATAGTCGGTCCCATCCGATCCTTTATAAATCTGCCCCTGCATCCCGTTATCGTAAGGCAGCGGGCCCGCTATCCGTGTCCAGGTCCGCTTGTTGTCAGTCGATAGGTCAACATAAACCGAGCAACTGTTCAACACGCCCGGACAGGCATCCCACATCACTGTCGTCGTATCGTTATTATCGATTTCCGTGGTGAAGGGAAAAGGCATCACCAGTCTAGTCCCAAAATCACCACCGCTATATATTGCGATCAAACTAACATACCCCCATAAATCCGTCACCGGTGGCTGAGCGTAAAGCGGATTAGTGCCGGGAGAGTACAACTCCAGAATATCACGATATTTATAATCCACCCTAGCCCAGCGGTAGAAAGTATAGTGATAGCCATCAAAGTAGAAATCCCAATCGGCGCCGATTGTGTAATACTGGTTGCTTGGCCAGCACCATTCGAATGGAACTTCGTGACTCTCCCAATCGACGCTTACGGTACATTGAGCAGTTGTCCATGAAGATAGAACATATGCGTAATCTATGCTTCCTATGCCGTTATTCCATTTATAGCTCCAAGCTGCTTGCGCAATGGCGAGAGCTTCATCCTCGGCGTGGTCGCTCCATAAAGGATGGGAATAACTATATTCCGTAAATAAGTCAGCTTCCTGAGGAATGCAGATGAATGACGCTTCAGATATCGTTGAGGCCATCTTAGAGCGGCATAGCACGGAAAAATCTGTATTAGTATTTTTGGGGCTTTCAACCGACAGCGGATATTCGAACATATCCCGTACCATAAAAGATACTTTCTTGGCAAGTGTGCTCGATGTATCTCGCACTCTCGGCGGCCATGGGTCACCAACAACCGTGGGGTAGTTTGAATACAATGACAGAATTTTCTGTGACGGACAAGGGTCAAATGAATTATGGTGTATGGATATCAGACAATAGGCTCCGCTGTCATTCGCCATTTTAGCCCTATCTCGGGGGGTAATAAAGTTGGTATCCCTCGTAACAAAATAGGACATCAATACATATTCCTGCATCCATTTTTGAGCCAGGGCTCGGGCCACTTGAAGATTCACGTCCTTCTCCAGGAGGGTGTCACCACTGGTTGTTAATCCTATAGTTCCCGGCTCGTCCCCTCCGTGCCCCGGGTCAAAGCACACATCATATTGTTGTGCGTAGCATCCAACTGCCAAAGCAAATAGCATCATTATGTTGATTATAATTCGGGCGCCCATTTCTTACCCCCAATCTGCTTTCTAAATATCATATAACAAATGCCGTCAGATATGAATGCAATTTTCGAACCATCCGGCGCATACACCGGCGCCGAAATATATCTGGCATTGGCGCCGGTTTCAAGGAACCGGTAGGAGTGGTCATCAAGGTCAAAAACTCCGGCCCTCTCTACCAGTGTTTCATGGCCATCAGAATCACAGGATTGCACGAACAGCGCCTCGCGAAATATAAGATTAAACGAAACGTCCCCGCACCCGCAATACTTCGCTATATCAGGAATGTCCGATACCACCTTATTCAGATTAATTGTTATTGAATCCTTCAGCCTTAGTAAACTGCCGCTTACATTTATGATAGAACTATCAGGCGATAATGTGACCCCTCCGGGGCCCACCCCTTGCGGGTGAGGCGAAATGCGGACCGAATCCGCTCCCGAAAGTGCCACTTTATAAATCCCATCCGTTCCCCAGTGAAGGATATGACCACTATTTCCCGAGGAGTTTCCCGATCGGGCCCCCTTCCGCGTAACTATCTTCTTCCTGACCTCAGTTGTCTTGCGCGAAATGGGGCTGATACGCTCGTCCATAATATAATAAACATCTCCTTCAACCGTCCGCCACGGCCCTTGCATCGACCTTCGATTCACGCGACCCTTATAATGTATTTGTTCCTCCAGAACCGTTTCGGCCCCGTCTGTAATGTCTATGATCAATATCCTTTGAATAGATGAATCAGGTATTGTCCCCTGGTCAAAATAGCCCGCTATTTCTTCGTTCGAAACCCATTCAAATCGTCTCGGTCCGAGGTCTAATCTCTTCACCTCCTTTGTCCCCCCTAGTGTGTCCGCCAACATCAGCCGGTCTCCACGGAAAAATGCCAGCCACTTCCCGTCGGGCGACCAGCGAAGAGGCCAACTCATGAATCCCTGATTTGCCGGGCCAATTTCGATCACCTTCGTGACTTCAAAGTCGGCGGCAAAAAGAGGCGCCGTGCTGAAGGTCGCCAATATCACCGCCCCGATTATCGATACCAACTGATTCTTTTTCATTAGTTACTCCCATTTATAAGATTATACATTCAGCCGGAGGCAATAAATCCTTCCGTTCCTATGTTTCCGAACAACCGAAATTCTCCCATACTCCTCCTTCCAATTAAGCGTTTCTTGTCCGCCGAGCAATATTATCAGAGAATTGCCTGTTTCTCTCCCCTGCCGCCCGCCGCCGCGGACGGCAGGTTCCGCCGGCCGACCTCACCCATCAAAGGACTGCCGTCCCTATTCCAACCAGATGTTTATATCATTGGTCCGTTTCGCAGAATCACAGCACCAGCCCAATTCGTCCGTCATATTCAGACGCTCAATCCGCTTCTTTTTGAGCCCGGGGGACACGCCCGCAGAGGCGCTTTCCCCCGGTTTCCTATCCTTTCCGCCTCCGGCCACTCCGCCGAAAGGGAAAAATTGAAGGGAATAAGCATGACCTCGCGAAAGCGAAGGTTGGGAACTGCGACCCTTCGCGCCCAAGTAACACAACTTCCGTGCCGGAATGCGGTCGGAATCAGAGACAAAATCGTATGCGATTGATTGCCATATGATTAGAATGAAACAGAGCCCACTTCTTAACCCCAACTTAGAAGTCTCTAACTCGTAAACTACGAGTTTTTCAGCCGTTTAACTCGTAGTCTTCGAGTTGCCCCGTCGCGTCAACTCACTACCCCCGACTCCGGCTGAAGCAAAACCTGATGCATCCCTTTTAAAGCCCCTTAGAACTTCCTATTTCAGTTTCTCGTACATCCTTATGGCATACCGGTCGGTCATTCCGGCTATGAAATCCGCTATTATGATTTCTATCGGCTCCATTCCCACCCGGAACTTGAACTTACCATGAAGACGAGAGGGGTCCTCTTTGTATCGCCCAAAAAGGGTAGTGATAATCTGACGCGCCTCCTCCGAAGTCGCCAGCAGCCTCGGATGGCGATACATTTTATCAGAGAGATATTTTTTCAGTTTTTCCACCTTGGCGGCAATCGGGGAAGAAAGCGAGATAGTCTGCTGGTGACATCGCCGGACAGCATCTATAGAGTCAATCCGGTAACGGCCGATATTCTTTGCGGTTTCGCTAATCAGATCTGTAACCTGCCAGTCCACCAGGAGACGGACCAGGGAATGACGGCGCAGTTTGGGGTCGAGTTCGCGCCACAGCCTCTCCGACTCCCGCACTGCCTCCATAAAAATCGGGACCTGCTCCATATCAGTCTTGTCCAGAATTCCCGACGAAAGCCCATCATCAACATCATGGCTGTTATAAGCGATGGAGTCGGCAATATCAACCAGAGCCGCTTCCAGGGTCGGTCTTTCATCAGGCGGAAACTCTTCCGTCAATATTTGCGGTGACCATGTTTCATGCTTGATTATTCCCTCACGCACCTCGTAGGTAAGATTAAGTCCGGGAAAGTCGGGATATCGCCTCTCCAGGAAATCGACCACTCGAAGTGATTGCCGGTTATGATTGAAACCGCCGAAATCGCGCATTAACTCATTGAGAGCATCTTCTCCGGAATGCCCGAAAGGGGTGTGCCCCAGGTCGTGCACCAGCGCAATCGCCTCGGCAAGGTCTTCATTCAAGCCCAATGCCCGCGCGATAGTTCGGCTAATTTGCGCTACTTCTATGGTATGAGTCAACCGTGTCCGATAATGGTCTCCCTCGTGATTGACAAATACCTGGGTCTTATATTCCATCCGACGAAACGCCGCCGAATGTATTACCCGGTCGCGATCCCTTTGATATACGGTTCGCAAGGGATGCTCTTTCTGCGGATATTTTCTTCCCCGGCTCTGGGATGAATGCGCTGCGTATGGCGCCAGAATTCTGCTCTCGTAATCCCTCACTCTTTCGGCCGGTTCCTGGAACTGGCTCATCGCTTATTCCTTTTGTTTGATGGAGAGAAACTGTACGCCAGCGCCGCATTATGGCTGAATCCGAGAGTCGGATGGTATGAGGCGGAATAACTTATGGCAAAACCGCTGTATCGTATCTCCAAGCCGCCGCCATAGGTCAAAGGGTTGCCGGTGATATTCCAGATAAGAGCATGTGCCTCCATCAGTCTTATATACTGCGCCAGCGCCAGACGCGGTTTCTCCGATTTTTCCATCACCGCTTTCCCCAGAAGAAAAACTTTCGGACCGCCGGTCAGTTCAGCCAGAAATGAAGTAAGGAGATTCTCGCGGGGAGCGCTCTTATCCAACCGCGGTTGATTGATGTTATCGACCGAGACCGCCAGATGCAAAATATCATATCTTAAACCGCCGCCGAGCCCGAAAGATACTTCGCTGAAATTTCCGTACCCTTCGCCTATTTCTATCGACTTCGCCGATACCGATGCACCCAGTGAGACTAATCCTGTGTGGTATGATACAGAACCGCGATTGACCCTTTCCAGATAGTAATTTTCTTGTCCTCTTTGTGAAACGCCGGCACCGAGAGAAAAGTCGCCCAGCCGATATCCGGCGGAAAGATAGATACGGTCCAGGTCGGAAAGTTCAAATCTCCGCTCAAAACCCGACTCTATCGCAAAGGAATTTCGCTCCAGCAGAACGGCGGGGTAGTCAACAAGATCGCCGGCGACAGGCGAGGACAGGAGCACGGCGCCTCCCGCGGCGACACGGCGGGAGGAGCCAATTTCAAATCCGTCGGCGGAAGTAGACAGAAGCAATACCAAAATTCCTGCCAGAAGTGCTTTGCTCATGGCGCTATCACCACCGTTTGCTTGAATTGCGCCCGATTATGAACTTCCGCATAAATAATATATATCCCCACCTGGAGACAGAGATTGTCATCAGAGGTACCGTCCCAGTAAACCACACCATCAAGGGCCGGCATATTGTCAAGAATCGTCTTGACCAAACGGCCTTCAATATCATAGACGCGGATAGTCATATTCTCGCCCGGCGGCATCGTGAAAGTTATGGCGGTCTGCCGGTCTCTTGACGGCGAGAACGGATTCGGTTCAATCCTGAGACTGATAGAGGACGCTGACGCCTGATAATAGACCAGATTCGTCATTCCCGGCGTTCCCCCGGGGTCGATGGAACGTCCCCACTGTTCCGTCTTTCCTGCTTCTTCACCTCGCGACCAGCTGTAATTGTTGGGGTAAACTGAGCCGTAACGAAAACTGTCGGCGGGGAAATTGTTAGCATCATAAAGGCGGACCAGGTCGAAGTTATTATTCAGTTCCGCCCAACTCGACGGTTGCACCATAAGAATGGCATCGTCACTATAAAAGGCACGAAAGGCGGCGCTGTCCTTTGCTAATACCAGATATTCTCCCGACGCCAGAGATTGACTCCCGGCGCTAATAATGTTCAGGCGAAGGGAATCACCAATTTTCCATCCCGAGATATTGATAGCGGTATCCGAACGGTTCTTGATTTCTACCCACTCCGTCGTTAGAGGCGGTCTGGGGTACGGAACAAATTCATTGATTACAAGCGGTGGAAATTCCTCGCCGGTAGCCCGCGCTGATTTTACATTGTTTTCCGGTCGTTCATCATCAGGCAACTGCGCCAGAACTGTCGGGTAGATGCCATTTAGTGTCAGGTTATCCGCAAATTCTATTGTGTCATAGGGCGAGAGATTGAAAAGGGAGTAAATGGTTATCAAGTCGCCTTCATTGACCGTCGCGTCGCCGTCCGGGTCATAGTACAATTTAAATTCGGAGGATGTGCTTTCCGATGTGCCGCTATTGGCGACTGTAAAGCGAAGACTTGTGCTGCCGGCACCGGCCGGATAGGCGCTCAAGGAAACAAGGGACAAATCATTTCTTCGCGGCGTAATGGAATTCATCTCGCCCGGCGTGCCCCCGCGCGGGTCGGTGGAATTGCTGATGGTCGCCGAGGTCGGCGAGAATCGCTCCCAGGAGACACCGTCAGCCCCGTTTTGATTCCAGACAAATGACGATTTGGTGGAGCCGCCAAGACGAAGGATTATCTGACCGGTATCGTTGGTCAGCAATATAGATGTCAACTGGTATATCGGATAAAACTCTGTGGAAACGTCGTCACCCCAGACCCCGGTATTATTCCCCCAGACTTCCTCAAATCCGGGAACCGTTCCCGAAGTGGCAAATCTTCGGCAGAGGATATAATACTGACCTCCTATGATGACGTCATCGGGAAGCAAAAGCAAAGTTCCGTTTATTTCGAGAGTGTAATTAGAGAGGCTTTTTACGCTGTCGGAATTGTTGAAAATCTCTATCCATTCCAAAGTCACCTGCGAACCGGGTTCATTCGCCATCACTTCATTTATAAGCAGGTCGGCGCTTGCCATTTGCCCCACGCCGCCGACAGCGAGAAATACTGTAAGAGCAACGATGAAAGAACTCTTTACCATTTCAATTGCCCTTCCAGAAAAGCGGAGTGACGATTTTTTTCGTCGGCGCTGCGGCTGTAACGATAAGAATACTTGGCGCTCATTTCGAAATAGGAACTAATCGAAACGGTCTCCATTATATACCCGTATAGATAATCTGTCCGCCCCGTTTTCAGATTAAACTTGTCGTGGTTTACCCATAACTCAACCTGTCCGAACTGTGCCAGGCTCTTTCGCGCCTTGACAAAGTAAGATAGATATTCTCTTTCGGTTCGGTCCCGGCTGTATCCAATAAATGTCCGCAGGAAAGCCCCTCCCCTTTTGTATTGAAACTCCAACCTGGTTTCATTTGAGCCCGGCGCGTCAATAGTTTCATCATAGTTATTGTAGAAATAATACAGACGGACATCAATTGTCGGCGACAGTTCTTTCCCAAAGTAGGTCGACAACCGGCTCTGGCTGGAGAAACGGTCGGCGGCAAACCGCTGAAAAGAGATATTATGACGCAGGCGGTTGCCCATTCTGGTATCCCCCCGAAGCATAAATCCGGTTTGGTTATTGCGCCGGTCAGAAAAAGAGAAGTCGACGTCTTCAATCACTACAGTCTGGCTTGCCGGACCGGCCCGTGCGCCACCCATGAGATTGACAAAATCGTCATCATATTTCCAGACCGCGACCCGCAGGATCGTCGGAGCAACTTTAAATTTAGATTCCAGAATTACTGCCGGAATCGCCGCATTTGCTTCCTTTTGTGAAGCCGCTTCCAGTGATATCTCATTTGTCCGATACTTATAATTGACAAAAAATCCATACTGGTAATGATAGTAGTTTTCATTTAGAGTTCTATCCTTCAAGACCGCGCCGAGCGCAATCGCTTCAAGCCGGAACCGCCTCAATTTCCGTTTCAGGGATATGGCGGTCGCACTCAGGCGATGGCGCCTGTCTCGGTCGTAATGAAAAAGCCATCGCGCTGTTTCATTCCGGCGACCGCCTTCAACGAAGATTCCATTAAACCCGCGGTAATGCGGAATAAGTATCGATTCCTCTGCCCGGTTATCCGAGCGAGAAAACAGACCGCCGCGGTACCCCACTGTCAGCCCCAGGCCGAATCGCGCGGTGTAGTTACCAATTGACATTTTGTGGACGGGGCCATCGTTATTATTCATTACAAGCGACCGCTCATTCAGAACCGGATCTGAAGTATAATCGTCTTCCGCTCGCACGAGTACTGTCCAGTCCGGGCGCAACGTCGAACTGAGATAGTATCGCGTCTCGGCGTCGCCCTCTTCCGCCAGTTCCTGATAACGTCGCATTCTCAAGAAGTGCGCTGCATCGGGTCGCTGTGCCGCCTGAATCTGTTCTTCCTCTATCGGGGTAAACGAGGTTGATTCTTCTGTCAGGAAATATCCGAAGTCGCTGAGTTCTTCCAGAAGGTACCAGTTGGTGCTGTCAACGCCGGTCTCGAGAATTTCCAGCAGATTAAGATAAGTTTGATAATCGACATCTCCCTTTAGATAAGCCTCAAACAGCTCATCTTTGGAAGAATAAAGACTTCCTCCCAGATTTTGCGCTGAGAGGGAGATAGCCGCTCCCAGCAATAGAACCGCTATTGTTGCACCTGTTCTCAATTCAAATGATACTGTTTTATTTTTCTATAAAGCGTTCGTTCGCCGATTCCCAGTTTTTGGGCGGCCGCTTTTCTGTTGCCGCCGGTTTCCCGCAACACCTCGGCAATCAGTTGCCGCTCCATATCCTGCATGGAGCCACCCGTCTTTCCCGGAAACGAGGTCTCACGCTCGAACTCGCCGTTGATTCCGCTTTGTGACGGCAGGTTGGCGGTAATCAGATCTCGAAGCATTCTAATTTCGTTTCCCAGAGAAAGAAGCGCCCGATATATCAACTCATGTCCCGCTTCCTCGGGAGTATGGCCCGTCGCCACCGGCAGATTTTTCTGCGCAATTCCCTGCTCCCGGACAAACTGCTCGACTTCACGCTCGGTAATCTCATCGCTCCGATGAAGCGCGCCCATCCGGGTGACAAAATTACGCAGTTGCCGCACATTACCGGGCCAGTCATAGCGAAGAACCATCTCAATGGCGCCATCGGTAAAGCCCTTGAGATTTTCCCGGGAAGCAAAGTGAATGAGCAGCGGAAGAATGTCTTCGCTTCTCTCATAAAGCGCCGGAAGAATTATTTTGACCACTCCCAGGCGAAAGTAAAGGTCTTCGCGAAAGTGCCCCTCTTTAATCGCCTCGGTCAGGTCGCGATTGGTCGCGGCAATCACCCGCGCATCCGAGCGGGACGGTCTATCGCCGCCGACCGAATAGAAGATTCCATCTTCCAGAACGCGCAAAAGTTTCACCTGCATCTCTGGTTTGGTCTCGCCAATTTCGTCGAGAAAGATGGTTCCACCGTTCGCCTGGACAAAGAGCCCCTCCCGTTTGCCGACCGAACCGGTGAAGGCGCCTTTCTCATGCCCGAATAGTTCCGATTCCAGAACCCCTTCTGCCAACGCCCCGCAATTCACCGCAACAAACGGTCCTGAAAGGCGCGATGAATTCTCGTGAATCGCCCGCGCCACCAGTTCCTTGCCGCTTCCCGATGGCCCTATGATTAGCACTGAGATATCGGTAGGGGCAATTTTCTCAATCGTCTCCGCAACCAGTTTCATCTGTTCCGACCGTCCCACAATATGGAATTTCCGCAGAAGCGCTTTCTGATGAAATATCTGCTTTACCTTCTCTTCCAATCCTTCCATATCGGCGGCAAGGGAAATAGAGCCGTCATAAAATCGTTCTTCCGGAGTTTCCGGGGTCGGCCGCAACCGTTGCAGACGCCAGATATCAGTCAGAGGGGAACGGAGCCGCAGTTTCCGAATAAGACCGGCATTGACTCCGGGAAAATCGGCTTCTATCAGAATCATCTCCACGAAGCGCTCTTTCAGCGCATTATAAAGCGGGGAAATGTCATGGTACAGTTCCCCCAGTCGGGACAGCCTGTTTTCAAGGGACGGTTCCCGGTCCAATGTTTCCCGTCGAATCAGTGTCAGAAGCGATAACGTCATCGGCGATATCTTCTCCCCTTGCGGCTTTTCTTTTTGTCCCCTTCCGGTTGAATGAGATAGAGATTGATTTCATTTCGCGATTTATCCACCGACATCACCCCGACTCGAACCGTATCCCCTAAGCGAAAGATTTTTCCGGTGGCACTTCCCACCAGCCGAAAATGCTTCGGGTCGAATTTGTAATAATCGTCATCCAGCGTTGATAAACGAACCATGCCTTCGGCGCCGATATCAGCCAGTCGTACAAAGAACCCAAAATTGAGTATGCCGGAGATTACTCCACTATATTCCTGACCTATTCTATCCGCCATATAAACGACCTGTTTTACTTTGATTGCCTCGCGCTCGGCGGCTTCGGCGTTACGTTCCGTTTCAGAGCAATGCCGGCCGACATTGGTCAGGATGGAATCAATCCTCTTATATAGTTTTTCCGGATAACGGCCCGATTTCAACTTTTTGAGAAGACGATGCACTATCAAATCAGGGTAACGGCGAATAGGCGACGTAAAATGAGTATAATGCGAAAAGGCCAGTCCGAAATGGCCGATATTCTGCGCCTGATAAACCGCCTTCTTCATCGAACGAAGCATCAGTTCATTCAATAATTCCTCTTCCGGTTTTCCCTTTATCTTATCGAGAAAGTGGGCAAACTGAATCGGTTTCATATGGTCACTGACGGGAAAGTTGTACCCCAATGTGGAAACAAGATAGGAAAACGCTTCCAGTTTTTCCAAATCCGGTTTGTCGTGCACCCGATAGAGAAACTTCTGCCCCAGGCGGAAGACATGCAGAGCCACCACGCGATTGGCGGCAAGCATGAATTCCTCAACAAGACGATGCGATTCCATTCTCACGCGGTTCCCGATTTCAACAATCTCTCCGCGTGAGTTGAGAATTATCTTGGCTTCCGGCAAGTCGAAATCGAGTGACCCCTCCGACATCCGTTTCTTAGTCAGAATAGCCGCCAGCCGCCGTGCCATTGAGAGGTTTTCGGCAACCTTGCCCAGTCCATTTGGTGACTGCCCCTTGTCGAAATAATCCTGTACCTCCTCGTATGACAGTTTGGCGCGGGAGTTAATCACTCCCTCAACGATTTCGTACCCGAGTACTTTTCCGGCATCGTCAAACTCAATTATGGTCACATAGACCAGCCGTTTCCGGTTCGGCTTCAGGGAGCAGAGGTCATTGGACAGTTTTTCTGGAAGCATCGGGATTACCGCGCCTGGCAGATAAACCGAGTTGCCACGACGAAAGGCTTCTTTGTCCAGTTCGCTTCCTTCCGGCACGAAATGGGAGACGTCGGCAATGAAGACTCCCAGACGGAATCCGCGGGCGGTCTTCTGCACCGTAATGGCATCGTCATGGTCTTTGGCATCTTCCGGGTCGATGGTATAAATTACCTCGCCGGTAAAATCGCGACGGCGCCCTATTTCTTCCTGGCTGAAAAGTTTCTCTGCCACTACCGCTTCCGCCATTACCTCAGGACGAAATTTGTCGGCAAGTTGATAATTGCGAATCACTGTCAAAAGGTCAACACCCGGCTCATGCGGCATCCCCAGACGCTCCGTTACCTCTCCTTCCGGATTGGTCAGATAGTCTTCCCACTCGCTCACCCGCACCACCACTTTTTCACCGTCGCGCGCTTTCCGGGAGAACTGGTTGGGGATATAAATGTCGCGGTGAATCTTCCGGTTATCCGGAACGACATAATTGAAATTCTTCTTGGCGCGGAAGGTACCGACTATATCGCGCGCCGAGCGCTCAATGACTTTAATCACCTTTCCGGATAGTTCATCTTCGGGACCGGTTCCGACGCGCACCATTACTTTATCACCGTCCAGAGCCGTAAGAGTATCGTCGGGAAGAATTACAACCGGCTCGCCGACGTCAGTCGTAATCGTGCCATATCCCCCTTTGGAAATAGAAATATTGCCGATTACAAGATTAAGCGCCGCCGGCACGCCGAGCCTGTTTCTCTTGAGAAGCACCAGCCGCCCCGATTCCGTAAGCCGGCGCACCATCGCTCGAAAGCCCGAGTAATCTCTTTCGGAAATGTCGAGGGCTTTGGCAAGTTCACGAACCTTCAAAGGTCTTCCCGCCTTGTAGGCGAGATAGTCAATTACAAACTGTTCATTTGGTATCATGCCTATATATATCGAATAATAAGATGGGAAGTCAAGTCGATTCTGTCAGAAAATATGCCATAATGGCAGTATCTGCATAACACACTTAACAGTAATTGGTTGGATATCGTTACGACCTTCAAAAAGAAAAGGCAGGCTCGATGCCTGCCTTCTCCTGTTGAGGAAGGGGGTGCTCGTTATATCCGACGGCAAGGGAAGTCGCAGTTCATACCGCGGCCATGTGGTCCGCTTCCATCACATTTTCCCCACCCTTTTCCGTCTCTCTGACCGGGTCGCCCGGGACCGTCACCGCGCCCCATACCGGGCTTTAATTCCTGAAGTTTCTTCAGTTGCTCGGCATTCAGAACTGCGGCAAGTTTCTGGCGATGCTGATACTGCATTTTACGCATCTCGGTTTTGAGCGCTCCCACCTTATCGATGACGGCAAGGACATCCTTCTCCGGCGCATCGGAGATTCTCAGATGACGAAGTTTTATTTGGGCTTTCTCCAATTCTGCCTCCTTGTCGATGCGAAGGATGGCATGCTCCTCATTCATCTTCAGAATCTGCGCTCTCTGATTCTCGTCAAGGCCAATTTCGTCAGCCAGACGAAGCAGCATTCCCGGTCGGCCTATCTCGTCGTCATCAAACCATCCCCCGGGACCTCCTCCCGGATGACCGAAGCCTTTTCCTCCTCCTCGCGATCCCGGGTCGGCGGCGACATAGACGGCGCTCAGCAGGAAGGCAATGGCAGTCAGGGTGATCAAGCGTTTCATGGTGTTACTCCTTTCAAATAATGTTAAATCATTTCGCTTATGGTTCCAGCGGCGGCATATGCTTCATGCGAAAACCGCGCACGCTCGAAATCAATTCTCTTTCAAATCGCTCTTCGAAAACGGTGGCTTTGCCCAGTTGCACCGCGGTAAGGATACCGGCAATATCCTTATGGAATCTGTTTATGCTCTGATGGCGCTTCTCCCGCAGGTCGTCAATCAGCGCCACCATCTTGCGAATTTCATTTTCGGACGGGTTTTCGCTCTTGAGAAATTCCGCCAGTTTATCCACTTCTTTCTGAATAGACTCCGCAATCTCTCGACCCTCTTTGCGGTAGGCGACAAAGCGCGAGATAAACTGACTGCTTTGCTCCTCGGAGAGGTCAAGAAACTCCATCATCTTCAGCAGTCGAAGATTCTCCAGATTGCGCGCCCGTTGTTCCGGATTGCCGTGGCCGGACCACTCCGGAGGCTGGGAATACAACAGTGACGGTATAATCATAACGAGCAGCGCCGACAGGACGCCTATTTTAATAAGAGAGAGTCTTTTCATAGTATATCCTCTGTCTTGAAATTATTCCTGATATATTCGAGTTCTTCCGACGACAGTTCCCCCAGCAGCATATCGCCGGTATTATATCCGTTACTGCGGACATAGTCGGAGACTACGACCCGCAGGTAAGATTCGTCTATGCCCAGGTCACTATCAGAATATGCCGCCGCTTCTTCATTTATCAATGCCTCGATGGCTGAATCAAGGTTTGATGCCACCTGCATTTCGGGACCAAAACTGAATCCGGGGAGTTGCAGTCGGTTGGCAAGAACGAGGAAGAGTAACAAAGCCACCGCAGTTGCCAGAACGCCGTAGCGGAGGGCAGCGGTGTACCCTTTCCGAGAACGACTCTGGTAAGCATCTATCTTTTCATCAAGCGCCGTCTGAAAGCCGGCCGCCTCCGATGAGGTCAAAGGACGAATCGTCACTGCACTCAGTGCTCTGTCCAACTCCTGTAACTGGTCAACTGTCCCGGCGCAGTCCCGGCATCCCTTCAGGTGCTTTATTTCTTCTGCTGTCAAACGGCTCAGATCCATCGAAAGAAGCAGTTTTTCATTTATCTGGCGACACTTGTTCATTTCAGCGATGCTCCTTTAATCCCAGACGCAATTTCTCAATCGCCTTCTGGTAGTTGGTCTTGACAGTCGATTCGCTCTTCTTAAGAATCCTGGCTATCTCGACGAAGGAGAGTTCTTGATAATATCTTAGGTTGAATATCAATTTCTGCTTGGGAGGAAGTTCTTCAACCCTTTTTAGTAGTGCGGCGCTGATTTCGGAGCGCTCCATCGCGCTTTCCATTTCCACCGTCGGCTCGGAGCCCTGCAATCGCGCCAGCGGCAAAAAAGAAAGAATCTTGCGACGTTTCAGATAGTTGAGAGTCTTGTTTGACGCCACCCGGTACAGCCATGAAGAAAAATTGGCGTCTTCGCGGAATCGGCTTAATTCTTTGAAGGCGGTAAAGAATGTATCCTGCATTAAATCGAGAGCCGTTTCGCGGTCACCGGTCATTCTGTATATAAGGGCAAACATATTATCTCGGTTGTTCCTGACTAAATCGTCAAACGCCTTGCGGTCGCCGGCTTTCGCCTTTGATACCAATTCCCTGTCATCTAATCCCATCAGTTCTGTATCTTTTAACTGTTAGACAGACAATATCTAAAAAAGACTAACAAAAAAGGCAAACTATTCCAAGTTTGCCTTTAAGAATTTACTGTGCAACAGATTAGAATGGGCTAATCGCGACGGCTCTTCATCAGAACTTTGGAAAACATCTGCATATTCTCAAGCACCTTACCGGTTCCCCGCACCACGCAGGTCAGAGGGTCCTCGGCAACATTGACAGGGAGGTTGGTCTCCTGACGCAGTCTCTTATCCAGACTCCGCAGGAGGGCGCCACCGCCGGTCAATATGATACCGCGCTCAAGAATATCGGACGCCAACTCCGGGGGAGTCCGCTCCAGCGACTGACGGACCGCTTCCACGATTCGCTCGATTGGCTCCACCAAGGCTTCCCGCACCTGCACCGATGATAATTTAAGATTCTTTGGAACCCCGGCCACCAGGTCACGCCCCTTGATTTCCATAGAAAGTTCTTTTTCCAGCGGGAAAGCCGAGCCGATTTTTATTTTGATTTCTTCGGCGGTCAGTTCGCCGATCAGCAGATTGTAATTTTTCTTAAGATACATGACGATGGAGTCATTCATCTCGTCCCCGGCAATTCGGACCGAGATATTATTGACGATACCGTTTAAGGCGATAACGGCAATTTCGGAAGTGCCGCCGCCGATATCGATTATCATGATGCCCGAGGGCTGGTCCACCGGAAGTCCAACTCCGATCGCCGCCGCCATTGGTTCTTGAAGGAGAAACACCTCGCGCGCGCCGGCATTTTCCGCCGAATCGCGAACCGCCCGCTTTTCTACTTCGGTAATACCGGACGGGACCGAAATCACAATGCGCGGTTTCATCAGGTAACGATGTTTCACCACGCGACGGATAAAATCGGAAAGTAGTTTTTCGGAAATTTCGAAGTCCGCGATGACGCCGTCTTTCAGCGGACGGATAGCGGCTATCTCGCCGGGAGTCCGTCCCAGCATCTCCTTTGCCGCCGAACCGACCGCAAGGACTTTGCCGCTGGTTTTCTCTACGGCGACCACCGACGGTTCATTGAGAACGATTCCCTGTCCCCGTACGAACACCAGAGTATTGGCGGTACCTAAGTCAATCCCGATGTCATTTGAAAACAGGTCAAAAAAACCCAACGTTGATCCTTTTCCGTAAGGGGTGGTGGCGCCTTCTTTATTTTTTAACTCAAACTGGGGCATAGTTTAACTCACCAACAAGGAAAAATCAATAAAAAAAAGGGGTCGAATAAAGATATTAGATTGCTTAAAGTTATGTTCTCCATCTCTTATATCATCATCGATATATGACAATATCGGCAATTTTTATAAAAATTGAATCGCACCCTGATTTTATTCTCTGATGTACGGTCTGACGGGGAATCTCCTTGACTATTTCCGCGCAAATCCTATATATCACCCATGCGATATAGAGATTTCTTACATTAAGATTGGAGTTATTGGATAATGATCACTAAACAACAGGCCCTGGATTACCACTCTAAAGGTAAACCGGGAAAGGTAGAAATCAACCCGACCAAGCCCTGCACCACGCAACTCGACCTGTCATTGGCATATACGCCGGGAGTAGCGCAGCCCTGCTTGGAAATCCACAAGAATCCGGCGGATGTTTATAAGTATACCGCCAAAGGAAATCTTGTGGCGGTTGTATCCAATGGCACCGCTGTTCTGGGACTGGGGAATATCGGAGCCGCCGCCGGAAAACCGGTGATGGAAGGTAAGGGAGTGCTCTTCAAGAGATTCGCCGATATCGATGTTTTTGATATCGAGTTGAGTACGGAAGATGCGGATGAAATAATCAAGTGCTGCCAGTTACTGGAGCCGACTTTTGGTGGCATTAATCTGGAAGATATCAAAGCGCCGGAATGTTTCTATATTGAGGAAACTCTCAAGGCGACAATGAAGATTCCGGTCTTTCACGACGACCAGCATGGCACGGCGATTATATCCGGAGCGGCGTTACTCAACGCCCTGGAGATAGTGAAAAAGGATATCGACAAAATAAGGGTTGTCTTTTCAGGCGCCGGCGCCGCCGGCATTGCCTGCGCCAAACTGTACTGCACGCTCGGGGTCAATCCCGCCAATATGCTGATGGTTGACTCCAAGGGTGTCCTGTATGAAGGGCGCGGCGACAAGTATAACAAATACAAACAGGAATTTGTCAGAAAGACCGATGCCCATTCGCTTGCCGACGCCATGAAGGATGCCGATGTCTTCGTGGGTGTTTCCATCGCCAACACGGTCACTCAGGATATGGTTCGCTCCATGGCGCGCGACCCGATAATTTTCGCCATGGCAAACCCGGACCCGGAAATTACATATCCGGAGGCGGTAGCGGCGCGCAAAGATATTATCATGGCAACCGGCCGTTCCGATTACCCGAACCAGGTCAACAATGTCCTGGGTTTTCCTTTCATATTCCGGGGAGCGCTCGATGTGCATGCCACGGCGATAAACGAAGAGATGAAAATTGCCGCGGTCAGGGCGCTGGCGGCGCTGGCGAAAGAGGATGTTCCCGACGAGGTGGCGCGGGCATACGGTGTGGACCGCTTCAAATTCGGCCGCGATTATATAATCCCCAAACCTTTTGACCAGAGAGTCCTGACATGGGAGGCGTCGGCAGTGGCCCAGGCTGCCATGAAAAGCGGTGTCGCCCAAAGAATGGTCGATATCGAGGAATACAAACGTCAGTTGAGTCATCGTATCGGCAAAGGCCGGGTTATTATGGATGTCGTGACCAGCAAGGCAAAACGTAACCCGAAGAAGATTGTCTTTCCCGAAGGACATTCTTCCCGCATTCTGCGCGCCTGTCAGATGATAAGTTCAGAAAAAATCGCCAAGCCGATTGTGCTGGGGAATCCGGAATCTATCAAGGCGATGGCAAAGGAATTGGAAATCAATCTCAATGATATTGAGATTGTTGACCCTATTACGTCGTCGCGACGCGAAGCGTACGGAAAGCGATTCTACGAGAAGCGGCAGCGTCGCGGAATCACCCTCGACAGCGCGGTCCGGACAATGACCGACCCGACCTATTTCGGCATCATGATGCTGGAAATGGGGGATTGTGACGCCGTACTCTCGGGAGTGACGTCCGACTATCCGACTACCATGCGTCCGGCGCTTCAGATTATAGGGCTTCGCGAAGGGCTGACCCGGGTCTCGGGACTCTTTGCCATGATTCAGAAAGATAAAGTCTATATGCTTGCCGATACCACGGTAAACATAGACCCGTCCGCGGAAGAACTGGCGGAGATTGCGATAAGTTCTGCCAATGTGGCGCGGGCGTTCAATATCGAACCGCGTATCGCCATGCTCTCCTTCTCCAATTTCGGCTCGGCCCGGTATCCCGAATCAGAGAAAGTGGCAAAGGCGACGGCGATGGTAAAAGCGAAACGTCCCGACCTGATTGTTGACGGTGAAATGCAGGCGGACACGGCGTTAATGCCGGACCTGATTGAAAAGTACTTCCCCTTCTCCAAACTGCAGACCGAGGCGAATGTCTTTATCTTCCCGGACCTCAATTCCGGCAATATCGCCTACAAACTGCTGCAATGTCTGGGGGGATTGATTCCTGTCGGTCCTATTCTGATGGGACTTTCCAAAGCGGTGCATGTACTGCATCGGACGCTGGATGTCAACCAGATAGTCGATATGGCGGCGATTGCGGTAGTCGATGCTCAGGAGGGGGTCAATCGCGTCAGGACGTAGCCGACAGAAACCAGATTGATTACAAGAAGCCGAAGCCTCCGCTTCGGCTTTTCGATTGATGTCAGTCTGTACTTACCATTGTACTCTGTAGATTCGCTGTCCCCCGCCCGGCTTAGAGGCAAATATCCGGAAGAGGAGCCAGCCGAACGCAAAACCCCCCACATGCGCCAGCCAGGCGACCCCACCGCCTGCTCCCGACGACATAGCCGACATCAGAATCTGATAGAAAAACCAGAAACCGAGCACGACGGCGGCAGGAATTTTGACCACGCGAATAAAATATAGAAGAAATATCAAAGTATGAATTCTGGCGCGGGGATATAACACCAGATAAGCGCCGAGAACCCCGGCAATGGCGCCGGATGCCCCAACCAGTGGGATTTGAGAATTCGGGGAAAAGAGGATGAAAAGACCGTCGGCGGCAAAACCGGCCAAGATATAGAAGAGAAGAAAGCGAAAATGCCCCAAATGGTCTTCGATATTATTCCCGAAGACCCAGAGGAAAAGCATATTCCCGGCAAGATGCATAATTCCGCCATGCAGAAACATGCTGGTCAACAGTGTCAGAAATATCGGAGATGCCAGCCGGGGAGTAAGTTCTGTCATGTGGGTGATTTCATACGGAATCAGTCCATATTGCACAACAAATGCTTGAAACCCCTCTACCCCCCTGGTTGCCGAGAAAATATATACCAGAGTATTGATAATAATGATGGCTACGGACAGTATCGGCTTGCGTTGAGTGGGATTTTCATCTTTCAGCGGAAAGAACACTATGCAACCTCTATGTTCTCACTTGGTGTAAAATGACGTTTTAACCGTCCGGGTATTTCCTGCCATGTCGGTCGCCTTTATTTCCAGGGTATGTCTGCCGGCAGACAGCGGCCGCGCCGGCTCCGTTTTCACCAGCGACAACTCCGGGTCATATTCCGGAATCACCCAATCGCCGTCAATAAGAATTATCAATTGTTGGTCGCTTCCGATGCCAGAGAGATTGTCGTTCAGAGAAAATCTTATCTGGGGCCGTGGACCCGGCACGGTTTTGCCGTCTCCCGGATAGATCTGGGAAACGCGGGGAGCCTCATCATCTTTGAGCAAAGCAAAGGTTCCAAAAGCATTGGAACTGGCGCTGAACCACTCCCCTTCTGCTTTGGGCGTTATCCAGGACCAGCCGTTATCCTTGTTCAGTTTCCCGATGCCGATTTTTTCCGGGGAGATTGAATCATCATAGTGAAACGATAGAGTGACTGCCTCCGCCAGCGGGAAAATTGACGGCTCCACGGCGTAAACCGGGCTGATGATATCGCGCTTCTCCGGAAACCAGCCGGATTTCTCAAATCCTCGTGCAAAAAGCGGTCGGTAAAAATTTGACTTCCGGGTGATAATTCTAAATCCCCCAACCGGCTCCAGAGTCTTTTCGCGGTCACTGTAGCCAAGAAGGTGAATATCGACGGCGACGCTGTCGAGCAGTACATCCCCCGAATACAGTTTGAAAGCGGTGATTTTGCTGCTCACGGAGTGATTTCGGTAAAACCCGACGAAGCGATTGGCGGCGACAGGTGTCATTATAATATTCTCAATATAGCCGTCATCGTAAACTATGTTTATCGATGGCGCCGGTGGGGCTATATCGCGTGAGTCAAGATGAAATAGTATCCCGCCATCGCTGAGAGAATAATCCCAGTCCTGCCGATGGCTGACTTTCAGATTCAAAGGAAGATACTGGTCGTTTTTGCTCCATGCCGAGTTTCCCACTACTTCTATTTTCAAGGCTCTCCAGCGCGACGATTCCGGCGGCAAAATAACCCGATAGTCGGTGCGACCCCGTTTCTCGATATGATTGCCGCGAAGCCTCTTCCAGGCGGAACCGGAGGCAAGGCTGTGTACCTGGATATGGTCGATATCAAGATACTGAACATAAGGCTGCGCCACCAGGTAGAAGACGGTGTCATTGACCCATTCAGTCCGAAAGAGAGGTCCCTGAGGATGAAAAGAAAACTTGAACAGTAGTTCTGACTTATTACCGGCGGCATCATAAATCTCGATTCGTCCATTGTGCAACCCGAAGGAGTTCTCATTGACAAAGGTGAAAATGCCACCTTCTTTATATAAGGATTTACTCCCGCTGAAGTTTTTACCGGGAGGATTGTACAACAGGTGCTGATAATCTTTGCTGGAAACAGCCGCTTCATAATCAAACAGAAGGTCAACCATTCTGGTCTCGGCGTAATCATACCGGTCGAAACTGTTTTCATAGGTGATATAATCGTCTATCAGCAGGCGCAGCCGATAGATATTCAGCCGCGGACCCTGCGGGCGAATGCGGTCAAATGTCTTGAGTTTCAGACCAAAGGGTCCCGACAGTACCACCGTAGAATCTATAAAATACTTTTGCAATTCCCTGTCATAAGAGACAGTGACGGTCATGCCCCGTTCTCCATTGGGGAAAACGGAGAAATCATCTACATAATCGAATCCCAGCGTCTCCACCACCGGCGGAATTTTATCCTCTATGGGAAAGCCGTTGGTCAGGGGATGTAGAGGAAGATTTGACGGGGTTCTCTTCTCAAAGTGAAGATGGGGGGGGCCGGCGCCGGTCTGACCGGCATATGCCAGAAGTTCTCCCCGCCTGATCATAAGGGAATCGTCGTCGTAATACTGGTCAATGATATATCTTTTCTGCCGGTATTGCTCGCCTCTTATTACCTTCTCAAAACGAGCCGCCAGACGGGACAGATGGCCAAAGACATAGATATACCCCAAACTGTCTTTCAGATAAATAGATTTGCCATATCCAAAATATGAGTACCTGATCCGCCAGATATAACCGTCAACCGGCGCAAAAACCTCGCGCCCTTCAGCGCCACCGGTTCGGATATCGATTCCGCCGTGAAAATGGCCGGCTCGGAAATCGCAGAATGAAGATGACAGGTCAACTGCACCCCGGACAGGCCAGGATTCTTTTTCTGCGCGGACTATTTTGGGCCCGGACAGGAGAAGCGCTAATATTCCAATTGTGGCGACCGATAAGTTACGCATAAGTAATTTTTTAACATATTATCGGCGTTGAAGTTCAAAGTCAAAACATTTTGCCGCCTGTAATGTATAAACTTATGCAATACCGTCTTGCCAAATAAGGAATTTGGCTTATATTTAGGGTTCATTTTGACAAAAGATAAGGAGAAATATAGATGTTTGCTTTCTTGAGAAAACTCATCGTCCCTATTATGGCGACGGTGCTGGTATTCTTTCTGGCGACCATTGTGTTCGAATGGGGAATGAATATCTCTTCATCCAACCGGTTCAGCGACACCATCGGGATTATTAACGGCCAGGAAATCGGGATGCGTGATTTTGACCGCTATTACAGCAGTATGTTACGGGAAGAACAGGACAAAGTCGAATATGACCTTCCCCAGGAAAAGGTTAACGAAATCAAAAGCCAGGCGTGGAACCGTATGGTTGGAGATTTCCTGATTAATCAGGAAATAGAAAAGCATAAGATACATGTCAGCGGTGAAGAGATCTATGGCTATCTGAGGTTGTATCCCCCGCAGGAACTTCAGACCACCCCGGCATTCCTGACTGACGGGAAATTTGACTATCAGAAGTATGTCAATGCCATGGCCAGCCCGGAGTATGCCCCCTTCTGGGCATCGGTGGAAAGTTTTGTGCTGCCGGAATTGAAAAGATATAAACTGCAGGAAGAAATCATCAATACTATCAGGGTGACACCGGCAGAAGTGATGGAAGCATTCATGGAGGAAAAAGAAACGGCTCGTATCGGCTACCTGAATGTCCCGGTGTCGCAGATGCTCGCCAATGTCGGGGTCATAAGCAAGGAAGATTTGCAGAAATATTATGAAGAGCATAAGGAAGATTACCGGTTGGATCCTCGGACATCGCTTGACCTGGTCGTTTTTCAGAAAGAGCCGTCGGAGAATGACTGGGAGCGGGTCGGTCGGGAGATGAAAGAGATTCATGATTCTGTAATGGCCGGTGGCGATTTTGGCGAACTGGCGAAGACATTCTCGCAGGACAACTCCGCCGCCGGCGGCGGCGACCTCGGCTGGTTCGCGCGGGGACAGATGGTTCCTCAGTTTGACAGTGTTGCCTGGGCGCTTCAGATAAATCAGGTCAGCGCACCATTCCGGACCCGTTTCGGATGGCATATTGTCAAATTGACGGGTCGGCGGACTGACAAAGAAACTCCTCCGGGGGCGACCGCGCCGGTATCAACGGAGAAAATTAACGCCGCTCATATACTGCTCAAAGTCGGTCCATCGAGTGAGACGGTAGAGCAACTGGCGTTAAGAGCCCAGGAGTTCATAGAACTCGCCAAGCAGAAAGGATTTGAGAAAGCGGTTGAAGAATTGGGGTTGGAAACACGTTCCACCAAGCCTTTTCAGAGAGGCGAATATATTCAGTATGTCGGCGAGGATAAGAATGTCTCCGATTTTGCCTTTGATAATAAACCAGGCACTATCTCGGACGTGCTGGAAAATTCCGCCATGCTCTTTGTAGCAAAGGTTGCCTCGCATATGCCTGCCGGATATACTCCTTTCGAGGAGGTGGAAAAGGCGATTAATCAGAAATTGAGTCTGGAGCGCGCCAAAGAACTGGCGGTCAAAGCGGCTGAGGAAATATATAACGATATTAAGTCGGGGACGCCGATTGAGCGCGCCGGAGAAAGCAAAGGATATCCCTATGCTACAACCGAGAATATTACGCGCAATTCATCCATTCCGGGATTGGGGCGGGTACCCGAAATAATCGGTGCCGCCTTTGCCATGCAATCGTACGATGATGTATCCCGTCCGATACCCTATGACAACGGCGCCGCCATTATAAGACTTCTGGAGAGGACGTCGCCAAATCTTGAGGATTTCAACCGGGCGCAGGACTCGATAAAAGTGGCTGTGCTGCAGAAAAAGCAGCAGGATATGTATGGTCGCTGGTTTGAATATCTGGTTAAAAACTCTAAGATTGAAAATTACGTGGATAAGTTCTATAGCGGTACATAACCGCGTTATAATTCTAAAGAGAAACCCCGCTTCAAGCGGGGTTTCAGACTGATGACAAAGGGCAGTCTTTCGAGATTTTATTGATAACGCGGGTCAGTAACAAGTCTGCGCTTGGCGCGAAATTCGCGCAATTCTTCGATGTCAAGTATAGAGGTGAGTATGGCTGACGCCGCTTCGGAGTAAATATCAACTCTTTCCAGAATGCCCCACGGCGCCGCTATCAGAGAGCGTCCCTGCAGCGGCTTGCCAATCAAGGTTCCAACACCGCATGTCTTGACTACAAATGCCCCGGCCAGTTCCGCTCCGCGCAGATATATCTCTCGGTCCCTTTTATGTTTCTCCGATTTTGATTCCCCGGGTCGAAACGCTGACGTCGTCGGGATAAAGATTACATCGGCTCCTTGTCTCCCTATCATTCGGAAAAGGTCCGGATTCAGAGCATCGGCACATATCATTACCGCGACTCGTATGCCATCAATATCATATATTAGAGTCCGGTCGCCGGGAAGTATTCCGCGGGCGATTTCACCGCTGACCGGGTTGAGTTTGCGATACTTGCCGCAGAAAACGCCCCTATCAAAGATGTACGAACTATTGTAGAGAGAGTCCCCTTCTCCCTCGACCACCGAGCCGCCGATTAAGAAAGTGGAGAGTTCTTCGGAGAGGGAGCGCAGATATTTCAGATGCTCAATCGACATCAACGCGGCGCGGGCAAAATCGGGAGTAGCCGGTTCAATCAGGCTGTATTCCGGCAAACAGATAAAATCGGGACGCTGACGAAAAATAAACAGTTTTTCCTCAATGGTAAGTTTCTTGCCTAAAAATGTCTGAACAGCCGCAACTTTTACAAGCATTCTATCAATCAGTTATTAAGAAAGTACAGAATGTAATACGTCATCGTCCGCTCAAAGTTCCTGACCCCTTTGTCGACGAAGAATACTAAGGCAAAGTTAGATTTCGGGTTACACGGCAATTAGCGGGAGAATATTATTGGGGTCAAACCTGGATTTGATTTTGAGAGAGAAGCGGGCCGAGAGATGGCCGCCGGGATTCAAATATAACTGACAGAATTTGCGATAGTCGACCGCATTTTGCACCAGATCGCTATATTCGGCTTTGACTGAAAGAGGCAGAACCCGCAATGTCACCGTCATAATCATCCCCAGCATTCCCCAGGAAGAAAAATAGATTTTGACAATGTCGAATCCCGAGACAGATTTAAAACAAGCCGAGCCCGGTTTTATCAGGTCACCGGTGGCGGTAGCGATTTCTGCCATGATTAGATAACGGCTCAAGGGAAGCAGTTGCGTTCCGCGCTGAGCGGAAAGTCCGACAGCGATCGCGCCGGCGATAGAGCCCACATACGGCAGGTCACTATGAGGCAGAAATAATCCGTATTCGGAAAGTTCCTGATTCAGTTCGCGAAGCGGATATCCGGCGCCGACTTCGATATAGAAATCATCCGCGGCGACCCGGAGCAAAGTATTGAGACGGTCGCTGCGCAGGGTCATCAGGTCGGCGAATTTCTCTCCGACCGGGTCTATCTGGTTGCCGAATCCGGTGATAAATAGCTGCTGCCCGGTTTGATTTGCCATCCGGAAAAGCGCCGCCGCTTCGGCGCCGTTTTCCGGATGAAATGTGGCAACCCCCTTTTGATAGGTGAGCCGGTCATCCGGGAATCGCTTTTTAACTTCGGCAATGAAGGCATCCAGTCTTGACACAGCGGCATTCTAAAGAAATTTGCAGTTCAAGTCAAGAGCCGGAGCCGCAGATAAGAAAACCCCTGTCATGTGACAGGGGTTTTCTATCAAGGAAATGCGTTTTGCGACAATTAGTACATGTCACCGTAACCGCCGCCGCCCGGCATCGCCGGCGCGGCCTTCTTCTCTTCCGGCTTCTCGGTAATAATCGCTTCCGTGGTCAGCAGAAGACCTCCGATAGAAGCGGCATTCTCCAGAGCCGTCCGGGCTACCTTGGTAGGGTCGATGACGCCGGCTTTTATCATATCCTCATAGGTGCCGGTCTCGGCGTTATATCCGAACGCCCCATTTTCACGGATTACTTTGTCCACGACGATAGAGCCTTCGACGCCGGCATTGCTGGCAATCTGACGAATCGGCTCCTCCAGCGCCTTGCGGATAATGTTGACGCCGATCATTTCATCATCAGACATCTTCAAACCGTCAAGGGCTTTCATGGCGCGCAGGAAAACGACCCCGCCCCCGGGAACAATTCCTTCTTCGACAGCCGCCCGGGTGGCATGAAGAGCATCCTCTACGCGGGCTTTCTTCTCTTTCATCTCAGTCTCGGTGGCGGCGCCGACATTGATTACCGCCACACCGCCGGCAAGTTTAGCAAGACGCTCCTGCAGTTTCTCCCGGTCGTAATCGGATGTAGTCTCTTCAATCTGACGGCGAATCTGGCCGATACGGGCTTTGATATCACTGGTGTTACCGGCCCCTTCGACGATGGTGGTGTTATCCTTGTCCACCACCACTTTCTTGGCACGACCCAGGTCGGAGACAACGGTATTCTCCAGTTTAAACCCGAGTTCTTCGGAAATGACCTTGCCACCGGTCAGAACAGCGATATCCTCAAGCATCGCCTTCCTCCGGTCGCCGAAACCGGGGGCTTTCACCGCCCCTACTTTCAGAGTGCCGCGCAGTTTATTCACCACCAGAGTCGCCAGCGCCTCCCCTTCGATATCTTCAGCGATTATCAGAAGCGGGCGGCCCATCTGGGCAACCTTTTCCAGAACCGGCAGAAGGTCCTTCATGGTCGAGATCTTCTTGTCGTGTATCAGAATCAAGGCATCTTCCAGAACCGCTTCCATGTTGTCAGCATCAGTGACAAAGTAGGGGGAGACATAACCGCGGTCGAACTGCATCCCTTCGACAACTTCCAGAGTAGTCTCAATAGTCTTGGACTCCTCTACCGTGATAACACCATCTTTGCCGACTTTATCCATCGCCTCGGCGATTTTGTCGCCGATTCCTTTGTCATTATTGGCGGAAATAGTGCCGACCTGACGAATTTTATTCAGGTCGCCGGCAACCGGCTGAGATATCTTGCGGATTTCGCCGACAATTTTCTCGACTGCAGAGTCAATCCCGCGCTTCAGCGCCATAGGATTTACTCCGGCGGTCACCGATTTGATCCCCTCGCGATAAATCGCCTGTGCCAGAACGGTCGCGGTGGTGGTGCCGTCACCTGCGACATCAGAGGTCTTTGAAGCCACTTCCTTGAGCATCTGAGCGCCCATATTTTCAAAGTGGTCTTCCAGTTCAATCTCTTTGGCAACCGTGACACCATCTTTGGTCACCGTCGGTGAACCGAATTTCTTGTCCAGAATTACATTTCGCCCTTTGGGCCCCAGAGTCACTCTGACGGCATCCGCCAGTTTGTCGACTCCTTTTTTAAGTTTCTCGCGCGCCTGCGCATCATATTCAATCAGTTTAGCCATATTATCACTCCTTTAGATTTATTTGGAAACTATAGCGAGAATATCAGATTCACGCATAATCAGGTACTCGGAACCGTCCAGAGTAACTTCTGTCCCGGAATATTTGCCGTAAAGAACGCGGTCCCCTTTCTTGACTTCCATCGGAACCTTCTTGCCGTCTTCCGTGGTCCGTCCCGGACCCACTTCCATCACTTCACCCTCTTGCGGTTTCTCTTTGGCAGTATCCGGTATAATGATACCGCCTTTTTTCACTTCCGTCATCTCGACCGGCTTTACCACAACGCGGTCGGCCAATGGTGTCACCATCATATTGTATCCTCCGAACTGAAAAGAATTAAAAGTTGCTTCTTGTTAACTTCTTTGGCTGTTAGCACTCAACTAAGGAGAGTGCTAACAGTCGGCAAATATATTCTTTTACGCCGGATTGTCAAGCGGTTTCAAAATTTTTTGATTGTGGAGTATTTAATTGTGTAACAAACAGTTAACTATTGAACAGAATAGCCCGCGATTATCTTTAGACCGTCAAGCGTCAGGGTCGGATAGGTCGCTTCGATAAACTTTGACTCCGCCGCAAAATCGGGGGCAAGCCCGCCGGTCGAAATCACCCGCGCCGGCGTCATCAACTCTTCTATTATCAACTGAATAATGAGGTCCACCTGTCCCACGGTGCCGTAAAAGAGTCCCGATTTAATTGATTCAGCGGTTGTTCGCCCGATTACCCGCGCCGGTTTCTCGATTCTGACTTCGAAAAGACGTGCCGCCCGACGTGCCAATTCACCGCCGGAGGTCTCCGGTCCCGGAGCAATGACTCCGCCCAGATATACCCCTTCGGCTGTGATAACATCAAAGGTGGTGGCGGTGCCGTAGTCAACAATGATGAGCGGTCCACCGAAACGGACAAAACCGGCGACGGCATTGGCGATACGGTCGGCTCCGACAGCGGTCGGGTCCTGGTATCCTATTTTAATCGGAAGATTCAATCGTGATGAGACTGTCAGCGGCTCCCGCTTGAAATACTTGCGCGCCATACCCTCATAAACGGGAGTTAAGCGGGGAACCACCGAGGCGATCACTACCTGAGTGACCTTGTCTGGAGAGAATTTAAGTCTTTCCAGCAGTCCGGACACAAAGAAACCGCATTCATCAATAGTAAGGGAATGCTCCGACGCGGCGCGAAAATGGTCAATAAGACGCTCGCCGTCAAAGAGCCCGATGACAGTATTAGTATTGCCGATGTCGATAGCAAGCAACATCAAGGGAAATATACGGCGGATTTGAGGCAAGTCAAGAAGATTGGAGAGAACCGATTTATGACACGCTTAGACGGTTGGCAAGATTCGGATATTTCCATATATTTAATTATGATCCGCAAGGCGCCGCCGACATTTCTGCTGCAGGATGATTTCTATCGTAAACTGGAGCAGTTTTCATCGGAAGTAACGGACAAAGGGCTGGCGCTCTTTGAGAACGAATTCAAGAATATCGACGCTTTTTATCAAATGGCCTGTTTCGACAACACGGACCGTGATGACCATCAGTTTCGCCGCACCCCCCGGCCTCTTTATCTTCTGGAGGCGCTGGCTTTCCAGTTTTATGACCAATCCTGCCGGGAATCATTCAATGCCGCGAAAAATACATTCATAATCTTGCCTCAATGTCTCTCCCTGATGCAGGAGAAATGCAAGCGCAAGAAAACTCGCTTCGGCAAGGTCTGCGACCGCTGTGTTCCCAACTGCCAGATTAACAAAATCATGCAGATTGCCGACCGGTATGGGGTCGCCGGCTATTTCTCTCAGCGAAAACTGGAGGAGCAACTGAGGCGGATTCAGAAAAAACACCAGTCGCTGTCGGTAATCGGAATCTCCTGCATTCTGACGCTGGCGTCCGGTATGCGCACCGCCGGTGAATTAGGGATTCCGGCGCGGGGGGTATTCCTTAATTACACCGGTTGCCGCCACTGGAGCGATGCCCCGTTTGCCACGGAGACCGCTTTAGATAGAGTTGAAAAGATTTTAGTGGAAAAATATGGATTATCTGATTCGTCCGCTTGATGCCACCGACTATGATGATCTGATAGCCCTGTGGGACCGCTCCGGTCTGCCGTACCGTCCCAGAGGACGAGATTCCCGTGACGCCATCGCCAACGAAGTCAAGCGAATGGAGACCTGTTTTCAGGGAATGTTCGATGGCGATAAAATGATTGGGGCGATAATCGGGACATCCGATGGACGCAAAGGGTGGATTAACCGGCTGGCCATTGACCCGGACTACCGAGGGCAGAGGCTGGCCGGACTATTAATCGAGGAGTGTGAAAAAGCGCTTCGGGAACAGGGGCTGAAAGTCATTGCGGCATTGATTGAAGAAGAGAATCTGCCGTCGATCGCCGCTTTCAAGAGGGCCGGATATCATTATCACTCCGAGATATATTACTTCTCCAAAAGAGAAACGGACGACGACTGAAATCTATTTTGCCCTTAGCGGTTAAATAAATAAAATGGCCCCGCGTGCGCGGGGCCTGGATGCGAGAGCAAAGGAAGGGCTTTGCTATCACAGATGTGACAGTCCATTAAGCTATCTTCACATTAGAATAATATTAAGCGACTGTAAGATTTCTGCAAGTAAGCGTGAAGTTCTCTTTGCAGTCAGCATGATGGCAGGGTACGGTAAGACTGCCGCAAAAAAAAAGGCGGCAGAACCGCCGCCTGATTTGCACTGCCTGCTGAACAACTAAATTATTTTGGCAATTTCCTTTTTGAAGTCGTCATAACCACGGGCGCCGATAAGCCGGGAGACCTCGCGTCCTTGCCGGTCTATGAAAATCGTTACCGGAATCCCGGCTCCCAGTTGGAACGACTGGATGGCGTCTTCATTCGCCATCAGCATTACCCAGTCCATGCCGTTTTCGGCGGCGAACTGACGTACTTTCCCCGGAGAATCATTAACCGCCATACCAATCATCTCCAGCCCCTGCGGTCTATACTCCGCATAAATCATTTTCAGGTCGGGCAGTTCTCGTCGGCAGGGGGGGCACCAGGTTCCCCAGAAATTTATAACCAGCGGACCTTTCCCTTTGAATTCTTCATAGTTATGCATTTTCCCAAAGACATCATAGACCGCAAAAGTCGCCTCGGTTTGACTTCCGGCGCGATTATACCCCGGATTACCGGCGGTATCTTTGTTGTCCGTAGAGCAGCCCGCAAAAGACAACAAAAACATCAGTGAAAGAACTAACCCTAAATGCTTGAACATATCCGATTCGTATCCTCAGTTTTTCTTGTTTCGTCCGCCGTTCTTAATATAGTCGGCAAAGGACATTTTTTCATAGAGGTCATCTTTGACAAAATAGAGAATGTCCAGAAACTGCTCGGTTGATTTATATCCCGGCGCCGGAGCGATACGGTCGGTATTTGGTTTCAGGAACCAGAAGGTGGGATACCCCCCGACACGATACTCCGCCTGCGAAAGTTTCTGCTCGGTTATCTTATAGCCATCGATATCGAGTTCCTTATTAGATTCGGCGTCTATCCAGATACTGATGAAGTGGCTGTTCAAATATCTGATAACTTCCGGGTCGACAAAAGCCTCCTTTTGCATCTTCTTGCAGTAGCCGCACCACTTGGTGGTGAAATATGCCATAATATGCTTGCCGCTCGACTTGGCCATTTTCATTCCCTGGTCATATGAAACCCAGTTTATTTTGGTGGTGTCAATGGCAGAGGAAGCATCTTTTGATTTCTTTTCCCCTTTATCCTGAGCCGGCAACGATGCCGCCAGCAAGACAAACATAGCCAGGACGAATATCTTCTTAAGCATCGGGAGCCTCATTTCGCAAGTCTTTCAAAATCATGATACTAATTTAACATATTCGGATTAAAAAGGTTTCTTATTTATTGTGAGGCTGCAAATAAACGGCCGAATCCCCTAACAATTCTTTCAACTTGAGCAGTAATTTTGATTCTGGCGCCACTTTAAGTCGTTTAGACCTAATAAGATACTCTTCCCCGTTGCGACGCGCCGCAAAGACCACAGGCGTATTGCCGACGCTTTTTTCCAGAGCCGCCTGAACGGCGCTAATCTTTCGCTCCGAGGCATCTTCATCGATTCTGACTACCATCTCGCAGTTGAAACGCTCCGAGAGAGAATCGAGCGGGAAAATTTCGCTCGCTACGATTTTGGGCATCTCTCCTTCACGCGTCGAGACCCGTCCTGAAACCATTACGATATTATCTTCCGTTATGAAATTCTTTCCTTTCTCATAGCAGTCGGAAAAGACAATTACCTCCGCTTTCCCCTTGAAATCTTCCACCGTAACGAACGCCATGCGGTTCCCCCGCTTGTCATTCATCGTTTTGATAGCCGAGATAATTCCTCCAAAGCGGACCTCACGCCCGTCGCTGACCTCTGCAATACGGCCGGTGTCGGCGGTGCCGAAAGCGCTCAGTTCGGCGCGGTACCGGTCCAGGGGATGACCGGAAACATAAAATCCCAGTGTTTCTTTCTCGCTGGATAATTTATAAGAGATAGACCAGTCAGGGATATTTTCAAACTGCGGCTCCGCCCTTTTTACCGGGGCACCCCCCAGCGAGAATAGGTCAACGGAATCTCCACTGACAGCCACCTTTTGACCGAAATCGAGCATCGCTTCAATGGCGGCGAATTTCTGCGCTCGGTTTCCGGGAAGCGAATCGAGCGCCCCCGCCGATATCAGCGATTCCAGCACCCGCTTATTCACCTGTTTCAGGTTGACCCGCGTAACAAAGTCAGCCATAGAAACAAAGTGCCCCCCGGAACGGCGCGCCTCTATGATAGTCTCCACCGCCGCTTCACCGACATTCTTAACCGCCAGCAACCCGAAACGGATTTTCTTATCTCTGACGCTGAACCCCCGCTCTGATTCATTTATATCCGGGGGCAGTACGGTAATGCCGAGCCGACGGCACTCCTCCATTAAAATATATATCCGGTCGGGGGAATCGGTCTCAGAGGTCAAACTTGCCGCCATGAATTCCTGAGGGAAGTATGTCTTCAGGTAGGCGCTGTGATACGCCACCAGCGAGTATCCGGTGGAGTGGGCTTTGTTGAAACCGTAACGGGCAAATGTCTCTATCTGCTCGAAGACCGATTGCGCTATTTTGGAGTCGATTCCCTGCCTGGCACAACCGTCGAGAAACTCCCGCTTCTGCTCCGCCATCAGGTCAGCAATCTTTTTCCCCATTGCCTTCCGCAGAATATCGGCTTTCCCCATCGAGTATCCGGCGAGGGAATTGGCTATTTGAAGCACCTGCTCCTGGAAAACTATGACGCCATAAGTCTCCCTGAGAATCTTCTCCAGTTTAGGATGCTCAAAAGTTACGGGACTCTTGCCGTTTTTACGTTCGATGTAGGTGTTTATCATTCCGGAATCAAGCGGGCCCGGGCGATAGAGAGCGTTCATCACCGCCAGGTCGGTCAGATTTTCCGGTTTGAGGCGGCGCAGATAGTCGCGCATTCCGCTCGATTCAAACTGAAAGATTCCGCTGGTGTCGCCGCG
Source organism: Ignavibacterium sp. (assembly GCA_020724775.1). GTDB lineage: Bacteria > Zixibacteria > MSB-5A5 > GN15 > PGXB01 > DYGG01. The sequence goes on along the minus strand of DYGG01000015.1, from coordinate 26,520 downwards.
GGAAAACAGTTTATAGACTTTCTTGTCATTCAAGTCAATATCATCCAGATTGATTTCTTTGCCGTGATTCTCTTTAACCATCTGCAGGCAATCTTGAATCACCGTCAGTGTTCGCAGCCCGAGAAAGTCCATTTTGAGAAGTCCGATCTCTTCAATCATGGTCATATCGAACTGGGTGGTGATTTCGTCGTGGCTTCCCCGGAACAGGGGAACATATTCGGTCAGCGGCTTGGGAGCAATGACAACGCCGGCGGCGTGAGTGGAGGCATGCCTTGCCAGCCCCTCCAGTGTACGAGAAAGGTCTATCAATTTTCTGATGCGCTGGTCTTTTTCGTAGAGCGCTTTCAAATCGGGATTCTGCACCATCGCTTTGTCCAGCGTCATATCGACCGCAAACGGCACCATCTTGGCGATTTTGTCCACTTCGGAATACGGCATTCCGAGCACCCGACCGACATCGCGAACCACACCGCGCGCCGCCAGGGTGCCAAAAGTGATAATCTGGGCAACGTTGCTTTCGCCATACTTCTGCACAACGTATTCGATAATCTTATCACGCCCGCGGTCGGCAAAATCAATATCGATATCCGGCATCGAAATTCGGTCGGGATTGAGGAATCGCTCAAACAGAAGCGAATATTTCATCGGGTCAATATTGGTAATCCCCAGGCAGTAAGAAACCAGAGAGCCGGCCGCCGAACCGCGACCGGGACCAACCGGGATATTCTGGGAACGGGCGTAATCGATGAAATCTTTGACTATCAAAAAGTATCCGGCGTATCCCATCTGCCTGATAACAGAGAGTTCATAGTCGATACGTTTCTGCAACTCTTCCGTCTTCTTGCCGTAACGCTTGAGCAGTCCCTCTTCACAAAGATGAAGCAGATAAGAATCGGCATCGGCAAACTGGTTCGGAAGCGGAAAGTGAGGCAGATGTAATTTCCCCATCTCGATTTCGACATTGCACTCTTCGGCGATTCGGATAGTATTTTCCAACGCTTCCGGAAACTCTCCGAACAGTTGGGTCATTTCATCAGGAGACTTAAAATATATCTGGTCGGTATCATAGCGCATCCGGTCCCGGTCGCTCACAAACTTGCCGGTCTGGATACATAAAAGAGCATCATGCGCTTCCCAGTCTTCGCGGCGAAGATAATGGCAGTCATTGGTCGCCACCAGCGGGATTCCGGTATCGCGGTGGATGGTATGTATCATCGGTATAAGCAGTTGCTCCCGGTCAAGTCCATGATTTTGAATTTCGAGGAAGAAATGCCCTTCGCCAAAGATTTCTTTCATCTCCAGAGCGGCGGCGGCGGCGCGGGACGGTTCCCCCTGGAGAAGATTCCAGTTTACTTCTCCCTTCATGCAAGCGGAAAGGGCAATGAGGCCCTCGGAATGCTGCTTCAATATCTCTTTATCGATGCGGGGACGATGGTAGAATCCCTCCAGGAAACCGGAGGATGAGAGTTTTATCAGGTTTTTGTATCCGGTATTGTTTCTGGCAAGAAGCACCAGATGGAAGCCGCCGTCAGGATAGGTGCCGGAGGGCTTCTTATCAAAGCGGCTTCCGGCGGCGACATAGGCTTCGATACCGATAATCGGCTTGATGCCGGCTTTAGTGGCCTTTTTGTAAAATTCCGCCGCCCCGAAAAGATTGCCATGGTCGGTTATGGCAAGGGCCGGCATTTTGAACTGGCGCGCCAGTTCGATAGTCGCATCTAACTGACAGGCGCCATCCAGAAGCGAATACTGGCTATGAGTATGCAAATGTACAAAATTGGCGAATTTCATAACACCCTTAAATTACTGCCAAAGCATCCTACGGATTGCGAAGACACCAATAATTTAACGATTTTTTCAGAATGAGAAAAGTCAGTTTTGAAAATATATTTTTGGCAGACTTACGATTTTAATTGCAAATTTGGAATCCGTTAGAAGACGAGAACTTGAACTGCCAAATAGTACTCCTCTGGTTCATATCGCTCCCGTGATGCCGTCATGAATAAAAACTCCCCCCAGATAAAGCAAGAACAAAGCGCAAACCCCGATTAGAATCTTATATCCCGTTCCGATAATCAGCCTCCGCCCTTTCCAGATAAGAATGCTTACAAAACTGTACCATACCAGGTCTGAGAGGATATGTCCGAAATAAAACACGGTCGGACCGACAACCGGACCATGCTTGAGCGATTTGAGCAGGAAAGCGGAACCGGTGGTCGCCCACCAGACAAACCAGTACGGATTGGATAGAGAAGTGATTATGCCGTCAAAGACCAGTCTTCCGGCATGACGGGCTTCGGCGGTCCCTTCGGATGCTTTCAGACGGGCTTTGAACAGGTCATAGAGCATGCCAATTCCCATAATAATCAGCATCCCGCCGCCGACAATACCGATACCGCTGGTAATGGCCTTATTTTCGGCAACCAGTGTGGCAAGACCGACCGAAAGCAGAACCACCACGGCGACCTCAGCAATGGCATGACCGCCGGTTAGAATCGGTCCGGTGCGGGCGCCCTTGGCGGGAGTCTGGGCAATATCGACAGCCAGAAGCGGGCCGGGCATCATCGCCCCCGAAAACCCGACAATGAAGGAGGTAAAAAAGAGGGTCAGGAGTTCCATGGTGCATAATCTACGAAGAAATGTGCGCTTATAGCAAGATATGAATGATTCGTGCGCGCCGCGACGGAGAGGGCACATCTGCCCGTTTTAATGTCCGGGGAAGATATCCTTTTTCGTGCGCTACTCCCCGCGGCGAGATGCGCACAATTATGAGCCGAATACCTCAATCAAATATTCTGGGAATAGAACGCCTAGCATTTTTTTGTCTTCAGACCATCCTGGGTAACTGCAATTCATCAGTAATTCTAACCCTCGTCTATGATTCTGATTTAGATGGTCCAAAATGAAATCTACAAATTTCTTGGCTATCTCCAAATCTTTAAGAACCGATACAGGGTCAGAATACTTCAGCATGGGTTTCAGTTTGCTTTGGGCAAAACCTTCATATTCTCTGAAAACAGGAATAGTTGAATCAAAGAATACCTCCTTAAAGATAAGCCTGAATGGATCTACGTTACCATGAATATAGTCATTCCGTGAGTTCATTAGGGAGTGAAAATCCCTGAATTGGGGTCTTGAACAATCAATCGGTCGGTCAAATCCTTCGCAAAATAGGTGCAAGCTTCTTATCCGCAAATCAATATGCTGTCTTATTAATCCCTCGTATAAACGGCGGTCACTTTTTACATTTTCTTTCGCAAGATACAATATAAGGAGATTCAAAAAGGACTCGGCATAAACAGGAATAAGGATACGTAAGCTTGCACCTAACATAACCGCTCTGGTATAAGTGGCGGTAATCACTTCCATTCTAGATCTAAATTCCACCATTTCTTTTTGTGAAATCGGATCAGCGGGGAAATCCACATTATCAATATCAAGGGATTTGATTCGGATTCTAAAATATTGATCGTATCTTTGAGTATTTTATATGGATTTATGAAAAGCGACCATTTATCCAAGGACTTTCTGGTCTTTCCAAGACGTGATCCTATATTTGACAAATCACTCTTGATGCTCTGAATTAGATTCTCAAATTGATTGTGGTCAATATTAAAATCACAGTAAAAGATAAATTCCATTCTCGTATTTAGCGCAGGAATATTAAGAAAAGAACGATTGGACTCTATCAAATAATCCCATTGGATAATATTCTCTGTCGATGGTTGCCTAATAGCCATTGATGGTCCATTAGGCTTCCCAAATCTTGTTTTCAAATACGAGTAAAGGTCGATTGGTGCAATTCTCTTGCCAACTATGAATCTTCCGCTTGGCTTAATTGCAACTTGCCTTAATAAAGAAAGAAATTCCCTGCTATCGGGAGCAGTCCAATTATCAATATTCAAAATATTCGAATTTGCCATATAACACAGTGTTGAATACGGTGCCCACTAGACATCTTCTAATTCACCGTTCACTTGATAATGAGTCTGCGCCAAATATAAATATCTGCTGGGCGTCGAATCTTACTACTTCCCCTTAAACTCCGCTCCCCGTTTCTCCAGAAATGCCTTCATTCCTTCCATCGCGTCTTCGGTTCCGTAGATAGTGCCGAAACCCATTTTCTCAAATTCGAGGCCGGCCGAGAGGTTGACATCAAGCCCGCGGTTGATACATTCTTTCGCCGTCGCCACCGCAATCGGAGCCTTGGAATTAATCAGTTTCGCCATCTCCATCGCCTTGGTCATCAGCTCTTCGGCAGGATAGACTTCATCCGCCAATCCAATCCGTTTCGCTTCGTTGGCGTCAACCATTTCGCCGGTGAAAATCAACTGCTTGGCTTTGCCGCGCCCTACCAGCCTGGCGAGCCTCTGCGTGCCGCCATACCCGGGAATCAGGCCGAGATTGACTTCCGGCTGGCCGAATTTCGCCTTTTCCGATGCCAGCCGAATGTCGCAGGCCATTGCCAGTTCGCATCCGCCGCCGAGGGCAAAACCGTTCACCGCCGCAATCACCGGTTTGGGGAAATTTTCAATCGTCTTAGTCAGGTAAATCCCCAGCATCGATTTCTTGAGCGCCTTCTTGATATCGCACTGCGCCAGTTCCGAAATATCCGCCCCGGCGACAAACGCCTTGCCGGCGCCGGTGATAATGACACAGCCGAAAGAATCATCCAGCCAGTGATGACGGAAAAATGACTGCAGTTCTGCGATGGTTTCATCATTAAGGGCATTGAGCGCTTTTTCGCGGTTCATGGTTATCACCGCTACCCGCTCTTCGAATTTAACTATGATATTCTTATATTCCATTTCGTCTCCCGATTACTTGATATACTCATAGAAACCGCGTCCGCTCTTCTTGCCGAGATACCCGGCGTTGACCATGCGTCGCAGAAGCGGCGGCGCGGCATAATGGCTGTCTTTGAATTCTTCAAAAAAGACATCTGCGATATAGAGCGTTGTGTCAAGACCGATAAAATCAGTCAACGTTAGCGGTCCCATCGGATGCCCGCAACCGAGCATCATGCCGTTATCGATATCTTCACGCGAGGCAAGACCGTTTTCATACTGACGAATGGCATCGAGCAGATACGGTATCAAGAGGACATTGACGATAAACCCCGGCGTATCCTTCGCTCTTACCGGCGATTTACCGACCGCTTTAGCAAATTCGAAGGCGGCGCTATACGTCTCATCAGATGTATCCAGAGTCTTGACGACCTCGACCAGTTTCATTACCGGAACAGGATTGAAAAAGTGCAGTCCGACAAATCGGTCGCGCCGTTTGGTTACCGATGCCAGGTCGCCTATCGGCAGTGACGATGTATTTGAAGCCAGAATTGTTTCCGGTTTGCAGATTTTATCGAGTTCCGAAAAGATTTCTTTCTTCGCCGTCATGTTCTCGGTAATCGCTTCGATAACCAGGTCGCAATCGGCAAAATCGTGGAGTTCCGTGGTTGTCTTGATGTCGCCGAGAATTTTCTCTTTCCCCGCGGGATCCAGTTTCCCTTTCTCGATAGCCTTATCCAGTTGTTTGGTGATATTCTTGATGCCGCGACTGATAATCTCTTCGCCGGCATCGGTCGCCAGCAGCGCGAACCCGGCCTGCGCCGCCACCTGCGTGATGCCGCTTCCCATCTGCCCCAGTCCTACTATGCCTACTTTCTTTATCATGGAGGTCTCCCAATTATGATATGAATCTTGATTGACTGTACATCGTATTCCGACGCAATATACGGAAGCCTTAAGATAAGGTCAATACCCCGGAAACCAGTCACACCGATTTCTCGATTGCCTTGGACTTTCCGCGGTATTATATTCCGCGACAATAAATCTCCGCCATGATTGTATAACTTTTGCCATGATGTCCAATCTGATTAAGATTCTTATCTATATAATCGCGGTACTTCTAATTCTGATATTTGGACTCTACTATACCCGTGAAGCCACCATCCTGGTCAACTTCAAGATATCGGGGGTGGCGGGAAGTGATGTCTCCGCCGCCGGCGACAGTGCCATAATTTTTCAGAGCATTGACACCAGTGACTTTGTGACGACCCCGTACCCTTCTTTGGGCGACACCATTCTAACCATCGGCGATTCGGCGGCTCTTCCGGGGGCATGGAGTCAAACGTTCAATAAAACTTCTCCCCCCGGACGGGAGGTCCCCATATCATTCAAGCATGCCGGCGATACGGTCAGGACGATTCTCCGCACTCATTCTGCCTCCGCCGAGCAGTTTTACAGCATCGGAGCCTTGATTACGCTTCGTTTGCTGATATCGCTTTCTTACCTGGCGGTAGGCATCTGGGCTTTTCTGAAACGTCCCGACTCCGGCGCGGTCCGCGCTCTGGCGCTTTTCTGCTTTGCCATGGGCAGTTTTACTATCACCGGCGTCCGGATGGAAATGGACGGTTTCGCGGCTTTCAATATTCCCCTGATGTCCGGCATTCTGAACAATCTCGGAATTCTGGCAATATTCTTTGGGGCATTCTGGCTCAATCTCCAGATACTCTTTCCCAGCCCCAGAACTTTTGCTCAGAAATATCCTGTCGCGACTTACGTCATTATCTATGCTCCGTTGATACTGATGCTTATCGTTGCCAATTTTCTGGAGATAAGATTGCTGGGTTATATCATACTCACGTTAATCGGACTGCAAATCGGGCTCGGATTCTATTTTCTGGGAAGAAACTACGCCCGAACCAGAGAGCCGCTGGAGAAAAGGCAGATTCGCCTGGTGCTCTGGGGAACCGGCGCCGGCATGACCGGGCTGCTCGTTCTACCCATACTGGCTTTCCTTGCCGGCGACTGGGTGCGACAGCAACCCCAGATAGTAATTATCGGAATTCTTATAGCCATTTTCCTCGTTCTGCTGCTTTCTCCCCTGTCGTTTGCGTACGCCTTTGGAAAATACCGGCTGCTGGAGGTGGAAGGTCGGATTCGCCGCGGAACACGTCATCTGCTGGTGACCTTATTTCTACTGACTACCTTTTATGTCTTTGTCTATTTCTTCAGCGAGATTTTCCTGGAATTTGCCGGAATTGAAAGCCGCACTCCGGTGCTATTTGTGGCGCTGGCGCTGGCGGTTGGGTTCGCGCCAACCCAGAAAAAGTTGTCGTCTCTTCTCGAAAATCGGATTTTTCCGGAACGGGTCAGGCTTCGGGAGATGCTTAACGATTATCTGCGCCAGTCTCTCTCGACGACTGACAAGGAAGCCTTCTGGAGGGAGTTGGAGAACCGCTTCCGTATGGCTCTTAAAGTTGATGCCGTGACTCCGGTGCTGCGCTCGGCCGGCGGCGGGCATTTTGTCCACTGGAACGGCGATAAAACTCCATTCACTAACGAAAGCCCTTTTATAATATCAATATCACGACTGGGGGGACGTCCGATTTTGCGTGACGAACTGGAAGCGGGACGTCTGACCGAATTTTCTTCCGCCGAAAAAGAGTGGATGGATAGAAACCAGGTAGCGCTGGTGCTGCCGATGGTGCTCCGCTCGGAACTGATTGGGTTTATGGGGATAGGTCTGAAGTCGGAGAACAAAGATTTTGAACCGGCCGATATGGAGATTCTCAAGTCGCTGGCGTACCAGACGGCGGTGGCGGCGGAAAATATCACTCTGCTTGAAGAAAGCGCCGAGAAGAAACGGCTGGAAGCGGAGATGTCGATTGCGCGACGGGTTCAGGAAGGTATGCTTCCGCAGACAATTCCGAGTCGTCCCGGTCTGCAAATTGCAGCGCTCAGTCGCTTCTGCACTGAAGTTGCCGGCGATTATTTTGATGTCATCGAGCATGACGCAGCGCGCACAGTGCTAGCCATCGGCGATGTCTCCGGCAAAGGGGCCGGAGCGGCATTGCTCATGTCCAATGTGCAGGCGTCTTTGCGGACCGCTATCGGTGTAGGAACCTACTACGTCGACACAGGCGCCAATATCAGCCTGGCTGAAATTGTGGCTAAGATTAACCGGCTCATTTATCGCAATTCCCAGCCGGAGCAGTTTATTACGTTCTTTGTAGCCCTGTTCGACCCAGAGAATTGCACGCTCAAATATGTCAATGCCGGGCACAACCCGCCGCTGGTGGTGCGTCGCAACGGGCAGTGCGAGGAGTTGCTTTCCGGCGGAATCCTCCTGGGAGCGGTGCCCGACATGGCTTATGAAGAGGAGGTAATAAGTCTGAATGACGGTGACCTTATCTTTATGTATACCGATGGATTGAGCGAGTCCACCAGTCCCCAGGATGAAATGTTCGGCGAGGAGCGAATCAAGAATTTCCTCTGCGCAAATATTGAACAGACGCCCGATAATCTGCTGCAACTTTTGGAAGATGAAGTAGCCCGATTCGGCGGCAATCTGCCGCTTGCCGATGATTTCACTCTTCTGGCGGCAAAGGTAAAATAAGCCAGATTAATCCCCGGCTGGCACCTTCTGCCAGGTTCTATCAATTCATTTTGCCGCTAAAATCAGCCGATAATAGTACATACCAGTCAATCCCGGACAATTATCAACCTTTCGGAGGTACTATGTCACCGGAATTTAACGATAGCAGCAATTTGGAAAATAGGATTGCCGTCAGAAGCAGTTGGGACACCCGCTTCAAAGCCTTAAGGACATTTTCAATAATCATTACCATTGTCGCCGTGATAACAGGAGTCGCCTTCGCGTTCGGAACGATTTCACTTCTGACCTCGCAACTTCTCACCTTCTACGGTTCCCTGGGAGTGCTCTGGGTGCTCTTTATGGCTCTCACCGGCGCCATAACGGTGCTGTTTATGCTGGCGTTTGCGGAAGCGATTAAAGTTTTCCTGGCAATTGAAGAAAACACCCGATGGACATCGGAATGGGTGCGCAAGAGCATCAGCCACCGCTCCGAGACGACGACTCCGGTAGCGCGGTAAGCAAATCTTTGATTCTTGTATAAGTCGGCCTGATTGTTGAACGACAAAGCGGCGTGAGGTCAGGTTCTTTCGGGACCTGACCTTTAATTTTTCATTCCGGACTTTCTGTCATCCGCCGCAAGTCGAGCGCCTTATCCAGAGTAGCCTCATCTGCCACTTTTTGTTCGAGAGCCAGTTCACGCACGGTGCGATTTTCTTTGAAAGCCTGTTGCGCCAGTTTGGCGGCATGATGATACCCGATTATCGGATTGAGTGCGGTCGCCAGCGCGGCGCTCTTTTCGGCATACTGACGGCAGATTTCCTCATTGGCGCCCAGCCCCCCGATGCAGTTGTCGGCAAAGGCATTCATGCCGCCCGAAAGGATTTGTATTTCCTGAATCAGATTATAGGCAATTACCGGCATCATGACATTGAGTTCCAATTGTCCCCCCTGTGAGGCATGGACAATGCAAGCGTCATTCCCCATGGCGTGGGAGCAAATCATATTGAGCATTTCCGCCATCACCGGGTTGACTTTCCCCGGCATAATCGACGACCCGGGCTGAACCGCCGGCAGTTGAATCTCATTGAAACCGGTGAGCGGACCGGAGCCGAGGAGACGAATATCATCAGCAATTTTCTTCAAACTGGAAATCAGCGTTCTCAGGGCGCCGGCATAAAATACCACGGCATCGAAACTCTGCATCGCCTCGAACATATTGGCGGCGTTTCGAAATTCATGCCCGGCTTTTTCATTGATATATTTGACCACAGACTTCTTATACCCTTTGGGGGCATTCAGTCCGGTGCCGACCGCCGTGCCGCCGATGACCAGTTCTTTAAGACCGTCAAGGGCCTGCTCGATTCGTTTCCGGTCGTTGGCTATCATTGCCGCATAACCGGAAAATTCCTGCCCCAGGCGAATCGGGACGGCATCCTGAAGATGGGTCCGCCCGCATTTGATTATATGGTCAAATTCTTTCGCCTTCGCTTCAAGAGCACCGTGGAGGTTATCAATTGTCGGAAAGAGTCGGCGGTATGTCTCGCTGACGGCGGCGATATGAATCGCGACATGAATGGTATCATTGGTTGACTGCGCCATATTGACATGGTCATTAGGATGTACAAGTTTGTATTCACCCCGCTTGCCTCCCAGTATTTCGGTAGCGCGGTTGGCAATGACTTCATTGGCATTCATATTCTGGGAGGTGCCGGCTCCGGCCTGGAAAGCATCCACCACGAATTGTCCGTTAAGTTTGCCGGAGATTACTTCTTCGGAAGCGGCAACAATGGCGGCGCCGATTTTCTTATCCAGCGCGCCGGTTTCCATATTCGCTTTCACCGCGGCGTATTTGATTATCCCCTGTGCCTTGATAAACTCCGGCTGGAGCCGCAGGCCGCTTATCGGGAAATTCCGTACGGCCCGCTGTGTCTGCGCTCCGTAATAAGCATCAGCGGGAACTTTAACTTCTCCTAAAGTATCTGTCTCTATTCGAAAGTCCGACATTGACGCCTCCGTCTATAATATTGATATCTTCCCAAATAAGATTATTACGAAGAGTATCGCCGGTTGGTGGCGAAGTCAAGCCCAAATTTTTGAAAGAGCCGCCGGGAGGTTGACCCGGGTTTCCGACCACCGTTTTAACGGCGACTGGGACAATATTGATAAAGAGACTGACGCGATGCATGATTTTAGTTGACAGGAACGGCATTAAGGTATACTATGACATTATCAAACTACTGATATAATCAGTATCACTGTCCCCGGCGCTCCGGGGCGAGCCAAAAACCGTTCTTCAGGAGGAACCATCATGGCAAAGAAGATGAAGAAAGCGGTCAGAAAGGTGCGTTGCGTGGCGAAGACGCGCGACGGCAAACAGTGCAAGCGGCTGGTTTCGCCGCCGGCGAAGTACTGTTATCTTCACAAGTAAGAGGGGAGAGTTTCCTTGAAAGGGCGGCCGTGACGCCGCCTTTTTTTTGTCGCTTCACCGTCTAAAGATGATTCAGGATTTCCGAGGGAATCTTTTCCAGAGATTCGACTCTGTCGATTCCTCCCAGCTTTATCGCTTCTTTCGGCATACCGAACACCACGGATGAGGCTTCGTCCTGGGCAATGGTAAAGGCGCCGTTCTGCCGCATCTCCAGAATCCCCTCGGCGCCATCGGCGCCCATGCCGGTAAGAATCACGCCGACAGCATTGGCTCCGGCAAACTTGGCGACCGATTTGAAGAGGACTTCCACCGATGGCCGGTGGCGGTTGACCAGCGGTCCCCTGGCGACACGGACGAAGTAATTGGCGCCGGACCGCGCCAGCATCAGATGAAAATTCCCCGGAGCAATCAGCGCCCGTCCGGTTATAACGGAATCGCCATCTGAGGCTTCCTTCACCTCCATAGCGCAGGTTTCATTCAGCCGCTCGGCGAAAGAGCGAGTGAAGTGCTCCGGCATATGCTGCACAATCAGAATTCCCGGAGAGTTTGCCGGTAATGCCGACAGAATTGATTGCAGCGCCTGTGTTCCGCCGGTAGAGGCGCCAATGGCGACAACCTTGTTGGTCGTCTTGGTAAGATAGAGTCGGGAAGTCTCGGTATCGCTGTTCTGCGTCCGTTTTGCCAGGTCGACATGCGATGCCGCTTTGATTTTTTCAATTAACTCCACGGACATATCCCCCACCGTGTAGGAACTTCCCGGCTTGCAGATAACATCAACGGCGCCGGCGGCTATCGCCTCTAACGCCATGGCTCCGCCTTGCTGAGTAAGCGAGGAGACCACCACGGTGGGAACCGGATAGTATTTCATCAGCCGCCGCAGGAAGGTGAGACCGTCCATTCGCGGCATTTCAATATCAAGCGTTAAAACATCCGGCTTGAGGCTGACGATTTTGTCGCGGGCGATATACGGGTCGGGCGCCGTACCGACCACTTCTATCTCCGGGTCGCGCGCCAACTCCGCAGAGAATATTTTCCGCACGATAGCGGAATCATCAACTATTAGCACCTTTATCGACATAATTCCCGGTCGTTAATTGAAAAGTGGCAATGACAGGATATGTATCGATTCGGAAGCAGACAAATTCCCTGTTTTCAAGGGCGGCAAAGAATTCTTCCCGCGCCAGTTCCGTGCAGACAGGGGCGGAGAGATTGAAAAGCGCCCCATCGCCGAACAGACGAGTCAACATCTGCCCCGTAATGATATTGAGCATCTCTTTGGCCGCATCGGCGCACTTGTCTCTATTGATTTCGTCGCTAATTTCTTCGCCCAGGATGTTGGCGGAAAGTTCATGACAGAGCCCGACCGGAACTACCAGCGCCATTTCCCCTTCACGGTCTCCGCTGAAACGAAGGGTGGCACTGACCAGTTCGAACTCGTCAAAGGTGATTCCTTCTTCCAGGTCAGCCGGCTCCGGAAACAAGAAAGCCGTCTGCTCCATCACGGCGCCGATAACATCCCGAAGCGCCTCGGCGTATTCAGGATTTTTCATCTGTGCCTCCCATAATTTTATCTATTATGCCGCCAATTGTTTCCGGGGTGAATGGCTTCCGAATATATTCCTTGACTCCTTTCTTTTTCAAATCTTTAATCCGGGCACTGCTGCCGTCGGTCGATATCACAACCACCGGGATTTCCTTCAAGAGCGGGTCTTGGGACATCAAATTGATAAGTTCTACCCCGGACATCACCGGCATATTGATATCCGAAAGGACCAGGTCGATCCAGTTGTTCTGCAAGGTGACCAGCGCCTCCCGTCCGTCGGCGGCTTCGTGAATCTGTCCTATATTCAGTTTAGTCATCTTCAAAATCTTCACCAGAACCGCGCGGATGGTTGAGGAATCATCGACAATCAGTATATTGTAAGCCATTATTTTTTCACCTCCCGGACATTTGCAGCAGGCAATGCCTCGCGAAACAGATTTTCGACATCCTCCAGATTGAGTAATGTCTGACTTATGGCTGCCTCGAGAACATTATTACTCAGATTCAATCTTGTTACCGCCTTTTCGCTCAGGCGATATTGCAGGTCGTCGCGACCCAGTCCAATCCCTTCCATCAGACAGGTGGCGTCGGCGATATGCACGATATCTAACGCCGGCTCGTTTTGAGGGTATAAATCGGGATTATGGTGCCACCTGATACAGTCGGCAATTACGGAAGGAAAATGCCAGGATTCGGCAAGCAACGCCCCAATCTCGGTATGCGAGACACCCAGAACTTCCTCTTCAGCAAGTTCGAAAGAGATATTTTTTTCGTTGATTATTCGCTGAATATCTTTAAAACTGTCCGCTATAAATTCTCCGATTACGATTTTGCCCATATCGTGGAGCAAGGCCGCGGTATATATAAGTCCGCTGTCACGGATTTTGAGGAGACTGCTCAATGACTCCGCCATCAAAGCGGTCGCCAGTGAATGGCGCCAGAGTTCTTCACCGCTCATATCGTAACCGGCGGCGGGGCGATTCAAGTTTGAATAGATGAGCGACGATACGGCGATCTGGAAAATCCACTTGGTGCCGAGACGGAACGTCGCTTCGGAGAGTGAGTTTGCCGGGCGGCGAAATCCCAGATAGGAGGAATTGGCCGCTTTGAGCACATTGGCGGTGAGCGCCGGGTCGAACTTAATAATACGCACGATTTCCGTGGCGGCGTTCTCCGGGTCATTGAGAGCCTTGATAAGTCTATGCGTCATCACCGGCAGAGTCGGAAAGGAGGATATCTTTGAAACGATCTGTTCTTTCTTATTCATAGTTCCACCTCTCCCTTAACTGACTTGACAGTTACTTTTCCTGTTTCCAGTTCGAAGCGAAGGGTACGTGAAATGACACCGCCGACGTCGCTGGCTTTAATCAGGATATTATTTTTCCAGAGAATCTTTCGCAGAATCAGAAAATTTCTTTCGCCTATATTAAAGAATTTGTTCTGGTCCATTAATTGGGCTCCACCCGCTACTTTCACAATCAGTCGCTCCTTGGCGGCGCCGCAGGCAAGCATCTCGCGAAAGAGTTCAGGCACGCCGGTGTCGGCAAACATGCCCGGTTTGCCGGCCGCCTTTTCCGGCGAAATCTGCGAGAGCGGAAGCATATAATGTATCATCCCTCCGACCCGAATGACCGGGTCGTACGCCGTTACCCCGATGCATGACCCCAGGGAGTAGGTTATCAGAATATCGTCGAGGCTGTATGATATTTTAATTTCCGAGATGCCGACAACCTGTAGCCCCATTCTTATTCCTTTAGATAGATTGACGGTTTAATGCATTTGAAACCTTTTGCCATCCCCGTTATACTTTCGGCATGCCCGACAATCAGGTAGCCTTCGGGACGGAGCACCCGGTAAAACTCATTCACCATTTTTCCCCGTATCTGCCGGTCGAAGTAAATCATCACATTGCTACAGAATATCATATCCAGTGGACCCTGTATCGGGTAAGGAAAGGAGGAGAGATTAAACTGCCTGAAAATCACCATCTGTCGCAGCCTCTCACCCACGGCATAGTCGGAATTACCGTTTGTTCCCTGCCTGACAAAATACTTGCGCCGCAGATTCTCCGGCACCGGCGCGATTTTATCCACTGAATAACAGCCGTGCAATGACTGGCGAATGACTTTAGTAGAAATATCTGTGGCTAAAATTTTGACGTCAACAGGACGGTCTTCAATGATCTCCGCCAGTTCGATTGACATGGTGTACGGTTCTTCTCCGGTGGATGAAGCCGCCGACCAGAACCGGAGTTGCCGCGCCCCTTTCTCTACCCAGCGCGTTACCACCTGGTCTAAAAAATCGAAATGGGCCGGTTCCCGGTAGAAGCTGGTGACGTTGGTTGAAATCGCATCCAGCATCTGCTGGATTTCAACGCCGGACTCATCACTGACAATGTACTCAAGATACCGGCTGTAGTCGGTGATTTTAAGCGCCCGCATCCGCTTGGCAATCCGTGCCCGCACCAGCGCCAGTTTGTTATCGCCGAGACATATTCCCGACCTGTCGTAGACCATTTTTCTAATCTGTTCAAATGTCGCCGTCTTCATATTTCAACTTTTACCTATCTCCTACTTATGCCGCTTCTGGTCGTCGGTTAACTCACCCTTTCAGAGCCGGCAGGAATTTTTCCAGTTTACCCTGAATATCTTTGGGATTAAAAGGCTTAATCAGATAATCATTGGCGCCGGATTTGATAGCCTCCATCACTTTTTCTTTCTCCGCCTCCGTCGTCACCATAACCACCGGTATGCTGACGTTGTCCGAGCGAAGTTTTTTCACGGCTTCAATACCGGTCATGGTCGGCATATTCCAATCCATCAGTACCAGCCCGATGTCGCTCGGTTTCCCCAGCATCTCCACCGCTTCCTGACCGTTTGAGGCTTCCAGAATATCATTGACTCCGAGTTTTTTGAGAGCGCCCGTGATAATCTTGCGCATTATCTGGGAATCATCCACAACTAACACTTGCATGAGTTGCCTCCTTTTGTGATGACACCTCCGCCTTGAAGCAAACTGATACGGCAAATTCGCCCAGTTCGCTCTTGAACGGAACGGTCAGCCAGACCGTGTTGCTGAGATTGTTCAACTTGTAAATGCCCCCGCGGACGACCGTGGGAAGACTCAAGGAGATGGAATGCCCGGCAAATTTGACTTTGGCGTTACCGGCTATAATATTGACCAGTTCCCCGACGCCGTCGATAATCGATGAATCGACACTGCGCAGTTCGGCGCCAATCATTTTGCCGACCACCGCCAGGGCGGTGTTTACCGGAAGTTTCAAAGCGACGATTCCCTGAGCCGTGCCGGAGAGGCCAATTACGCCGATAATATCGGGCTGGTTGCTATCCTCGGGAACACAGGTGGGCGCTCCCGACTCCAGCCGGCAATCCAGCATATGCTCGAAAGTCTCTGTCACTGACAGGATAAAGGGATTAATGTTTTCTGCTTTCATAGGCTCCTCATGAGTTGATTGCGATTTCGGATGTCAGTGTTAGTGCCCCTGTGATTTTATCCTGATAAGCCGCGAGCGGACCCAGAAGCGGCTGCTCCACTGCCATCTGGGAGTCGAGCACTCGGAGAGTCACTCCCGGATAGACCATATTCAGAATCGTAATACGGGCATCTTTCCCGGCATACATCTCGCGCCGCAGGCTTTTTGCCATCTCTTCCAGCGCGGCAATCTCCGTTTCCGCTTCGCTTATGTAGTATTCCATTTCCATCAGGCTCTCTTTTTGGGCGGCGTTTAAGCCGCTCACACAAGCCTTGAGTTTTTTATATACGGGGGTCAGTTTCTTGATCTTCTCTTTCAGTTTCATTACATCATCGGCGACCGACCGCAGCCGGTCGAGAATATCATAATTAACGCCGGCAATAATGGAGGTCGCGACATTGCCGCCGACAGTTACCAGTCCGTTATGCTTGATATTGCCGGTTTCATTCCCAACATTGCCGGAAATGCGAAGCACCGTATCGACATCAAGCGTCCGCCCCACCAATTTCACTTTTCCGGAGCAGAGGGCCCGATATCCTTGCAGGCTGTCGTCCCAGGCAATATTGACGCCCGCGCGCAGTTCTGCCTCTCGGGGAAGAGGCGCTCTTATGGTCGTGCCAAAGACATCGATTCCATCAACTCCCGGAACCGGCTTAATCATCTTCACCAGCAATTGGTTTTTGGTGACTGCCGGGCGCTCCGCTTTCTGATGGAAATCAATCCGTTTAGTTATCGGGTCGATATAGTAACCGGGCGTGAAATATTCATCGGTCCACTCGAGGATGCCATCGACCGGCGGAACCGGCGCTTTTCCGGACACAATCGGCAACCGGGTAATATCGGACACACATTCGAGAGCCGCTTCCTGCGCCTGTTGAAAGATATCATCAAGTAAGGGAGCCGTCACCTTCAACTCCGCCAGTCCTTTACGAATTTCCTCTTTCAGGGACGGTCGTGACAAGGCGTCATGAGAGCAGGTCAAGAGCACCTGCAAACGGTCATCAGAAACGCGCAGTTCAAAACCGTTACCCTTAAATTCCGGAAAATGCTCGGTCATTTCATTCATCTCAATTCCTCAGAACGCCGCAATTTGTTCGCCCCATCTCCAATTCCATTTCCGGTCAGTGCCCCGTGACTACTCTTTCTACCAAGAGGGATATCTCGTCCACCCCAATTCGAGTTACTTAATGCTGAGTCACGATCTGATTCTGCGCCTATTACTCTATCCCATACTTAATGCAAAATCTGCGATCGATTGATACGGCGATTGAGAATGTGTTAACTTCTCAATTCCCCTGCCGCAATTGTTTCCCGGGCGGTCTCCCGGGCAATATTTTCCGCCGACTCCAGGTCGGCCGATGTCAGAACGCGGTCGATATCAAGAAGAATCTTTACGCTGCTTTTGACCTTGCCGATTCCCAGGATAAAACTGGTGTCGATATCGCAGCCGAATTCGGGCGATTTTTCAATCTCCTCCCCTTTGATGTCCAGGACTTCCGAAACGGCATCCACCAGGATACCCATCAAAAGCGAGTTATCGGCAGCGGAGACATCGACAACAATGATACATGTTTCTTCGGTGTCGGGAGTCGTCTCCATTCCGAATTTAGTGCGCAGGTCAAGTACCGGAATGACCTTGCCCCGCAGGTTGATAACCCCTCGAATATGGTTAGGGGTGCGGGGAACTTTGGTGATATCCATCAACCCTATGATTTCTCGGACCTTCAGGATTTCCAGTCCGTATTCCTCCGCCGCCAGGCGAAAGGTCAAATATTTGCCGGCTCGGGCGGCAACGGCGGCATTCGCACCCTGACCGCCATCCTGATGCTTTCTTTTCTCTTGCATTTATCTCTCCCTTTGGTTGAATGCGCAGCAGTTTCACCAGTCACTGATTTTGAGCCAATAATTCCGGCGCTTTGACCTTCGATAAGTGGGCGCCGCGACTCCTTTCATTTGCCAAGAACTTCATCTCCGCTCCGCCGTCACGGCGCCAGTCTCCTTCGACAGCAAGATTGATTATTCCCCCGACATCCAGAATCAGCCCGACATTACCGTTGGATAAAATCGCTCCGCCGGCGATCCATTTCTGGCCGCGGAATGTTCTGCCAAGGTTCTTGATTACGGTCTGTCTCTGACCCAGCAATTCATCCACGACCAGGCCTACCCTCCTGAAACCGTCTTCGACAACAACCGCCGTTTGCGGGCGGTTGTCTTCCGGGTCATAAGAAATGCCGAATAGTTCGCTAATCCGTATCAGAGTCAGCAGGTCGCCGCGCAGGTCAACCATTTCTCCCCGACCCACAACGGACTTAATCATCTCCCTTGAAAGACGCAGCGATTCCACAATTGAAAGGGTCGGAACAATATAACTTTCGTTTTCCACTTTGACCAGCATGCCATCAATGATTGCCAGCGTCAATGGCAGTTTCATCGAAATAAGCGCTCCCTTTCCCGGTGTCGAGTTTATCTCCAGATGTCCGCGCATGGCGTCGACATTTTTTCGAACCACATCCATCCCGACTCCCCGTCCCGACAGGTCAGTCACTTTCGACGCCGTGGAAAAACCGGGCAGAAGAATCAGCCCGAAAATCTCTTTGTCAGAAAGTTCCCGCTCCGAGTCAAGCAGCCCTTTTTCTTTCGCCTTTTCCAGAATTTTCTCTTTATTCAATCCCCGCCCGTCATCTTCAATATCAAAGAAGATATTGCCCCCTTTATGATATGCGCGCAGGGTGATTTTGCCGGTCCGACTTTTCCCCGCTATTACCCTTTCTTCCGGAGTCTCTATGCCATGGTCAACAGCGTTCCGTATCATATACATCAGGGGGTCGCCGATATTTTCGACGATGCTTCGGTCAACCTCGGTTTCCTCCCCGAAAATTGCCAGTTCCACTTCTTTCCCCGACTTTTTGGTCAGGTCGCGCACCGCCCGCGCCAGTTTTTGAAAAGTCGGTTTCACCGGCACCAGCCGCGTAGCCATCCCCATCTCCTGCAATTCACGGGTGATTTTATTGAGATGCGAGATATTGCGGGCGATTTTGGGCGAAGCCATGTTCAGAATCTCATCATCCTGTCCGACCATCGACTCGGCTATTACCAGTTCGCCGATAGTGTCCACCAGGCGGTCCAGACGGTCGGTGTCGATTTTGACCATCTCTTTGACCGCCGCCGGTGTTTTGTCGGAGCGTGTCTGTTGCTGTTCCCGAAGAGCGTGCGCTACCACTTTCGCCGGTACCAGCCCCTGGCGGACCAGGGTCTCCCCCAGTTTCTCATCGGGATTGTCTTTTTTGGAAAGCGCCGTATCAATCTCGCGCTGCGAGACCGCCCCCATTTCTATCAAAATGTCGCCAACCCGCGAGGAAGCACCTGCCATATTGGCTTGGGCCGGGTTGGCGATGATTTTGCGAAGTCTTTCCAGACGCGGGGCTGTTAATGAGGAGCCATCAAAATACCCATCCTGTTTCAGGGTGGTTTCTACCCCCTCAAGAAGACTCCGCATGGCATCAACAGCGTCGAAAATGGTGTCGGCGATTTGCCCCGAAATAGTCAGGCTCCCTTTGCGCGCCAGGTCGAGGACCGTTTCTGACTCATGCGCCAGAACCAGAATCGGTTTCAATTCCAGAAATCCGGCGGCCCCTTTTATAGTATGAAAACTGCGGAAGATGGCGTGGATAGCCCCTTCAATATCAGCGCCGGCTTCAATATCCATCAATTTCTGCTCTGCCACGGCACAATGCTCGCGCGCTTCATTGATAAAGTCGGCGAGCAGGGCGCTGTCGCTATTTTGCAGGTTGACCGTCAGGTCTTCCGCATTTTCGGTGCCCGTTTCGGTGGCGTTGCCTGTACCATTACCTGCAATTCTCACCGGCGCGCCATTCTCGACTCTATCAACGTCATCATCTTGCGGAATATCTAATTCAGCATTGTTTTCGCAGGGGGAAGCGGCGTTGGTGATATTAGATCTGACGGGTTGTTCGATTTCTGAGCCTCCCCGGTTGTCCCGAAGAATTTTCTGCAACACGCTGATGGCGTCACCGACTTTTTCTATCTGGGAGACTTTATCAGTTATTTCATTGAGGACAATTTTTTCCAGTATCAGGGAGCAATCCCGGCAAATCCTGGCGAATTCCGGGTGCGACTGACGACCGGCGTTTGCCAGTTGCAGGAAATTTTCATGCAGACAGGCGAGGGCGGGAAGGTCATCGACGCTCAGTAGCACCAATTCGGCTGCCAGCATATCCAGTTTTTTCTCCAGTGAATCAACAGCCATAAAAACGGCACCCCAAAATGAAACTTGCCGAAGTTGTCTCATCCCAGTCCATTGACAAAGCCCCTTATAGTTCTGTCAGAGGGACTATCAAAAATTCAGAATGTCGTCGCCGCCGGTTCTCCGACAGCGCTTAACGGTTAATCGACCTGCGGAGAAATCCCTTTAGAGCCGAGAGCGCGGTTTGATTGAAACTGTATAAAAATAGTATAAAACCCTGAAGGTCGGATACCGGAATAGAATCATCTTTGAATTGAAATGCCAAAATATTGCAGATTGCGCTATTGGCGAACAAAGCAGGAATATCCTTACTTTCGCAACTGACCTAAAAGGAATCCCGATCTTTTAATCATTTTTTGGTTGCGTAAGAAATTGGACTTTATTAACTTAACTGCCAAAAACAACCGGAGGCGGGGAAATTTTTCGAATTTCCATAAAATAGAGCGTATAATCGAAGAATATCTTGCAAAAAATGGCGTGAGTGGAAAAATTGGAAACCAATTCATTGTCAATCGGTTCTATCCGTTGAGCAAATCATATGACTGATAATGTATCTACTGCCAAAATAACGGCAGCGGTTGCGAAGGAGAGTTACCCCGGAGAGAGACGAGTCGCCCTTACTCCGGATACTCTGCCATCCCTTATTAAGAACGGGATGAATATTCTGGTCGAGTCGGGAGCCGGCAGCGAAGCCGGATTTTCTGACGAGC
Organism: Ignavibacterium sp.; assembly: GCA_020724775.1. GTDB lineage: Bacteria > Zixibacteria > MSB-5A5 > GN15 > PGXB01 > DYGG01. The sequence goes on along the minus strand of DYGG01000015.1, from coordinate 5,703 downwards.
AATATAGGGAGAAAGGGGCTAACATAGTTGAGGACCGTCGGTCCCTCTTTGAGAAAGCCGATATTGTCTTGCATGTTCGCGGCTTAGGAGCGAATCCGGTCGCCGGGAAAGATGACTTGTCGCTTTACCGCGCGGGACAGACTGTAATTGCCCAGTTCGAGCCGCTGGCCGAACCGGAAGCGGTCAAAGAATTGGCGGCGCGAAAAGTTACCGCCCTGTCGTTGGAACTGATGCCCCGGATAACCCGGGCGCAGAGTATGGATGTTCTCTCTTCGATGGCGACCATTGCCGGGTACAAGGCGGTCATCCTGGCGGCGGAGGCGCTGCCGAAAATATTTCCGATGTTGATGACAGCCGCGGGGACGATATCGCCGGCGCACGTATTTGTGATTGGCGCCGGAGTAGCGGGGCTTCAGGCAATCGCCACCTCCCGAAGATTGGGAGCCATTGTCAAGGGATATGATATCCGTCCTGCCGTAAAGGAACAGGTAGAAAGCCTGGGGGCGAAATTTGTCGAACTGCCGCTGGAAGCGACCGGCGCCGAAGATAAAGGTGGTTATGCCAAAGCGATGGGTGAAGAGTTTTATCGCAAACAGCGGGAATTAATGGCGAAAGTTATCGCCGAAAGCAATGTGGTGATTACTACGGCGCTCGTTCCCGGAAAGAAATCCCCCATTTTGATAACGGCCGAGATGGCCAAAGGGATGGCGCCCGGTTCGGTAATAGTGGACCTCGCCGCCGAAAAGGGAGGCAATTGCGAACTGACCAAACCGGCGGAAGCTTTAGTTGTAAATGGTATTACAATCATCGGTCCGGTGAACATTGCCTCCACCATTCCATTCCATGCCAGTCAGATGTTCGGTAAAAATATCGCTACTTTCCTTTCGCACCTGGTGAAGAAGGGAAAGATGACGCTGGATATGAATGACGAAATCACCCGGGAGACGATGCTCACTCGTGACGGAGAAATCGTGCATTCGCAAATTCGTCAACTTCTAAATATGCCGTCGCCATCATCGGCAAATAAGGAGGCATAATGGAATTCTTCATCATGATATTGACAGTTTTCGTGCTGGCGATTTTTGTCGGATTTGAAGTTATCACCAAGGTCCCGCCGATACTTCACACACCCCTGATGTCGGGTTCAAACGCCATCTCGGGAATAACCATCATTGGCGCGATACTTTCGGCCGGCACCAAACATACGACTCTCACAGCCGTTCTCGGTGTCGCGGCGGTAGTATTTGCCACTATCAATGTGGTCGGCGGTTTTCTGGTGACCGACAGAATGCTGAAAATGTTCAAGAAGAAAGATTAAAATATGTCTCCGGTTCTTGTAAATCTCGCCTATCTGATAGCGTCGGTTCTTTTCATTTTCGGTCTTAAGGGGCTGTCTCATCCGCGGACGGCTGTCCGGGGCAATCTTCTTGGCGCCCTGGGGATGCTGCTCGCGATTGTTGTGACTTTGATTGACCGCAGCATCATCAGTTATGAACTGATTATAATCGGTTTCATAGTCGGCGCCGCGATTGGCGCCGTTTTGGCTTACAAAGTACAAATGACCGGAATGCCGCAGATGGTGGCTCTTCTGAACGGGTTCGGCGGGATTGCGTCGCTTCTGGTGGCGGGAGCCGCGTTTGGCGAATCGATTTATCTCGGTGTCGCCCCGACAGACCAGTTTACCATTGCTACCGTCGCGACCGGAATCATAGGTTCGGTGACATTCTGGGGAAGCCTGGTCGCCTTCGGGAAACTTCAAGGCGTAATATCGGAAAAGGCGATTCATTTCAAGGGACTGCATACTTTAGATATACTTCTCGGCGCCGCCGCCATCGCCTGCGGCGTATATATCGTGCTGGAGCCATCAGTGTACTGGCCTTACTGGGCGCTGGTCGGCATCGCCTCGATTCTGGGAATTCTGCTGACTATACCTATCGGCGGCGCTGATATGCCGGTGGTGATAGCCCTGCTAAACTCCTACTCCGGTCTTGCCGGAGCCGCTGCCGGTTTTGTGCTGAACAACAATGTGCTTATTATTGCCGGTTCTCTGGTCGGCGCCTCCGGAATTATTCTGACCGATATCATGTGCCGTGCGATGAATCGAAGCTGGTTGACGGTGCTTTTCGGCGTTTTGGGACCAACCTCTTCCACTCCTTCAAGTGACGAAGTCTATGCCGGAAAAATCAAGGCAACTTCGCCGGAAGAAGTAGCCATGGTTCTTGACAGCGCCCGTCGGGTAGTCATAGTCCCCGGTTACGGAATGGCTGTCTCGCAAGCCCAGCATGCCGTGCGTGACCTGACTAACCTTCTCGAATCGAAAGGAGTCGAGGTCGAATTTGCCATCCACCCGGTGGCAGGAAGAATGCCGGGACATATGAATGTGCTACTGGCGGAAGCCAATATCGCGTACGATAAGTTGAAAGAGATGGATGAAGTAAATTCGACCATCGAGACGGCCGATGCAGCGATAATATTGGGCGCAAATGACGTCGTCAACCCGGTGGCGCGCACTGACCCGCATTCTCCAATCGCCGGTATGCCGATTATTGACGTCGACAAAGCCCGCACCGTAATTGTCATTAAACGCTCTTTAAGTCCCGGTTTTGCCGGCATCCCCAACCCGCTTTTCGCGCTGGACAATACCCTGATGCTATTCGCCGATGGCAAAAAGGCTATACTGGACCTGATAGGGGCTATCAAAGAGGCTTGAGCCGAGTTTATACAGGAGTCAACTGCCGAAGTTTCATTCTCCCCCGTTCTTGAATTTCAAGGTATTAGGAAGCGGGCGATGACCTGGTCGAATGCCAGTAAATCTGACGGACCCATGCAGAGGACGCTCAGAATCCCATTGTAATAGGAGATTGCCATAGGGAAACTGACATTCCAGCAGTATGATGCCATAACCATGCCGGAGTCATTAATTATTCGCGCACTGTCCGGAATGCCGACAACAAAATGGGAACCGGCCCGGGCAAGGGAATGAACTTCGCTATATATCGTGAATTGAAAATCGCCCACGGCGCTGTCGGCGGCGAAGGATGCCGGGATGTCGATAGAATACATATGTGAAATGGGGCCTATACGACGCACCATGTACATATTATTTCCAACAGCCGCGATCGGCCCGGGGTCGAGTTGACGCCAGTGGAAACTGCCTTGCAGTTCTCCGGTCAAAGAGAGGCGGTAACATCGTTTGGAATCGGTGACCCAAAGAGATTCGCCATCAAAGGCTACCTGCTCCATTTCGGGCTCTGGCATAGGAATGCCGGTGAGGAAATCCCCGGAATATGCCAGGCGCATAAGTTCATCGCCCCGTTCCGGAATCAGCCAGTAACTTTCTCCGTCATCCGCTATCGAATAGAATCCAAACCCGCTGTCATGAACAACGGGAATCGGTCGGTAAGAATGATGCAACTGAACCGCGCGCACAGCAAAGCCGGACGAAAACCGGGTGGGTCGCACCAGCATTTTCTTATCCTCGTCAAGGCAATCTAAAGCGGCAATGCCGTGCCCGCTAAGCAGATGAAATTGAGGTGTCGGGGCGTGAAAACATGCATCGTAACGAAAAGTCGGTGAAAACGCTCTATATGCTCCGCGAGAAAAATCATGGATCTGGTTCTCATCGTCGCAGGAGGTTATGGACGCATAGAATAATTGAAGGTCATTCATTTCCCCGTTTCTTACCAAAGAATCCTAGCTCATGTCGAATGTGTAAATATTACTGTCGATGCTGACCGGCTGAATGCGATTTGAGACCTTCAGCACCAGCGGCTCATTCAGAAGCGGATAGTGCGGCGCTGAAAAGTCACTTTTAGTAATCTTTTCCTCGCCGCAGGAAAGAAACAGTATTGACGGTATTAAATAGACCCAAAGCCTTTTCATGATACCTCCCTTATTTGCCCTGGCCATATTACCTGAAAATATGGACGTTCTACTATAATTCTATGTTTAATTGTAAATCTGTCAATCGGTTTTTTTGTCGGTCCGGTCGGGTGAAAATCGGCTTGGATTCCAAGCGGCAATCTCTTATCGTATAATATAAGAATCGAATTGGCGGAACCCCGATGGACCAGGAAGACCTGCGGCTGTTTTTCGGTAAGATGCTCAAGGATGAGGGGTATATCTCCTCGGAGTCGTTTGCCGTGTTCGGCAAGTTGATTCGCCTCACCATCCAGTACCGCGACCGGCTTCTTGAGACAGAAAATGTCACGTTGACGGTCGATGATACCAAGCGGGGAATCGCCATCTATCTGGAAACTCTCAAGACAGGCCGTCTGGCGGAAAGTATAGACCCGAAAATCGACGGGCTGGTGCGTCTTTGGCTCAAAGAGATAAACCATATCACCTTTTAGTATTGACAAAGCGCGGATTACCGCGAAATTACCATTATGAAAATCTGGCGTAAAAAACGGACGATTTATATATATTTGAGTATGATGTTTCTTTTCGGCTCCTGCGGCGGTCAATCGGAAACCGATGGCGCCGATTCGCTGTATCATCTGCGGCGTCAGAAGATGGTGGACAATCAGATTATCGCCCGCGGAATCGCCGACAAGAATGTCATAGAGGCGATGCGCAGGATACCGCGGCATCTTTTTGTGCCGAAGGAGGAGAGGGAGCGTGCCTATAGTGACGGTCCCCTGCCGATAGGGCACAGCCAGACAATCTCGCAGCCATATATTGTCGCCATAATGACGGAACTTCTCGGTATCGATTCGATATCTAAGGTACTGGAAATCGGCACCGGTTCGGGATATCAGGCGGCAGTGCTGGGAGAGATTGCCGACTCGGTTTACACAATAGAAATCGTCACACCGCTGGCAGAGAAAGCGGCGGAGATACTCGATTCGCTGGGCTACAAGAATATTTTCGTTCGGGCCGGAGACGGTTATCAGGGGTGGCCCGAGACGGCGCCGTTTGATGCGGTCATAGTTACGGCGGCGGCTCCCAAGATTCCGCAACCTCTTATCGACCAGTTGAAGACAGGGGGCCGTCTGGTAATACCGGTGGGTGACCTGTCGCAGGAACTTTATCTGGTGACCAAGAATGAAGAGGGGATAGTGAAACAGTCGATTATTCCGGTCCGGTTTGTGCCGATGACGGGGGAGGTTCAGAAGAGGTAAGGGGCATCCGTTAAGAAGTGTAAGTTGTTGGGCCGCAGCATGTAATAGGTTCGTATTCGTTTTGATTTTAAGAGTGCCGTTTATCCTTTTTTCTATCTGTCAATCTTCTGCGAGAGAGGAAATTGTGTGGTTTCCGCAAGGGCGATATTCCTAACCTAAAGATTTGTAAGTGGCTGTTTAACATAGAAGTGCTGCTGTCGATTTCGGGAATGACAAGCGGAGACGGTGGGTGGCTTTTAAGATGACAATCTATCGTATGTTCACCTCTCTATATACCTTTCTTGTACAATCAGCGGTGATTCGATGGTGATTTTGCGGATTGGACAGGAATCTGGATACGGATATTGGTTATGGAATCGATGAATTGTAGCGATAGAGGAAAAACCCACCAGGTGGGTGAGGCAGCGGGGGCCATGGCAAGTTGGCACATCAATTATTGCCATTCCTCTTTAGGGCTCTATGCTAAGAACGGACATTATGCTCTTGATTGGGGAGAAAGTTAACAATGGGCGAACACATGGGTTCGCTCAGACTGATGACAAAGGGCAGTTTTTCGGGACTGTCCTTTGTTTTTGTGTTA
>DYGG01000014.1:62857-63155 GCA_020724775.1 Ignavibacterium sp. | reverse complement strand
TTAACACAAAAACAAAGGACAGTCCCGAAAAACTGCCCTTTGTCATCAGTCTGAAAACCCCGCTTTGGCGGGGTTTTCTTTTCGATATGAACCGAAAGATTATTTCTTCTCTTTCTTTGCCGGTTCGGGAGCCGCTTTGGCGTCGGCCGGTTTCTTTCCCGCCTCGCCTGGCTTTTTCCCTTCGGCCCCTTCGGCTTTCGCTTCGCCTTCCGCCACCGCGCCTTCCGCCGCCGCGCCTTCCGCCGCTTCACCTTCGGCCGCCACCGCCGCCACCGGCGTCTCCACCTTGATAATGGTC
>DYGG01000014.1:48737-62847 GCA_020724775.1 Ignavibacterium sp. | reverse complement strand
GGCGGCACCACGGTTGCGATGGTCTGATGCAAGTCGGTCAGAATTTCGACCTTTTCGATTTTCAGGTCGCGCACATGCACCGAGTCGCCGATTTCCAGCGCCGAAACATCAACCTCCACCCGCTCGGGAATGTCCGAGGGGAGGCAGGCAATTTCGATTTCGCGGGTAACATGCTCCATGATTCCCCCGGAATTTCTTACGCCGGAGGCGATACCGGCCAGATGAACATGCACCGCCAGGTGCAGTTTTTTCTTCATGGACACCTGATAGAAATCGACATGCTCATAGGCGCCGGTTATCGGGTCGCGCTGAAGTTCGCGAATGATTACTTTGCGGGCATTCTTCTCTTCGCCCACGTTAAGGTCAATCAGCATATTGGTCCGCTTCTCCCGGCGAATCATCGCCGCCAGTTCCGCCGGATTAAGGCTGATATTGAGCGGTTTCACTTCCGGTCCGTAAAGAACCCCGGGAATACTGCCGCTCTGCCGGATTTTGCGCGCCGAGCCTTTACCCTGACCCGGTCGCGCCTGCGCTGTCAAAACAACTTCTTTCATCGTTATCTCAAAACCTCCAATTATAATTATCAATCATCAAATAGCGAAGAGACCGATTTCTCTCCGGATATTCTCATAATAGCCTCCCCGAAGAGATTGGCGGTGGAAAGGACCAGGAATTTCTCGGGAAGCACCTTGTTTTCGATATTTATCGAATCGGATATAATCATCTTCTTAACTACGCTGTCATTAATCTTTTCAATGGCATTGCCGGAGAGAACCGGATGGGTGCAGACGGCGTAGATTTCAAGAGCGCCGGCGCGCGCCAGGGCTTCGGCCGCCTGGCACAGAGTGCCGGCCGTATCCACCATATCATCCCGGATAATAATGTTCCGCCCCGTTACATCACCGATAATATGGACTACTTCCGACTGGTTCGACTGCGGACGCCGTTTATCAATAATAGCCAGGCTGGCTTTGAATGATTTGGCGAAAGCCCGCGCCATTTTAATAGAGCCGACATCGGGCGAAACCACCACCGGAGAAATAATATTCAGATTCTGCAGGTAATCATTGAATACCCGCGAGGAATAGAGGTGGTCATGGGGGATATCGAAAAACCCCTGAATCTGAGCGGCATGAAGGTCCATAGTTATAATCCGGTCGGCGCCGGCGGTGGTTATCAGATTTGCCACCAGTTTGGCGGTGATAGCGACACGGGGACGGTCCTTGCGGTCCTGACGTCCATAACCGTAGTACGGTATTACGGCGGTAATCCGTGATGCCGAGGCTCGCCGGGCGGCTTCAATCAATATCAAAAGTTCCATCACATTTTCGGCCGGGGCATTGGTGGACTGGATGATGAAGACGTCGCATCCGCGGATATTCTCATTGATTTGAACAAAAATCTCACCATCGGAGAAACGCCGCACTTCACAGGCGGTTAGTTCGACGCCGATATAACGGGCGATTTTTTGCGCCAGGGGACGGTTGCCGTTGCCGCAAATCAGTTTCAAATCAAGCATAGTATCTCTGCTCCAACTTTTCATCCCTTGTGCTCAGGTGGGTTGATTCTAAGCGTCGGCAGGAATTTGGCTGGGGTGCCAGGATTCGAACCTGGGAATGCAAGCTCCAAAGGCTTGTGTCTTACCGCTTGACGACACCCCAGTAACGGTGTGCCTTACTTAACCTTTGCTTTTGGCTTTCAGTTCCGCCTCGTAGGCGGCCAGAACCTTCTCCTCAATCAAACGTCGCGTTTCATTATTGACCGGATGGGCCACATCCTGATGAGTCCCATCGGGCCGCCTTCGGCTCGGCATGGAAACGAAATACCCTTTGTTCCCGGATATTATTTTCATACCGCGTATCACGAAAGCATTGTCAAAGGTGACATTGGCGAAACCTTTGAGTTTCTCTTCATCGCGAAGGATGATGCGAACTTCGGTTATCTCCACTGCGTTTCCTCCCGCCAAAGGTTTAAATACCTGTCACCCCCAAGCGGGGAGGGTTATTGGCCGACTGATCGATACCTGCCAATCCCCCCGAGAGGCTTGCTGCAAAACCTCGATATCAGGTATATTCTCAAAAAGTCCAAAAATGGTCGGGCCTGAGCCGCTCATCCGAATCAAGTCCGCGCCGGCGGCGCTAAGCAAAGCCGCTATCTGTCCCAGAACCGGATAGGACTCAAAATGGACCTTCTCAAAGTCGTTACCAATATCACCAATATTTCTGACCAATTCCTTGAAATTGATGCAGTTGGATAACTTAACATCACCCTTTGAGATTGTCAAGTCCATTTTCAGACGCCTATAACTGTCGGCGGTCGATATTGCCAGAGACGGCGTAATCAGTACCACCCAGTAATTTTGAGGTAGGGTTAGTTCCTTGATAATATCACCCCGCCCGGTGACTTCCGCCGAACCGCCGGAGAAGAAGAAGGCGACATCAGAGCCGACTGTCAGCCCGATTTCCATCATTACCCGCTCTGATAAGTGCAAATCATACAGGCGATTAATGGCATAGATGGTAGCGGCGGCGTCAGCCGACCCGCCCCCCAAACCGGCCGCAACCGGGATATTCTTGTCCAGTTTTATCTTCAGACCGCCCGGTAGTGCGAGATTGTCGAACAGCCCCCGCGCGGTCTTAATTATCAGATTGGAGTCATCTGACGGCACTTTATCGCTGCCCTCAACGGTCAATTTCAGCCCGGGGGTTTCGGTCTTGATGAAATCGAGACGGTCAAACAGGTTGACGGCCTGAAACCAAGAGAAAATATTATGATAGCCGTCGGGTCTTTTCTCCAGAACTTTCAGAAAGAGATTAATTTTTGCGGGCGCCTTGATGCTGATATCGGTCATATATGTCTCAGGATAGAGGGCCTATTGTCCTGAGGGGAAAATCTTACAAAAAAAACAATAGCGCAAGCAAAATCTGCATGGGACATCTCAAAAATGGATAAATTGCTCGATTTGATAGCACAATGGCTTCGCCTGAGACAAGTGTTACCGGGAATGTTTTATTATTAAGTTACAGATAGACGGCGGTCGCCTATTCGTAGCGAAGGGCTTCAATCGGATTAAGGCGCGAGGCTTTGCGGGCCGGATAATAACCGAAAAAGATTCCGACCGCGGCGGAGAAAAAGAAAGCCAGCGCCATCGACTCCGGCGCCACCAGAACAGGCCAACCGGCAAATTTGGATATCATATTTGAGGCGAATATACCCAGTCCAATACCGATAATTCCGCCGATAATACTGAGCGTGGTCGCCTCCGTCAGAAACTGACGGAGAATATCCCGCCGTCGCGCTCCGATAGACATGCTTATTCCGATTTCGCGGGTTCGCTCCGTAACCGAGACCAGCATAATATTCATAATGCCGATGCCGCCGACCAGTAGCGATACCGACGCGATGATTGCCAGAAGCACCGCCATAGTATTGGAGGTAGAACTGGCGGTCTGGGAGATATCGGTTTGGGTGCGGATGGTGAAGTCGTCATCCTGCCAGTCCTGAAGGCGATGCCGCAGGCGGAGAATCTCGCGCGTCTGCGCTTCCGCCAGCGGAATTCTCTCCTTGCTGACGGCCGACATAATGATGGAGCCGATATAATCGACCCCCATCAGTTTTCTCTGCACGGTGGTGTAGGGAGCGATAATAATGTCATCCTGGTCGCGTCCCATGGCATTCTGCCCTTTGGGCGAAAGGGTGCCAAGAACTTTGAAAGGAAGTTTGCCGATACGGATGGTCTGTCCGACCGGGTCCTGATTGGGGAAAAGATTATCGACCACCGTCTGCCCGATGACGCATACTTTGGTTGCACCGCGGATATCCTGCTCGGTGAATAGTTCTCCGGAATTCAAACGCCAGTCGCGAATCTTAAAGAAATCGGTGTTGCCGCCCCAGATTTCGGTGAACCAGTTCTGATTTCCATAGACCACCTGACGATTGGCGCGCAGGTTGGGTGAGATGGCATGCACGGCCGGCGCCCCTTCTTTGATGGCTTCAATATCTACGAGGGTCAGCGACTGCGCCGCTCCGGCGCCGGAATGGACGCCGCGCGTCGAGATCGAACCGGGCCAGACCATCAGGATATTGGAGCCGAGGCTGGCAATCTGTGCCTCCACAGAAACCTGCGCCCCTTTACCGACAGCAACCATGGCGACCACGGCGCTGACGCCAATGATAATCCCCAGCATGGTCAGAACCGCGCGAGTCTTGTGACGCATCAGCGACCAGAACGCAACTTTGATAATTTCGAAAAAACGCATAGAAAAATCTTATCGTCGGCCGCCGCCAAAGCGAGGCATAAAGGGATTCTGTCCGCTGACCGGGGCATTATTGGCGACAGCGCCATCCATCCCGACTATCACTTCATCTCCCTCTTTCAATTCTCCGTCGACTATCTCCACATAGCGGGGACTCTGCAGTCCTTTGACAATCGGCACCGCCTTTGGTGCGGTTCCCTCCAGTACCCAGAGACGAGCGCGGGAGGGGTCGCGGCTTTCTGGCTGCATCCCCTCGGAACGGACTCGGGCTGTCGGCGTTCCCCGGGAGGCGGAGTCGCCGGCTTTATCAGCGGCCGTGCGGGTCTCGACCGGCGGGACAAAGCGGATTGCCTGAAGCGGCGCCCGAAGAACATCATCGCGACGGGCAACTTCGATGACGACATTGGCGGTCATGCCGGGCATAAGTTTCAGTTCCGAATTGGAGACATCAATAATGACATTATAGGTAACTACGTTCTGACTGACCACCGGCGCCAGTCGAATCTGGCTGACCATACCGGTGAATTCTTCCTCCGGATAGGAATCGACGCGGAAAACGACTTTCTGTCCTTCTTTGACATTGCCGATATCGGCTTCATCGATACTGGCTTCCACCTGCATACGAGAGAGGTCGTTGGCGATAGTGAACAAAGTCGGCGCCGAGAGACTGGCGGCGACAGTCTGACCGACATCGACATCGCGCGAAATTACCACGCCATCAATGGGCGATTTGATGGTGGCATAACGAAGATTTACTTTGGCTCTTTCAAGAGAGGCTTCGGCCTGTTTGAGGCTTGCCTCCGCCGTTTCCCGCGAGGTGATAGAGGCATCAAGTTCCGCCTGCGAGATGAGCGACTTTTCAAAAAGTTGTTTGGTTCTCTCGAAATTGCGGGCGGCTTCATTCACCTGCGCCCGGGCGCGGTCAACATTGGCGCTTTGCTCGCTGACTGTTGCCTGAAGAAAGGTCGGGTCAATTTGCGCCAGAAGTTCCCCATCTTTTACCTGCGAATTGTAATCGACATATATTTTCGAAATTGTCCCCGAGACCTGCGAGCCGACCAGCACGGTGGTGACGGCGTTAAGAGTGCCGGTGGCGCTGATATTGACCACAATATCGCCGCGGTCAATTTTTTCGGTGCGATAACTGACCTTGTCGCTTCCGTTACGACTCCAGAGATAAGCGGCGCCGACAACCACGATTACTATTGCCCCGATAAAACTGAGATTGCGTCTTTGCTTCTGCATTGCCAGTCCTTATAAAATTTATTCAGTCTTTTAGACAACCGAAAGCGGCCAAAGTCTAAAATATATAATACATTTTACACAATTTCCGCCGGTCGGGCAAACGGTTTTGAGGGAGCATTTTCTATTCGCCGCATTGCTGATGCGATATCAGCCGGTTTTTCAGAAGATAAGATTCAGAAATATTTGAAGAGAAGGACAGTCTTAAATGTCACAGCCGTCCTATTACTGCCTGACCTGGAGTGTCCGCGTATATGATAAGGCAAAAGGGCAAGGGGGCAACGACAAATCATCTACTGCCGCCGCAGGGCGATGATGGTCAAATCGTCGCTCAGTTCCTTCCGGCCGGCAAAACTGTCGATTTCGGTCATAAGCAGACTGACCAACTGATTCGGCTCGGTCGCCGGGTGGCTGGAGAGAAACTGCAAAAGACGGTTGTCGCCAAACATCTCCCCCTTGCCATTCTCGGCGTCGGTTACGCCGTCGGTATATAGCACCAGCAAATCACCGCTCTGCAATTGATGGGCGCATTCACTAAAAACGAACTGCTCATGAACACCAAGTACGCCGCCGGTCGGCTCCAGAAGTTCAATGGCGCCCCCCTTTCTCACAATTATCGGGGGGCAATGTCCGGCGTTTGCCATAAGAAGCCTGGAGGTCTGATTGGCGCCGGAATCGAGAGCAATACAGACAAAGGAGACAAACTTGGTAACCGGCACATTGCGGCAGAGCCAGCGATTAATACGGGTCACCAGTTGGCTGGGGGATTCGATTTCATCGGCAAGGATTTTGAGCGCCCCCTGAATGTTGGACATAAGAAGTCCGGCCGGAAGTCCCTTCCCCATGGCGTCGGCAATCACAATGCGGGCGGAGCGGCCTCCGGTGAAGAAATCATAATAATCGCCGCCGACTATCCGCGCCGCCAGCGATTTCACCGCCAGGTCGAAGCCATCAATATGAACAACAGTCTGCGGCAGGAGGGCGCGATGAATCTTGGAGGCAAGAAAGAGTTCTTCTTCCAACTGGTTTCGTTCCTGCTGACTTATGCATTCAAGGCAGATCTGCGCGGTCGGCTGGATTTCGAGACGGTGGTGCTCGATTTCACCTTCGCAAACGGCGCAGACTCCATATTCTTTATGCTCGACTCTTTCCAGAGCATCTTTGATTTCCGTCAGAAGATTCTGGACTTTGTCGATTTCTTCCTGACCGGCGTTTTCCGGCGAGGCAAGCCATTGGACGACATTATTTTGGCGTTCCAAAAGCAGGTTTCGAAAGTGTTCCAGGTCGGCTATGGTCATTTTGCCTCCAATGTTATGTCTTTATATACGGCGGCTGCCAGGTCCGGTTGCAGGTGAAAACTACTATGTGATATTGCTTCCAGCCGGCTTTGTTCCGGCTGTTAAAAATGCCTATTTCTTGAGACGAAGCATCATTATTTCATGGTCAACATAATGCCCCTCATCGAATTTGTAGGCATTTAAAAATAGACCGGTGGTGATAAAACCAAGAGAGGCATAGAGAGTTCGGGCGCCGGTTTGAGTTGAGGAAACCACCAGACCGAGGATTTCCAGCCCTTCCGTCCGGACCGCTTCCTCGATAACCTTCTTCATCAGTTGACGGCTTATCCCCTTTCCACGCGCTTCCGGGCGAACATAGACTCCCCAAATCCATCCTCGATGCCGCTCTTTGAAAGAATCCTCGCGATGGAAGGCTACTGTTGCCAGCAAACGTTCCCCCTCAAAGGCGGCCAGGACGTATTTCTCCGGATAGACGGCGCTGGGCGCTGTGGTTGACTTCACTTTCTCATCGGAAAAGGCGGCGACCTCTTCGGGAGTATCCGAGAAGGCGTCGGGGCTTTCCCGGCACATCTCGATGCGGAAGTCGCGAAAGATTTCAGCATCAGATGCCGTCAATTTCCGGATAAGCATGCGGTCATAATAAGCGGATATTCTCGATTGGTCAAGACCTTCGATTTTTCCCTTCCGCTTCTGACATTACCTTAGTCCAGAAAATTCGGCTCAGGCTGCCGTCCCTTGATGGAAAACCATCTTCCACTCTCCCTTTATCGATTTCCAGATGGAGCATCGAAGGGAATTTCGTGCCGGTTGATTGTCGCGGACAATCGACGCCCTGTATGTTACAAGGACAACATCCGGTGACAGTAGTTTCATCTCAAATTCGGAAATAGCAATCGTAATCGACCCTTCCCGCGCCAGAGCATCTATTATCGCCTGCTTATCGAATTTCTCCCCGCCGCTTCCGAATTCGATGAAAACGTTCGCCAGTAGTCTGTCCAGTTCGCTCCGATTATGCCTGACTTCAGGTCTAAAAAGGTCTGTCTCCAGATTGAAAAGATGCTCACGAAGCGATACTTCACTTATCATCCAGGATTCCCGGAATAGGTTAATTTCAAGAGAATTTGGTAATTAAAGTACGCCTTAAGTGGCGGCCGGTCAAGATTTAACTCGGCTCATCAACTGCCGCACCCGGCGTGCCACATTTTCGGCGGCTGGCGGGTCGAGATTCGCCAGCACTATCGCCACCAGCCCGGAGGAGAAATCGGCCTCGACCATAGCGTTGATGCCGGGAGCGCCGCCGGCGATACCGAGCGTCCCCTGCTTCAATGGCAGCGATGGGGCATTCTGCGGCTCGGGAAGTTCATTGGTGACCACCCAGTTGGTGAAGCGGACATCGAGCAATTTCCCCTGCGCAAGGGCGCGCACGAATCGAAGCAGGTCCTCAACATTGGAATATCCCCCTCCGGCCGCGCTTCCCCGCGCCGGACGGGTGTAAAAGTTGTTTTTAAGCAGGTTGTTTTCGTCTGTCAGCATACCTCCACCGTAGCCGGAAGCAAGATTCAGATTAATCATGTCAGCCTGATATGAATCGGTACTTTCCATCCCGGCCGGTCTGTATATATTCTCCCGGATATAGTCATAGTAATCAATTCTCGACACTTTTTCGATAATTGCTCCCAGCACGACATATCCGCCATTGGAGTACATGCGTCTTGCTCCCGGTTCGAACAGAAGCGTCTTGTCGGCGAATAACTGAAGATAATCACTGTTATTTCGGAGTCGGTTTTTTGGTATGGAATCAAATCGTTCATTGAAGAAATCGCCAATGCCGGAGGTCATATTCAGCAGATGCCGCACGGTCACTTTTTCCCGGGCGTCTTTATTGGGGTAATCAGGAAGTATCTCTCCCAATTTGGTTTCAAATGACAACTTTCCCTTCTGAATCAACTGAGCAATGGCAATTTTGGTGAAGATTTTGTTAATGGAGCCAAGATTGAACCTGGTATCTATACGATTTGGTATTACAAATTCCCGGCTGGCAAGGCCGTAAGCCTGTCTGAATGTCTTATTTTCTCCGTCGGCAATCAGCACAGCGCCTGAGAATTCTCCGGTTTGAGCGAGGCTATCAAGGTAACGCTGAATGATCGCCAGCGCCTCGGCGCCCCCCAGCGGAGAAAGATTTTCCTCGGTAGGCTCTTCAGTCATATCGACCCGCAGAGTCAGCAATTTATGCGGCGGTCCCGGTTCGAATTTGAAGTCGTATTGAAGCCATTCTCCATTCTGAGACTGTCCATAGAGTATGACATTATCGACAGCATTCTTTTCCATTCGTCGAATTTCGACTCTTCCTAGGTCCGATTTCAACTGCTGAAATGTTGCCAGCCGTTCCTCTGCCGAGCGCTGTTTCAGACTGGTCTCGCTCAGATTCATCAGAAAATAGGCGCGCATTCTTTCGGCATCACCGCTGTTGAAAGCCTCGAAATATGCCAGCGCCCGCTCTCCGACAGGGGACTGCCGCAGTTGGCTGGTCACTCTCGTATCATGAGCAAAAAGCGGCAAGAGCGCAAATATTGATGAAAAGATTGCTATCATTACAGCCTGAAACAGACGTCGACAATTTCTCATATCCGCGGGAACCTCCAATATATGTAATAAGAAAGGGTCGCGATGATTATACAGTTTCATCGTGACCCGTCCAAGTGAAAACTACTCTGTTTCCAGTTTTTCCGCTTTTACTTCGACCTGACGTTTTCCATCGGGACCGGTGGTAATGGTTACCTGTGGATTTGAAATCCCCTGCTCCGCCAGTTTGGCGCGAATCTCGGCTTCAAATTCGGCGTCGGTCTTCCCTTCGGCATTGACTTCAAGTTCCATTGGAAGGTTTATGCCGACTTTACCGCTGTCGTCCTTAATTTTCAACTCCAACTGTTCCTGTTTTTCCTGAGAGGTATCCTGCTTCTTCATATTAACATCAATCCGCCGCTGGCCATCGGGACTGGTGGTGACTGTAACCTGCGACCCGGGATACCCGGCTTCGGCCAGTTTCTGAATTATCGCCGTCTCGATTTCGGCGTCAGTCTTTCCCTCAGCGTCGATTTCTACTTTCCGCTTCTGCTCCAGCGCCTGGGCGTAGAGCGAGCCGGATGCCTCCTTTATCACTTCCACAATTTCCGGAGTAATCTTGACTCCGGTTACGGTAGAGATAACCAGCGCTGCTTCCCGCGCCGCCTGGCGGGTGGGGAGATAAGAAACGGTGGTGCCGTTGTCATTTGCTTTCAAGGCGAGATTGCCATATCCGACCGCCGCCAGGGCGTCCTCGAGATTTTCCGCCTTTGCCATTGCCGACGGGTTAAGTCCATTATAGGTCAATTCGTATCCGATGGTTCTTGAGTACGGAAACGGCACCAGAGTTACAAAGAGCAGCAGAAGCATTGCCATACCGGTAACCAGAGCGAGTTTCGGACGGCGCGCAAATTGCGATTTTATAGTAGCCATGATAGAACACTCCTTTGACATAGTATTCCGGGTCGATTCGATTTTCGCCCGGAATGTTTCGAATGGGGTATTATTCTGACTTTCAGATTCGCGGGCGTGCCGAAGAATCTTCGCCAGCAGCCCATCGGCCGCAGCCACCTCAGCGCAGGAACGGCAGGATTTCAGATGCCTGACCAGTTCCAGATTAGTGGCATCCGACCTTTCACTCAGAAGATGCCGTGCTTTCCGGCAATTCATATCGTTCCTCCGTTGGTTTCTGTGGGGCTTGTGATGGCGTTTTCGGCATTAGAGCCTGGCGCATTTTGATACGGGCGCGACTCAGACGGGCTTTGAAAGTCCCTTCCGGTTCGCCCCATAGCGACGCAATCTCCCGCAGCGACCAGCCCTCCAGCTCATAGAGCACTACTAGCGCCCGCTCGCTGGTCTTTAAATGCGACATCGCCCGTTCCAGATGCCGTCTGAAGTCAAGATGGGAGTGCGGTTGAAGGGCCGGCTCGTCGTGCGGTTTCAGGTCGCTCAGGCTGAGATGGCGGCGCCACCATTCCCGCCGGGCGCAATTCCGAAAGCGGTTGAGGATGATCCGGAAGAGCCAAGGTTTGAACGATTGTTCTTTCCTCAAC
The DNA here is from genome assembly GCA_020724775.1 of Ignavibacterium sp. GTDB lineage: Bacteria > Zixibacteria > MSB-5A5 > GN15 > PGXB01 > DYGG01. Next base: position 51,936 of record DYGG01000014.1, on the reverse strand, counting down.
GAGCCTGAATTCGCCAATGCGCTCAAAACAGCCTCCTGATAAAGGTCATCGCCATCGAAACGGTTGCCGGCAAGCCGTCGGCAGAACCGTTCCGCTTGCGGGTGTACCGGTTCGAGAAGTCTCCAGAACTGGTCACGGTCTATCTGCATCTGAACGTAAGACACACCGGGGCTATCTGAGGTTGCAAACTTCTTAAAGATATTTCAATGGCTATCAGATTACTGATTGTGCAGGCAATATCCATCATAATTCCGTCACTCCAATTAACGTTGAGCGGCTACCGATATATGTGACAATCAATTACAAGAACGTTTAATCTCCCGTACTGTCCGGCACGGCAGATGATTTAATCCTTCTTGAAAACTCTAAGCAAGGAGGAAGAAATGAGTAAAGAACTATTCTATCTGGTGGCGGTGATTACGATATTCTTGCTGCCGGAAAGGCTCTGTTTTTGAAATGGGCAGTGTTGGATTCCTCGACTGTCAGCCGCTGGCTTAGCGAAAGTAGGTCAAGACCCTCGACTTTGTTTGAGTCTTCCGCTGCAAGTCGAGCGGTCTTGACATTCTTGCAAATGGATTCTGAAAGTGAGATGACCAAAATCCAAAGAAAAGATGATGTCAAGTTCGTCCGACTGGCACAGAAATGGCAACTTGGGTCGCGGGAGATGAACTACTTTGGTTATCTGAGGTTGCATCCGTCGAGAAAACATTTCTTTTCTGCGGTGTCGGGAACCCTTTCCCGACACTTAATTGACGGGTTTCTGAGTCCGAATCGCCTGAGTTGAAGGTTGTATGAGGACGAAGAACCCGACATTCTCTCCTTTGCTCCACAAAAAACATTGATTCATTATAAATGGATATCGGGTTTCTCATTCTCGACGATTCTCATCTTAGGAACCCGAACTGGTTTCCCTTTCTGTCAGGAAGGGGTTCCTGACAGCGCAGTAAGTAGCCGATATTTTTTGACGACCATCATTGTATCGGGTACTTTCCCCCCCAATTTCCTTATTGACTTTCCCCTCCAGTTTATTTTCTTACTTATCTTTAGATTTTTGAAGAACCTGTTTTCTCTGCAAAGGCGGAAGCGCCGCGGCGGGAAGGAGTTAATAATATGGGGATGAACTTAGCGGAAAAAATAATCAAGAGCCATCTGGTCTCCGGAAAGATGGCCCCCGGCGAAGATATCGCCATCAAAATCGACCAGACCCTGACGCAGGATGCGACCGGCACCATGGCTTACCTTCAGTTCGAAGCCCTTGGGCTTAAAAAAGTTAAAACGGAACGCTCGGTCTCCTATGTGGACCACAATATGCTTCAGGCATCATTCGAAAACGCCGATGACCATATTTTCCTTCAGACTATCGCCGCCAAGTACGGCATCTATTTCTCCCGTCCCGGCAACGGCATTTGCCATCAGGTACATCTGGAGCGGTTCGGTGCCCCCGGCAAGACTCTCCTCGGGTCCGATTCGCATACCCCGACCAACGGCGGACTGGGGATGCTTGCTATCGGCGCCGGCGGGCTCGATGTCGCCGTCGCCATGGGTGGGGGACCGTTCTACCTCAAAATGCCCGAGGTGGTTAATGTCTATCTCACCGGAAAACTGAAACCGTTTGTTTCCGCTAAGGATGTCATCCTCGAAGTTCTCCGCCGTCTGACCGTGAAAGGGGGAGTAGGCAAAATTATCGAATATACCGGTCCCGGAGTTGCCTCTCTGTCGGTGCCGGAACGGGCGACAATCACCAACATGGGCGCCGAACTCGGCGCTACTACTTCGATTTTCCCCTCTGACGCCCGGACCAAAGAATATTTCCGCCTGCAGAAGCGGGTCAAAGACTATGTCAAACTGGTTCCGGACAAAGATGCCAAGTACTCGCAGGTGATAACTATCAATCTTTCCAAACTGGAGCCGCTTATCGCCCAGCCGCATTCGCCGGACAATGTCATCGAAGTCGGCAAACTGAAAAATGTCAAAGTCAATCAGGTCTGTGTCGGAAGTTGCACCAACTCTTCCCTGTCCGACTTGATGATAACGGCGAGACTTCTTAAAGGGAAAAAGGTGCACCCTGATGTTTCGACGACCATTACCCCCGGAAGCAAGCAGGTATTCAACGCCATCGCCAAGAATGGCGCTCTCGCCTATATTATCGCTTCCGGCGCACGCATAATCGAATCGGCCTGCGGTCCCTGTATCGGGATGGGCCAGGCGCCGGCCTCGGGAGCGGTCTCCATCCGCTCTTTCAACCGGAATTTCCCGGGACGAAGCGGCACCAAAGATGCCAATGTCTATCTGGCCAGCCCCGAAGTCTGTGTGGCGGCGGCGCTGACCGGTTATATTACCGACCCGCGCAAATTGGGGCGGTTCCCCAAAGTGGTTCTTCCGAAAAAAATCGATATTGATGATTCCGGCATTCTCCCGCCGGCGAAAAACCCCGACAAGGTAGATGTCGTGCGCGGTCCCAATATTGCCCCCCTGCCGATTAACGACCCGATGCCGGTTTCTTATTCCGGCGAGGTCCTGATTAAAGTCGGCGACAACATCACCACCGACCATATCATGCCGGCAGGAGCCAAGATTCTCCCGCTGCGTTCGAATATCCCCAAGATTGCCGAGTATGTCTATTACCAGGTGGACCCCGAATTCGCCAAGCGGGCGAAAGAGAAAGGGGGCGGTATCATTATCGGCGGCGACAACTACGGACAGGGCTCCTCCCGCGAGCATGCCGCGCTCGCCCCGATGTATCTTGGCGTCAAAATGGTGGCGGTAAAATCGTTCGCCAGAATTCATCTGGCTAACCTTATTAATTTCGGAATCTTGCCGGCTACTTTTAACAATCCGGCCGATTATGATAGCATCAGCCAGGGGGACATTCTCGAAATGCTGAATTTCAAAGAAGCGGTGCAGTCGTCCGATTCGCTGGAAGTGGAGAATAAGAAGAAAGGCAAGAAATTCAGTCTCCGTATCAGTCTTACCCCTCGTCAGCGGGAAATCATCATAGCGGGCGGACTTCTTAACTACACCCGCGCTGGAGGCAAGTGAAATGGAGGAATCCAAGTCGGGTGAGATAAAGAAGACTCCCTTTTACAAATATCATGTCGAAGCGGGCGCCAAAATGGTCCCGTTCGCCGGATATTCGATGCCGATTCAATATACCGGAATAATCGAGGAACATCTGGCGGTCAGGCAAAATGTCGGGCTT
>DYGG01000014.1:0-48727 GCA_020724775.1 Ignavibacterium sp. | reverse complement strand
CGACCTGACACATATGGGGGAGTTTGAAATCTCGGGACCGCGCGCTCTCGATTTCATTCAGAAGATGACCACCAATGATACCTCGCAGTTAAGACCGGGACAGATTCAATACTCTGCCCTCTGCTATGATGACGGCGGGATTGTCGATGACCTTCTGGTGTACCGTCTGGCAGACAAATTTATGCTGGTAGTCAACGCCTCCAACATTGAGAAAGATTTTGACTGGCTGAAGTCACATCTTTTTGACGGCGTCAATCTGATTAATCATTCTGACAATATTGCTCTTCTGGCAATTCAGGGTCCCAAGGCTCAGAAGGTGATGGCGCAGTTGACCGACCTGAATCTTGATTCCCTGCCGTATTATCATTCGGTCGAAGCCAAAGTGGGACGACATCAACTTCTATTCTCCCGCACCGGTTATACCGGTGAAGACGGATTCGAGATATATATCCCCAACGCTCTGGCAAATGACCTCTGGAAAGCGGTGATTTCCGCCGGACGAAATTTTGATATGAAGCTTATCGGGCTGGGCGCCCGCGATTCCTTGCGTCTGGAAATGAAAATGGCCCTCTACGGCAATGACATCGATAAGACCACCACCCCTATCGAAGCCGGTCTGGCATGGATAGTCAGTTTTGAGAAGAGAGATTTTATCGGACGGGATATCTTGCTTCGACAGAAAGAGGAGAAACCGAAACGACGTCTCATCTGCCTTGAACTGACGGAGAAGGCCTTCCCCCGTCACGGCTACGAACTGGTCTCCGATGGCAAAGTGGTCGGGCATGTAACCTCCGGCACGATGTCGCCGTCACTCAACAAGCCGATAGCCATGGGGTATCTTCCTCTTGAACTGACCAAACTGGGGAGCCAGGTGAATGTCAAGATTCGCGACAAACTTTATCCGGCGGTGGTGGTAAAGCCGCCGTTCTATAAAGAAGGGACACACAAGTAAGATGCGAGCCGACTTATTTCTAGTACCGGGACCGGTTGGGGAGCAGCGTCTGGCGGGTAAGACGCTGGTTCATATTGATGTTCTAAGAGCCTCAACCACAATCTGCCAGGCTCTGAAGTCCGGCGCCCGGGCGGTGATTCCAGTGGCGGAGCCCGGAGAAGCGGCGGAACTTCGCTCCAAAATAGGGAATGATAACTCCGTTTTAGGGGGCGAGCGTGACGGCGTTAAGATCGAAAATTTCGACCTGGGGAATTCTCCTCTGGAATATACAGAGGACAAAGTCAAAGGGAAAACGGTCATATTGACTACCTCTAATGGCACCCGGGGGTACAACCGCTCCGGCGGCGCCAAACTGATTCTGACCGGCGCCCTGGTGAACATTTCGGCGGTGGCGAAGAAAGTTTTTCAGGCCGGCAATGACCTGGTGATTCTCTGCGCCGGACAGGATGGCGATTTCTCTATCGAGGATACTCTCTGCGGCGGAATGATATTGCATAAAATCCTGACCGATGACAAAGTGGATATGGAGTTAAACGACTCCGCCTCGCTGGCGCTTCTCCTGTACCGCACCAACAGCCGCGCCTTGAAACAGACCATAGCCCGGGGGGAGCATGGACGATTTCTCAAGAAACTCGGGTTTGAAGAAGATGTCGAACTGGCGACTGAAATAGATGCTCTGCCGGTGCTGCCGGCGCTTAAAGACAGCCGGTTGGCGCTGGACAGTGATTAATTTAATCGCAGGAAGGAGTCGGACGTAGAATAGTAAGATGAAAATCAGATCACTGGCAACGATACTGGCGGCGATGTGGCTTCTGAGCGCCGCCGCTTTATTTTCTGCGGAAAGCCCCCTGGTCGAAATCGAGATTGTCGTCCGGCAGCGACCGATGCTTCATGACAAATATTTCGAGATTGTCCGGGATACGGTCGAAGCCCCGGTCGGAAAGAAACTGCTGGCTTCCCTGGTCAATTTCAGCCTCGACCTTCGTGTCGAAAGAGCCGACAGCCAGGCGGTCGAATTCACGGCCCATCTTGTAACATACGGCTCTAATCCGTACAATTTCGCCAACCGCTTCAAAATCGAGTATGGTCTTCCCGCCCGTATTGAAAATATACCGGGCAAAGGAAACTCCTTTTACCAGATTTTGCTCAGTCCTCGGAATGTAACTGATGCCGGCGGCGCGCTATGTCAGTTCGACCCGGATTTGAGCGGACAGTTCAACGTTGACCCGACCAACAATTTCGATATTTATTATATCAAGTACTCCCTTGCCGATTACCACTGGAATAATATCAAGAATTACCTCGAAGCCGAATTCACCCGTTTTCGCGAAACCTTTGAACTGGCTGCTCCGGGGAAAATGAATCTTTATCTCTGCCCCTGCCCGGTGCCGACCGTCCACTGGGACAAGCGGTTCGGCTATATGATTGACCCGGGACGTTCCAATATCTACACTATTTACACCCACGAATATAAGTCGGTGGATGCCCTCCTTCCCAATATGCTGCGACTGATGCGCCTCTGGGGGTATGCGCCCCCATTTCTAATCGAAGGGCTTGCCGGTTACTTTGAATTCTCCGGATATGAAATGAAAAAGATGCGCCGCGATGGCAAAATTCCGTCAGTAAAAAACATGCTAACGGCATCGTCCTATTATCTGACAGAACCAAAGACCGCCGAAACGGTGGCGGCATCATTTGTCAAGTTCCTGACCGACGCGCACGGACCGGCTAAAATCAAACAGTGGTACCAAGCCGTCGATGACTTGAATATTTACCGCGAATTCGAAGCAATTTATGGACAGCCGCTTGATTCATTGGAACGGCAGTGGCATGAGTATATCGATACCCTGACACTGGAGCGGCGTCTTTTTGATTTTTATGCGTCGCGCGCCGGGTCGCTCTATCGCAGCGATCAGCAGATAAACTATCTGGAGGAGATGTCCCGCCTCGACCGTACCCTTCGCGACAGCCTGGAAACCTGGAGCAAACTGGCGTCCGTCTATTACCAGAACGGTAATTATTATCAGGCCGAAAAGGGGTACCGAATCCTTCTTACCCATGACCCCAAGCAAGCCGCCTTTTACTATCTGGTGCTCGGGAACCTGCAATTGATTGACGGCAATTATGGCGTCGCCTACCGTCTTTTCGATTCGGCATTGATACACGACAGCGCCATGACATCGGTTCGCCTGCCGCAGGCGCGAATTCTGGCGCTTCGCGGTGATACTCTAAAGGCGATTCAGATGGTCGAAGACAACCTCGGCTCGGAGAAATCACCGGCGGCGCGAATCGAATATCTTCTGTTCCTGGGCAAGATGCACGGCACCCGTGGCGCTAATTTCGATTCCACCGCGTCGCGAGAATTCTATACTGATGCCGTTGCCTGGGGGACGGAACTGGCAAGCAAATCCCCCGATGACCCCACCAATAAACTCCGACTCGGACTTGCCTATTTCGGTCTCAAGGAATGGGACAAGGCGCGGGAGTTACTGGAACTGGCCAACTTTATCGACAACCGCCCATATTATCAATGCGAAGCCCTGCTGGCTCTGGGCAATCTGTATGACCTTAAAAAGGAGCATGAAACAGCCCGCGACCATTACCGGAAAGTACTGGCGCTTCCCGCCGCCGTCTTCCAGCGCGAGCAGGCGCAACGATATATGGAGGCTCCATTCCGCTACTGATGAGAATCTGCTTCTATGTTTAATTTTCTCAATTCCGCTGTCCTGGCTGCAGCCCTCGCGGCGCTCATCCCCTTGCTTATCCATCTGTTTTCACGCCGACGGGTCAAAATTATCCCCTTTTCTTCTCTGAAATATCTCAAGGAGATGCAAAAGCGCCAGGTTCGCCGCATCAAGATTCGCCAGATATTGCTTCTGATTTTACGGATGCTGATAATCTTAATGGCGGTTCTTGCTTTTGCCCGGCCGGCAACCAGAGGCGGGTATATCGGCTCTCATGCGGGCGTCTCCGCCGTCATACTTTTTGACCGCTCGGCGTCTATGCAACGACAAGTTAAAGATGGTATTCTCTTTGATATCGCCAAAAGCCGCGCCGCCGACCTTCTAAAAAATTTCGGACAATCGGATGAAGTGCTCTTAATCCCCTTCGACCGTCAGCCCTATTTCCCCGCCGGCGAGCGGTTCTTTAACCGCGAAGTCGCAGAGAGAATTCTTCAGGAGATTGTTCCCGGTTTCGACCGCAGTGAATTATCGGAGATGGTTCCTAAAGCCCGCGAATTACTTAATGGTGCTGTCAACCTCAACAAAGAACTCTATCTTATTTCTGATTGGCAGCGAAGTTCTCTGGACAAAAGGGCCGATTCCTCGCTGGAAGGGGTTACCGTATATTTCGTAGAACTGCCTACTGAGACCGACGGCAACAGCGGACTGGACGGGGTTGACCTGGGAGGGCAGTTGATTGAGGTCGGCAATCCTTTTACGGTCAGAACCGGGGTCACCAATTACGACCATCGCCGAAAAACCGAGCAACTGGCATCACTTTATATAGACGGCGTACGGGTCATGCAGTCGGAATTTCAGATAGGCCCGGATGAGAAGACCTCTCTGACCTTCAAGGCAACGGTGACCGGACCCGGCTTTCACTCCGGATGGGTGGAACTCAATGATGACGGTTTCCTTCCGGACAACCGCTTCTATTTCAGTTTTCGAATCCCGGAACAGTTTAATATTCTGATTATAGACGGCGATGGCGCCGGGGAATTGATTCGCCTGGCGCTGATACCGTCGGAGGAAGCGGGCCGCTACTGGTCGGTTAAGAGGATTCCGCCGGAGCAGTTTTCGTCGGTCCGTTTGAGCGAGTATGACGCCGTGGTTCTTTCGGGGGGCAGCGACCCTGACCCTATGCAGGTCTCGCAGATTTTCCGCTTTCTTGACGACGGCGGCGGTCTTTTCTACATAATCGGTCCCGATACGAAACCGGCATCTTTCAATAGCAGTTTTGGGAGAAGTATCGATCTTGCTCTTGAGAAGCCGGTAGCAAAGGAATTCAGCGGCGCCGGATATTATTCTCTGGAACGATTCGACTACAACCATCCCGTTTTCAAAGCCTATGCCGGGTTTGCGCAGGAGAAACTCCCCACCCTCCGTTTCTATGCTCTCCCGTCACTTAACGACGGTGGCGGCAATCGCGACCTGGCGTATTTTTCTAACGGCTTACCCGCAGTGGTGGAATCATCAGTGGGCGCCGGAAAAATTATCGTAATGACGGCTCCCTTGACCCCCCGGTATTCCGACATTGCCGCGCATTCCTTCTTTGTCCCGTTCATCATCCGGACGATGGAATATCTTGCCGGCGATATGTCGGCCTATGACCTTAAGAATCTGGTTGGCGAGAATATCCTGCGGGTTGTACCGGAAGAGCGGATACTATCCGGTATGGCTCAACTGACCGTCCCGGGCAATCAGGTTTACCAGTTGGAAGGAACCGAAAAAGCGGGGCAGTACCTTTTTGACTGCCGACCGGTCAGCCATCCGGGAATCTACTCCCTGAAAGCGGAGGGCGGCACCGTTGACCTCTTTGCGGTCAATATTGATTCCCGCGAAAGCGCCCTGGAAGCGGCCGATTACCCTGATGTCGCCCGGCAATTGGGTGTGTCGAATTATCGAACGATACCGCCGGATAGGTCATCGGAGACAATTGTAACCGAATCCCGGTACGGGCGGGAACTCTGGAAAATTTTCCTCTGGGCGGCGGCGCTTCTTTTGGCGGTCGAAATGTTGCTTTCGCGCGAGAAAGAAATCGAGCCTGAAATCGGATGACTCTCATTGCCGGCGAAAATATCTGCAAGCAGTTCAACCAGAGAACCATATTCAAAGACCTCAGTTTCTCTGTCAATGAAGATGACCGGATTGGTCTGGTTGGTCCCAATGGCATCGGTAAAACCACCCTATTCCAACTTATGGCGTCACGGCTCACGCCCGATTCGGGAAATATCTCGCGCTCAAAATACTGCCATATCGCCTACCTGGAGCAGGAGTTTTCCTCGGAGCAATTGCACCAGACTCTTTTCGGGTATGTCAGCGCGGTCCGTGACGACCTGACCGCGGCGCGTCTGGAACTGGAAAGAGCCGAGCAGACTCTCGCCGATAACCCTTCCTCCCAAAAAGCGATTGAAACTTTGGGTGAGGCTCAGCACAGGTTTGAAGCCCTGGGTGGATACCGCTTTGAGATGGAGGTCAAGACAATCCTTGTGGGGCTCGGCTTTCCGGAAAACCGTTTCCACAACCGCCTGGAAAATTTCTCCGGAGGCGAAAAGAACCGCGCTTCCCTGGCGCGGCTTCTCGCCGGGAAAAGCACCCTGCTTCTGCTCGACGAGCCTACCAATCATCTCGATATCGATTCCACCATCTGGCTGGAAGAGTTTCTGGCTAAGACGGACAAGGCATATATCATTGTTTCCCACGACCGTATGTTTCTGAATAACGCTATCAAGAAAGTCTGGGAACTTGCCGGCGGAAAAATCGAGCAGTATTTCAACGGTTTTGCCCGATTCCTTGAAGAAAGAGACGAGCGCCGACAGCATATAGAACATCTGTACCGTCATCAGCAGGAAGAGATTAAACGAATAGAAGATTTTGTCCGGCGCAACATCGCCGGGCAGAAGACCAAACAGGCGCAGTCAAAGATGAAATATCTCTCCCGCATAAAGCGGATTGAACTGCCCTCATCCGATGCCAACCCGGTCGCTTTCCGGCTTCAATCCGGCAACCGCTCTTTCAATCTGATTCTGTCGCTGGATTCGGCCTCTTTTGGATACGGCAATCATCCCGTCGTGCGGGAGGTATCATTCAATCTCTATCGCGGCGACCGGGTCGCCCTTATAGGACGAAACGGCTCCGGTAAAACAACGATTTTGAGAACTATACTGGGGGAACTGGAGTCGGTTGACGGCTCCATTCGCCTGGGGCAGAAAGTCGAAGTAGCCTATTTCGACCAGGAACTGTCCGATTTGAATGACGATAACACGGTTCTTGATGAAATCTGGCAGATGGAGCCGATGGCAGAAGCCGGGCGGATGCGCACCTTTCTGGCACGATTCGGGTTTCGTGGCGAAGATGTCCTCAAAAAGGTTTCCGTCCTCTCCGGCGGCGAAAAGACCAAACTGGCTTTGGCTAAACTGCTCTATATGCCGGCAAATTTCCTGATACTGGACGAACCGACCAACCATCTCGATATCGATGCTCGTCAGGCTCTGGAAGAAGCCCTGCGCGAGTACCAGGGGGCTTATCTGGTGGTGAGTCATGACCGTTATTTTATCGACCGCATTGCTGACAAAATCTTGTATCTTGAAAATGGCGCCGTTAGAATATTTGAAGGAAATTATTCCTATCTGAAAGAGAAACTGGATTCTGAGCGGGAGCGCTCTGCTCCCCCCAAGAAAGGGACCGACCCGGAAAAACTCAAAGAATATGTCGACTTCAAGAAGATTTCACAATACAAGGGACGGATAAAAAAGGAGATAAAGTCGCTAACCTCCCGCATCAGCGACCATGAATTGATTCTCAAACGTCTCGATGACGATATCGAGCACAAAATCCCCAAGACCGATTGGGAGAAATTGACGGCAGCGTACCAGGAAAAAAGCCGGATTGAAAATCTTCTACTGGAATTATATAGTCGTCTGGAAGAGATGAAGGATTTGGATGCCCAGTATTCTGACATTGAGCGGCAGTCCGATACGGGACAGTTCGACTGACCTGCTTCTGAGTCGTATAGCCGAGGGAATCGAAAGCGGTTCGGCGGAGCCGACCACAAATGAGTTTGTTCGCCTAAATCATTACCAGTTTCTTCCCTGCCAGGCGTGCGGCCGAAGCCCCGAGCCTGACTTCTGTATTTTTCATGATGAAATTTATCCCCTATATGACCTTCTTATTAGCGTCGATATCGTACTCTTAGGGTCGCCGGTCTATTTTGACTCGGTCTCTGCTCAAGCCAAAGCCTTTATTGACCGTTGCAACTGCCTGAGACCTCCCGATTTTGAGGGCATATCGGGACATCATTTCAAACGGATTATTACGAAGAAACGACTCGGCGGAATAGTGCTGGTCGGGGGGGAACGGGGTGAATTTGAAGGCGCCCGGAAAGTCATCGCCGGTTTCTTCAAATGGGTCGAGATTGAAAACTGCGGCAATATCTTGTATGAGCACAAGTTTATGAAAGAAATCGGTCAGGTCAAGGATGACCGCTCAAAAATGGATGAAGCCTTTCAGTTAGGCTTGAAAATTGCGAGCCGCCTTCCCGAAATCCCCGGCTGAAACAGTATAGCCGTGTCCCAACCCTAAGTTCAGATTTCCAACAGAAGAAGATTTGCCGGTCCTGTTAGGCAGCCGCTGCCTGATTTTGCGGAGTGGACCGGTCGATAATCGAATAGTATTCCTGTACCAGATATGAAAGATATTTCGAACATCACAACCCCGTCCCTGGCGAATATTGCGCGTCCGGCGCCTTTCGAACTTACTCTGCCGTACGGCGACTTCCGTTTCTCGCAACGGCTGTACGAAGTAATCCATGACTGGGGCATTCCGACCGAAATGGAGGTAACTTATCTCAAACGATATCTCCCCCCGACCGGAGGAAAAGCCCTTGATTTAGCCTGCGGCGCCGGGCGGCACTCGGTCGGGCTGGCTCTAACCGGACATACCGTCACCGGCATCGATATCGGCGGCTTCACCATTGACCTGGCGCGGCTTCACGCCCAAAGTCACAATGTCGCTGTCGATTTCCGGGTCGGGGATATCAGAAGTATGCCTTTGCCATCGGAATGCGACCTCGCCTTCTTTATCTGCGGTCAGATGACTCATCTTTCTCCCGAAGATAATCAAGCCGTTTTCAAAAATGTCTTCAGGGCGCTGCGTAATGACGGCGCCTTTATCATACATCTGGAAAAACTCGAGCCGGAAGACCGCTTGAATCGGACTTTCTGGTACCGCGAAATCAAACCGCTCTATTTCGAAAATCCCTCACTGGTGCATCGGGAGCAGTACTATTTCCCCACGGAGCAGGTCAAACTGATTCGGGATTTCGCCATCGACTCGGTCACCAAAGCCAGTGCCCTATTCGGATACTCGGAGAAAGAATATACTCCCGACGATATTGAGAGACTCGCTGCCCGCAGCGGTTTCAAAGTAATCAGTCATCACGGCTATTATGACGGTGCCCCTCCCAGGGCTGATTCCCGCAATGGCATATTTGTCCTGAAGAAACGATAAGAGCCGCCCCGTTTCCGGGTTACACAATTATCCCTTGTCAGACGGGAACTTATTTATTATTATTCCGGTTTGTAAATCGGTAAAATGTACCGGCTTTAAATTAAAGAGGAATAGCGGTGAAAGAGAAGATTCATCCGAAATATTTCGATACCACCATCACCTGCGCTTGCGGTAATGTCATAAAGACCCGCTCCACGGTGAAAGACCTGAAGGTGGAAATCTGCTCTAATTGCCATCCCTTCTTCACCGGTCGTCAGAAACTGATTGACACGGCCGGACGAATCGAGCGGTTCCGCAAGAAATACGGGATGGATAAGGGCGGCGCGGCAAAGACAGCGGCCCCCAAGAAAAGCAATAGCGCCAAGACCCGCTGAAGAATTCTGTTCTCATATTTGATGAGGGCCAGCGTATATTGTTTGGTAATTTTTGACGATACCAATAACAGTATATGATTCTAAAGAGGGAATTATGCCTGACTTAGGGGTCGGCGGACAAGCGGTTATCGAAGGGGTAATGATGCGCTCCCGGAATCGTATCGCCACGGCGGTTCGGATACCGTCGGGAGAAATCCTGGTCAAATCCGAAGAATATATTTCCCTCGCCCGCCGTTATAAGATGCTCGGTCTTCCTGTCATACGGGGGGTAATCACCTTCTTTGAAATGCTTATCCTCGGCATTAAGACCCTTAATTTCTCGGCGGACATAGCCGTTAAGGAGATTGAAAGAGAGGAAGCGGCGGCCAACGGCAAAGCCTATATCCCCCATGAGCGGCGCCACAGTTCGCTGGTTCTGGTAGGCACCGCCATTTTTGCCCTTGCTCTCGGCATACTGATATTTTTCTTCCTGCCGCTGGCTATTTCCTCGCTTCTGAATGTCGATAAAGGCGCCGTTGGTTTCAACTTGATAGCCGGCACCATCCGTCTCATAATGTTTCTCGCCTATGTCTGGGTGATTTCGCTTTTCGGCGAATTCAAGCGGGTGTTCCAGTATCACGGGGCGGAGCATAAATCCATTTTCACTTATGAAAATGGCGAAGATTTGACTATCGAAAATGTCTCCCGTTATACCACTTTTCATCCTCGTTGCGGCACCAGTTTCATCCTGATTGTCGCCCTTTTTGCCATCTTGATATATTCGATATCAGACACGATTTACGCCGTGCTGGCGGGCGCCCCGCCGACATTGCTCAAGCGGTTTCTCCTGCATTTCATCCTGCTGCCTCTGGTTGCCGGAGGCGCCTATGAACTGCTCAAACTCTCCGGAAAAACGCGCGACAACAAACTGACTCGCATCCTCATTCAGCCCGGCCTCTGGTTGCAGCGTATCACTACCCGCGAGCCATCGCCCGACCAGATGGAAGTTGCCATTGTCGCCCTCGAGACCGCTCTCGGCGTCACCGAATCGAAACTCTCCGTCAAAAAGACTTGCCTTTAGCCCTTCGGGCTCTATATTTAATCCCTACTCTTTAATCTGAGCAATATTATGTCGCAATTACTGGCGATTATTGAAAAGTACGAGAAACGTTTCGACGAACTAAATCAGGAGTTGATTCAACCGGAGACCCTTTCCAATCCGAGCCGACTGCGGGTTGTCTCACAGGAGCGGCGACAGGTGGAAGATGTTCTTGCAGCCGGCAAGGAGTACCGCGATTGTCTCAGAGGAATCACGGAAGCGCGGGAGATTCTCGACGAATCCTCCGATGACGATCTGCGGGAGATGGCGAAACAGGAACTGGAATCCTGCTCCGCCCATCTGCAGGAGTTGGAAGAGAAACTCAATCTGTTGATTATTCCCCGTGACCCCCACGACGCCAAAAACGCCATTATCGAAATCCGGGGCGGCACCGGCGGTGATGAAGCCGCCATTTTCGCCGCTGACCTGTACCGGATGTACAGCCGTTACGCCGAATCCCTGGGATGGAAGGTGGAACTTCTCTCCTCCAATCCGACCGGTGTCGGCGGCCTTAAAGAAGTCATCTTCATGGTCAAAGGGGAGGGGGCATATGGACGTCTTAAATTCGAATCCGGCGTGCACCGGGTGCAGCGGGTGCCGGTAACAGAATCTCAGGGACGAATTCATACTTCCGCGGCAACGGTGGCGGTGTTGCTGGAAGCGGAAGAGGTGGATATCAGGATTGAAGAAAAAGATCTGAAGATAGATGTTTATCGTTCCTCCGGTCCGGGCGGGCAATCGGTCAATACTACCGATTCCGCGGTCCGGATTACTCACCTTCCGACCGGATTGGTGGTGACCTGTCAGGACGAAAAATCGCAGCACAAGAACAAGGCAAAGGCGCTGCAGGTGCTGCGGGCGCGTCTCCTGGACCGGGCCATAGAAGAGCAGAACAAAGAGATTGCTCAGGAGCGGAAGGCCATGGTCAGCACCGGCGACCGCTCCGCCAAAATCCGCACCTACAATTTCCCCCAATCGCGCGTCACCGACCACAGAATCGGGCTTACTCTGCATCGCCTCGACAGCATTATGGAAGGCGAACTGGATGGCTTGATAAGTGCCCTTCAGAAAGACGATCTGGAGAAGCGATTAAAGGCGGCGGAAAATATGAAGGAGAAGGCGGCATAATACGTTTGATGGCGGAGGAGACCTAACTCGTGTCGGGCGAGCCAGGCGAAAAATTTGCAATTTAATCCATAAAGGAATGGCATGATAGACAGGGAAAAAGCGGCCTCACTGGCGCTTGACCAATGCAAGAAACTGGGAGCCGAATATGCCGATGTCAGAGTGGAGCGACTTGAGGATGAAAATATCTCTATGTCCGACGGCCGAGTCGAACCGATTGAGCAAGCCAGTTCGTATGGCATCGGTATCCGCATACTCAAAAACGGCGGTTGGGGTTTTGCCGCAACGGACGTCCTTACCGAGAATTCCATAAAGGAGAAGGCGGCTCTCGCCGCCGAAATCGCTAAGGCATCGGCCTCGGTCAACCGGCAGAGAATTACTCTTGCCCCGCTTGAACCGTCAGTCGGCAGTTATCTCTCGCCCCATGAAATCGACCCTTTCACTCTTCCGCTGGACCAGAAAATCAGATTTCTCGCCGACCTCGATGCCGCCATCGCCTCCACGGGTGGCGATAAGATAAATTCCCGCAGTTGCTTCGCCGGCTTTCGCAAACTCGACAAATATTTCGTCTCCAGTGAAGGAAGCCGGATAAGTCAGGTCATTATACAGACCGGCGCGGGACTGTCGCTCGGCATGACCAAATCGCATCGGGAACGATATGAACGTTCTTTTCCCTCATCATCCGGTCAATATGAATGCAAAGGGTTTGAACTTCTTGAAGAGTTGAAGATGAAAGAGGCAATTCCGCGCCTTGTCGAAGAAGTAGCGATGCTTCAGTCGGCCGCACCTTGCCCCGAAACAACCACCACTTTGCTACTCTCGGGGGACCAGATGTCGCTGCAGATTCATGAGTCGGTCGGACACCCCCTGGAACTTGACCGGGTGTTCGGCTCCGAGCGGAATTTCTCCGGAGTCTCTTTTGCAACTGTTGACCAACTGGTAGAACTCAAATATGCCTCGGATGTTGTCACCATATACAGCGACCCGACCGCTCTCCACGGGCTCGGCTCTTACGGCTACGATGATGAGGGGGTGCCGGCAAAAGGAGTGGAACTGATCAAAAACGGCATTCTGGTGAACTATCTCTCCTCGCGGGAGACCGCGGCGCGTGTCAATCTGTCATCCACCGGCGCCATGCGCGCCGATGGCTGGGGAAATCTCCCTCTTATAAGAATGACCAATATCAATCTCAGACCGGGCGAGAAATCGTTCGAGGATATTCTCGCCGGCATCGATGACGGCACTTATATGGACACGGTCAATTCCTGGTCGATTGATGACGAGCGGAAATTTTTCAAATTCGGTTGCGAAATCGGCTGGTTGATTAAAGGAGGAAAATTGACCACCCCGGTAAAGAATCCTACCTACTCCGGCTGTACCACCGACTTCTGGAACAATTGCATTGCCGTCGCCGACAATAATTCCTACCGCATCTGGGGTGTTCCCAACTGCGGAAAAGGAGAACCGGGACAGAATGCCCGCACCGGGCAGGGGGCATCGCCGGCATGTTTCACCAATGTTCAGGTTGGAGGTTAAAGAGATGATTTCCAAAGACCAGGCTCTTACCCTGCTGGAAAAAGTTCTTTCCCTCACTAAGGCTGATATGGTCGAAGCGGTTCTCGAAAAAAACCGACTCAGCCTCACCCGTTTTGCGGAATCGAAAATACATCAGAATATTGATACCGAAGAAACCATCCTGTATCTGCGGACGGCAAGAGACAAGAAAGTATCGGTTGCCGTGACGGGAGATATCAGCGAGGAAGGAATAAAGAGTGTTGTCGCCCGCGGCGCCGCCATGCTGGAATATGCCTTACCTGACGAGAAATTCGTTTCTTTTCCTCCCCCCGATAGCGCGCCGGTTGAAGAAAATTCCATATCGGATGGCACCGCTTCCTTCGGGCCGGATAAACGAGCCGAAGCGGTCCGGCATATCGCCACTGTCGGCAGAAAAGGAAATCTCGAAGGCTCCGGGGCAATCCGTCTGGAAACGAAAGCCCTGGCGGTAGCCAATTCACTCGACGCCAGACGATTCTTTGTCGGCAACAGCGCTCAGATTTCCGCGACCTTGTCCGGCAAAGACAACATTTCCGGGTGGGCGATTGAATATAATCCCGACGCCTCCAAAATCAATGTCGCTCATATCGCCAAAACCGCTACACAGAAAGCGGTAGCCTCGCGCGCGGCGATGGCTCTTCCTGATGGACAATACACCGTCATCCTCGAACCGGCCGCAGTCGGCCAGTTGTTGCTTCTTCTCGCTTTTATGGGATTCGGAGGTAAAACCTTTGTTCAACAGAGGTCGTTTATGTCCGGCAAACTCGGACAGAAAATCGCCGGAGAGAATTTTACCGTAATCGAAGACCCCACCGACCCTGATTTTAAGACGCTTCCATTTGACTACGAGGGTGTTGCCAGAAAAAAAGTCCCGCTCATCGAAAACGGAATTGCCAGTGGGGTAGTTTACAACTCTTATTACGCCGGTCTGGGCGGAACCGCCTCGACCGGCCATGCCCTGCCTCCCAATAACAGTTATGGTCCATATCCCAAGTGCATGGTGGTGGCAGGCAGGGAAAGCAGTATCGAAGAAATGATAAAAAACACAGGAAAGGGAATTCTTATAACCCATTTCTGGTATCTCAATTTTCTTAATCCGATGCGGACTATGGTGACCGGCACCACCAAAGACGGCACCTTCCTGATTGAAAACGGCGCCATTAAATCGGCCGTGAAAAATATGCGAACCAATCAGTCGATTCTGGAGGCGTTTTCCAACATCGCCGCTATCTCGCAGGAACGGGTGGTCTATCCGCAGTATTCGGTCCTGATGAAAGTGCCGGCGATGCTAATCAACAATTTCAACCTGGCGGCGGAAGCAGAGGAGGAGGAGAGCAAATGTTGAGACGAGATTTTATCAAAAGTTCGGCATTTATCGCCGGTGGAATTTTGTTTCTTCCTCAAATCCCCCACGCTTTTGAGCCGGAAGAGAACTCCCCGCATCCTTCGCGGAAGAAAGCGCTTAATTTCCACGGTCATCCCCGCTCCGGATGCGCCTCGCGACCGGAACTGGCTCCTTTGCTGGAGAAGGGACTTGCCGGCATGCCGCCGTATTAAGAGATGGATAAGCGGGAATTCCAGAATTTAATCAAGACCGCCGAGAAGAAACTGGATGCCGCAGGAATTGAGTCCCCGACGGCGGAAGTGGAAATAATCCTTGAGCATCTTCTTGATGTCGAACGACTGAATCTCTATCTTCACGGCGCCCAACTTATCGACGAAAATATCCTCGGCAAATTCCGGGAGATAGTCGATAGACGAATCACCCGCTACCCCCTGCAATATATCCTGGGGGAAGCCTGGTTTTACGGACGCAGATTCAAAGTTACGCCGGCGGTGATGATTCCGACCCCCGAAACCGAAATACTCTGTGAACTGGCGATTAACTATATCACGAATGAGGCTCTGGTCTGCCCGGATATTCTGGATATCGGCGTCGGCTCCGGTGTCATCTCCGTGACCGTAGCAGCGGAACTTCCCGACGCCCGCCTTACGGCAATCGACATTTCCGCGGAAGCGCTCGAAGTCGCCCGCCAAAATGCTGTCGCGCTGGGTCAGAGCGGCCGGATTGAATTTGTCCGCTCAAACGGTTTTGAGTCCTTGTCCGAAAGCAGGAAATTTGACCTGGTTCTGTCGAACCCCCCTTATATAGCGGAAGATGAATATAAATCGCTTCCGACCGAAGTTCTTGCCGACCCCAAAATCTCGCTTGTCTCCGAAGACGAAGGACTTGATTTTATTCGTCTATTGATTAAGGAATCCCCGCGCTATCTCAAGGAGAAAGGCCGTTTGATGTTCGAAATCGGATATGACCAGGCGGATAAAATAATGGAACTGACCAGAGATGACAACCGCTACCGCTCCCTTTCGATTATCAAAGACCTGAATGAAATTGACCGAGTCGTTATATTGAGTATATGAAAGAATCGCTTCTCGCCAAAAAGAATCGTGCCGGGAAAATTGTCGCCCTTCTGAAAAAAGCGTACCCGGATGCCGCCTGCTCTCTCAATTTCCGAACGCCCCATCAATTGTTAGTGGCAACCATTCTCTCGGCGCAGTGCACCGACGAACGGGTCAACGCCGTTACACCATCACTATTTGAAAAATACAAAAGCCCCTTTGATTTCGCTTCAGCCGATTTATCGGAACTGGAGAACGATATCCGCTCCACCGGATTTTTCCGCAATAAAGCGAAGGCGATTAAAGAATCCTCCCGTCTGCTTGAAGAGAAGTACCGGGGCAAGATGCCGCAAACGCTCGAAGAACTAACCCAACTCCCCGGAGTCGGCCGCAAGACCGCTTCCGTCGTGCTGGGCGCCGCTTTCGGCAAAGCGGAAGGAGTCGTGGTCGATACTCATGTCGCCCGGCTCTCCCGACGGCTGGGGTGGACCTCTCATGATGACCCGCTCAAAATCGAACAGGACCTGATAAAACTGATACCGCGCATTGACTGGATTATTATTGCGCACCTGCTTATTGACCATGGCCGCGCCGTATGCATGGCGCGCAAGCCGAACTGCCGCGGATGTCTTCTATCGCGACTATGCCCTTCGGCAAACAAATTTCTGAAAGTCAGCAAAAACTGATTAGCGCCGATACTGTATAATAGATAAAGAGTCCAAATTATGACAATGATATTCCTGGGCATCGTGGCACTTCTGGTGACGGCGTTCTTATGCTCGACAATTCGCTTGAGTTTCCAGTACGACCGAAAGGTGCAGTCTATTTCTTTGCGCTATATGATAGCTTCGCTCACCATCTATCCTCTCCGAGAAAAGGCGGTCCTTTCCCTGGCCGGATTTCCGGTAAAGGAATTTAAACAGGTAACTCTTCGGGCATCGACAACTGAAAAAAGGAAAAAGAAGAAGTTCCGCGTCCCAACCGACTGGTTAGGCTTGTGGGAAACTATATATCGCGGCGAACTGCGCGCCTTCAAAGCAGTAATGGCAAAACTCAGAATCAAGTATCTGAGCCTGGAATTCTCCGGCGGGTTGCTTAACCCCTTCCAGACCGGCATCGCCTACGGCGCCTTTTACGCTTTGAAAGGAATCATTCCGAACGTCATGAAATATGCCTCATTCCATCCTGATTTCAGATCCAGCGGGCTCAGATTCGAAGGAAAGGGGCTTGTCTATCTTAGAATTTATCATATCTTGGTACTGGTCTTCAGATTACTAATAATGAAAGTCAGTTCTTACTGGCGAGAAAAGTCAATAATAAAAAAGAAAGGAGCGGCTTATGCCCAATAATGTATCTGAGATTTTGAAAAATATTGTCGGAGAATTGAAAGAGATGGCTCGCTCGCAGACAATAGTCGGTGAAGCGATCACGGTCGGCAATAAGACGGTAATACCGCTGGTGAAAGTCACGGTAGGCTTTGGCGCCGGCGGCGGACAACGCTCTAAAGAGTCCGCTGAAGATTTCGGCGGCGGCGGTGGCGGCGGGGCTCAGGTCGAACCGGCGGCGTTCATTATTATCGACGGCGACAAAGTCTCATTCCTCTCCAGCAAAGCGGGAAAACTGGACAATCTGATTGAAGCGGTTCCGGCCCTTATCGGCAAGTTTCTTGACCGCAAAGTGGAAGCAAAGGAGACTAAGAGCGATACTGAATAGATGAATTTCTAAATTCATCAGCTTCATCAGGCTTCAGGGGCGCTTCGGCGCCCTTTTTATAATGACGCCGGTTGGCTAAAGAAATCCTGCCGTCATCCGATTCATTAATCCGAATTGAGCATCAGAATCCGGAGGATAGATTTATGCCTACTGCCACCTGTCAGACTTGCGCCCGACCGATGCGGGACAAAGCGGACTTTCCTCGGGGGAATTTCTCCAGCGAATACTGCACTGATTGCCTCGATGCCCGGGGCATACTCAAATCGCGGGAACAGATTCGGGCACAGATGATACAGTTGCGGATAACCCGTAATGGAATGACCGAAGACGAAGCTGCCGAACAGGTGGACAACCTGCTGCGGCGGCTTCCGGCATGGAGTCGCCCTCAGGCCGTCACCTTCTGATATCCCGTTGCCGGATAATCGCTTGCGTTCCCAGTCGGCGCGCGATAAGGTCCCTCAAACGACGGCGGAACATTCGGCCGTTTTTGATGTTACTCATATTCAAGAGTTTTACCTTGTTTAATTGATGACAATCTTTATATTATTGTCAATTAACAGGAATCGCCTGTTCAGGGTTTGAGCAGGTTGTCGATAAATCTTAGGAGGAGAGATTGCAGACTCTTCTGGTATTCTGGTGGGCGGCGGGGAATCCTGACCCAAGTGGCTCCGGCGGCGCTGGCGGGTTACTTGCCACCTGGGGGATGTTAATCCCGCTCTTTCTGATTATGTATCTTTTGCTTATACGGCCGCAGCGCAAGAGACAAAAAGAGCATGAGAAACTGTTGAAAGAACTGAAAAGAGGCGACAAAGTGGTTACTACCAGCGGCATGTTTGGAACCATCTTTGCCATAAATGACGAGAAAAATATCGTCGTCCTCAAAGTAGGTGAGGACGTCAAGATGGAGTTCTTGAAATCCTCCATCGCGGCTCGAGTAGAGTAATTTTTGAGATGCCCCGGCTTTTGAGCCGAGGCAAAGAGGAGTTTTCGTGGCGGTAAGGCCGATAGTGCTGTACGGCGACCCGGTCTTGCGGGAAAAAGCTGCTCCGGTTGGAAAAATTGACCGGACCATAAAAAATTTAGTGGCTGATATGATTGCCACTCTTAAGCATGCCAACGGGCTCGGTCTGGCGGCTCCACAGGTTGGAGAATCTTTCCGTATATTCATCATTGATATTTCCGCCCTGGACCTAACGGAGTCCGTCCGGGTCTTCATTAACCCGGAAATCCTGGAAACCTCCGGTGAGGTTGTGATGGAAGAAGGTTGCCTTTCGTTCCCCGGTATTTACCAGAAGGTTCAGCGAGCCGAACGGGTCCGGGTTCGGGCTACCAGCCTTGAGGGAAAAGAGTTTACTTTGAGCGTTTCGGGGATGCTTGCCCGGGCGATTCTTCATGAGTACGACCACCTCGAGGGGAAACTTTTCATCGATTTTATTTCACCGGTCTCCCGTGCCTTGTTAAGCGGCAAATTGCGCAAACTGGCCGCAACGGCGCAGTTGTAGTCTGCTTACCGCCTCGATTTTTACGAAATGAAGGTCGTCTTTATGGGGACGCCGGAGTTTGCCCGGCGACCGCTCGAGTATTTGTACAAGAATACTCATC
The DNA here is from genome assembly GCA_020724775.1 of Ignavibacterium sp. Classification (GTDB taxonomy): domain Bacteria; phylum Zixibacteria; class MSB-5A5; order GN15; family PGXB01; genus DYGG01. The sequence goes on along the minus strand of DYGG01000014.1, from coordinate 29,698 downwards.
ACGATATTCTGGCGGTGGTTACCGGCCAGGATAAGCCGTCAGGCCGCGGTCAAAAACTGACTCCAACCGCCGTCAAAGAGGCGGCGCTTCGTCTGGATATCCCGGTTTTCACACCGGATTCGCTGAGAGAGCCCGGGTTCCTTGACCAGATCAGGAATGTCGGCGCCGACATTTTCGTTGTGGTTGCTTTCCGTATCCTGCCGGAAGCGCTTTTTACCATTCCCCACCACGGCTCCATCAATCTGCACGGCTCACTTCTCCCCAAATACAGGGGCGCTGCCCCCATAAACTGGGCAATAATAAATGGCGAGACCGAAACCGGCCTGACTGCTTTCTTCTTGAAAAAGAAAGTCGATACCGGCGATATTATTTACCAGGAAAAAATCATTATCGGGAGTGACGAGACCTTTGATGAGTTGTATGTGCGGATGTCCCACCGGGCCGGTCCGGCTCTCGAGAAAAGTCTGAATATTATACAGCAGGGAGAATTCAAATCGATTCCGCAGGACAACCGCCTCGCCACTCCCGCGCCTAAACTTTCGCCGGAAGATTGCCTCATTGATTGGGGATTTCCGGCGGTGCATGTTACCAATTTTATCCGCGGGCTCTCGTCGGTACCGGGAGCCTATACTTATCATAAAGATAGAAAACTGAAAATTCTGCGCGCCGGCATCGCCGGTCCGCGCGATGTCAACGATTTACGTCCTGGCCGCATCCGGGAAGATAAAAACCGCTTGCTGGTTGAGGTTGCCGACGGCATCGTCGAACTGCTCGAGGTCATCCCCGAAGGGAAAGGTTCTATGAGCGGCGGCGATTTTGTTCGCGGCTATCGACCCACCCGCCAGGATATTCTCGGGGCAAAAAATACAAAGGAAACTGTCCGCCCATGAAAAAAGAAATTCTAATCAATTCCTCCGAATACGAAACCCGTGTGGCGATTCTTGAGGACGACCGTCTGGTCGAACTCTATGTTGAAAGACCGCAATCGGAGCGTCTTGTCGGCAACATTTATAAGGGGAGAATAAAGACGGTGCTTCCCGGGATGCAGGCCGCTTTCATCGATATCGGCCAGGAAAAAGCCGCCTTTCTCCATGCCTCGGATATCGGCGATGTCTCCGATGGTCCCCAGTTTGATTCCGAACTGGTCGATGAGGAATCTCCGGCTGATATTGTGCGCAAAGCGCGGCGCGCCGGAATCGAAACCGTCCTCAAGGAAGGACAGGATGTTCTGGTCCAGGTCATCAAAGAGCCGATTGGCAATAAAGGTCCCCGGGTGGCGACCGATGTTTCCATACCGGGGCGGTATCTGGTGCTGGTACCGGATGATGACCATGTCCGGGTCTCGAAAAAAATCTCAAACTGGGGCGAGAAGCGACGACTCAAAAAAGTCATCTCCCCTTTGCGACCGGAAGGATTCGGTCTGATAATCCGGACCGAGGCCGAAGGAAAAAACGAGAATGATTTTCGTTCCGATGTTAAACGTCTCCTGAAATTATGGTCGCGGCTCAAACGGCGCTCGGAAATGATGAAAGCCCCGGCTTTGATTCATAAAGAAGTGGAAATCACGACATCGATAATTCGCGACATTTTCACAGATGACGTGGAGCGGCTCCTGGTTGATGACCGCACTGAATATCGCACCATTATGGCATACGTGCGGCAGGTTACGCCTCATCTCAGGAAACGTGTAATTCTCTATCGTGGCGCCACCCAACTTTTCGACCTGTACAAACTCGAACCGGAAATCGATAAGATGCTGGAGCGGAAAGTTTGGATCAAGAAAGGCTCGTACCTGGTGATTGACCAGACCGAGGCGATGGTTACTATAGACGTCAACACCGGCCGCTTTGTCGGCAAGGGAGACCAGGAAACCACCATTCTTCGAACCAATCTGGAAGCGGCTAAAGAAATCGCCCGGCAGATTCGTCTGCGTGATATCGGCGGGCTGATTGTCTGTGACTTCATTGATATGTACAGCCGCGAGAACCGGCGACGTCTGTTCGAGGAATTCAAGAATGCTTTTCGCAACGACCGCGCCAAAAAAGCGCTCACGCCGGTCAATGAATTCGGGCTGATTGAACTGACTCGCGAACGGATTCGCCCCTCCCTTATCTTCACCTTCTCAGAAGCCTGCCCCCACTGTCACGGCTTCGGGCGGATTCTCTCCCGGGATACAGTCGCCACCAAGATCGAGCGCTGGTTCAACCGCGCCAAAGTTGACGGAAGATTCAAGCGCTTCCATCTCAGCATCTCCCCGCAACTGGCGGAATCGCTGGTCAGCAACGGCGTCAATCGCATCGGTAAGATTATGAAAGTCCACGGCTTCAAAATCAATCTGATTCGCGACACGACCATTCCAATGCAGGAATTCAAGGTCTATGACGGCGACGGCAATATAGAACTGACTGATATCTATAAAGGTTAGGCGGACGACCAGGAGAGTCGTCCCCACTTGACGGGGGAAAAGTCCCCCCAGGGCATCGATGAGAAAAATCGACGTCAATCTGGCGGTCTTTGTCGCCATACTCATCCTCTATTTACTGGGGCAGTTTATTATCGGAACATACTCCCCCTCTTCCGGAAAGTTCACTCTTAGCGCTCCGGCCGATATCGATTTTCTCTATTACGGGGCTATCGCCAACGGCCTCCTGAACGACTTTCCGCCGCCCAATCCTGCCTTCTGCGGCGAAAGACTGACCCAGCCGTTCCTGCAGTACTATCCGCTCGCTCTCCTGACAAAACTTCTCGACCCTTTTATCGGCATCCGTATTCTCAATATCGGTTACATAATTCTGCTGGGACTGCTCTTGCGATGCTATTTCCCGTCAAATTATGCGCGACCGCTGCTTCTTCTCGCCGCTGCTTCAACTTTTATGGCCGACCTCAATTCCCTCGGGGTTGACCTGATTGCCCGCGGTTTCACTCATGCCCCGTTCTTTATTCTGCTGACGGTTGCCCTGTACGGCAGGAGTATTATCTTTCGCTCCCAGGCAATTTTCCTTGCCTCCCTTCTGAACGGTTATCTGATGCTTATCATCGTCCCGTTCCTTGCTCTCCTGGCTCTCTGGAAACGGACCAGGGCGCATCTGCTTATTCTCATCGCGGCTGTCGCCGGCCTGGCCGCGGCGGCCTGGTTTATTTCCTCTCTCGCCGAAGGCCGACCGCTGCTGCAGGTCTTGACGACGTCATTTCGTCTTGACCCTTCCGAAATTATTATCCATGCGGCGCCGATAATTATCCTGGCGGTCATTTACCGCAACCGTGAGATGATTCTCCTGCTTTCTCTGGCTGTGCTCTTTGGCTCTCTGGTTCATTACAATCCATTCTTTCCGATATTCCTGGTCTATTATGCCGGAGCCATGACGGTCGCCGTGGAGAGACCCAGGATTAAAGCGGGAGAGACGCTTGCCTCGCTCGTTCTGGCGACGCTCTTTGTCGGTTTTCTCTCTTCCTCGTACCAGAAGTATGACCCGCATCGGGGCGGTTTCCATCCCCGCTTCGATGCCCGTTTGGAACCGGCTTTCGATTGGATTGAAACCAAGACCTCACCGGATGATTGTTTCTTCGCGCTCACGGCTGACGGCGCCGATATGGCGCTGGTGATGGCGCTCCGGCCTGTCTATCTGGGATATATAAGTCACCTCTCCCATCTGGGAATCCGCTGGCAGGAAAGATACAACGCCACCCTCCGCTTCGGCGAAACCGGTGAGGCGCCGGAAGAAGTCCGTTATATCTTTTACGGTCCGGTAGAGCAGAGATATTTCCCCAACGTCTCTCCCCGATATCCGGTGGTTTACCGTGACAGTGTCGTCACCATCTATTCGCGCTACTGACATTTGCGGCGATTAATCTGTCGGAAATGTTGTGAAGCACGATGCCTCTCCGGAAAATTGATGTGAGCGATCTGTTCAATAATTGAGCAGACTTCGCCTGTGCCTGCAACCTCTAACGGCTCAAGGGATAGGCTTGATTTTTTTGTTTATTATCGCGGCGATTCTTATTATCTTTCGAGCCACCCGAAACAGTAACGGCGGAATATTCGTAACCTGTACTGAAAGGCAAAGTTGCCTGACCTTGACAAAACATTGATTGAAAGCGCTCTGGCCGGAAGTCAGGATGCCTATCGCGAGTTGATGGAGCGGCATCGCACGGCCATTTATCATATCGTTTTCAAATTCGTCCGCGAGAAGGAGGCAACAAATGATTTGGTGCAGGAAACCTTTATGAAAGCATTCGCCTCGCTGGAAACGTACCGCTCCGAATACAAATTTTCCACCTGGCTGTACCGCATTGCCGCCAATTCCGCCATCGATTTCCTCCGCAAACAGAAAATAAAGACACTCTCCCTCGACGCCGCTTCCGATTCCTCTGATGGCCGCTCCGAAATCGATGTCGCCGATTACTCGTATCATCCCGAAAGAGATCTCGAAGAGCGGGAGCGACGGGTCTCGATACAAGAGGCGATTGACTCCCTGCCGGAAAAATACCGCACCGTAATTCTCTACCGTCACAAGGATGACCGCTCCTATGAGGAAATCTCGGCGGCTTTGAATATTCCGATCGGGACAGTAAAGGCGCGTATTTTCCGGGCGCGGGAACTTCTGAAGAAAAAACTCAAGACGATTTGAACTTTATGACCCGGTTTGTTTCGAGAATATATTCGGCCTTCCTGCTTCTGGTACTGTTAACTGCGTTCAACGCGGAAGCGAAAACTTTTCGCTTTGACTATCAGAAAATTATAGATACCGCCGACTCGGTCGAATTCTACTTGAGCAATATTCCGGGGCGGATTGATGTCGTAGGCGGCGCCGATAACCAGGTGATAATCAAAGCGGTAAAATTCGTCCGCGCCTCCGACCAGGAAGAAGCCGAAGAACTGGGCGCCGCTATCGATATCCGGGTGACTCGTACCGAAAACCGGATATCGGTATTGACCGATTATCTGAAAAGCACACGCAAGTCCCCTTCATTCTGGGACAGACTTTTTGGCACCGACCAGGAGAGTTTTGGCGGCGTTGATTACAGTATTTCCCTCCCCCGGAGCTGCCGTTTAGAACTGGAATGCAGTCCCGGCGATGTTATGGTCGATGGAATCAACGGGGAATTGTACATAAATGCCTCATACGGTCAGGTGCGCTTGAGTTCTATCGCCGGCAATATCGACATTGAAAAAAACGGCACCGGTGAGATTACTTTAAAGGACATAGAGGGGGACATTTCGGTATCCGCCAGTTCGTGCGATTTGAGCCTGGAGACTTTTAACGGCTCCGCCGACATTCGTTTGACTTCCGGCGATGTTCGGGGCAGCGCTCTGACCGGCCCTTTCATCATTTCCCAGTCTTCCGGGGAGGTCACCCTGCGGCAACTTTCAGGTGATTTGCGTTTGCGCTCCAACGCCGGCATGGTCGAAATCGAGCAGGATTCGGGCGCGGTTGATATTGTCACTCAGGCCGGTGATGTCACTGTTAAAACCGGCTTAAAGACTTATAAAGATATCTCTGTCCGCACTACTGCCGGAAGAATCAATCTGGCCGTGCCTGCAAATTCATCGGGGCTGCTCCGTCTCGAAACCGGCGAAGGCGAAATAAGAACGGATTTGAAAATGGCGGTGCGGTCGGTCACCAGGAATCGTCTCGTCGGAGAGTTTGGTACCGACGGCCCCAAAATATCGCTGACCACCGCCTCCGGGCATATTGAAGTTATGGGGTACTAAATATGACTCGGCGCTCGCGAAATTCCGTTTTGTCTTTGTGCACAGTCATCTTCTTCCTTTTGACGGCACTGCAGCCGACGGCCAAGAGTGCCGATGAGGAAACCGCCGTAATAGCCCCCGATGCCAAGGCGGAAGCCAGGGTTTTCCTGGAGTTGCATCTTTCCCCCGATGGGGTTTACGGCGTTGACAGCCAGGGAGTGGAATGGGAATATGACTTCAGCCAGGACAAGTTCATCCCCGGAGGAAGTTTGTCTTCACCGGATATGCCTGGCCATCTGATCGTGCCTCCCACGGTTCCGGAACTCGATTCATTAATGCTGCAAGCGGAGCAGCATGCTCGGACTGCCCAGGAAATTGCCGGCATGAACGATTCCCTTCGAAAGGAAATTGAGTCGTCGGTATTGCGCCGAGTCCGGGGCTTGCAACTTGGCACGGTCGAAATAGGGCCGGAAGAAATTATCATCGGTCCCCTGGTAGCGGTCGGTCCCATCACTGTCAAAGGCACGGTTAAAGGAGATGTCATCTCTTACCGCAAAATTACCGTTACCTCCTCCGGAGAGATAACCGGTGACGCCCGCGCTCCCGAAATTGTCAAGATGCGCGGCGCCATAATCGGCGGGAATCAAATGGAGACAGACCTTCCCAAGATTCCCGAAATCGAAATATTCGACACCACCTCCCATACGGCTCTGATTGCTAATCTGATAATTCTCGCCGTCCTGCTCTTCTGCGGCCTGTTGGCGGTAGCCATCGTACCTAATTCCATAAATCATCTCGAAAAATGCCTGCAGACCTACTTTCTCCGTTCCTTTTTTATCGGTTTTGCCGCCTGGTTTCTCTTCGGTCCCATCTTTGCGCTCCTCTGCCTTACCATAATCGGAATACCGGTCGCTATCTTTGTCCTCCCTCTGGCGCTGGTGCTGGGGGTGATTCTGGGGAGCATCGGGCTGGGGCAGTTTGTGGGACGGCGCCTGGGACAGATTCTTTCCGCCAGTTTCAATTCACAACTGCTTAAAATCGTTTTCGGGTTGACGGTGCTTTATATCCCCTGGATTATGATGTCACTTTTCATGCTGTCGGCGTCAAAATTAAGCGAAGGGCTTGCTACCCTGTTTATGGTGCTGGCTATCATTATCTGGGCTATCGGCATCACCGCCGGACTCGGCACCGTGGTTCTGACCCGTTTCGGAACCCGGGATTGCGAAAAAGCGGTCACTATTTCCGTAAAACTGGATTCCTTCTCTCCTCCGCCACCCCCGTCCCCTCCTCCTCTGAAAGGGGATGAGTCTGAAACAAAGGGATGATTATTCCGTAAAGGATAATCATGAAATCATATAAGTTTTTTGGAGTGTCAGCCCTGGCGCTGATGCTATCGCTCTCTGCCGCCGCCGCGCCCGTTGAAACCAAAGAGTTCAATTTTCCGGCCGATAGTGTCGCCATCCTCTATGCCGATATTGACCTCGCCGCCGGCAATTTCCGATTAACTTCTCAGGAGATGACCTCGCTCTTCCGAGCCGACGTAACCTATAACCCCGACCGACTGGAGGTCTTTGCCGACTATCGCAAACGCGGGGAGCGGGGATATCTTGAAGTCGGCTCCGACCTCTATAGCAAATTTCAGGTCGAAGTCGAAGATAACAGATGGGATATCGAACTCTCTCGCTCTTATAAGACAGATTTGAAACTGGAATTGGGGCTCTGTGACGCCTTTATCGACCTGGGCGGTATCCCCCTGACCGACCTCAATCTTGATATCGGAGTTGCCGAGGGAAAACTTCTTTTCAGCAGTCCCAATCCGACGAAACTGGACAATATCTCGATTGATGCCGGCGCCGCTGAGTTCGAAATCAGCAAGTTGCTCAATGCCAATTTCAGGACTCTGAAGTTTGATGGTGGTGTCGGCGAGTTTCGTCTCGAATTTACGGGAGAATTGCACAGCCGGGCGCAAGCTGAGATTTCGATTGGACTGGGAAGCGCCGTCATTTATCTTCCCCGCGACCTGCCGGTTCGAATAGAAGCGGAAGACAATTTTCTTTCCAAGGTAAAATTCCGCAACGCCGCCGGTTTGAGAATACGAGACGGCTATTACAAATCGGAAGATTACGACACGGCCGCTTCGGGGCTTGATTTACGAATCGATGTCGGTCTCGGTTCGGTCGAGATAGTCTTTAGCAATTAGCCGCGGCAGCGCATGCCGCTCTATCAAGCGATTAAACCTCAGGTTTTCCCTGAGGGTTTTATTATTTCCTGAACTTCTTTTCCCCCCAATTGTTAAATAATAACTTGTCGATAATATAGATATTATATATTCTCTGAGGACGAATTTTTAGCGAACGGAAGAGAGATAAATGAAGCAACTCCTGAGACTCAAAAACGCCGCCATACTGACTCTAATCCTACTGGCGGCGGCATGGAATAGTTCTACGGCGAACCCGGGTAATCCCCATCAGCAGGCAATCTATAGCGCCCGCGACAAGGTTCTGCCGGCGCTGGTGCATATCCAGCCGGTAATCACCGATTTCCGCACCGGCAAGATGGTTAAGCAGTCGGTGGTCGGCTCCGGGGTTATTGTTCACCCTGACGGGTATGTTGTGACCAATTATCACGTTGCCGGCAAAGCGGAGAGAATTATCTGCACACTCTATGATAAAGAACAGGTAAAAGCGGCTCTGGTCGGGGGCGACCCTTTGACCGATATCGCCATTATCAAGTTGAATCTTAATGAGTACAAGGGGAAATTGACCGTCGCCTCCTTTGGCAATTCCGACTCTATTCAGGTCGGGCAGTATGTGATGGCAATGGGCTCCCCTCTGGCTCTTTCCCGCTCCATATCCTGTGGTGTCATTTCCACTACCGACCGGTATTTCTCCGGAGATGTGCAGCTTCCGTCCGGCGAAAAGACCGGCATATACAACAACTGGATTCAGACCGATGCCGCCATCAATCCGGGCAATTCCGGGGGACCGCTGGTCGACCTGAACGGACGAATAATCGGCATTAACTCCCGCGCCACCATGTTTGCCAATAATATCGGCTTTGCTATCCCGATAAACATCGTGAAGCAGGTCTTTCACGATATCCTGAATCGCGGCAGAGTAATCCGCAGTTGGGTAGGCGTCCAGTGCCAGGAGTTGCAGAATCTGGAGGGATGGTTTGGCACCGGCATCAATGAAGGGGTGCTGGTCGCCTCAATCGACCCCCAGTCTCCTGCCGAGGCGGCCGGACTTCTTGCCGGGGATGTTATATTGAAAATGGACGGCCGGTCGGTTTCGGCCCGTTTTGCCGAGGAACTTCCGGTATTCTACAAAATGATTGCCGATTATCCGGTCGGCGACACTATCGCTATGACCGTCATGCGGGGCGAAAAGACTTTCGTTGTCCCGGTCGTCACCCACGAACTGGGAGATATACTGGGTGAAGACCTTGAGTGCAAGGAGTGGGGTATCACCATAAAGAGCATTACCAAGCAGATGGCAGTGGATAATCAGTTAGAGGATACGCTCGGTGTTTATGTTTCCGGGGTGAAACGAGTCGGCGCGGCAAGCGACGGCGGCTTGCGGCGGGGTGATGTCATCCGCGGCATTAATGAGCGGCCCGTCGATACTTTCCAGGAGTTTTATCAACAATACACCGCCCTTACCGCCGAGAAAGCCGGCCGCGTATTGCTGACGGTGCGGCGCTCCGGAAGCACCAAATTTATTTTGATAAAAGCGGAAGATATCGCCCGCGAAGAGCCCGGCTCTGAAGAATAGAGGAGAGTATGAGACTGACTTATATATTATTGGTTTTGTCCCTGACCGCCGTTGCCGCATCAGGGCAAAATTTCGATTTTGAGCGGATTAATAAGAAAGCATACGAATACGCCGTCGCCGTCAATATCAAACTGGAAGTATCCTTTGGCACACAGACATCCGATGCCCAGATTCGCGGCATCGGCACCATTGTCACCAGAGATGGATTGGTTGTTTTTGACGGCTCTCCTCTGGATGATGATTCCCCGTTCTCGATTATGTCGGGAATGCAGATGAATATCAAGCCGACCAGCATTGAGATTGTGAAATCTGACGGCGCCCGCTATCCGGCGGAATATATCGGAGTGGACCGCTTTACCAAACTTGGCTTCTGTCGCATCACCTCCGCCCAGCCGGTCGAGTTCAAACCGGTCAGTTTCAGCCACCGTCGCGATTATCGCGTCGGCGAATGGCTGGCGGCGTACCTTCTGCTCCCGGAATTTGTCTCTCCTTTGATGGCATCTGATGTCGGGATGATTTCCGCCCTGATTCAGGTTCCGGACCAGTTCGTGTTCACGGTTGGGTTCAACCAGATGGAACTGGGCTCAGTCCTGTATGACAGCGCCGGTTACCCTATTGGAGTCCTGGGGCTCCTCGACCAGTCCGCCTTTCGCGGTATGGATATTTCGACCCTGCCCTCTTTTACCGGAGAAGAATCGGTGCCGCTGCTCGGTGTCATTTCAGCCGAGAAAATCGAAAAACTTATCAAGGACCCGCCCACCAAAGGCAAAGTTGACCGCGGCTGGCTCGGCATTTATCTGCAGGCGCTGACCGCCGATATCGCCGATTTCTGGGGTATCGATACCAAGTCCGGTATAATTGTCAACGAAGTCGTCAAGGATTCCCCTGCCGACTCGGCCGGCCTGCAGACCGGTGATATCATCGTCCGGCTCAATGGCGCGCCTATCACGGTCGACAAGGAGGAAAACCTCCCTATCTTCCAGAAGCAGATATCAGATTTCGGCGCCAACTCCAGGGTCAATTTCGAAATTATGAGACGAACCAACGGAACGGTCGATACAATTCAAACTGCCGCAGTCCTGTCGCCCGCTCCTATCACTCCGGCGGAAGCGCCGTCGTACGAAGACCCCAACTTTGAATTTACCGTTCGCGACCTGGTCTTTGCCGATTATAATGTCTTCAATCTCGACCGCAAGGAGTTTAAAGGGGTGATGGTGAAAGAGGTCGAGTCGGGCGGATGGGCGTCGGTCGCCGATATAATGCCCGGTTATATAATTCAATCTATTGACGGTGAAAAAGTGACATCGGTGGAGGATGCCAAGAGAGTCCTGAACAGAATTGCCGAAAAGAAGCCGAAAGAGGTCGTTTTCTTCATCTGGCGGGATAATAAGACTGTTTTCGTGAATGTGAAGACCGATTGGTGAAACCGATTTTGTTGAGATAGATTGCAGACGGGCGGTTCATTGGCCGCCCGTTTCATTTTGCAGACTCAGGAGAATAAAAGTCATTTTATCCGTTGCGGCAGGTCCTCAGGCTCGACTTCAGTCGAGGCGAGACCTGCCGCAATATTCTCTCGCCGTCAGTCCCGCTTCAAGCGGGACTCCTGACGGAATTCAAGGGAATCCGGCCAAGGTGTCCCGCTAGACCGCTACTCCTTTGCCTCCTGCCAGAATGCCTCCAGTTCGTCAATCGAAAACTCCTCAAACTTCCGCCCCGATTCCTTCACCTTCTTTTCGATATATGCGAACCGCTTCGAAAACTTGAGCAGAGTCTTATTGAGCGCCTGCTCCGGGTTTATTTCCAGTTTCCGGGCGAATGACGCCAGCACAAATAGCAGGTCGCCCAGTTCCTCTTCAATACTCTCTTTATTCCCCGACGGTATCTCCGCTTCAATCTCCTGTAATTCCTCTTTGACCTTGAGAAAGACCTCTCCGGCATCTTTCCAGTCAAATCCGACCCCGCCCGCCTTTTCACCAAAACGGTACGCCTTCAGAAGCGCCGGCGCCGATTTCGGTATCCCCGATATTACCGACTCCTTCTCTCCTGAGTTAACCTTTATCTTCTCCCATTGGTCTCGAACTTCCTGCGGTTTCAAATCTTTCTTCTCCCCGAAGACATGCGGGTGACGGCTGATCAGTTTCTGATTGATTTCATTGATAGAGTCATCGAGAGTGAACCGTCCTGCTTCAGAAGCCAACTGGGCGTGGAAGACTATCTGGCAGAGGAGGTCTCCCAGTTCCTCGCGCAGATGCCGGTAATCATCGTTTTCCACCGCTTCCACGACTTCATATGCCTCCTCTATAAGGTACGGCAGGAGCGACCGATGGGTCTGCTTGCGGTCCCAGGCGCAACCCTCCGGCGAGCGAAGAGTTGCCATTATTTCTCTCAACTTATTGAAGGGCTCACTGTTATTTATCTGCATATAGTTCCTTTGGAGTTGTCAAGTTTGGTCGATAATATCCAAAAATACGGATTTCCGCCCCTATTCAAAGGACTTTTTGTATATACCGGTTCGCCTTGACAAACAGTATATTGGGCGGTATAATTTCAGGTTTTGAAAGAGAAACATGAGTACTAAAACAGAAGAGAAGCCCAAAGCCCAACCTTACGACCCCAAGGCCGTTGAAGATAGATTATACAAAGAGTGGCTTGACGCCGGTTATTTCCACGGCAAAATCGATAAAGCGAAGAAACCTTATTCGATTGTCATTCCACCTCCCAATGTGACCGACATTCTTCATCTGGGCCATGCCCTCAACAATACCATTCAGGATATTTTAATACGCCAGAAGCGGATGGCCGGCTATGCGGCGGAGTGGATTCCGGGCGCCGACCATGCCGGCATTGCCACCCAGGTTATCGTGGAAAAACAGTTGGCGAAAAGCGGCACCACCCGTCGCGAAATAGGACGGGAGAAATTCCTGGAGCATACCCGAATCTGGGCATACGGTAACAAAGACAAGATTCTAAACCAACTGAAACGGATCGGCTGCTCCTGCGACTGGGAACGGACCAGATTCACGCTTGACGATTCTCTCTCCCGCGCCGTTACGGAAGTTTTCATCCGGCTATACAAGAAAGACCTGATTTATCGCGGCAACCGTATTGTCAACTGGTGCCCCTCCTGCCAGACCTCCCTTTCTGACGACGAAGTCGAGCACGAGGAAAAGGATGGCAACCTCTGGTACATCAAATACAAAATCAAGGGGAGCGATGAATACCTGACGGTCGCCACCACCCGCCCGGAGACAATGCTCGGCGACACGGCTCTGGCGGTCAATCCCAAAGACAGCAAATATAAGAAATCGGTCGGCAAGACTGTAATTCTGCCGATTCTGGAGCGGGAGATACCGATAATAGCGGATGCCTATGTTGACCCGGAGTTCGGCACCGGTGTGGTCAAGGTTACTCCGGCGCACGACCCCAACGATTTCGAAATCGGTCTGCGTCACGACCTCGAGCAGATAAATATTATGAACATCGACGGCACCCTCAACGCTAATGCCGGCAAATTCAAGGGGCTGGACCGATATGAAGCCCGCAAGCAACTGGTTAAGGAACTGGAGAAAAAGGGGCTTCTGGAAAAGACCGAAAAATATTATCTGGCGGTCGGCACCTGCTACCGCTGTCACAAGGAAATCGAGCCGTATCTTTCGGAGCAGTGGTTTGTCCGGATGGCTCCCCTCGCCAAACCGGCAATCGAAGCCCTCAAGAGCGGCGAGTTGCGGTTTCATCCCGATTACTGGTCGAAGACCTACTTGCACTGGATGGAGAATATTCGCGACTGGTGCATCTCTCGTCAACTCTGGTGGGGTCACCGGATACCGGTCTATTACTGCGAGTGCGGCGAGACAGTAGTGGCGGCGCAAAAACCGGACAAATGCCCCAAATGCGGCAGTTCGGAACTGATACAAGACGAAGATGTTCTCGATACCTGGTTTTCTTCCTGGCTCTGGCCCTTTTCGACGATGGGGTGGCCTGAGAAAACCGAGATGCTCGAATATTTCTATCCGACCAGAGTTCTCGTTACCGCCTCTGAAATTATCTTTCTCTGGGTGGCGCGGATGGTGATGGCCGGTTTTGAATTTGTCGGGAAGATTCCTTTTAAAGACGTCTATATACATGGCACCGTTCGCGACGCCAATGGCATTAAGATGTCCAAATCACTGGGGAACGGAATCGACCCGCTGGAAATCGTTGAAAAGTACGGCGCCGATGCCCTTCGAATCTCTCTGGTGCTGGCGACACCGGACGGCCAGGACCCCTGGATTTCCAAGAACACCTTTGAAGGAGGGCGGAATTTTGTCAATAAATTGTATCAGGTCTCCCGATTCGTACAGATGCGTCTCGGCAACTCCCGGTTCGAATGCTCCCTCCCTCCGCAGGAGGACCTGATACTGGTTGACTGCTGGATTCTTAGCCGTCTCGAAGAGACGATAGAAACCGTTGATAGAAACATTGCCGAATTCAAACTGTCGGCAGCGGCAAAAAGCCTCTATTCTTTCACCTGGAATGACTACTGCTCGTGGTACATCGAATTGATAAAACCGGACAGTCCCGACCAGCCGATTCGGGAAGCCTCCCTCAAAGTTGCCGTCTATACCCTTGACCAGATTCTGAAACTGCTCCATCCCTTCATTCCGTTTGTAACCGAGGAGATTAATAAAGCCCTGCGGGAGCGTTTTCCGGAAAAAGAGAAGACTCTGCTCTTTGGTCCCTGGCCTACCCCCAGCGGCAAATTCAGGGATGAAAGGCTGGAAAAGTCACTTGAAGCGATTCAGGCCGTAGTTAATGCGGTGCGCTCGGTTCGCTCCGAGATGAATGTCCCGCCCGGTAAGCGGTCGGACCTTCATGTGCGGGTGAATGACAAAGAACTGGCGCAACTTCTTGATGAATATCAGGAATATTTCCGCAGCCTGGCAAAAATCGACAAACTGATAGTCGGTCCCGATATCAAGAAGCCGGGGCTGTCGGCATCAGCTGTTATCTCCGGCGCCGAGATATTTGTCCCGCTGGAAGGACTGATTAATGTCGACTCCGAGAAAAAACGGCTCGAAAAAGAACTGACGGGTCTAAAAGAGCAGTTGGAGCGGGTTTCCCGGAAACTTGCCAACGCCGACTTTCTCAAGAATGCCCCGGATGATGTCGTCGAAAAAGAGCGGCTCCGCAAAGCCGATATCGAAGAGCGGGTCGAGAAACTGAATCATAATCTCGAACAACTGATGGGCTGGTAGTTTGCCGGCTTCCCCAAGCGCCTTAAATCACTAAACCCCGCCGGGCGGCGGGGTTCAGTGTTATGGGGATTCTATAGAGGGGGAATTTTATTTTTCGTTGAACTCTTCAAAATAACTCGAAATAGACCGGGCTCCCGCCGCATCCGGAAAAGAGGAAATCTCCACCGGAAGAAGATACTCTACCGGTGCGCGAAAATAATCTTTACAGAATGCCGAAATCTGCGACGAAATCCGCCGCGCAGCCGCTTCCGCTCCCTGTCGGGGAGTCTCCGGAAACAATAGCCCGATACGACTGCGGCCATGGTTGGAAACCGCATCCACCTCGCGCACCGAGCGGCGCACTACCTCGGAGAGCGAGTCCAGAAACTCGGAACGATTCCCGTGCCCTTTCTTCTCTTCCTCCACCACCATATCCAGAATCGGACCGATATTGAAGATCACCAGAGAAAGAAAAATCCGGTATCTTTCGGCTCGCTTTAACTCGTGATTTATCTTTGAGACAAAATCGGAACTCATACCGACCGTCTCATCCTTGCTTACCACACCATTTGCCAATTTATTATAACCAATGTTTAAACAATCCTTTATCTCGTGAATAATAAGCAAGTTACATTCCACAAATAATTTAGGGTCTAAAATAGACTTTCTTGTCTCACAACGGACTATTTAAATCGGCATTAACTCTTTGAATTTTATGGGGAATCGATTTATCCAGATTGACCAACATAACATCAACATATTATCAACATCGCCGCCTGCCGCAAAGTGATGCAGATAAACGGCATAAAAGTTCACAAAAAATGACCTGCCCCTCACACAGATGGTGGGTCATTTTATCGAGTTCAGATTATACTCTTTTATCTTGTAAAGGAGAGAGCGATAACTGATTTCCAAAAGGTCGGCCGCTTTGCGGCGATTCCAATTGGTCTTGGTGAGAACCTCGCTAATCAGCCGTCTTTCTTCATTGGCGATAGCAGCGCCGACTCGATGTTTGAGAGAAAAAACATTCCCCGATTCTGATAATACCGCGGGGCTACCGCCGGAAGGCGGCAAGTCGGGGGTCTGGACATATTCCGGCGAATGAATCAGATTACTGAGCATTTCAGTGACAATTGATTCATCCCCTCGGACGACCACCTGCTTGATAAGGTTTTCCAATTGCCGGACATTCCCGGGCCAGGCAAACTGCAGCAGTTTTGACATGGTCTCAGGCGATAGCGCCATGGTCGGCTTCTGATACAGGTCGCCGTACTTTTTTAGAAAGTGGTTCACCAGAAGCGAGATATCCTCGGTTCGGCTTCGCAGCGGCGGCAGAAAGACCGTTATTTCGTTGAGGCGATAGAAAAGGTCGTCGCGGAACCCGCCGCGACGAATCGCTTCTTCAAGATTCTTATTGGTGGCGCAGATTATTCGGACGTCAACATGGATATTATGAATGCCGCCGACTCGGACAAACTCCTGTTGCTCTAAAACCTGGAGAAGTTTCGACTGCAACTCCAGCGGCATATCGCCGATTTCATCCAGGAAAATCGACCCCTTGTTGGCGACTTCAAATCGCCCCGGTTTAGTCTTGTGAGCGCCGGTGAAGGCGCCTTTTTCGTATCCAAACAGTTCCGCCTCCAGTAGGTCTCGCGGAATTGCGGCGCAGTTGACTTTGGTGAACGGCTCATCTGCCCGTGTTGACATATTATGAAGCATCCGCGCCACGATCTCTTTTCCCGTGCCCGATTCACCCCGGATCAGGACGGTCAGTTCTGAACCGGCGACCTGTTCAATGATGCTTTTCACCTGCATCATTTTAGGCGAATCGCCGATAAACTGCTCATACTGGTTGCGGGATTTAAGTTGAGATTTCAGTTCCCGCACCTCTTCCCGAAGTTTCTTGGCTTCGAGCACCGCCTGTACCCGAATTTCGATTTCTTTGACTTCAAAAGGCTTGTGGATAAATTCGGCCGCCCCCAGATGCTTCGACTTGGCGATATTGTCGGTCTCGCCATGTCCCGAGAGCATGATGATTTCCGGACGGCTCGGCAACCGGCTTAGCCGCTCCAGTACTTCCAGTCCTGAAATGCCGGGCATTTTTATATCCAGAAGCACCAAATCCGGCTTCTCCGTAGTTACCATCTGAATCCCCTCGCTGCCATCGCGAGCCGATACAAATTCATAGTCAGAAAGACCCTCGCTCAGAAGCCAGGAGACCTTGGGGTCATCATCAATTATTAAGATTTTAATCTTCTCTTTTTTCATACGAAAAGTTTTGCACTTTAAACATTTATCGTCATTTTTTAACAAAAATCAAGTAAATGACAGCAGTTTTCGTGCCTTTTCCTGCAATTTTTTGCAATTTATTTGGGAAAAAATAAGGTGAAGTCGGTCCCTTTGCCGGACTCGGAGTCAACTTTGAGGGTGCCCCCATGCGCCGCCATGATTCTTTCGACCACGGAAAGCCCCAGACCGGTGCCGGTCTCCTTAGTCGTGTAATATCTATCAAAAATCCTTGACAGATTCTCTTTCTTGATTCCCCGCCCAGTATCGCTGACCGTAATGGCAAGATAATCGATTTTGCGGAAGGGAGGACGGTCAATTTTGCCGGTGACCCGAATATTGCCGCCGCTGTCAGGTATGGCATCGACCGAGTTCAGGAAGAGATTCAGGAAGACTTCCAGTACCTGGTTCTTGTTCACCGGAATCTCCCAGTTGCAGTTATCATAATGGGCTTCAAACTTTATATTCTTCTTGGCAAACTCCGGCTTGAGAAACTCGGTTGCCCTCTGAATGATTTTCCGGATATCCCTGATTTCGGTTTCATACTTATGCGGTTTGGAAAAATCGACCAGTTCTTTGACCAGGTCGTTGAGCCGATGCACCTCCTCCTCCGCCATATGGAAGAATTCGGTATCTTTGCCGACATCGGGATATTTATCCCGCAAAATCTGTATCCAGCCCCGAATATTGGTGAGCGGTTTACGCAGGTCGTGGGAGATTTCGGAAATCATATTCCCCATGGTCAAAAGCCGGGTGGCGTTGAGAAGCGCCTTCTCTCGCTCATAGAATCCGGAGGACTGCGAGATTATCAATTGCGCCAGCGAAATCTCTTGCGCCGTATAGAGCCGCTCACTGCGGGAACCGATGCAGTAAATATGCCGGAGTTCTCCTTCCTGAAGCACCGGCAGGGCGGTAAAATTCGCTTCCGGACGGGGATAAGCCGGGGCGTGGGATAGAAGACGCGCCATATAGCGTGACAGCGTCGCAATATCCTGAAAATCCAGGTCGGCAAACTCCACGTTTTCAATTACTATCTCTTCGCTTTTTATCAGGTCGAGATTGATGGAGCCGCTGTCGGTCAACGGAATTGTCGTGCCGGTAACTCCGACCGGTTTCAATGCCTGACGTCCCGGTTGCCATTCAAACCAGAGAGCAAAATCTATCGGCATCAATTTGCCGAGATACTCAAAGACCGCCTGCCTCATTGCCGATACCGAACCGACCGCGGACAGCCGGTTCGATAACTCAAAGAGAATTGAGAATTCATGGAGTTTCTGACGGTTATTTTCGAACTGACGGGCATCGTCGATGGCAACCGCCGCCTGTGCCGCAAAGGTGGTTAGAAGTTTCAGGTCATGCTCGGTAAAACTTTCTCCATTCCGCTTGTTCGCCATATTGATAACCCCCAGCACTCGATTGGTTATCTTAAGGGGAACGCACAAAAGCGACGCCGAACTGTACCGCTCCTTATTGATTCGTTTGAATCTTTCATCCTTTTCGACGTCATCGACCATCAAAGGTTCGCCGGACTGGGCGACATAACCGGCAATAGATGACCCCAGCGGCAAAGAAACCGAATCGGCGATTTCCCGGTCCAGCCCCCGGTAGGCTTTAATGGTTAGAATCTCCGTTTCTTCATTGATAAGCATCAGCGAGCCAATTTCCGCCTGCGTCACCTCGGCGGCCAGAGCGACTATTTTGTCCAGGAGGGTGCCGATATCGGTGGTGTAGCCAAGCGATTTGCCCGCTTCATAGAGGGCATTAATTTCCTGAAGACGATTGTTGAGATTGTAATTTGCCCATTTCAGTTCATCCAGGAGTTCTTTGCGCGCCAGGGACGCTTCACGTTTTTCCAGCCCCCGCCGGACCGAAATCTCCAGTTGGGTGAACTCGACCGGCTTCAGGAGATATTCGAAAGCGCCATTTTTTATCGCCTCCAACGCCGATTCCAGCGAAGCATAACCGGTCATCAGAATGACAATGGTCTCCGAGTCGATTTCCTTGACTACTTTGAGAATATCCAGTCCGGTCAGTTCCGGCATCTTGATATCGGTGATTACCAGGTCAAACGGCTCTTGTTTGAGAAGTTCCACTGCCGCCGGGGCCGACTGTGTTGTCTGCACTTTGTAGCCGCTTCCTCCCAGCAATTCCGCAAGCGAATCGCACATCCGCGACTCATCGTCAATTACCAGAATCTTCTCAGATCTTCCAGTCATTGTCTAATTCTTCCTGTTGAATCGGGAGACGAATCTCAAAACATCCCCCTTTTTCAAGGTTATAGAACTCTATCGACCCATTATGGTTTTTAATTATACCGTAACAGACAGAAAGTCCCAGTCCCGTGCCTCCTGATTCTTTGGTTGTATAAAACGGCTCAAATATATGAGGGACATGCTTGGGGTCGATACCGGTGCCGCTGTCGCAGAAACGGAGGCAGATCAGATGGCGGTTATGAGTCGCCGCTACTAAAACCTTTCCCCCGTCTTTCATGGCTTCCTTGGCATTAATAAACAGGTTTATGAAAACCTGTTTCAGGCCATCAAGCCATGCCACAATCGGTGGAAAATCTTCCGGCGCCTCAATCAAAATTTCTACGCCGGAGTCGGCTAACTGACGGCTCATCAGGGCCGCCGTCTCGTTCAAAAGCCGCACGACATCGGTCTGCGTAAACTTGATAACGCGCGGCCGGTGGAAATCAAGAAGTTGCTGCACAATCATCGCTATCCGGTCAATCTCCTGCCCCACCACTTCCAAATATTCCGAGGCCTTTACCGAATCGTCGATATTGCGCCCTGTCAATGCCAGATAATTCTTGATAATGCCCAGCGGATTGTTAACCTCGTGGGCAATCTTGGCCGAGAGTTCCCCCAGCGCCGCCAGTCTTTCGGACTGCACCAGAAGTTCCTGCGTCTTCTGAAGTTTTTCTATCGCCTCCCTTTCCGAATCATAGAGACGGGCATTCTCAATCGAAACTGCGGTCTGGTTGGCGAGAATCGATAGAAATTCAATATCGTCATCTTTATACGGCAAACCCGAGGCTTTCACCGAGATAATCAAAATGCCCCGAAGTTTGGTCTGAAAAATCAGCGGCACCACCAGCCCCTCCGGGAAATATCTTTGAAAAGCCCGTATTTCCGGCGCGGAAAACCCGCCGCTGATTTCATTTATAAGGACGGGACGGTTGAGGGCGGTGATATATTTGCCAAACTCCCCTTCCGGGTCAATACTTATCTCTTCCCGGGGGAACGGCGGCGCCCCTTTGACCCGCGCCAGGCGAAATTCTTTTCGACCGACCTCCCGCGGAAGGTAAAGGGCCGCTTTCTGCGCCCCCATCTGTCCCATCGAGGTCAGCACAAAGGAATCAAGCAAGGTCTCGTAGTTTAGAACCGCATTGAAGTTGCGGCTCAGTTCAAATATGGTGTAGAGGTCGAAGATTTTCCGTTTCAGGCGACGATTGGACTCGGTCAACTCTTCCAGTTTCCGATTGACTTCCGCCCGAAGCGTCTTTACCGTTTCGACCGGTTTCTTCCTGGCGCCTTTTTTAGCTGCCATAAACCTCTTTTCGGTGCTCCAGAAACTCGCCCACACCGTAATGCGAGCCACAGACTATTATTATATCGTCAGTTCCCGCCTCTTTTATCAGGCGGCGTGTTACTGTCGTCAGCGAACCGCCCGGAGATACCAAAACACCTTTTCCTCTTAAATGACGGGCAATATCCTCCGGTTCCGCGCTGCGGTAGGTATTCAGGCGGACTATAAAAATGCGCCGGGCAATCTGCGGAAGCGACGACACGGAACGCCTCAAATCTTTATTGCTGACCAGTCCGAGAACGATGTCTGTTTTTTTGCCGGGAAAGACTCTCTTAAAGCAATCGACCATCGCCTTCACTCCGGCCGGATTATGTCCCACATCCAAAACCACCGTCGGCTTCCCTGGCTTCTTTAGTATCTGGAATCGTCCGGGCCAATATGTCGCGGCAAGCCCCTGTTTGATGGCGCGCTCGCTAATTTTATGCCTCATCGTTCTGAGAAACAGCGCCACTTTCACCGACAGGGCGGCATTCTTAATCTGATGTTCCCCCGGCAGCGAAGGGGTAAGTTTCCGGATAACTTTGCTTTCATCATAATAACTGAATTCGAAATTTCTTCCAATGTTGGGGCTGAAATTTTTTCGATACAAGCGAAGGAGCGGCGCCTGGCGTTTCCGGGCGACTGTCGTTATTTCCCGGGATGCCTCCCCGGGCAATATACCGATAATCACCGGCGTCTTCTGCTTAATAATTCCGGCTTTTTCAAAGGCGATTTTGCGCAGAGTATGCCCCAGAATATGCATATGGTCAAATGAAATGTCAGAAATAACCGAAACCAACGGTCGAAGGACATTGGTGGCGTCAAGACGTCCTCCCAGCCCGGTTTCGATGATGGCTATCTCTACTTTGCGCCGCGCAAAATAATCGAAAGCCAGGGCGGTGCATACCTCAAAAAAAGTGATTTTCTGTTTTATTATATTGGCTTTGTTTTTCCTGATAAATTCGGTGATGAATCTTTTCTCAATAAGCGCGCCGTCAACCCGTATCCGCTCCCGAAAATCGACCAGGTGGGGGGAGGTGAATATCCCGGTGCGGTAGCCGGCCTGACGGAAAATCGCTTCCAGGTATGCCGCCGTTGAGCCTTTGCCGTTGGTACCGGCTATATGAACAGATGGGAACCGGTTGTGCGGATTGCCGAGTTTCTCTAAAAAAAGCGAGATGTTCTCCAACCCGAGTTTCATTCCAAAAAACTCTCGGGAGAGAATAAATCGCAGCGCCGATTTATATTCTCCGGACTTTTTCGCCATCACTATCTCTGGAAATATTTGAGAAGCAAAGTCAGCGTGTCACGCAACTGACTGCGGTCGACAATCTTGTCGAGAAACCCTTTTTCGAGAAAAAACTCCGATGATTGAAAGCCGGGCGGAAGTTCCTGCCCGATGGTTTGCTGAATTACGCGGGGTCCGGCAAATCCCAAAAGCGCTTGCGGCTCGGCTATGATAACATCACCCAGCGAAGCATAACTTGCCATCACCCCGGCCGTAGTCGGGTTGGTCAGCACCGAGATATACGGAATCTGCTTCTGGTGAAGAATTGCCAGAAGAGCCGATGTCTTTGCCAGCTGCATCAGCGACAGTATCCCCTCCTGCATCCGGGCTCCACCGGAACAGGAGACAATTATTAACGGAATATTATGCTCCAGTGACCGCTCAATTGCCCGCGCTATTTTCTCGCCCACCACCGAACCCATGGAACCGCCCACAAAATTGAAATCCATAATGGCAAAGGATATCTTAATCCCGTTGATACTTCCCAATCCGGCAACCACGGCATCTTTGAGCCCCGATTTCGCCTGTGCCGCCTTAATCCGGTCGGGATATTTCTTGGAATCTTTGAATTTTAACGGGTCAAGCGACTCCAGATTGGCGTCACACTCCTCCAGCGCCCCATCATCAAGAATCATATTGATATATTTCTGGCTCGCAATACGGAAATGAAAACGGCAGTTGGGACAAATCCAGCAGTTAGCCTCCAGTTGCTTGGTATAGATAATCTCCCCGCAGGCGGTGCATTTCGACCAGAGACCGTCAGGAATCTCCTTTTTCTCCTGTCGGGCCAGACCCTCCTTAGCCTTTTTAAACCATTCCATTGCCGCTAATCCTGGTCTCTAAGAGTTTTCACCATGACAATCGCATCCTCCGGCGGGATTCGGTAATAGCCGGGTCTGCGATACAGTTCGATAAACCCAAAACGGTTATATAAATTAATGGCGGCCGTATTGCTGGGCCGCACGTCCAGAAAAATATAGTCGCAGTCTGCCTTTCTGGCGATTTCTAAGATACGATTTAAAAGGGATTTGGCAATAGATTTTCCCCTGAATTCGGGCGCCACGCCAATATTGGTTAACTGACATTCCCCCGCCGCAACAATGCACCCGGCGTAACCGGTTATGAGACCGTCAATTTCAGCCACAATCACACCGCGATAGTCGGAGTCAAGTTCCTCTTCGAAAGCAACGGCGGGCCAGGGGTCGCTGAATATCCGCGCCTCTATCAGAACTATCGCCGCGATATCGCCGCGAGTCATAGGTCTGATAATCAGTTGCCCCTTTGTCGAATTTACTTCATTCACTGGCGCGCCCTGCCTGAAACTGCTGAATATAGAGCGGCTCCAAAGTTGCCAGATTCTCCATGCCGGTCGCGTTCAATCTCTCCCTGCCCGGGTCAAGGAAATCCTCCAGCCCAAGGAAAAACTCTTCCGCCTTTATCAGCCTCAAACCCGGCATCGAGGGGAATTCCGGCATGTCAACCGGAAGTATCGGTATTCCTTGAAATCTTGTCGTTATTTCAGACATATCAATCAGTTCAATCGTCTGATTATCAAATTGAGGAGTATCGACAAGGCCGCAATAGTACTGCTCCCGACGGGAGCGAATCAGCACCGCAGTACGGCCAACTGTCCGGAATAACCGTGATGAAACCGCTTCAAAAATGGAAACTCCCGCCACCGGAATCTTCAGCGCTTGCGCCAGACCTTTGGCGGTTGCCAGCCCAACCCTTAAGCCGGTAAAAGAGCCGGGACCGGTCGAAACGATAAGCCCGGTTAGTTCCTTTTTCGAAAGCGCGTTTTCCTGCAGTAGTCTATCTATTAAACTGATTATGAATTCCGCGTGGCGAAAGCGGTCACGGTTTTCTGCGGAGAGTATCTTTCCCTCAGCCATCGCCAGGCCCACTCTCAGGACCGAGGTTGAACTGTCGATTAATAATATTCGCTCAATGGACATAGCCGCGCCGCTCATCTCTCAATAAATAAGATACGGATTTCTCGTTCCGTATCCGACAGAATCTGAAACTGAACCTCAATCCGCTCCGCGGGAAGGAAACCGGTCGCTTTCTCACCCCATTCGACGGCGATGACACCATCTCGCAAAAGATAATCATCCCAGCCGATCTCCTTCAATTCCACGGGGTTCGCAATACGGTACAGGTCGAAATGGAATAGCGGCAGACGTCCGTAATATTCATTGACCAGAGTAAACGAAGGGGACTTAATCTCCTCTTCCGCAATCCCCAGCCCCAGTGCCACCCCCTTAATGAAGCAGGTCTTGCCGGCGCCGAGCGGACCGGACAGGCTGAGCAACATTCCCGGTTCGAGAAGTCGGGCCAGTTCCCGTCCCAGAGCGACTGTCTCCGTCTCATTCCCGCTGACGGCAATATGCGAGGGATGATTAATCGTCATCGTTTGGGGGTCAGCACCGCTATCGGCACCACCAGTTCTTCCAGCGATATGCCGCCATGCTGAAATGAATTCTGAAACTGCCGGATATATTCATTGTACTTATTGGGATAAACAAAGTAGAAGTCTTCCTTGGCAATGATATAGGTGGTGGCAATGTTGAATTTGGGAAGACGGAAATCGGCCGGATTTTTTATCAGCCAGGCTTCTTTGGTATCGACATTGAGATTGTCGCCGTACTTGTACCGGAGGTTAGTCGAGGTATCTCTTCTGCCGTGCGCCAGGGTTCCCCGCGCGCAGAGCACCGAGCCATGGTCGGAAGTGACTATGACGGTAAAATCTCGCTCAGCAAACGATTTCAGGATGGCAAAAAGAGGCGAATGGGCAAACCAACTTTTCATTAGGGAGCGGAATGCCGCCTCGCTTCCGGCAATCTCTTTCAGAATCACATTATTGGAGCGGCCGTGCGCCAGGATATCGAGAAAGTTAAATACAAACGCCACCAACTGCGACTGGTAATAATCCGCCACCCGTTTAGCCAGCACTTCCCCCTCAGTATTGTCAAATATCTTTTCGTACCGGACCGGACTTTTGAGATTAATCTTTTCCCGCTGCACCAGGTCGGAAAGGAAACGGTCCTCCATCCGGTTTAACGACCCTTCATCATCGCCCCGGTAATTGTCGGGGTACCGCTTGGCGATATCATCCGGGAAAAGCCCCGAAAAGAGGGCGTTGCGGGCGAACGGCGTTGCCGAAGGAAGTATCGAGAAGTAGGTATCGCGATTTATATTGTAAAACTCCGCCACCAGCGACTCAATCGTCAACCACTGGTCGAGACGCATGCAATCGACCACTATCAGAAGCACCTTGCGCCCTTCTTTCAAAAGCGGGGTCAGATACTTTCCCAGCAGGTCGGGCGAAAGGGTGGGACGATTATTGCTGACAAGCCATTTCTGATAGTTCTTCTCCAGATATTTGGTGAATTCATTATTCCAGTCTTTGCGCGTTCCCAGATGAGTCTGTGCCAAGCCTTCGTCGGGATTGGCATCAAGTTCCAGGTCCCAGGACGCCAGAATTTTTGCCGCCTCCAGCCAGTCCTGTGGCTCCATAACGCCGTACAATTTCTGATTAAAACGGTTAATCTCGCCGATATACCGTTTCATCTGGCTTTCCGAGAGTATTTTCTTTGTATCCAGAAATCGTTTCGCCACCATCAGAACCTGCGAGGGATTCACCGGCTTGGTAAGGTAATCGTCAATCTTCTGCCCGATCGCCTCATTCATCAGAGTCTCTTCTTCCGATTTGGTCACCATCACCACCGGCAGATGGGGATTTATCTCCTTGATTTCCTCCAGAGTCGAGAGGCCGTCTTTTCCCGGCATCATTTCATCCAGCAGCACCAGGTCAACCGTCTCGTTGCGGACTTTCATCACGGCATCATCCCCCGAATGCGCCACCGCCACCTCGAACCCCTTCTGCTCCAGATAAATAATATGGGGCTTCAGAGACTCAATCTCATCGTCAACCCAGAGAATCTTCTTTTTAGTCATCATTGCGTTATGCTCAGTAAGATGTTGGCTTTAATTCGTTAACAAGAAATCTTATCCCTTGCTCCCGTGGTTTACCGGCAGATTTATCTGAAATATGGTCTCGCCCGGATGTGATTTTAGAAGCGTAATTTTTCCGCGGTGATAGTCTTCGACAATCCTTCGTGCCAATGTCAACCCCAGCCCCCAGCCTCGTTTCTTGGTGGTGAAACCGGGGCGAAAAACTTTTCTGGCATATCCGGGAGGGATACCGGGTCCGTTATCTTTGACGGTAATCAGAATCGCTTTTCCTTCGGCCGCCAGCCTGGTGGCGATTTCGATTCGTCCCTTCTGCGGGTCAACCGCCTGCAGACTGTTCTTAATCAGATTTTCCACCGCCCACATAATCAGTTCGCCGTTTATCTGCACCGGCGCGATAGATTCAAAGTCGCAGGTGATCTGCACTCCCTGACCGCTGAACGGCAGTCGCCGACGATAATAACAGGCCGTTTCCTCCATCAAGGCATTTATGTCAACTTCTTTAAGTTCCGGCATGGAGCCGATCTGCCCGAAGCGGTTAGCCACTCGCTGCAGGCGGTCGATATCGGTTTTCATCTGAAGAAAGATATCGCTGTCTTTCAATTCCGCGGAGGGGGGAGTATCGGAACCGAATTTGCATTTTTCCAAGAGTATCTCCAGCCAGCCCATCAGCGAGGATATCGGCGTTCCCAACTGATGTGCCGTCTCCTTTGCCATCCCCACCCAGATATGCCGCTCTTCGGAGCGGCGGATATTCTGAAAACCGATAAATCCAATAAGGACAAACGCCGCCACCAGCCCCATCTCGATAAACGGCATCCATTGCAACTGGCGAATCACCGGAGAATCGCCGTAATAAAAATACGAAAGCGTTCGCTCTTCGAATTTGAGAGGAATCTCTCCCCGGTCCGCCCGCATCTCTTCCACCAGTTTCTTCACCCTTATCTTTGCTTCCGGTGACGGGTCATTGTCGGGAATCCCTTCAATGTTCCGCCAGAATATCGGTTCCCGGTCCACATCGGCTATCACTACCGGAAAGTTCGCTTTCTTGATGACCTCGTCGAAGATAACCTGAACTTCTCCTCCCGAGGTATTGTCGCTCGCCGCCAGTTGCCAGAGTTTGACATAGGTGGCGGCCATCCGTTCCGCATCCTGCTTTATCTGCTCAATAACATCAAGCGTGTACCATCCGAAAACCACCGCCAGCAGCACGATTCCGACCAGCAGGAATAGTTTGAAGATAGTGGTAGCGCCGATGGAGAGACGAATTTTACTTTTCTTTTCCATCTCCGGTTATTTCCGCCGTTCCGGCCATGTACGGACGAAGCGCCTCCGGTATCAAGATTGTCCCGTATTCCGTCTGATAATTCTCCATCACCGCCGCAATCAGCCGCGGCAACGCCGTGCCGGAGCCGTTCAGGGTATGCA
The DNA here is from genome assembly GCA_020724775.1 of Ignavibacterium sp. Classification (GTDB taxonomy): domain Bacteria; phylum Zixibacteria; class MSB-5A5; order GN15; family PGXB01; genus DYGG01. Next base: position 2,476 of record DYGG01000014.1, on the reverse strand, counting down.
CAAACTGCACTTTTTTATTCTTATCTCGGAAACGGGTGTTCATCCGCCGCGCCTGGAAGGCTTCAAAATTCGAGACTGAGGAAACCTCCAGAAATTTTCCAACCCCGGCCGACCAGAGTTCAATATCATAGCACTTTGCCCCGGCAAAAGAGAGGTCGCCGGTACAAAGCAGCCGCACTCGATACGGTATCTTGAGCGCCTGAAGGACTTTTTCCGCCTGTTGCAGGAGGGATTCATGCTCATCGTATGACTTCTCCGGATGAACAATTTTGACCAGTTCCACCTTGTCGAACTGATGTACCCTTATCATTCCCCGCGTATCCTTTCCGGCAGCGCCGGCTTCCCGGCGAAAGCAGGGAGTATAGGCAACATAATAAAGCGGCAACTGCTCCTCGGCTAAAATCTCTTCCCGATGAAAATTGGTCACCGGCACTTCTGCTGTCGGAATGAGCCAGAGATTCTCATCCTCTATCTTGTAGAGGTCATCGGCCATCTTGGGAAGTTGACCGGTGCCGGTCATAGCAGGGCTATTGACCAGGTAAGGGACACGAACCTCCGTGAAGCCATCCCGGATATGAAGGTCGAGCATAAAATTTATGAGGGCACGTTGCAGACGGGCTCCGGCGCCTTTCAAGACAAAGTACCCCGAGCCGCTTATTTTCGCCCCCGCTTCCAGGTCAAGAATGTTGAGGTTTTTTCCCAGGTCCCAGTGCGGCAGCAATGTGAATGTCGGTTGCGAAGCAGTCCCCCATTCCTTTACCGTCACGTTGCTTTCTTCGTCGGCGCCGACCGGCACCGAGGAGTGAGGTATATTGGGCACTCTCAGAAGAAGCGGTTCCAGTTCCCCCTCCGTCTGACGCAGACTCTCATCCAGTTGCGCTATTTTATCCCCCACGCTCTTCATCTCCGCGATTTCGGATGAGGCATCTTCCTTCTTCCGCTTCTTTTGCGCTATCTGCTCGGAAACGTTGTTTCGGAGCGCTTTCAACCGCTCTACCTCGGCGATTATCTCCCGACGTTTCTGGTCGAGCGCCAGAATCTGGTCTATATCGGCGTTCTCGTTCTTCTGCCGGACTGCTTCTCTTACCGCCTGCGGGTTCTCCCGGATAAACTTAATGTCTAACATGTCCTCCTGCTTTTAACCCTGACCTAATTTATATGCTAATGAGGCAATATCTTACGAAACTATTTCAGACAATTTAACCGTTTTATTTCACTTGGTCAAGCCTTAACGCCGGGACGGCGGTCCACCGGACGGCGCGTACTCGAAACGCCGCGCTCCCTTGCTCTCTCTCATCAGACCTTTTCTCTGTTGACAACAGAATTGTGGAGAGTTAATTATTTATCGCTGTCAGAAATTCTGGATTTCTGACGGCAGGCACTAAAAAAGACGGGGGACTATGGAAAGCAAATCATCATCTAAATTTAATGAAGATTGGTTAGCATTAATTCTGGGGCTTTTTCTTTTCGTTCTCTCCTTGATTCTGATATTTGGCTTTGACCTGCTCGGCTAAAATCGAAAAACGCCCTAATGAAAAGGTGAAATTGAGCCAGATCTGGGAGCGCTTCCCCAAGTTCATCCTCGGCAATATGGCGACTTTCTTCGCTGTCATTCTAATCGCTGTCTCTGCGCCTGGCCTTGTCAGCGGCGCCAAAGCCTCGATGGGAACAGCCAATATCTTCCGCGGAATCTTTTTCGTAGTGACCTTTTTCACTATCGGTGTCGCCTCTGATTTCCGCAAACTCTGGGAAGAAGGTATCGGCAAACTGGCGCTGGTTTATGTCATCTGTCTTTTCGGATTTATAATCTGGATAGGTTTGGTCATTTCCTGGCTGTTTTTCCATGGCGTCAAACCTCCTTTTAGCGGGATGATAATGTTATGAAAGAGCCCAAGATTGCGGATGAAATAAAGAAGATGGAGTATGAGCCGCTTCTCCCTATCGAGAAGAAACTTATCACTTACAGCATCATTATCGGGCTGGTCCTGATTGTGATTCTGGTCTGGGTAAGCCATACTGTCTTCGAAATCTGACCGGGGTAGCCGAAAATATCGCCTTCCGGGGAATCGCCCCAAATAGACCAGAATTGCCTTGATTTTTGGCGCCGGGATGTTATATTATTCGTCTTAATTATTGGAGATATTACAATGGCAAAAGTTTGTGAAATCTGTGGGAAAAAGCCGGTAATTGGACGAAATATATCGCACGCGCATAATGTGACCGCTCGACGATTCAATCCCAATCTGCAGACTGTCCGCGCTAATATCGACGGCACCGCTCGTTCCGTTCGTGTCTGCACCGGGTGTCTCAAAGCCGGCAAGGTTCAAAAAGTCAATAAGACGAAGAAGGCAAAGACGGTCTGAGTTTTATTCCTATAAGAACAAATCAGGCTGTGACAGGTCTCAAACCCCGCATATTGCGGGGTCAGGGTGTTGACAAAATGGTCGACGCCCTTTTTTTATTTTGCCATTTTTGG
>DYGG01000013.1 GCA_020724775.1 Ignavibacterium sp. | reverse complement strand
TCAGGCAAACTTTTTGTCACCGACCTTAAAAATTATCCACTTCAGGCTTTTAACGGCAACGGACAGTTCTTATTTTATGGCGGATGGGACAAGCCGGGCGTGGAGAGAGGGTGGGAGGCGACGGCGGTGACGGTTGACCGGATGGAACGAATAATTGTCGCTGACCGCACCAATTCGCAACTTCGGCTATATGACCAGAGTGGTCGAGAGATTAAACTCTTGCCGCTGGGATATGCTCCATCCAGTGTCACTGCCATGACGATAACATTTAGTGGCCAAATATATATAATCGATGAATTTCGCGGACTCCTTACCACCGAATGGGAGAACTGAGGTGCTCGTGCGGCATTCTTTATTGATTTCTGTCTTTCTTTTCATCGCTGGCGATTCTGCTTACGCCGGGAACTGGCATATCGGCGCCACCTCGCACTGCAATGACTGCCATCTGCAGCATTCTACCGAAGAAGGGGTGGAACTTCCCGGTGGGCCGTATTCCTATCTCTTGGTAAAAAGTTCGGTCAATGAGCTCTGTCTCTCCTGTCACGATGGCTCCGACCCGACTGCGCCGGATGTTTCGCACCCGGTAGAGATGTATAGCGGCACCCTCTCAGGCGAAAGCGCCGCCGGTTTTTTCCGGGATGGGGGATTGTATGATTCGCATAATCATACTCTTGGAATCACTATGCTCACGCCGCTTCAATCTGCGGCTAAATCGAACAGCCTGACCTGCGCCAGTTGTCACGCCGTTCATGGGAACAGCAACTACCGGAATCTGCTTCATGACCCCGGTGGGGTGGGCGATTCGCTGATAATTGAAGAGGGGAAAGAAGTGCTGACCGGACGTCTGCCGGACATCCCCCCCACAGTGGCCGGTTCTATCGCCGCCTATGAGCGCGGTAATATTGGGTACCGTTCCGGCTTATCGGAATGGTGTGTCGGTTGCCACGACATATTGAGAATAAACGAAAGTTCGGTGCCTCCGGCACATTTCAACGGACATCCTGACCGGGTCGCCATGAATCAGTTTGTTGGAGACCAGCATGCTGACCCACAGCACTGGATTACAGGTACCGGTGACGGCTTCGACCTTACAGCCGGCGGCATCCGCCGCGTGCCGTTTGAATCGCCCCTGGCGACCGGATTTGCGGCATCGCTGCTTCCTTCCTCTGGAGACCGAGTATTCTGCGGGAGTTGCCATAAGGCTCACGGCGGGAATTACGCTTCATCATTTCTCTGGCCTTTCAAAGAAGGAGGCGCCAGTTTCAATTCCGGATGCCAGCAATGTCATAATAAGTGAAGTCTTGTATCAATATGAGAAGTTTGACGAAATTTACGGTGGTTGTCGTTGCTCTGAGCGGAGTTTGGACCTCTGCTGTCGCTGACGGCCGGTACAGCCAGTCACCGCATGGCTCCTCGATGACTGGAGTGCTGCGAAGCAGCGACTATCCGAGAGGAAGTTGCGCCCAGTGCCATAAGGGACATGACGGCGGCAATGCATATCCCTTTGGCCTCTTTCAGGAGAATTCGAATCGACTCTGTTTTTCACAGTCCATGGGGGGATGTCACGCCGATCGACCGGCCGGAGCGACCTCCGGTTATCCGGCACAGGAATCGGACCGGATGCCGCTTGGCTCCAGTGACCCCGGTTACTTTGAATTTAACAGCGGCGGCGTAAGAGTGCCCGGGCCGCATAATCTGGTGCGCTGGCCGGGGCAGATTATCTGGGAAAACACCGCTTTCTCCTCTCATTACAGCGACCCCGATATGCCGCTAAAAGATGCCCTCGGTTTCGGCTCCTGCGACAATTGTCACGATGTGCATGGCGGGAGCGCTCTGCATGACATGCTCGATACAACTTACTCGGGAATTGTCGGGTCTCAGACCGGCTTTACTACCGATAACTATCTGCTCTGCTTCACCTGTCATAGTGTCAACGGACCCGTTGGAATGGATGAATCCTCCCGTTATATCGCCGACTACTATGACCGTTCCGTCAATCCCGGCACAAGGACCGGGCACGGGTTATCGCACGGCGGGTCCTTTGTTCCGTCCGGCGCTCGGCTCCCTTGTTATGATTGCCACAACCCGCATGGCTCGGAAGGTTACAACGGTCAGGGAAGTAACGATTATCTTCTCAGCGACCAGCGTCCCGGATGGTACGGCTTGACCAATATCAAAGAAGATAACATCCAGGTGCGACGATTCTGTTTTGGTTGCCATCCGTCCAGTGATCGACAGGGGGGAGGCACGGTGGAAGGAATTAACCCACGGCCGTTGCCAAGCGAGATTCCCGACCACTCCTTCAACGGCGCACGCCATTGTTATGACTGCCACGGGCGGGACTATTCAGGACCCAGTGCCAATAATGTGCATAATCCGTCGGAGGGTGAGGACTGATGAACTGCCTGCGGGCTGTTGGTTTGATTTCACTGATTTTCTTGTCTGCCGTCGGGGAAGCCGAATCGGGGCGTCTTTACGGTAATATTGCGTTTTATTATCAGCATATCAGCGAATCAAACCAGATTGACCGTAAGGACGACTTGACTCGTGAGAGTTTTCTTCTCAACTATGAGGATGACCTTTTTGTCAAGAATTGGATTCGTCTGGCGGCAAATCTTGACCGGCAGGAATTTTCATATTCAGATTATCACCAGTTCCGCCCGATATTCTATTTTGACCTTAAAAGTTACGGTTATCTTCTCAATTTAAGTTATTCCCCTTATCGCAGGTTGACCACCACTCCCGCCGGGGACAAGCCATTTTATCTCTATTATCGTAATTGGCGAGGCGGGTTGCATATCAATTATCCGGATTACCCGTCGCTCGGCCTAATCTATAATCAGACGACCAATTATGACAAGGAAGTGACCAGAAGATATGACGGCCGCAGCCGCAATTTTGTGGCGGAATCGATTTACCAAAGGGGAGTGGTGTCGCTTCGCGCCAACTATAACAATCTGACACAATCAAGTTTCCTTCCGGGCGGCAAAGAGACCGTGACCCGGACATACGCCGGTTCAGCCGGTGTTACCGAAATGCTGGGGAGGGTCGGGAATTTCTCCGCCACATACAATTACTATCAAACTGACCGCCTCGTTGATGATGTCCGCAGCCAGCGCTCCCGGACACACTCGACAACAGCATTGTTCAACAGTTTTGAAATTAGAAAGTTGAGCGTGAGCGCCGCATATTCGGGACGATTTGTCGAGGTGCTGGATCGAGCCGGCGAACTCGACGCCGGAAATCAGAATTTTTCGGCGCAGGCTGGGCTGGCGCCAACCGGCTATCTCAATCTTCAAGTGACCAAGAGTTACCAGATTAGCGACGAAAGCCGCGGCAACCGGATTGTCGAGTATATTTCATATGGGGTCGGGCTGAGTCGATATTTTCGAAGCGGTGTCGATAGTCGCTTCAGTTTCAATCGCACCGTCTACCAGCAGTCTGATAGGCTTGTTACCGTGAGCGACACCGCCGGCAATGTTATTGCCGTTCTTGATAAAAGCCAATACGCTCTCGACAACTATTTTGTCTCGTTCAGTTTCAAACCGTACTATTACATGCGCACCTATGTCGATTTCTCGGTGATGCATAACAGCGACCCGATTGATAACGTCTCCCGGTATCAGAGTAACGGCTCTATCGATACGCGACTGACCATAAACCGCAAAATGGAAGGACGGGTGGGATTTACATCGCTATACCAGGGGGCGGAATTCCGACTGGGACGAAGTTATTCTCAGAATTTCAATCTCGGTCTTTCCTATAATCCTCGTTCCAACCTGAACTTCAATCTCACCTACATTTACAGTGAGTTTAATGTCGGCACTCGAAACAGCAGCGGCGCCTGGAATGGATATATGAGTTACAGTTTCCGCCGGTCATTCAGCCTCTATTTTGCCTTCAATAGCCAGAAGCAGGCAAGGGAAGAATCCGCCGCTTTCGGTCTGCCGCCGGTAGAGAAGGTAACCCGTCCCAGAACCCTCAATCTCGAACTGGTGACTTACCTGAGCCGCCAGATAACCCTGATTACCGGATATCTATACAGCCGGACAGAGTACCCGGTAGAGGGAAGAGCAATCAACAGGTCGCTTCAAATGAATTTGAATATAAAAATATAGAAACAGGTTAAATTATATGAAAATCTCAATCTTGCTCCTGCCGAGTTTCATCCTATTACTCTTGCTATCGTCCTGCGGCGGGAATCGGGTCTATGTCAATGAAGAGGCTGATTTCGGTTTCTACAGCCGCGTCGGTCTCATGACTTTTTCGAATCTAAGCAGTGATAACAACGCCGGGGAGAAGGTGACCTCCAGTTTCCGGACGGAACTTCTTTTTCTAAAGGAGATTGAAGTTGCCAACGCCGGTGACTTCGCGAAAGCGACACGGGCAGTTGTAAAAGAGATGCCGCTCAATCTGCCGGAATCGTTCTCGAGTGAGGACGCCATTGCTATCGGGCGGGAGGCAAAGGTGGAGGGGATTTTCGTCGGTGCCGTGAAGGATTACGGCATGGTTCGCTCCGGGCAGACCGAATTTCCCCTGGTTTCAATTATTGTCCGCTTTATCGACTGTCAGACCGGAAAAGTGGTCTGGAGTTATGAGCAGACACAGAAGGGAGGCCCGAAATTTCCGGTCTTCTCTTTCGGCGAAACTCATACCCTCGGTGAGATGACAGCTAAGGTCTGCCGCGAGGCGGTTAAGGCATTTGCCAGGAGTCGGAAATGAACCGGAGTTTGAAGCAGGGAGCGGTCTCGCTGGTACTGGCGGCGGTTTTTCTGCTGGCGACCGGGGGATGCGCTACCCAGATGGCTGCCAGAAAGAGGATTGAAGAAAAGTTTTCATCGGCATCGCGCGTGGCGGTAATACCGTTTGAAAATCTGAGCGGCAAGGATAAAGCGGCGGAAAAGATAACCGATTATTTCCAGACAATCATGAAAGGAAATGAGAGATTTGAAACAGTTGAATACGGCGAGACTTATGACCTTTTGCGCCAGTTTCGGGTCCGCTCATCAATGCAAATCACCGAGGCGCAGGTCGATACTCTCGCCTCTCGTTTGAATCTCGATTTTGTCCTGACCGGGTCGGTACTGGAGTTTGAAGAGTATGACAACAGTTACCTGGGACGTGTTCCGCAGGTTTCTTTCAATTGTCGGTTGATTGACTGCCGAAGCAAGAAGACCGTTTGGGTGGCGACCAACAATGGGCGCGGCGACCGAGGTGAAGTGGCGTTTGGCATCGGGGCGATAAAGTCCTCGGAGGCGCTTGCCCGTCAGATGGTCGAAGACGCGGTACGGGACCTGACAGCGCTTTTTGAGTAGGCGGGAAATGCGCACATCTCGATTTCAATATCTGTTCTTGTTTCTCGTTCTTCTTTTGATAATTCCTGATCTGTCGGTAGCAAGTGATATCCCCTCACGCATTACCTTTGATGCCATTACCTTTGATGATGGGATGGGGATTGCTTTGCGAAGCCCTCGCTCCATTTTTTTTGACAGACGCTCGGGCGAACTGACTGTTGCCGATGCCGGCAATAATCGGATCATTATTTACGACCGGAATCTGAAACCGCTTTTTTCCTTTGACCATTTCGTCCGTGACCGCTATACTGGAATGATTGTCAAAGGGGAACCGAAGGCGGTGGCGGTCAACAGCCTCGGCGAGATTATTGTCATCGATAACCTGGTCGAATACCTGGAAGTCCTCGATTTCCGGGGGACACCGCTGGAAAAATTCACGGTGGGGCAGATTCTGGGAGATAGCGCCATCAAAGCACGACCGGAATGCCTGGCAATTGATGCCGCCGACAACCTCTATCTCGGCGTAACCGGCAAAATGACCGCGGTCTTGATGCTGGATAAGAACCTTAAATTGATTCGGGTAATCGGCAAAAAGGGACCTCTTCCTTCCGAACTGAATACAATCCTTGCCGTTACCGAGAGCGAAGGGCTATTGTATCTGACCGACCTCTATTCTGTTCCAGCCGTTAAGATATTCGACACTTCCGGTAACTATATTTCCGGGTTTGCCGGGCATGATATCGAGGAGCCGGACTTATCTCTTCCCTCCGGAATCGCGGTTTCAGAAGATTCTATTGATGGCACCCTAATCTGGGTTACTGACGCTCTACGTCAGGTGATTAAAGTCTATAATTCCGATGGAGATATGCTGGTTCAAGTGGGGGGATTTGGATACAAACTTGGGGAGTATCAGTATCCGGCCGGTATTGCATTTACAGGGGACGGGCACTTTTTCGTTTCCGAGAAGGTCGGAAACAGGATCCAACGATTTTTACTTAAGTGATTCAAAGACAAATCATTACATTAAAGTAATCATAAACCACAACTGTTTCAGCAGGGGCGCAAATATTATTAAATTTGTCCAATTTTGTGCTTGACAAATCAGGACAATTTTGTTATTCTTTTCACAAGGTAAAAGTTAGGATTGGTATCAATAAGAAACAGATTTACTCGCCAATTTCAAGTTCCTGAATACGAGCACCTTAATGAGACCGTTGCCGACAACATCCGCTTCAGAACAACATATAACGGTCTCATTCTTATGCCTGGGAATAGACTGAGAGTGGGCAAATGCGGCAACAGAAGAGTTTAAGGATTCGCAATTAAGATAAGAAATGTCGATTCAATCTTGTATCGTGAAGGGAGGATTTATGAGACTGGAAAATTTCAGAATGAAGAATTTCAAAGTGAAAGGAGGTGAAATGGAAAACAGAATGAGGAAGGTGATTTATCTCTTAACTGCTTTGGTGGCATTGATGATAAGCAGCGCCGTTGCCGGTGACTATCACACGGGAACGACTCTCGCCTGTCAGGAATGCCATGTCATGCACTATAGCCAGACCCACGGCTACAATGCCAACGGTACCGGCATTACGGTTGATATGGGCACTGATGGTCCTTATCACTACCTGTTGAGAAATCATATTAATGACCTCTGCCTTACCTGCCATGATAACCAGTCGTTTGCTCCCGATGTTCTCGCTGAGAACGGCGGAGCTCTTCCGACAAACGGTCGTCAGGCAGGCGCCCTGAACCGCGACAATGTTGCGCCGTATTTTGACGCTACCGGTCATACTCTGGGAAGCACCGACGATGCCCCCGGCGGGACCTGGTCAAATCCGGATGGTCTCAACTGTATCAACTGTCATACGCAGCATGGTCGTGGCAATCCGGCGCCTACAGGTGGAGTTTCTACCAGCGCTTATCGCAATCTTGCCTTTAATATTACCGGCACCAATACCGCTGGTGTCTCTTACGCAGTAGGAACCAATGACCTGGGTAGAGACGTATTCGAGCGTTCGGCGAGTTATGGCGGCGACCACTACGATATTCGAAACGTTGATTTCAACGAGCCGAATCCGACCGCTTCCGCTTATGGCACATTCTGCAAGCAGTGTCATACCAATTTCCACGGTTCGTCATCTGACGCCAACATGCGCAATACTGCCGGCACCGCCGGTCAGGAATGGTATCGTCACCCCACCGCAGATGCCAATATCGGCGCTCAGGGTGGTGGACATTCCAGCATCAGCCGCGCTTTTGGCGCTCGCGCCTATCGGGTACAGGTTATGTCTCCGACCGGCAACTGGGGAACCTGGGGAACCGCTATGGGAGCATCCACTCCGACCGATTTGACTCCGTCCTGTATGTCCTGCCATAAGGCGCATGGTAACACTCGCGCTTTTGGTTTGATCTGGGCGACCGGAGCGGCCAACTATGGCGAGAATGGCGATGGCACCAATTACAAGGCTGTCTGCGGACAGTGCCACGTTCAGGTTACTCTGTAATTTAGACCATATACTCTCTGAGGGAAGGAACCATCGGCTCCTTCCCTTTTTTTATCCGCGTCTTGAGACGTCGGACAATTAGCATAGTATCTAAGGCAGCAGAAGTATCAATGGAAAGATTGGCTCGCTTGAGCCGGTATCTGATTCGGATATTGATTATTTGTTAGCGGCAGATAGGAGCCGGTCCTTGCTTGTATAGATATCCTATGATATAAGTGGCATCGAGAATACTAATTCTGCCATTGCCGTCGGCATCGCCGGCATCATATGGATCAGGCGGTAAGCCACTGCGATAAAGGTACTGCAAGAGGAAAGCCACATCGAGAATATTCACCAGTCCGTTGCCGTTGGCGTCCCCGCAGAGATAAAGCGGCTCCAGAGCGATATCAACGCGAGTGGCGCTGAATGCCGCCACCGATACCGAGTGAACGGTGTCAGGAAAGTAACCGTCGGCGCTGAATTCGATATCATAAGTTCCGGGGAAAATCATTCTATGGTAATTTCCTATGGCCGGGTCGGTCCGGATCTCAGAACTGTCAAAATCATGTGATAAAATCTTGATTTTGGCGTTAAGCGGCAATCCGGTTGACAAATCGGTAACGATTCCCCGGATGCCGTATAGAGAGTGCTCAAGCCAGTCAAGAAAAGCGACCCGGTTATAATCCCAGTGAGCCGGCAGGAGAGACGGATTAAGGAGTTTGGTGGCAGAAATCTCAATAGTCACTTCACGGCAGTAGTGCCACCAGTTCATAAAATCCTGTCGTCCTCCGTTTACTTCATACCAGGCGTACCCGTTCGTGATCCCATCCACCAAGTCATTCATATAACCGACCGGACTGTAAGTCTGGGCTGTTTCGGCATACTGACGGCTGACGGAGACATACCAGTCGTTATCGGGATGGAATCGGGGCCAGGTATCCCAGGGATAGTTGACCACCTCGATGCCGCCATGAAAATTAGCCGAAAGGACAAAATTTCTTCCCGCCGCCAGATTCATCATAACCACCGTTTCCGGCTGCCAGACGCGGCCATCCGGATGGTCTCCGTTCTCCGGGTCGGGGAAATTCCGATTTAAGTCAACCCCATTGGCATTCCCCCGTGTAGCCGCATAGACGGTGCTGTTGCCCCCGGCATAGGTACCGTCGGGATTGGCTAACGGATTTATCCAGATATCGCAACTGTCAACCAGCCGGGTGACAAGCGAATCGGCGCCGTAATTGCTCAGCAGATAGTCAATCAGCCGCAGCATCAGAACATATCCGGTCAGTTCATCGCCATGTATGGAACTGGTGTACATCACTTCCGGCTCATCTTCTTCGACACCGATATTGTTCGAGATACGAGCAAAGAGAATCTGACGTCCCTGGAGAGATGACCCGGCGCTATAAATAGTGCAGAGGTCTGGGTAATTGGCGGCAAACTGGTTCATAATTTCGACATAAGCAGTATAGGTCGGATAACTGTCCCAATCGAGCATTGCGGTCGGCGATGCTGTCATTCTGGGGACCAGAAGTTTTCCCGGATGAGGCAGCAGGGTATATGAAAGATTCAATTTTTGGAAGGCACTCATCTCATCACTGTTTGCGTACGCATATACGGTATCTCCCTGGACATTATCTATGGAGATTATCCGCGTCAATTGCGCAATCTGCTCGCGTGAATCGATGCGAAACTTGAAATAATACTCCTCTGCAGCCGCCACCTGGGAGGGAACCAGCAGAAGAACTAAGGCCAGCAGCATACAGATGTCGCATATCGGGTTCGTTCTTACAAAACCGGTCGGGGATAAGAATGGCGAAAATCTGTCTTTGGTGCGTTTCACTGTCTGCGTGTCAGACGTTTGCAGTAAATTTTTATTCAATCCCAGTATAGTCTAAAATGGTAAATTGTCAATCTATTGTTTACCGACTGATCGAAATAAGAAGAGGAAGGGAGAAATTCCCTTCCTCAGTATCGGGTCATCTATTGATAGTTTAAATAAAAGTCATCACCGCGGGGTGGGCGGAGCGGGTCGCGACGGCAACATGCGAGGCTCCTCTTTAATCTTCTTGCTCAAGTACTCGATGGCTTGAAGAAGCTGGTCATCATATCCGGCGACCAATCGCTCCGGCAGATTCTCGACTTCCATATCCGGCACCACTCCCACATTCTCCATAATCCAGTTCCCTTTGAGGTCATAGATCGAAAATTCCGGGACAGTGCAATAGCCGCCGTCAAGGAGAGCCGGAAATCCGCGAATGCCGACCACTCCTCCCCAGGTTCGTTTGCCCATCAGGGGTCCCAATTTGTACTCTCTAAAGAAATAGGGAAAATAATCCCCATCGGAACAGGAAAACTCATTGGTCAAAGTAATCATATGGGCATAAACGCCGCGCGGTCCCTCTTTGAAGTTGCGCGAGGCTCCCATTGCGCGCAGTTCTTGGCGAAGTCTCTGAAGAATCAAAGTCGATACAAATCCGCCGCCGTTGTACCGGACATCGATTATCAACCCTTCCTTGCGAATCTGATGGTAGAACATCTTCATAAACCGCACCAGTCCAAAAGTATCCATATCGGGAATGTGAAGATATCCTATTTTCCCGCCGGATACGGAATCAACATAGCGACGCCGCTCTTCCACCCAATCATAGTAGCGGAGGATTTCTTCCTCGGCAATCGGCTTGACTGTAACTTCACGGGAGCCGCTCATATCGGGGCGGCTGCCAACAGTCAAAGTAATTTTCTTGCCGACCATGTTCTCCGTCAGAGAATAAGGGTCGATGTCAGCGGTTACCGGATGGCCGTTTATCGCCAGGAGGTATTCTCCTTCTTTTACATCAACACCGGGCTCGCGCAGAGGAGAACGCAACTGCTCATCCCAGTTTTCCCCTTGCAGAATTCGGGCTATCTTAATACGGTTCGATGCTTCTTCTACTTTGAAATCGACCCCGAGAAGTCCGATTCTGCTGGGTCTGATTTGCGGCATTTCGCCCCCGCCGGTGTAAGTGTGCGAGCAACAGAGTTCTCCTATCATTTCGCCGATGAGATAGGTCAGGTCATAACGATGCTGGACAAAGGGGAGCATTACGGCATAACGGTCATGCATCTTTTTCCAGTCGACGCCGTGCATGCCGGGGTCGTATAAATAGTCACGTTCCAGGCGCCAGGCTTCTTCGTACATCTGACGATACTCCGCCAGATGGTCAACTTTCATTTCCAGTTTAGAGAGATCCAGCCGCTTTTCCTCCAGGTCAGCCTTCTTTCCGGCGGTTTCGGTGATGAAGAAATCGTTCCCCTTCCGAATCATCATTTTGTCACCTTTGGAGGTGAGGGAATAGTTATTCAGACCGACCGCAAATTCCGAATCCTTTTTCTCTTTCAAGTCATATCTGTGCAGGACAGTCTCATCCTTTCCAATTCTCCCTTTCAAACCGGATAGTGGGAACGAAATGTAGAAAACCGCTCCCCTTATCGCCGAGATACCGTCATATTCGCCGGCCGGGAGGTCAAAAGCAACCTGGCGGTCATAGATGCCATCGAAATCGATTTTTACTTCCACCGGTTTCTCTTCCGGCGCCGCTTCTTTGCTTCCTTTCTTCCCCTCCTTAGATTTGTCATCTTTCTTCTCTTCGACGCCGTCTTCATCTTTCGGCTCAAAGGGCGACTTTTCACCGGCCGACAGAAGAATCAGGTATAGATTGGTAATGGCGTTATTGACGGAGAAAAATTCGTAACTGCCCAGCATCGGATTGAAATTTCGCTCCGAGAGGAAATAGAGATACTTTCCTTCCGGGTCAAATGCCGGCGCGTAGTCATTGGTGAATCCGGGGGTGATCTGGCGCACTTTGCCATCGGCAAAAGAATAGACAAAGACAGCCATGATATTATTGTCCAGCGTCTTATGATATGCCAGAAATTTGCTGTCCGGCGACCAGACGTAACTACGAATTTCGTTGCGCTCCGACTTGTCAATTCTGGTCGTTTTCCGCGAAGCGATATCGATATAGTAAAGATTTAGTTCCTTGTCCGAGAAGACCAGCATCTTGCTGTCGGGGGACCACTCCGGGGTAAAGCGGCGGCAATGACCGTCGGTGGTGAGACGCACCTTCTCTTTCCCGTTGGTCGAGACCAGGTAAATCTCGTCCTCGCCGTTCTCGTCTGAAATATAAGATATCCATTTTCCGTCGGGCGACCAGCGGGCGGCGCTCTCCCGCGCCGCTGAGGTCTGGCCGGTAAGATTGCGGGTCTCGCCCTCTTTAGCCGGTACCGTGAACAGTTCACCGCGGGCGACAAAGAGCCCCCGCTTGCCGTCGGGAGAAACGTCAAAATCGCTTACCCTGTCAGTCAGTCGGACAAACTCGGGACGGACCGTATGATGGTCAGTAATCAGATTAATAGCGATTTTGCGCAGTTGCTCCGTGGGAAGTTCCAGAAGGTGGATAAACCCGCCGTTTTCGAAGGCTATGGCGTTATCGCCGAGACTGGGCCAGCGGACATCATATTCGGTGAATTTTGTAACCTGACGAGTCTCTTTGGTCTTGGTGTCATAACAGAAGATGTTCAGAGTTCCGGTCCGGTCGGAGTTGAAATAGACTTTGTCGCTGTACCACATCGGCAAATTGTCGGTGCCGACCCAGTCGGTTATCTTCTCTGAACCATTATTTTCGAGGTCATAAATCCAGACATCCTGCGCCATCCCCCCTTTATACCTTTTCCATGTGCGGAAATCGCGGTAAATCGGGCAGTAGGCGACTTTCTTGGAATCGGGAGAGAAACTGGTAAATCCGGCTACCGCCATCGGCAGCGGGCGGGGAAGAGCGCCGCCGGTGTCAACCAGATAGGCTCGCCCGTCCCACCAGGTCATCGTTTCGGCGCGGGAGCGGAATAGAACTTTCGAGCCGTCCTTAGACCACCCCATGACAATATTTTCAGGACCGAACCGTTCACTGGTATTTTGAATACCGGGGTGAAAAGTAAGCCTTTTGGGACTTCCGCCCACGGTGGGAATTATATAGACCGAGTAATCACCGTCATATTTTCCCGTGAAGGCAATGGTTTTCCCATCGGGCGAGAATTTCGGAAAAAACTCATATCCTTCATGGCTGGTTATTCGAACCGCCTGTCCGCCGTCACGCGGGGCGACATAAATATCGCCGGCATAAATGAAAGTGATATTATCCCGGGAAACATCCGGGAAACGCAGCAGACGCGCTTCGTCGGTATCCTGAGCCACTCCCGGTTGGCTAAAAAATACCAAAAGAAGCAGCGTTACCAGAAAGTGTTTCTTCATGAAGACTCCGTTAATGAAGTGATAGAAATGTGATATTCCATAGTCCAATCTATGCTTTTTATCTACGTATTGTTAGCAACAAGGTTCTAAGAATCTGAAAAGAGAATTTAACTGAATAGACCGGTTTTCACAATCGGCATAAAAGAATTGTCAATTGCTCAATGAAATCAACCTTTAACAGAGGAAGCAGTTATGCCACGTGTGATTCATTTTGAGATTCAGGCGGATAACCCCGACCGCGCGGTTAAGTTTTATTCGGAAGTTTTAGGGTGGAATTTTCAGAAATGGGATGGTCCGATGGAGTACTGGTTGATTATGACCGGGGACCGTTCCCAGCCCGGAATTGATGGCGGCCTGGTCAGACGTCGCGGCCCCATAAACGGCGATTCGTTAATCGCTTATGTCTGCACAGTTGATGTGCCATCGGTGGATAATTATGCCGACCGCGCCACGAAAGCGGGCGGGACTGTGGTCGTGCCGAAAACGCCAATACCGGGAGTGGGATGGCTGGTCTATTGCAAGGACTCTGAGGGGAATATTTTCGGGATGATGCAGCCCGACCCAAACGCCAAGTGATGCTGGATAGGAAGGGCGATAACTTCTTCGCTTTTTCCCGCTGTCGGTGCGGCAGCGGGACTTCTGACAAGATAGCAGGGGCGCACAGCCGTGCGCCTCTGCCAGAGAGTTGGTCAAAATCCTCCCGAGTTCGGTGACAATCTCGGAATGTGACTGCGGCAGTCAAAATATCCGCCGGGCAAAGGTAGAAAACGCTTGCATATTTTTCTTAATGCCCGATATTTATTATAGACGAAACAGTCGTGTATCGCGTTTTCATATCCGGGCTGTGAGCAGATTTTGGGGAGGTCGCTATGTTCCGCCGATTCGCTTTGTTCTCAATTCTGATTTTGCTTCTCTTTCCCTTAACCGTTAGCGCTGATACTCTTTCTATTGACAATGAACTCGATTCTCTTCGACTCTTCAGTCCCCGCTTCTCCCGGATGATGGATCTTGACAGCACCGACACGGAACAACTGTATGAGAAGCTCTTTTCGCCCTTTCCCTTCGATAAGGAAGGCACTTCTATCTCCACCATACCTAAGAGCCGTACCGGATGGAGTTATGAACTAAATCCGACCTTTCTCAATGGCACTCTTTTTACTTACCCGAAGGACATAAAAGTGGGGGGGAATTACGCCTACCTTTCTTTCATGGCCGCCTTAGGAGTTTTCGATGTCTCCGACCCCAGCCAATCTTCAGCCTCTGCCCGATTATTACATGCCGGGAAGAGCGCATGATATCGTTGTCCGAGACAGCCTTGCCTATGTCGCCGACGATACCGCCGGTCTGAGAATCCTGAATGTCTCTGATATATATCAAATTAGTGAGGTCGGTTTCTATAATGAGATATATTATGGCGGTCAAGAAGCCACCTCTGTAGCGATTTCGGATACTATCGCTTATGTCGGTGGCCTTAACGGGATGAAAATTGTCAATATCGCTGACCTTGCTAACCCGGTTGGGCTCGGTTTCTATGAGGCTTCCGGTTATGTCTGGTGTGTCCGAGTCCGCGACACCGTCGCCTACCTTGCCGTGGGAAATACCGGGGTGGCGGCGGTCGATATCAGCGACCCGGCTCAACCTGTAGAACTCGGCTTCTATTCCGGTAGTTGCAACCGCCCCTGGAAGATAAGGCTCCATGACAAGTATGCTTTGATAGGCAATTACACCTGCAACGGCAGCGAATTGGTGATTCTTGACATTTCTGACCCAACTAATATGACCGTCGCTTGTGAGATTAACACTCCGGGCAACGTTGGGATGGATGCCGCCATCATAAAGAACAAGTATCTCTATCTTCTCGACCAGCGGGGTCTATTCATATACAATCTTCCTCTTTACAACTGCGCCGATGTCAATGGAAGCGGCGGATTGAATATTCTCGATGTGACTTATCTTATCGGCTATCTGTATAAGGGCGAACCTGGCCCTCTTCCGCCTTCAACGGGCGATGTCGATGGGAATGGCATTGATAATATTCTCGATATTACTTATTTAATAGCATTCCTGTATAAGTCTGGCCCTGCGCCGGTTTGCCTGTAAAGGGCAAGCCGGTTTGTCCGTAACGGTGTAGGTCAAAATCCCCCCGAGTTTCGTGTCCATCGCGGGTGACGAGTGGGGGTTTTGACACTGAAGGTGGATTCAATAGGTCGAAATCCCGCCGCAGAAGGGAAGATATGGACAATTTCCGTCAGGAATCGGTTCCTGACGGCGCAGGAATTGGGCAAGAGGGGACGTGAGAGATTACGGGGACGGGCAGATGAAGGAGAGGCTGTCCCGTAAATATTCAGAGTCAAGCCTTGGAAGAGCGGCAGGTCACAATTTCGCGGACCAAGACCTGTAATTCCAAGGGATTACAGTACAGATCCGCGAAATCAAGACCTGCCGCAACCTCAAAAATCGAACTTATGAGACAGCCTCAAGGACATCTGCCGCGCACAGACTTCCGTCAGGAATCGGTTCCTGACGGCGCAGGATGAATAGGTATGACACAATGAGATTGCTTCGTCGCACTGTGCATTCCCCGTTGAAACGGGGAAGCCGCGAGGCTCCTTGCAATAACGTTCTGCGTTTTTCCAATGCTCTAATGCAAGGGAATCACGTTTAAGTAAACGGAGTTCTCTTCATGACTCAGCCGCGGCGGGCAGAATTGACCTATCTCTTCTATTATTCCAAACCAAATGACGCTTAACTCGAAGCCGACCGAGCATCATTGCCTGCCGGTCAAACTCCGCAGCCAATTGTACCACTCATTCAGCCCGTCGCCGGTACGGCAGGATATCTCAAAAATCTTCAATCCCCCGTTTATCTGAAGTGCGTTCTTCTTGACCTTTGCCATATCAAAATCGGATAAGCCGAGCAGGTCAATCTTATTTATGACTATAACGGAAGCGCGACGAAACATCGCCGGATATTTCAGCGGTTTATCGTCTCCTTCGGTGGTGCTGATAAGCGCCACTTTCATGTCCTCGCCGAGGTCGTAACTTGAGGGGCAGACCAGATTGCCGACATTCTCGATAAATAGCAGTTCGATTCCTTCCAGGTTGATGGAAGCGATTGCCTTTTCGGCCATCCGGGCGTCAAGATGACAGGCGCCGCCGGTGACTATGGGACGGACCGCCTCACCGCCGGCATTAATCAGACGGTTGGCGTCGTTTTCAGTTTGCACATCGCCTGCTATCAGCGCCATTCTGATTTCATTCTTGAGAGCGGCAAGGGTTTTCTCCAGCAGTGAGGTTTTTCCGGAACCGGGGGAACTTACCAGATTAAGGGATACGATTCTTCTTTTCTTGAGTTCCTTTCGGATTTCAGCGGCAATCCGGTCATTTTCAGAGAGAACTTTTTTTTCGATTTCAATCTTCTTTGACATATTGGGTCTTCACTATTTGAAAGTCATTCCGCTTCAATGTACACGAGGTCTAGCTCCTGCCCCGTTTTTATGGCCATATCGGTAGAAAAACAGTGCGGGCAGACAAATATAAATTCATTGACCTCGAAATTTTTGCCGCAGTGGCGGCATTCCCCCTGCACCGCTACCTCTTCGACTTGGAGCCTGGCGTGAGCCAGAGCCGTCTCGGGAACAATCGATTCAAATCCAAACCGGAGTGAATCGATATTGACACCGGAAAGAGCGCCAATTCGAAGGCCAATTGTCTTAATCGAATGTAGATTTTGTCGAGCCATCTCCTCCAGGACAGACTGCACAATGCTCTCGGCAATACGGAGTTCATGCATAAGCCATATTCCACTCCCGCAACTGACGGGCGACCACTTTCACAAGTTCTCCCATTCCGTTGACCACCGCCGGGGTGATTGCGCCTCCAATGGTGTGCAGGTCATTAACTTCGAGGGCAAATATTCTTATCTCCTGGGGAAAATCGATTTTAAGTTCCATGGAGATAGCCAGCAGTTCCGGCAGACCGGCGTAGTGAGGGGAGGGGGCGGCCACGGGCGGGATATGCTCGGCATCAAGGCTCATCACGGTTCCGGGAGGATTCTGACTAGTTTTGATGGCGTCTATAATAATTGCCTTATCATAGCCGATAAAGTAATCGAGGAGAGCCAGGCCGCAAACCGCGCTCTCGGCAAAATCAGCCTGGCCCTTCAACTCCTCACTGAGCCGTCGGACAGTTAGAATTCCGACGGCATCGTCGGAAAGTAACTCATTTCCCAGCCCTAACACAAGTACTTTCACAGTCCACCGTTATGTTTTATCTCCTGAATTAGTCTATGTTCGGCGTCAAAGAGCCGCACCCAGAGGGGTGTCTGTCCCGGCAGGCAGTGTGTGGCGCAACCGTGACAGGGGTCATAAGCGCGGAAACCCATTTCGACCATATTCAGCAGACCATCATCGACTTGCCCCTCTTTTATCAGTCCTTTCGCGGCTTTATCAACCGACATCGCCATTCGCGCCGCATTATTCTGGGTGGCAACAATCAGGTTCGCCTTCTTTACTATCCCTTTCTCGTCGGTTTGATAATGATGGAAAAGGGTGCCACGCGGCGCCTCGACCACACCGATACCCTCAGTTGGTATCTCTGTAGGAATAGTGCGCACATTGGGATTGACAATTTCCGGATCTTTTGCCAGTTGAAGACTTCTTTCGGCGGCATATAGGAGTTCAATCAACCGCGCCCAATGATTGGCAAGCGTGTGATGCACCGGTTTGCCTCCGAGAGTTGTAAAGTACTGCTCATAAGCCTCCTGCGCCAGCGGGGTCGCCATACCGTCGGATGCATTCAGTCGCGCCAGCGGCGCAACGGCATAAATACCGCTGTCAGCGCCTTCTTCAAATCCCTTCCATCCGATATCCTTCAGGTAGCAGAACTTTATGTAACTCCAGGGTTCCACGTGCTCGGCGATATGTTCGAGATATTCCTGCGGCTTAAATTTCAGGAATTCTTTGCCCTCCGGGGCAACGACGCGGATTTTGCCATCATAAAAGTTGACCCGGTTGTTCTCATCAACCAATCCCATATAATAAGTTTTGTGGGTATATGTATCCGAGAGTATCCAGTCAACATATTGCTTGTTTTTCAAAACAACGTCATTAAATATCCCGAGAGAAAACTGGGCGAACTTGACAGCATGCTCGGCGCCGGCGATAAATTTTGTCTGCTCTTCTTTCTTGAGCGGGCGGGCGACGCCTCCGGGCAAGCCAAAAACGGGGTGAATAACTTTGCCGCCGGCAAGAGATATCAACTCGCGAAGTTCTTTACGCACGCCGATAACTTCTTTTCCAATCTCCATACCAACCTTTCCCAGAACGCCCAGGATATTCCGTTCCCCTTTTGGCGCGGTCGGTCCCACAATGAAGTCAGGTCCCCCCAGGAAAAAGAAATGCAGGGCGTGGTCTTCGACAAAGAATAAAGAATATATCAGTTCTCTTATTTTCTTAGCCGAATCGGGCGGTTCGACCTTGTACAGGTCGTCTAGGGCGCGGGTAGCCGCCATATGATGGGCGGTCGGGCAGACACCACTGATGCGCGAGGTAATTTGCGGCATATCTTCGGCCGGACGTCCTTCGGCAAACTTCTCAAAACCGCGCAGTTCTGGAATCTGCAGATAGGCGCGGTCAACATCCCCATTTTCGTTCAGGAAAATGTCAATCTTGCCGTGTCCTTCCAGTCGAGTGATAGGGTCTATCAGAATTTCTCTTTTCATATTCATTTACCTCCCTGTTCCGGTTTATAAGCGCGGTGGAGAAGTGACGCTGGTAGCGAATAGCGGTAGAAAGTCCCGGTCGGGTCGGCAATTTTGCTTAAGATAGCGGCAATCTCCTTTTCGTCATTGGAGCCGACCAGTGAGGCAATCGCCGAGAGCGCTTTGGCGCCATAATCGAGTACCCGGCTGGTTGGTCCCATGCAGCCGGTGCAGGGCATATTGCCGTTGACGCAGGCCGAGCCGCATCCAGAACGGGTGGCGCTTCCGAGACAGAGCAGCCCCTGCGCCAGAAGGCATTTTTCGGTATCGATTACTATCTCGTGCGGACGTTTAAATTCCCGCAGTTGCGGTTTTTCCGGTTTCGATTCTTTGCGGGGGCAAACCTCACAGAGCGCCTTGTCGGGCGCCAGGACCGCTCCTTTCTCCGGAAGTTTTCCTGCCAGTATTGCCCCGAGCGCTTCTTTTATCAGTTCTACCGGCGGTGGGCAGCCGGGAAGGTAATAGTCAACGTCAATTACCTGGTCAAGCGTTTTGACCGTGTTCCAAAGAGCGGGAAGAGTTACCTTACCTTCGGGAACCTGAATTGACTCCTGCGGATAAAATCCCTGCGGATTTTCGACGCTGAAGGCTTCCTTATACGAATTTGCAAGAATTGATTCTCTATTAAAGAGATTAGCCAGTCCTGGAATTCCGCCGAGATGAGAGCAACTCCCGAAGGCAATAAGCAATCCCGATTTCTTTCTCAGCAGTTCGACCATTTCAAACTGCTCTGACGAGCGAATGGCGCCGTTAATGAAAGAAACCGCCAGTTCGCGCTCATGAAGTTTTTCAACATCTTCCCGTTTGAAATCCAAAGCCACGGGCCAGAAGAGAATATCGACGGCGGCGACGACATTCAGAATTTCTTCATGGAGGTCCACCACGGCTTCCTCGCAACCGCCGCAGGCAGCACACCAGTAAAACCCCACTTTCGGCTTGCTCATATTTTCACCCCCTCGGCCTGCGCCACCGATTCTTCAACTTTCTTGTGGATGGTATCAATTGATACCGGTTCCAGATGTAAAGGTCCCAGTTTTTTCAACTGCTCGGTCATTTCATTCATTACTCTCTGGACCCGGTCACCTTCCGAGGCGGCAATCCATTCCATCCGCACCCGTTTATCCTCAATGCCCATATCCAGTAACAGCCTTTTGAGAAGGGTGAAGCGTCGAAGAGTTTTGTAATTTCCTTCCTGGTAATGGCAGTCGCCGGGATGGCATCCGCCAATGAGAACACCGTCGGCTCCCTCCCGCAGTGCCATCAGTATAAACTGCGGGTCCAGCCGACCGGAGCACATAACCCGTACCACTCGGGCGTTGGGGGCATAAGTCATCCGCGCCGTACCGGCTAAATCAGCCGCGGTATAAGTGCACCAGTTACAGAAAAAGGCGACAATGCGCGGCTCGAAATTACCGTTATCAGATTTATTTATATCAGACATAGTTCATTACTCCCCTGATTTCCTCGAATATCTGTTCATCAGTAAAGAGATTCTGCTGAAGGGCGCCCGAGGGGCAGGCGGCAACACAGGTGCCACATCCTTTGCAGAGGGCGCCATTGACGGAAGCGCGATTATTATCGGCGCTGAAACTGATTGCGCTGTACGGACAGAGGGCGACACAAGTGCAGCAGCCGGAGCAGAACTCATCCTGCACAAAGGCAGTGTTCGGCTCCAGTTCCACAAAGCCTTTATCGATTAGCGCCAGCGCTTCGGCGGCAGCCGCTCCCGCCTGTGCCACGCTGTCGGGGATATCTTTGGGACCCTGACATGCCCCGGCAAGCGAAATGCCATCGGTAAAAGTAGATACCGGCGCCAGTTTCGGATGTCGCTCCAAAAACCAGCCTTCATAACTGCAACTGATATTGAACATTCGGCGGATATTGTCGGCATCGGCTGACGGTTCCAAGCCAACCGCCAGTACCACCATATCAACCGGTATTCTTCGAACGACTCCTATAAGAGTGTCCTCAGCGCGGATAACCAGTTTTCCTTCTTCGTCGGCGGTCATGGTCCAATCGCTGACTTCTGCCACCCGGCCGCGTATGAAATGCACCCCTTCTTTGAGAAGTTTATCGTAAAACTCTTCGTACCCTTTTCCGGCAGCGCGGATATCGATGTAAAAATTATATACCTCGGCGCCGGTTCGCTCCTTTATCAGGTGCGCCAGTTTAAGCGATGCCATGCAGCAGAGACGGGAGCAGTAACGATTGGTATTGATATCGCGGCTGCCGACACAATGAATAATCCCTACCGAGTTGGGCTTCCCACCATCCTTCAATCTAACTTCGCCGCCGGTGGGGCCGGAGGCGTTGACCAGCCTCTCGATTTCGAGACTGGTAAATACGTTGGGATATTTGCCGTAGCCGTATCGAGGGATTCTTGTGGCATCGAAAATCTTGAATCCGGTCGCCAGAATTATGGCGCCGACATCGATTTCTTTGATTTCCTCCTTCTGCTGGAAGTCAATCGCTTTCCGCTCGCAGGCATCGACACAGGTCTTCTTGCATTTGCCGGTTCGGAACTCCGTGCAGGTTTCCGGGTCAATCAATGCCACCAGAGGAGTTGCTTGCGGAAAGGGGATATATATCGGCTTGCGCTGGCTGAGCCCGATATTGAATTCATCTTCGAATTTGGCTTTCTTGAAAATGCATTTCTCGATGCACTCGTAACAACCGACACAAAGTTCTTCATCGACATAGCGCGGTTTTCGCCGGACTTTGACTTTGAAGTTGCCGACATATCCATCCACCTGGCTGACTTCGGAGTAACTCCAGAGAATGATATTGGGATGGGAGCGAACCGCCGACATTTTCGGTGTCAGAATGCAGGCGGCGCAGTCCAGAGTGGGGAAAGTTTTATCGAACTTGGCCATATGTCCGCCGATGGTCGGTTCCTTTTCGACCAGATAGACTTTCTTGCCGGAGTCGGCGATGGTCAGGGCGGCATGAATTCCGGCGATACCGCCTCCGACAATCAGGACATCAGGATTGACCGGCACTCTGGTTTTTTCCAGCGGTTTGTGCCGGGCAACTCTCATTACGGCGCCGGCTATCAGCGCTTTGGCTTTGAGGGTCGCCATCTCTTTATCGAAGGTCACCCAGGAGACATGCTCCCGGATATTTGCCATCTGAAAAAAGAAGGGGTTCTGTCCGCCGGCAAGAGTCGCCTTGCGGAAGGTCGCTTCATGCATTAAAGGGGAGCAGGATGCCACCACCACCCGGTCAATCTTGCCGTCACGAATGTCCTGCTGAATCAGTTCCTGTCCCGGATCGGAGCAGATAAATTTATACTCCCGCGCCACCGTGACATAGGGAAGACTTCGAGCGAATTCCACGCACTCCGCGACATTGACTTTGGCGGCAATGTTAATTCCACAGTGGCAGACATAAACGCCGATTCTGGGAGTACCATTAGTTTTGTTTTCAGGAGTGGACATGGATGCCTCCTTTCACCGATTCTGCCGCGGGATTGAATTTGAACGGCACAAACAGCCTCTGCATGCCAAGTTCCTTTGCCGGAAGTCCCATGGCGAAGCCGACCAGTTGCGAAAAATAGACCACCGGAATGCTGATGGCATCTTCAAATTCACGACTCATCTGCTTCTGGTAACATTCCAGATTGAACTGACAGAGAGGACAGGCGGTTGCGACGACATCGGCGCCCAGCCGTGAAGCCTCACGCAGAAGAATATAACTGAGCCGCATGCCGACTTCTTGTATGGTTCCGGTAAGTGAACCGCCACAGCAACGAGTCTTAAGTGCCCAGTCGATAGTCCGCGCGCCGAGCGCATGCATGATACGATTCATGGTGGTCGGATTATGCTGGTCATCAAATTCAGCATATGGTCTGACAATCTGGCAGCCGTAGTAGCAGGCAACCTTGAGGCCCTTTAGCGGTTTTTTGACAAAGGAGGCGAGTTTCTCGGTGCCAAAGTCGTTGGCTAAGACATCGAGGGGATGCCGGACACGTACTTTTCCGCCGTATTCAAGATTTGCCGATTTCAGAGCGGTTTTGATTTTGTCGCCGATATCGGGGAATTCCTGAAGATATTTCTGCGTTTTGACCAGCACAAGATAGCATGCGGCACAGGGAGTGACCAGCCCGAAATTCTCACGGGAATGAGCCTGTTTTTCCGCCAGAGCAAGATTTCGCGCCGACAGCGCGAAGGCTTTCATTTCACTGATTGCCATATAGGAAGTCGCGCCGCAGCAATTCCAGTCATCCAGTTCTTCCAGCGGGAGTTGGAGCCCTTTAAATACGGAAAGAATGGAATCCTCATAGGCGCGCCCGGTTCCTTTGAGGGAACAGCCGGGGAAATATAGATAATTCATTTTGCCTCCCCGGCGTGAGCGGTCTCCCGGCGCGAGCGGACCATGCGCTCTTTTTCAAGGCTCTTGAGAAGTGTCTTCAGTTCACTTTTTCTCTTTATGCTGTCGGACCTGATACCGAGCCGCCCCTGTGACCATAGTCGTAAACCAAGGGTCGCCTGTTTAAGCGCCTTGAAAGGATTTGTCTTTAAATATAGTTTCATAATCAGCCGTCCTTCACTGTTGCGACCATTAGATTCCACATCACGGAAAAACTCCTCTGCCAGCACGGGAATGGCAAATCTCTTCGGTGAGACTCCTTCGCGAATTGCCAGCCGCTTGGTGGCATACATGATCTCGGTGATTTTAACACCTTTGGGGCACTCCACCGTACAGGCGTAGCAAGAAGCGCAGAGCCAGCAGGTGTGGCTGCTTAAGACCTCTCCTTTGAATCCGGCGCGAATCATAGCGATGATTTTCCGCGGCGTGAAATCCATGTACGGGCTGAGCGGACAGAGTCCGCTGCAGGTGCCGCACTGGATGCAGTCAAAGAGTTTCTCGCCTCCGGGAATCGAAGTGACTTCCTCGGCGAATGCCGGGTCCAGTTGCGCCTGATATTTAATTTTATCCCATCCTCGCCAAACAGGCATGAAAACCTCCTCCGGACAAAAGTCCGTTTATTCGGGGCAGCCGAGGGATGAAGTGAATCCGCCAGTTCTCGCGGCGAGGCGCCGACGAGCATCTTGCTGTCAAAATCGAGAACTATGCTCAATTCCAACGACCGGTTTCAATCGCGAGGATGATTCTGTGAAAACTTTCTTATCCTCGGACGGCAAGAAGGCGTCACCGACTCTCTATGCTGTCTCCCGTTCTGAAATTATAATTCCAGCATAGTAAGTGATGAGGCGGTTGCATCCGGAAGAGGCTCGGAAAGGGAAGCATTGTGAAATATTTCACAAGACATCTCATAATAAAAGGGGTTCGTAAACCCCGCGTGGTGCTTCTAAACTCTTTTTACAATCTTATTCATCAAGTACGCTTCGATCTCCGGCGACCCTTAATTCTGCGCCGCCATCACCTTTCGCTACTTGGGATAATCTATAAAACATAGACAACGCTGTCAAGGAAAAGGTTCTCTTTTTTACGGTTGGTACAGTGATTTCAATTTAGGGTTGATTCCCATTTTTTCAAAAAGTGGTCCTGTCGGATTTACCGACAACTTACGATGATGGTTCTTGGAGCAATTTCAATCGGAGCAAGCCGTTATGAATGTATACAAAATCTATCCTGAAATACTTTCCAAAATGATTAAAGCCGCTTGTCCAACGACACAATTTGCGCCGGGCGCCGCGGCCATTCGCCTTGACATCCTCTTATAATAATTCTATACTACAACTGATAGCAGAGACTTCATCACCTTTGAGGAGACGCCGGTCCGTTTTCTGAAGCGAGGAAGGAGTAACAGAGATGCCGGCACTCTTTGAATGCGCCTCTAAATTAGAATTCCGTTCAAAGTTAATCGGTTCCTTCATCTTGCAATACCGGCGCCTCTTGGGCGAAAGAGAAACGGTGTAGACGGTTATGTCAACTGCATCCCAAGAAGAACTTTCCGAATATATGAGCCGCAAGTATTATCGTGATGTCAGGCGGCGCAATATCGCCCGTCTTCTGCTGACCTATTTTGTGCCGCTTCTTATCCTTATCATATATTTCAATTATCAGTATGACGCTTTGGTTGAAGAAGGACGGCGGCTTCATCTTAAGTCAATTGCCGAAAGCCAGGCAAATACTTTTGACCTCTTTCTGACGGAGCGTCTGGTCAACCTCGGCAACCTTATTGATGACCCCAAATTCCATGTTCCCCCGGAGCCGGAGATGCTGGCGGCATATTTGGAAAAACTAAAAAGAAACAGCGAAGCATTTGTTGATATCGGTTATTTCGACTCTACCGGAATTCAGACCAACTATGCCGGACCGTTCCCGGCGCTGGAAGAGCGGAATTACGGCTCCGAGGAATGGTTCCGCCAATTGAAGGATGAGAAAAAAGAGTTTATCATTACCGATATCTATCTCGGTTTCCGTCAGAAGCCGCATTTTACTATCGCCGTCAGACGGATAATTTCCGACCAGTTCGTTGTCTTGAGAGCCACGCTCGACCCGGAAAAAATATATGAATATATTACATCGCTTGAGGGCGCCAATGAAGTTTATGTTTCGATAGTCAATTCCGAAGGGTACTACCAGGTGGTAACACCGCATATTGGGATATCGCTGGAGGCATCCTCCATCATCCCTCCGCGCGAAAACCGAATAGGCGTGGAAGAAATCAGGCTCAAAGGAACTTCTATCACCTATGCCTACACCTGGCTGAAGACAGCCGACTGGGCACTGATAAGCCAGTGGTCGCAAGCAACCGGAGAAGGGCTGATAAGCGGATTTAAGTTACAGATGATTCTGATTTCGCTGGTTGTGATGCTGGGCTTGCTGGTGATTATTGTATTTCGCACCCGCAAATTGGTGCAGATGCAGATAGAATCGGACCGCGCCAAAGCACAACTGGAGCATGCTGCCAAACTCGCATCGGTAGGTGAACTGGCCGCCGGAATTGCGCATGAGATAAATAACCCTCTTGCAATTATAAGCGAGGAAGCCGGGCTGATGAAGGATATGATGGACCCGCAGTTCAAACTCAATCCGAAATTGGAGGAGATGACTCCGCATCTGGATGCTATTCATGAGGCGGTTTTCCGCTGCTGCGATATTACCCGCAAACTGCTTTCTTTTGTCCGGCGAACCGATGTTGACCCGAAACCGCACGACATTCATAAAGTCATCGACTCCGTGGTGGATGGCTTTCTCGGGCGGGAGATGGCGGTCAGCAATATTGTCATTTCCAAGAATTATGATGCCTCACTGCCGACAGTAGTGACTGACACTAATCAGTTGCAGCAGGTGCTGGTCAATATTCTGAATAACGCCGTTGATTCCATTGCCGGACCCGGCAAGATAACTATATCTACTTCCCGACAGGATGAATTTCTAAGAATCGCCATTGCCGATACCGGCAAAGGGATGACTCCCGAGCAGGTTGACAAGATCTTCCTCCCCTTTTACACCACCAAACAGGTCGGGAAAGGGACCGGCCTGGGCCTCTCGGTAAGTTACGGGATAATAAAAAGTCTGGGTGGCAAGATAATGGTGGAGAGCGCGCCGGGAAGGGGAAGCACCTTCATTCTCGTTTTACCTTTCCGCCACTGAGATTATTGACTATATTGAAAGAACGATAAACGTGCAAATAGATGACAGGAGATAGAAATGCCGGATAAAATAAAAGTGCTGATAGTTGACGATGAAGTCAAGTTCCTTGACTCCATCGCGCAACGTCTGGAAATGCGGGGGTTTGACGTCACCAAGGCGATTAACGGCGAAGAGGCAGTGAAATGGGCGACCGCCAGAAAATTTGACCTGGCTCTGCTGGACCTGAAGATGCCCGGTATAGATGGAAAACAGGTGCTGGAGATTCTCAAGAAAGAGCACAAATATCTGGAAGTGATAATTCTCACCGGTCACGGTTCGCTCGACTCCGCTGTCGAATGCACCAAACTGGGCGCTTTCAGTTATCTTCCCAAACCGTACGAGATAGACAAACTGCTGGAGACATTAAAAGAAGCGTATGAAGCCCGGATGCGGAAGAAATTCGAGTTAGATGGAATCCGTCTTCAGAAAATTCAGCAACTGGCGACTGGCAATTCGGCGCTGGGAATTCTCCGGGCGCTGCGGGAATTGGATAACGAAGAGAAATAATCTGATTCGTCTATAACTACGTCAGTTTCTCTTTGTCCGGAAGACGCCTATTTACTGTCCGGCTAACCGTTCCTCATTACAAGTTCATATCTAATTGAGAAACTCTATTACATACTTAATCGCGATGAAGAGGACGCAGGCGGCAAGGAGCGCCTTGATTGCCTTAGCCGGCACAAAGCGCTGAATCCTGGCGCCGATATACATGCCCAATGCGCCTCCGACACCGAAGGCGAGGCCGAGAAGCCAATCTGGCATAATCGGAATCTGGGCATCGGAGTAAAAGGGAGAGATGAAGGCGTAGACGGCCACGCCAAAGACGGAGGTTATGAAGGTGCCGAGAAGCGCCGCGCCGGCCACCGAATGCACCGGCAGTCGAAACATTGTGACCAGGAATGGCGCGATTATGGCGCCGCCGCCGATGCCATAGGTCCCCCCGATTATCCCCACAATCAGACTGAGTATGAAAAGTCCGACTGTCGAGGCGTAGTAAGGTTGTCCGTTGAATTCATAACCGATTCGCTTCAGGCTAAATTCCAGTGGTTTAACATTAAAGTCGGCATTCGCATTCCCTTTTGCATTTTCCTGCTTCTTCCTGAAAAGGTCGAGGAATAACCTCATGCCGACATAGAAGAGTACCAGCCCGGCAAACAGTTTGAACGCGCGCGGGTCAGGCAGATATTTGATTCTGATAATCGCCCCGGCGACTATTCCCGGTAGAGTGCCGATAATTATTGTCCAGGTAAGAGGCCAGACCATTCTCTTCTCACGATAGTAGCGATAAACTCCGCTCGGAACAGCAACGATGTTATAGAGTAAATTAGTGGGGCTAACCGCCGGACCGCCAAAACCGAGAAGACTTACTTGAAAGGGGAGTATCAGCACCGCTCCGGAAACGCCACCGGTCGAAGTCAGGCTGGAAATGCAAAAGGCGACCAAGGTGGGCAGCCACCAGTACGTTTGCACTCCACTCTGCGCGAACTCTATCATTGAGGCGATGTTTCAATCATAAAATTATCGAGGGGGAATATCGATGGAATATACTGTCTCGTCAAGCCCATTATATTCCCATTATCAGACAAGAACGCCGGCCTTTATATCATTGACTTATCCCCCAACTGATATTGGGGTGTGAGTCCCACAAAATCATCCTTTATACCGCTGACTATAAAATCCGTGGGTGCTACTTTTTTCTCTCCGCGATGAAAGTCCCGTTTGGCTGCTTGAAAACCGCCTGTGCCGCTTTACCATCACTGCCCAGTCTGAATTCCACGCTTACCCCGGTCACATCTTTAAGGTTAAATTCATTTCCCCGGTAGGGAACAAGTTCATAGGTCGGCTGCCCGGTAATGGTTACTGTCAGTACGCTATCCCCTTTCAATTCGACTTTAATCGCCTGCCCGCTCAATTCATACTCGCCGACAAATCGCGACAGGAATGCGGCGCTCTTCATCTCCTGTGACGGCTTTCTTGCAAATACTATTTCAGGTGTGGCAAGTTCAAAGGGGGCGGAGACTCTGTCGATATCCCCTTTGGAATTCATATTGAAGGTCAGAAGAAGTCTCTGGGCGGGGAAGTCTTTAACGTTGGCGTTGAAGACATCATAATGCCAGTGCTCCAGCATGCCAACTATACCGTTATATTCAACCTGAAGATTCTTGCCTTCCAGTTTTACTGTCAATGTACCATATCCCGGGTTTTCATATTCTCCGGCATAATCTGCCAAAGAGTGTGACGGTTTTGAACCCTTTACTCTATCCGGTTCTCTTGCTTGGGCTTTCTTCTGTTCTTCACGGGCTTTATCGACTTCAGTTTTCATACGGGCGCTCCAGTCGATCGGCTCCAGACCAAAAAGAAGGTCGGAAGCCCGATGCGTGATGAGCGATGGTACCGCTGAGGCGTCCTGATTAACCAGTACCGTTATTCCGACATTATCGAAAGGATAGAACGACACCAGCGCCGAAAAACCGTCAATATTCCCTCCGTGATATATGCGATTATGCCCGCGGTTCGCTTCCATAAACCACCCTAATCCGTAAGAGACAGGGGAGCGTTCTGGAAAGCGGGGCGACTGACCGATTGCCATCTGCGGCGTATGCATCTGCGCTATTTGCGTTTCCGAGACTATCTGCCGTTCTCCCGCCTTTCCTTTATTGAGATGCAGCATCATCCATTTTGTCATATCATCGGCGCAGGAGTTAATCGAGCCGGCCGGACCCATGGCGGTGATATTGCGGAATGGAATCTCCCGCACCAGGGAGTCTTCATCGCGGTACGGCAGCGCATAATCAGGGGACTTCTGCGATTCCAGCACTGAGAAGTTGCTATTAGTCATACCGAGCGGATCGAGAATCTTCTCTTTGACTATCTCTTCCCAACTTCTGCCCGTCACCAGTTCCGCGACAAACCCGGCGGTAAGGAACATCAGATTCTGATACTGAAACGTAGCGCGAAAATCGGCATTCGGTTCCAGGTAAGCCAGGCGATTGACAAATTCCCGACGGCTGGTCGTGTTGTTGTTATACCAGGAGAGGTCGTGGCGGGGAAGTCCCGAGCGATGAGTGACCAGGTCGCGGACAGTCATTTTCTGGGAAGCGAAGTCATCTTTCATCTTGAATTCCGGATAGTAATGTCTGACCGTCTTGTCCCAGTCTATCTTGCCTTCATCCGCCAGAACCCCCAGCGCTGCGGTGGTGAAAGCCTTAGTTGAAGAACCGATCGCAAATATTGTTCGGGATGTGACCGGGAGCGAATCTTTAACACTCCGGTATCCAAATCCTTCCGACAAAACTACTTTATTGTCTTTTACAATGACAACTGCCCCCCCCGGCACCTTCCAGTTCTTCAATGTAGAATCAATGAACAGTCGCAACTGCGCCAGGCTTGAATCGAGTCGGGCTTGCTCACCGGCTAACTGTGCTTCCTCGACAAAGGATAGTCTGTACGGAAAAATCGAACCGCCTTGAGAAAAATCGCCCGCTATCTCATTCAATTCGCTGTTGAGTTTTCCCTTAAAGTGCGGCTGTCCGGGGATATTGAGTATTTCGAAGGATACGCTGTCTTTTGTCAGAGCGAGATTTGTCAGAGGAAGCCCCTGTGCCTGTTGCTGAGGAATATCGATTGTCCCCTGCGGCATTCCGGCGCTATCGCGGCTCAGATGGACCGTAATTTCCAGCGTCATTCCCGGAATTTCAATTCGGCCGTCCCAGCGTCCACTCAAATCAGGAACTTCCTGAGCCGACAGTGAGGATAACGTAAACAACAGAACCGCGGCAAGCAGCGCCACTTTTGAAACCAAGCCCGCGATTAGCAATTTCACAAAACCTCCAACAGATGAGAATTGTTGAATTAAAGGCATTCTAAACATTTGGTCACTCTATTCTCCAAAATCGTTTAAGCAAAGCCCATATTAATGAACTTAGACATCAATTGCCTCAAAAAAGTTGCAGAAGGATATGGTATAATGAGGAAACGCTCTATTTTGACCGCCTAAACCCCACAAAAAACAATTGCCAAAACCGGCACAATAGGGATACCTTTCCTCACTATGAAGAAGCATTGGGCGAATACGGCAATGCCTGCTGTCCTTTTCCTGATTTTCGCCGGGATATATCTATCTATCTCCATTTATCAGAATAACTATAATCTTTTTCTGCCGGTCTGGGATGTCGACCATTATTTGTCAATATCGGAGGTTGGCTATCAGGTTCATCCCTGTACTCCCGGAGTCGAATACCCGGCGGGGAAAATCTGTGGGAATGCCGGGTGGTATCCTTTCTGGCCGCTGGTTGCAAAACTCTTTCGGCCGCTTCTGGGCGGTTCCTCGCAACTGGCTTTTATAGGGCTGGCTTTTCTATTCACTTTTTTGTCATTTCAACTTCTATACCACTGGTTGCAACGCGCGTATGACATAACAACCGCAACACTGGCGGTAGCCGCCCTCGCTTTTAGTCCCTCCGGATTCTACCTTCTCTCCGGATTCCCCTACGCCCTCTTTGTCCTTCTATTCGTACTCTATCTATATTTCTATTATTATGACAATTTCCGCTTTCGCATGGCCTGCCTGTTTCTGATTGCTCTCGGGATTTCACTGACCTACCCAACCGGACTCCTTCTCGTGGTAATTCCGTTGGTCGGAAATTTGAGGAAACGACTGCGCGAAAAAGGCGGGCTGAAATCGGCATCATTCTGGGTGCGTCAGATACTTTACATTCTTCCGTTCATTCTCGGTCCATTGCTTCTCTGGAGTTTTTTTTATTTCAAGTTTGACGATTTCTTCCTGCAATTGCATTTTCAGGAGAAATATCAGCGAACCTGGGATTTCCCGCTAACCGTCATCTTCCATAGTTTCAGCCACTACCCCTGGCATACCCCGGAGAATTTGACTCTGCTATGGTACGGCCTGGCCTTCCTTTTATTTTATCCATATCGTGTAGGAACTGAATTGTTCTCTTTTTCAGTGATAATGTTTCTTTTTTCTCCCGCCACCGGCACCACCATGTCACTGTATCGTCACTATCTGATAATTTTCCCCCTCTATCTGATGATGGCTGCTTCTTCACGGCCGACATGGTTCAAAATCCTGTACATCTTGTCAGGCCTGGCGATTTCGCTTCTGAAATTGTTTCCCTTATTTTTAAACCTTAAATTGATTTAGTTATAGAACTTCTTAATATGACAGAAAGTCAGGATTCGAAATAAGGAATCATTTATGAAAAATAGGATTATTATTTCTCTGTCGGTCATCTTAATATTCGCGCCGCTTCTTTTCGGCGATACTACCCCCCGCAAAGTAATCTTCGGCTATTTTGAAAGCGGCGCCTATTTCATGCACAAAGTGACTTCAAACGAATTCAAAGAAAAACTGCGTATCTACTCCGGCGACCGGTATCTATTTGAGTTTGCACCCAGCGGTTATTTTTCCGCCAACTGGGATCGGGTACATTCGCGGGCAATGGCGCGCGAGTTGAAACGAAACAGGGAGATTGATATGATTCTTGCCGCCGGGCCCTGGGTGGTGGAAGACCTCCTTGCTGCCGGATTTGATAAACCGATTGTTGCGATCTGCCAGTTCGACCCGTTATCTGCCGGTTTGATTGATGCTGAAGGCACACCGGTGGCACCGAATCTCACTCTGACCTATCGACCCAACAAACTCCGAAATGACCTGGCGGCGATTAAACGGATTTTCCCCGACCGCAAAGTCGGGTTTATATACTACCCCGATGGCGACCAGTACGAACGGCTGAAAGCGAAGATCGAACTGGTAGCCGCCGGTCTTGGCATCGAGATAATGTTTGCCCGGGAGGTTACGGCTCAAGAGAAGTTCAGTTATTTTGTCTCGCTCCAGAAGATGCCGCGAAGCACCACTGTCTTGTACCTTCCGCCGCTCTGGAGCCTGGAACTGGAGCAGATACGGGCGTTCTTTTTTGAAACGCAGAGCGCGAAGATTGCCACTTTTAGTTCTGAGGGATTTTTAATGCTGGAGAAGGATGCAACCGCCTCTAACGGAATCTGGCCCTATCGTGCCGAGGCCGCCTTTTGCGCCAAGAAAGTAATTGCCATCGCTGAAGGCGCCTCTCCCGCATCTCTTCCGACCATCCTGGAAGAAACCGAAAACCTCTGTTTGAATCTGGAAGCGATATCCAAAATCGGCGCCGAGGTTGGCCGACGAGTCATTCTGGATGCCAAGACTATTCCGGCACGAACCGCCGATAGCGCCCTCAATCTGACACTCTCGGTCGCAATGGAACAGGCTCTTAACGAAAACGCCGGATATCTTGCCGAAGGCCAATCTTTTGAGCGGGTTATTGCCGATGCCTCCCGCGCCGTTGCCGCCTTCCTGCCGGAAATCAATCTCGAACTTTCGGCAGCACAATCGAATTATGCGGTTCTGTCGTCCCGCTTCGACGAGCAATTCCGCCGCAAATATGAGTGGGGGGTATTCGCCCGTCAGAAAATCTTCTCCTATCCGGCCATAAAAGAACTTGAAATTGCCGGAAAGAAAAAGCAACTGGGGGCGTTAGAGTTTGATGAAGCAAAACTGGCATTGAGGACGGCGGTGATAAAAGGATACCTCGGGGTGCTGGAGGCTGAAGACCGTCTTGCGACACAGGTTGAAATCACCGACCGCCTGCTCGACTTACGAGAATCATTGACCGCCCTCGCTAAAGCTGGTTACGCCAGCCTCGAGGAACTTCCTCTTGTGGAGCAACGTCTCACCGAAGCCAAAATCGACCAGATTGAATACCGGCAGGATTTGAAAGTCGCGCGGACAATCCTGAGCGTCCTCATCAATCGGCCCGGTATCAACAATCTCGCTTTGGACCGCGCCGAGTTTCAGCCGGATATTATGTCTCTAATGGTGCGAAAATATGAAGAGTATTTGGCGGACAGCAGGAAAGAGAAACGTCTGGAGCAGTATTTTGTCGAAGTCGGTATTGCCCGCGCGCCGGAGCTGGCGGCATCAGAACTCTCCATCGGTCTTCAACGAAATCTCCTGAGCCAGAAAGGAAAATGGTACCTGCCCGAGATAAGCCTTCAAGGCGGGTATTCTTATGGGATTGAGTTTTACCCGAAGGTGAGCAAACGGCGTGATTACTGGATAGTCGGCGGAGTGTTGGAATTCCCGCTTTATTTCGGAAGAAATATTCTGGGCGGCAAGGGGGGAGAGAAAGCCCGCCTGGAAGAATCTATTTACCGCAAAGACGCCCTGCGGTTCGATAAAATGACTCAGATAAAATCTTCGCTGGAAAATCTTATAACCCGGATTACCACGCTTCCGATGAACTATTTCCACCGCAATCTTTCATCGGCGGCGCTTGGCGCCTCCCGCGAGAAACTGGATGCCGGGAATCTCACGATGTCTGAATTTGTCTTTCTGGAAGAGAAAAGTTCTGCCTCGGCACACCGCGCCATTAACGACCGCTTCGATTTCTTCCGCGCCTATGTTGACCTGTTCCACGAAATCGGGACAGGATATATGTTGCACGGCAGCCCGGAAGAGTCGGAATTCTACCAGAGGCTGGAAAGATATATAAGAGAGTAGCGCACGCGATTTCGCCTCTGACAATATTGTGCGGTGTATCCGTCAGGTCACGGCTCGACGTGAGTTGAGCAAGAGACGACACAAAACCGATAAGATTCGGCCATGCATATCACAAACTTGACAATACATATGAATTCAGATTCGTTGGCAAGATGCCTGGCGTGTCTCGAGGTTTTGAATCTGTTTCGTGTCGAAACCTAAGAAGGATTTCGACCTACTCGAGTGTTTTCCATCAAGAAATAGGGCGTCACAAATGTCCGAATATGGCATGTCCCAGTTATTGCGAGGCGAGCCTGATTTTTTTGGTCGCAAGCAGTCTCTCCTGGCGTTTTAGGAACACCCAATCGGGAATGACGAATCCCCAAATGAAAAAGGGCGCCTGTTGAGGCGCCCTCTGAATCTATCAAGACCGATTTATCTCTCCCCAATCAGCCGTTTCACATACTCCGGAAGGCAGAATGCCCCTAAATGCACATCAGCATTATAATAGTTATTCTTCAGCCGCAGCCGTTTGTACCGCTCGGCGTCAAAATCATCTATCGGATGATATTTCTTGGAGCAAAACGCAAATGACCAGTACGACGACGGGTATATCGGCACGTGCGCCGTGTACATCTTCACTATCGGGAAGATATCCCGCAGATTACTGTACATCTGCTTCACCGTCTCCGGATTGAAATAAGGCGACTCCGACTGCGCCACCAGAATCCCATCGCTGTTCAATCGATTATAAACCTGCCGATGGAATTTCTTCTGGAACAGATCCGCCGCCGGTCCAATCGGGTCGGACAGGTCGAGCATGATAACGTCAAATTTCTCTTTACCTTTTGCGATGAAATCTTTGCCATCCCGGAAGACCAGTTTTGCCCGACGGTCCTTAGTGCCGGCGGTAAGAAGGGGAAAGTGCCGTTTGCAAACCTCCACCACCATCTTATCGATTTCGCACATCGTTACTTTCTTGACTTCGGGATGTTTCACCACGTTGGTGAGGGCGCCGCAATCGCCGCCGCCGATAATCAGGACATTATTGGGCCTGGGGTGTGTAAACAGCGGCACATGGGTTATCATCTCGTTATATGATGTCAGGTCCCTGTCCGCCACCATCATCGAGCCATAAAGCACCAGCATCTTCCCGAAATCAGCGGTATCGAGGATATCTATCCGCTGAAATTTTGACTGATATGATTCTACCAGTCCATTGATTTTCACCGTCAGGCCGCTTTTCCCCTGATGGAGTTCTGTCATCCAAAGGTCCCAGAGGTCGCCCATGGAGGACTCTTCAATATACGGCTCCTCGTAGCTGCTTTTTTTCTTAGTCGACGACAAGATATTCCGCCTTTCGCAAGCAGTTGAACGACGATGCCGAGACCGCACAGTAAGCCCCCATCGCCGGGAATATCAGAAGGTCGCTGATTTCCAGCGGCGGGAGAATTATATCCCGATAGACCACATCAAATGAATCGCAGGTCGGCCCGGCAAGCACCGAGCGCTTCCAGGTAGTGTTCCGGTTGGTCAGAATCTGGTATTTGCAATGGTCATAAAGACGTCCGGAAAAAGAGCCGTATAAGCCATCATCAAGAAAATACCATCTCCGCCCGGAGCGGACCGATTTACCGATTACCGATGCCACCAGCGTTACAGCCGTTGCCGAAATAAACCGTCCCGGTTCACATACCAGTCTGATGTCATGAGAGATTTTCTCCTCCAAGCGGGCATGAATCGGCTTGCAGAATTCCTCAATTGGAGGAACATCTTCCGTATATGGAACCGGAAAAACGCCGCCGATATCGAGTATGCCGGTTTCCAAACCACGACAATCCAACTCTTTAATCAGGTCGGCCGCTATATCGACAGCCTTGAGATAGACATCATTAGACAGACATTGGCTTCCAACATGAAACGCCAGCCCATAGTAATCAAGACCGCGCATCCGGATTCTCTCCGCCAGACCAACCACTTCCGAAGGAAGGCAGCCGAACTTGTAAGAAAGATTCACGACGGCGTCGTTGTTCTCCACTTTAAAGCGAATCATCAGGCGGACTTTGCCGGCATACGGGATAAACTTGTCGATTTCATCGGGATTATCGACAACAAAAATTTCCACGCCGGCATTGATAGCGTCAATTATCTCGTACGGTGATTTTATAGGGTGTGAGTGAATCTGCTCACGGACATGCCCGCCGGCCTCCACCGCCAAAAGCAATTCCTGGTAGGAGGAAATATCAAATCGATGCCCCGCCCGGGCGACCTCTTCCAGAACCGCCGGGTGATTGTTGGACTTGATTGCATAATGTATAGCAACCCGAGGCAAAGAATGAGAAAGCCGCTTCAGATTCTGACGGATTTTAGAGCGCTCCAGCAAAAGAAAGGGAGTGCGAACCTCAGCCTGACCCAGAATGCGGCTTGCCCGCTCATATTCGGCTGTCAGAGTTTCCGTGCTGGCGCTGGGATTGAGAACATCAATTGCTTTAATCATCGCGCGTTCCCCCGGTTAATGGGTTAATTGCTTGGTCGGAGCGGTCGGCTCCGCGTTAGCCTTGTGGGCAATTACCTCATCGGAAGCCGACGGAATCCCGCGATTGAGGTCTTTTACCTGCACCGCGCGGCTTCCCAACTTCTCTTTCAAATATTCCAGCGCCTTCCAGGGGTTCACGCTGGAGCCGCAGGTGAAACAATCGACCGCGGCGTAACCATATTCCGGCCAGGTATGAATCGAGATATGCGACTCGGCTATGACCACTATGCCGGATAAGCCCTGGGGATTATAATGATGAAATACCGAATCCACGACCGTAGCGCCCGAATTGCGCGCCGCCTCCAGCATTATCCGCTGAAGTTCCTCCTGATTGTTCAGGATGGAGGCATTGCAGTCGGACAGCTCCGCCAGCAGATGACGTCCAAGTATTTTCACCTTATATCCCTCCTTCTTAAAAAGGGGTGATAAAAATTACATTTGAGGCGGTGATGTTACCCATAGGAAGTTAGTTCCTATTTTGCCTCGGTTAACGAACTGATGAGCCTGCTCGGCTTCAAAATAAAAGCAATGCCGCGGGGGCACCTTGTGCACCTTTTTCCCCAGCACCAAAGTCAGCACGCCGGAAAGAACATACCCAAATTCCTCGCCGGCATGGGGACCCTCGGTCGGGAGCTCTTCACCCGGTGTCAGCCCAATCATAATCGGGTCCATCAGATTATTGGTGCTTCCCGGTATCAGTATCTCAAACTTGGAGACTCCCTTGTCTGTTACCACCACTCGCTCCTTGGGAGAAAAGACTACCCGTGACTGACCGATATTGCCGAAAAACTCGGTTATGGTGACCCCCAGCGCTTCCAGAATATCCAGCAGCGAATCCAGCGATATCGAGGTCTGGTCACGCTCCACCTGTGAGATAAACCCCTTGGTCAGCCGGGCCCGAGCGGCCAGTTCGGATTGTGTTAATTCCGACGCCAGTCGCAAGGCTTTAATCTTCTCTCCTATCTCCAGTCTCATCAGTTTAGCAAAAAACAAGCAAAAGTTTAATAAAGTTTCCCAAAACTACGTTTATTTACGGCGCTGTCAAGAAAAAATTTACCAAAAAATCCCATTTTTCTCTTGGAAAACCGATGCTGGTTGCTTATAATGGAGTGGCAAGGTAGATGTTTTCTGCAGTAATGGTTTATTATACTTAAGGTTATGGTTTAATATACTTAACTCAGGTTTACGTGGAGGAGACCAAAAATTTTTCCCCGAATAAACGCTCGGCAAAGCCGCTTCTGCCGAATACCTGCGAAATCCATTGACTTCTTTTAACCGAACATTATAATTATAATATATTCAATAACTTAATTACTCCATAAGATCGGAGGAAAAATGCGGAGATTGCTTCTTTTGTCATTCTTGACGGTGGCTGTGGTGTCCTCGGCATCAGCCCTGCAACTGGGCGTCGGGGCATACGGCGGCGCCAATATCCCCATCGTTCAGGAAGACCAGGGCTCCGGCACCGTTTTTGGTTTGAAAGGAAAACTAAGCCTGATCCCGGGAATATCGCTCGAGCCGAACCTCAATTTTGCCAAGTTCGGCGATGCCGAACTCGATTTCGGCGCCACTCGCGAAGGCTCCAAAGTCACTTCTTACGGCATTGACGCCGTTGTCGGCGCCGGAATGGGAACGGTCGGATTCAAAATGTACGGTTTGGTTGGCGCCGGTATCTACAGCACTACCCGTGACAATGATGAAGACGCCAGCAAATTCGGGTGGGCGACCGGCCTCGGTTTCGAAATCGGCTTCTCACCGACTATCGGGCTGGATATCCGGGGGAAGTTGAATGTCA
Source organism: Ignavibacterium sp. (assembly GCA_020724775.1). Lineage (GTDB taxonomy): Bacteria > Zixibacteria > MSB-5A5 > GN15 > PGXB01 > DYGG01. The sequence continues at coordinate 25,317 of DYGG01000013.1, read as the reverse complement.
TCAGTTCCGAAGGGGGAGGAACCAAGAAATCGGCTGCCGTGACCGGCGGCTTAACATATTATATCGGCTATTGAGGAGGTGGTAGATAATGATGAAGAAAATCAGTCTCTTTGCAGCCTTATCTGCCCTCCTGGCTTTCGCGATACTGCCGGGATGCGACTCGCTCTTGAGCGGGACTTTTGTAATCGACTATATGATTTATGACATCGATATCACCAGCGGAAGCGAATGGGACCTCTTCCAGGTTGACCTGACCGACGAAGATGTCTGGAAAGACCATAAAGACGAAATAAAAAATATTGACAATGTCGGCGTCGAACTCTGGATTACCAATCCTACCACCGGCGTTCAGACCGCCGAGTTGTATATCACCGACTATGACGATATCGGGCATGCCAGCGCCACTGCTATCCGCCAGAATACTGACGTGGTATTCGATAACCTTTCCGCTGCGCCGCAGACCCAGACCCATATCGACTGGTCCACATCGCTGGGGCATGTCACTGATCTGAACAAACTTCGGACCTACGCCGAATTGGGCAGGTTCGCGGTTTATACTATCACGACTACCTTGCCCTATGCCATCGAAATCGACTCGGCCCGCGTAATAGTGACCGTGACAGTGAAGAAGTAAAATACTTTATTCTCTTTAAGCCCGTATCTCCGGATATGGGCTATTTTTTTGATATCTTCCTATTGCAGTCGCAGAAATTGTCATTCTGCGATTAGGAAACCGCATATCGTGCATTTTATAAGATGTTATGATTCAACCAATTGAAATTCTGGCTGGGGCACTGTCGCCTTTATTGTCGCAGTTGCTGCGAAAAATCCTCGATTGAGGACCGGGCAAAACCTTGCCGCATCACTACAATCTACTGTGATTCAAGAGATTATCGTTTTCTATTGACTTCAATCCAGCGCGGGCACAAATCTTGATATAAATATCATTGAAGTTAGTTACTCTTAAATAGTATGGCGGTGAAGGGTATTTAAGAGGTGGGGATGAAGGAGCTCCTTAAGTGAGGGAGGAGCTCCTTTTAGTTTGTACAAAATCGCTCTGTTTCATCCCAAAATGAGTCCTTTCCTATACGGCGTTGGATTGACCCGGCGCTGTTGACCACTTATATTCAAAAGATGGAGAATCCTGCCGCCGACCCTAAGAAACCTGACCGACGTCTCGGCGACGAATGGCTTGACTGGGACGGAAGCCATGACGCCGAGTCCTCCGAATCCGATTATCGGATTTTCCTTGGGCTGGCGGTTCTGGCGACTATCTTCTTGATTCTTGCGGCCGGCGCCTTTCTCTGGCTGATTTATCCCCGATTGGCATCAGCCGGGTCGTTGCCCGCAAAACTGATTTCATTTCTCTTCCTCGCCTTTGGTATTGTCCTGATATTCTGGCTGATTATATTTGTGGTCTCCGCCGTTTTCAAGTGGCCCGCCACCCGCCTTATAATCATCCCCACTCTCGTAAACCGTCTTCTATCAATCGTCATGACTATCGGAAAACTGCTTGGCATCTCAAAGGACCGTCTCACTAATTCCTTTCTCAAAATCCATAATATGATTCTTGGCTCCCGTCCGCCACGAACCGAGCCGAAACGACTTCTGGTCCTGATGCCACGCTGCCTGACCAAAGAGAATAACATCCGTCTCCGTGAACTGCGCGACCGGTTCGGATTCCAAATGGCGACCGTTGACGGCGGCACCGAAGCCCGTCTCAAAATCAAAGAGATTCGCCCCCGGGTGGTTATCGCCATCGCCTGTGAGCGCGACCTTATCTCCGGCTTCAGAGAGGTCAATCCCTACATTCCGGTCATCGGTTTCCCCAACCGACGTCCCGAGGGTCCCTGTAAGAACACCTGCGTTGACCTTTCTTCGATAGAGCAGGCAATAATCCGCTGCCTGAACTGAGTTGCGTGCGGTCAGTCAATGGCTTATACCGCCAAACTCCTTGACAATTATCGGTCAAATGTTAAATTTATTTCCCTTGTAGAGTAATGGCGGTGTAGCTCAGTTGGTCAGAGCAGCGGAATCATAATCCGCGTGTCCGGGGTTCGAATCCCTGCACCGCTATTTTTTATTGGTAACGTTATGACTAATTCATCAGTCCTCAATGTCACTCACCTGGTGAAAGAGTACGGCTCCTTGCGGGCCGTGAACAATATCAGTTTCACTGTCAGCGCAGGAGAAATTGTCGGACTTCTGGGACCCAACGGCGCCGGTAAATCGACCACTATCAATATGATTCTGGGGATTCTGAAGCCGAATTCGGGAAACATTGAAATTTTCGGCAAAGATGCCCTCGCCTTTCGAGCGGAAATAAGCGAGAAACTGAACTTCGCCGCTGTCTATGCTAAGTTGCCTCCCAACCTGACTATCCGTCAGAACCTTCGCGTCTTTTCTCTGCTCTATGGAATCCCGAACCCTAAGAAACGGGTGGAAGAACTGCTTGCCGAATTCGAGTTAACTGAATTTGCCGACACTAAAGCCGGCTTACTGTCTTCGGGGGAGATGAGCCGTCTAAGTCTTGCTAAAGCGATAATCAACAATCCGCGCCTGCTGCTTCTGGATGAACCGACCGCATCGCTTGACCCCAGCATCGCTCTTTATATTCGTGAAAAGATCCGCAATTTCGTTAAGAATACTAATACCGCTGTCCTCTGGACTTCCCATAACATGCGGGAAATCGAAGAAGTCTGCGACCGCGTGTTGTTTCTGTCTCATGGGAAAATTCTGTTATCGGGTAACCCTCGCCTCCTGCCCTCCGCCAATGGCAAGAAAGACCTGGAGGAATTATTTATTGCCGTCGCCCGCGAACCAGTTTCTTTGAAGGAGTAATAGTCAGTGTCCATTGCCCGTATCAGTGCCGTATCACTTCGCCATATCTATCTCATTAGAAATAATCCCTCCCGGCTGGCAAGTGTCTTTCTCTGGCTTCTGGTTGATGTCACCCTCTGGGGATTCATCAGCAAATATCTCGGCTCCATGGGACAGGCGACTTTCAGTTTCACGACGGTCATTCTTGGGGCTATAATTCTCTGGGAATTTGTCACCCGCGTGCAGCAGGGGATGATGACCGGATTTCTGGAGGATGTCTGGAGCCAGAATTTTATCAACTACTTTGCCTCGCCCTTGCGCCTTTCTGAATATCTGGGCGGCACCGTCCTGACCAGCCTTGCCACCGGCCTTCTCGGATTTCTGATGGTTATCGTAGTCGCCGCGGTTGCATTTGGATATGATATCCTGGTCATCGGAATTCTGTTGGTACCTTCGATGGCAATTCTCTTTGTTTTCGGGATTTCAATGGGGGTAGTCGTATCGGCTCTTATTTTCCGTCTTGGTCCGACTGCGGAATGGCTCGGTTGGCCTATCCCTCTGGTACTGTCGCTTTTTTCCGGCGTCTTTTACCCCGTAGGGACACTTCCTTCGGCGTTACAACTGGTTGCCAGAATAATCCCGGCATCATACGTCTTCGAAAGCGTCCGTGCGGTGGTTTCCGGTCACTCCCTTTCGACGGCGATACTGTTCCAACTGTTGATAGCCGCGGTCCTGGCTCTTTTCTATCTTGCCTCTGCCTATTTCCTTTTCCTGCATGTCTATCGTCGCAATCTGGAAAACGGGAGTATTGTCCAGTTCAGCGCAGAGTCTTTCTAATTGATAGACGTGACAATAGATGAAATTTCCCGCAGTTTATTGCTCATTTGATAAGAAGGTGGCAGGTTTTCCGGTTTAATACTGCTTCTTAATCCGTTTTCCCGCAATATGTTAAAAATAGGCATAGATTCACCCGCCCGTGGCAAGCCGCTTGCGCCCCATCTGCCTGGATAAATCTCGTTAACGTGATTGGAGAGTATCATGCGTAGCAAATCGCGGTTTTTCTCGGGGCTGGCTCTTCCGGTTTTACTTCTGATTTTCTGGGGTTGCGATAAGGAGAAGATTGTCACCACAACCGAGTATGTTCATGATACCAAATATATCGAGATGCCCCCCGATACGGTCCGGATGATTGACACTGTCTTTTCATCCGATACTTCCTATATTAACCTTCGCGACACTGTTTTCCTGCTCGACACCATTTACCAGAATTCTGTCATTCACGATACTATCCGAATTACCACAATTATTCATGATACGGTGCTGGTCTATCGGGACCGATATGACACCGTGGTTATAATTGACACGGTTCTTCAAACACAATATTCTCCCACATCCCCGCTTGCCGTCGCGGCTATGATGTATCACACCGACCCGCTGGTCCTGGATTTTGTCAGTCAGGAATATGGTTGGGGGGATGGGTATATCTTCTATATTACCCCCTCTCAGATGGAAATCGCCCACCCTTCCGCCAATGTCTATGACATCTACGGCTATCTGGAGTATTACAGTTCCGACTGGGCCAACTATGTTCCGATTGAATTTTACTGGCGGGTAACTTACCGAAGCGGCGACCCCTCCAATCCCAATAACTGGCAGATGTCTGACCCGCCATCAGCAATTTCGGTTCATCAGCCTGGTCTGCAATCTGTCTCAGGTGGAAGTCTTTCGCCCCAGAGTCGTTAGCGGCAGCGTTATCAAACTATCGCGCCGCTAATGCGAGCCTTTAATTGTGATTATCGCGGACTGAGTTGCTCTTGCGGTTGCAATGATGCTCGAACGTCTCAGCACCGACCGTTTCATCGAGACACAACTGAATCATCTCGGGACGAAAGCAGGGATGCGCCTGACGGCGCGCCACCCGTTGAATATTGAGCAGATGCCGCGCGGTGATATTATCGGTGGTGATGTTCTTTCCGCCGGAGCCGCAGGCAAGAGTCAACGAGGGCCTAAGGGCATTAAAGGTTCCTCCCATGGCGCCGTGCGAAGCCGGGGTGTTGACCAGGATTCTGCCGGCATTCATAACCGAGGCAAAATGCATTATCCGCTCTTCGCTATTGGAAAAGATGCTTATCGTATGCCCCAGGCCGCCGTTATGATTGATTTTGCGGCAGAGTTCCACCGCCTGCTCAAAATTGTCCGCTTTGTAAAAGGCCAGTATCGGCGCCAGAATCTCCAGCGACAGGGGAGAGTGCAGGCCGACCTCTTCTAAAATTGCAATCAGCAAGGTAGTATCGGGCGGTACCGAAAATCCAGCCATTTCGGCTATTCTGGGCGCCGGTTGCCCGATAACTTCTGTCCGCATTGTTCTTGTCGTCAAATTGAATGCTACTGGCTCCAGTCTTTTTATCTCTTCCGGTGAGAGAAAATATGCTTTCCGTTTCTTGAATTCTTCAATAACTGCCTCAACGTGGCACGACCGGACCACCAGAGCTTGCTCGCTGGCGCAGATAGTGCCGTTGTCGAAAGTCTTGGAGATAAAAATCTGCTCCACGGCAAAGGGGACATCGGCTGTCCTTCCGATAAAAGCCGGGACATTCCCGGGACCGACCCCGATCGCCGGATTACCGGAACTGTAAGCGGCGCGCACCAGCGATGTTGACCCCGTGGCAAGCACCAGCGCGGTCTTGTGATGCCGCATGAACTGAAGTGTCTCCTCTTCGGTCGAATTTTTGACCCACTGAATACAGTTCTCCGGCGCTCCCGCCGCCAGGGCGGCTTCGCAGCAGATTTTTGCCGCTTCAATGGAGCATTTCTTTGCCGCCCCGTGCGGGCGTATGACAATCGGATTGCGTGACTTAAGAGATATCAGAATCTTGAAGAGTACTGTCGAAGTCGGATTGGTAACCGGAGTAACGCAGAAAATCGGTCCTAATGGCTGAGCGATTTCGATTACGCCGTTCTGGGGATCTTCCGAAATGATACCCACCGTCTTCATGTTCTTGATATCTTCATAAACAAACCGGGTGGCGATGGCATTCTTGATAACCTTGTCCTGCCAGATACCGATACCGGTTTCCTCATACGCCATCTTGGCGAGACGAACCCGGTTATTGAAACCGGCATGATAGACGGCCGTTACAATCCGGTCGGTCGCCTCCTGAGAATAGGTTCTGAAAGCGGCCGCCGCCGCCACCGCCTTATCCATTATGCCGTCGATATCAACCCCATTCCTGTAACCCATATTCGCCATAATTTCAATCTCTCCGCTCTGTTTATAGTCACCGGCTTTTGCATTATTTCCGGTTATTTCCGATTAGACCGGTTTCACATGGTCCCAAGGAATAAATGAATATCATCTGGGCAAAAAGGCAAGTCAGATTTTTGAGACCTTTTTAATTAAGATTGATTCTCCCTTTTGATCGTCAGTGCGGCAGTCCGGCATTTTTTGCGATTGGTTAATCCATTACAGGCAAGAAAGTTGTGAAATCAGACTCAAAGGTAATCACTTTCTCCAAGATTTTAAGAACAAATCCCGACGATATCCGTAAACTGACAACAGGGAACAAAAGAGCGAGCCAAGGCTTGTACTGAGCCATCGGCGTTTCTGCTCGGCTTAAGACCTGCCGCTGATGTAGGGATGAAATCCCGCATAATTGAATATCTCAATCTGAATGAAAGGAATGGCGCCGTGTCAAATCGTTCCCTGGTAACCCCGACAAAGATAATCTGCCTGATTATGCCGATTATTCTTTTTCTCTCTCTATCTGCATTCGCCGGCAAAAGTTTTCAACCGGTATTCAAACCTACCCTGGACATTTTCCGGGCCACCGGGAAGATAAATGTTGACGGTAATCTCTCCGATGCCGGGTGGCAGTCAGCCGGGCGAGTCGAGAATTTCGTGGAGAGAAACCCCGGTGAAAATACCCCGCCCGAAGCGGAAACGCGGGCTTTTGTTACTTTTGATGAGGATAAATTGTACGTCGCCTTCATCTGCTTTGACAATACCGCCGATTTGCGGGCAACCATGTGCCAGAGAGACCAGTTTTACGGAGATGATGCTATTTGCCTTCTTCTTGACACTTACGGCGATGCCACTCGCGCCTATGAATTTTTTGTCAATCCTTACGGCGTACAGAAAGATGCCCTCTGGTCGGCTGTCGGGGGTGAGGATTTCGGATTTGACCTCATCTGGGAATCAGCGGCACAGGTAACCGATTCCGGTTATCAGGTGGAGATAGCCATTCCTTTCTCCAGTCTCCGTTTCCCCAACCGGAATATTCAATCTTGGAAGATGGATTTCTGGCGGAATCGACCGCGCGAGAGTTTCAAGCAGTACTCCTGGGCAGCGTACGACCGCAACGAGCAATGCTGGCCCTGTCAGTGGGGAACCGTATCCGGCATTGCTAACGCCCATCCCGGGAAAGGAGTGGAATTTCTTCCGGCGCTGGTCGCCAATCAATCCGGATTGAAAAGCGATTTTGCCAACCCCGAATCTAAATTCGATAATCAGGACCCGGATGCCGACTTGTCTCTCGGCGGCAAGTATGCTGTAAATTCCGATATCACTATTGAAGCCGCTTATAACCCTGATTTCAGTCAGATTGAAGCCGATGCCGCTCAAATTGACGTAAACACCACTATCGCCCTTTTCTATCCGGAGCGACGCCCATTCTTTCAGGAGGGTAGCGATATCTTTCGCACTCTCTTCAATTCCTTCTATACCCGTACCGTGAATGACCCCAAGTTCGCCGCCAAGGTAGCCGGACGAACCGCCCGGCGGAGTTTCGCTCTTCTGGTGGCTGAAGATGAGAATACCCCTTATATAATTCCCCTCGACCAGGCGAGTCTTCTGGTCAATACCGGCAAGAGTCTGGTGGGGGTTTTTCGCGGAGCTCAGACTCTCGGCCAGAACTCTCGCATTGGCGTTATGCTCAGTCAGCGGAATTTTGAAGGTGACGGTTCGGCAAGCGTCGGGGCTCTTGATTTCGATATCCGCCTCACCCGCAATTACCGTATTGACGGGCAGTACATACTCACCTACACCGGCGAGCCGGATAAGCCGGCCCTTACATCCAATTTCGCCGAAATGACTATCGACCGCGGCACCAAGACTCTTGCCCTGGACGGTGAATCGTACTGGGGAACGGCTTTCATTTCTCGACTGCGCCGCAATGCCCGCAACTGGAACTGGATTCTGGATTACAACCAGGTCAATCCTTCATATAGGACCCAGGTCGGCTTCGATCCGGTCGTCAACTACCGCAATCTTTCGCTCTACAACATGTATAACATCTTCTTTGCCGACGGTATTCTCGAGCGGCTCACCCCGCAGTTGTATTTGGGCCGCCGCTGGAATTTTGATGATGTTCGATTGAATGAAAATTTGAATTTCGGAGCAAATGCCAACTTGCGGATGGCACAGACCTCGTTAGGTCTTTTCTATCAGGGAAGTTCCGAAACCTGGCGCGGACGAGATTTCAGCGGTCTCTGGCGTCTGGAGGGGAGTATTAACAACCGATTCGGAAATATGCTGGGAACCGGCATATTTGTTCACTACGGCAAAGCCCTTGCCCGACGCTATATGACCACCGGTACCGAGACCGGCATCGATGTTGAACTGGGGTTCAAACCGATCGACCGTTTGGTCATAGAGCCGACTTTAAGTTATCTTGCCAGTTATCATTCCGAAACCGGAATTGAACTCTACAAGGGATATATCAGCCGTACCCGTTTCCTTTTCCAGGCTACCCGGGAGTTATCGCTAAGACTGGTCCTCCAGTACGACGATTTTGACGGCTGGTGGGATGTTGACCCGCTTCTGACCTATCGTCTCAGCCCCTTTTCCGTTTTCTATGCCGGCTCCAGTTACGATTATATCGATTTTGCCGAAAACCGGGACCTGCCGGCAAAATGGCGGCTCGGTTCCCGGCAGTATTTCATGAAACTTCAGTATCTGTTCCAGATCTGAGGTCATCCTCCTGTTTTTGGTTGAAGGGACATCCCCGGCGATGTCCCTTTTTTCATTCCTCTTTTGTATAGATTTATGCCGAGAGGCTATTCTCGTGCGCCGCTCATCGTATTGCTTGACATAAACTGATTTGTGACTATATTTCTCTAAAATGCCTCGAAATGTCCGCTTTAAATACACTTTAGAAAATCTGAGGAAGATATGTCCGACAAATTCAGGTCAGTTTCCGCCTTCGTCATTCTGACGACGCTAATAATTCTGGTCATTGCTGCGCCGGCTCGCTCCGAAAGAGCATCATCCGAAGAGATGCAGAATGCCTGCCGCAACTGGCTCTCATATATAGTCTCCCAAAAAGGAAGTTGGGGCGGCGCGGTCTCGCCGCAAATTAAATTTGAAGTCGAAATTGTCGCCGGCGGGGAAGTGGTAGGGCACTTCTTTTCCATTGAGCCGGTCGGATACGTTATTGTGCCGATTCTCAAAGAATTGGCTCCGGTAAAAGCATATTCCGATGAGAACGACCTTGATATAAACGAGATTGATGGGTTTGCGGCGATGATTCGCGAAGTTCTCACCGATCGCAACCAACTTTTTGTCCGGAGGTACGGCTCTCTTGATGCGGTGCAGCCGGCTGAAAACCCGCTCTATGGTCCGGCGCAACGGGATATGTGGGACCTTTACGCCCTCAATCCGGCTGAATTTAATGCCGCTGTTTCCCTGAGAAAGGTTACGGCGATGCAGACTGTCGGTCCTTTGCTGACAACGGTCTGGCACCAGAGCGCGCCTTACAACAATCTCTGTCCGATTGGCGATGGCGGTCGAACCGTTGTCGGCTGCGTGGCGACCGCGGCGGCTCAAATACTGGCGTATCACCGCTGGCCTATGGAAGGAACTGGCACCAGAACATACTGGTGGAATGGGGACAATTCCTGCGACGGTTACACTCCGGGAATGCTCCTGACCGCCGACTTCACCGACCCGTATGACTGGGACAATATCCCCAACGGCTGCAGCCCCACGTGCAATACCGCCCAGCAGAACGCTCTGGCGGAACTGAATTATGAAGTTGGAGTTGCTTTCTCGATGGACTATGGCCGCTGCGGCTCCGGCGCTTATACCTCTAATGCCCGGTATGTTTTCCCCGATTATTTCCGTTATCTCGACATAATCGAGCTGCACGACCGAAATCAATATGGACTTAAAGCCTGGTCCGACATGATAAAAGCCGAAATAGAAGCCGACCGACCCATTCAGTATAAAATCAGTATGCACTCAATTGTATGTGACGGCTGGCAATCGGTTCTTCCTATCGACCAGGTGCATATGAATTACGGCTGGGGCGGAAGCAATAATTCCTGGTATACCATTGACGACCTTTATTGCAACTGGGAAGGTTGCTCTCCCTCCGTGGAGCAGATGCTCACCAAGATCACCCCCGACCGGGGGGTCTTTCTTACCGCCGATACCACCTGGGGCTATCTGCCCCTTGACGTCTGCTTCACCGGCAGCAGCACCCTGCCTTCCACCGACCAGTGGATATGGGCTTTTGGCGACGGCGATTCCGCTTTTGTGCAGTCACCTGTTCATACCTACAGAAATTCCGGGCGATATGATGTCACTCTGAAAGTAATATCCGGCGCTGATAGCCGCACTTACCGCGCCACCAAGTATATCACTATTCTTGCCGATACCTTGTCGGCGGCCGATGCCCAGGGTGCTGCCGGTACGCAGGTAGAAGTCATCGTCAACGCCCGCAACACTGTTCCCCTGCGAAGCATTCGAATACCTGTCACCTTTGAAGGCGATCTGGGGATGACCCTCGCCAATTACTCATTTGACGGCTGCCGCACTTCCGGCTTCGACCAGAAGACTATGCCGGTATTCGACCCCAGCAATAATCAGGGAGTCTTTTATATTTTCAATACCTCTCCCAGCACGCCCGACCTTGCCCCCGGATACGGTCCGGTGTTAAGACTGTACTTTAATATTCCGGCGACGGCTGACGCGTCGCAGCTGGGTCGGATCAAGTTTGACGGCTTCAGCACCCATTTCCCCAACTTTGCGGGACCGGTGCTCGAATATATGCCGAAACTTGATGTCGGACTGGTGTCGCTTCCTTTCACTTGCGGTGACGCCAATGGCAACGGCGATATAAGCATGCTTGATGCCACTTACCTGCTGGCGTTTCTCTTTCGGGGAGGGCATGCTCCTTCGCCTATTATGGCGGGCGATGCCAACGGCAGCGGCATTGTGAATATTCTCGATGCGACCTATTTGATAACTTATTTATATAAGAGTGGACCGGCGCCGGCTTGTCCGTGATTATCGATTGAATCTTGCCCCGGATTCCGCTCCGGGTCGCGACATTTTTTAGGGCGATTACTAGTTCCGAATAAGCCGGACTGCGCGATGTCAGTTTGATGTCTATTCGGACAGTTATATCAATGGCTGCCGCGCTCAGAGCGCGGCAAATGCTTCTTTTCTCCGTTCCCATCCTTTTATTGTTTTTCGGAAGCGTCTCTGCCGCCGACCGACTGCTCATTGATTATAATCGCCAGGAGACTCTTCTTCCGTACAAACTCGAGGCCGTTGAAGTCGTTAATTACGGCGCCGAGCGGAGGGTCAGTTTCAATCCTCTCCAGGTGATGCAGTCGCGTGATTCACTTCATGAGACGGCTATCATTGCCCGCGTCTTTAACAAGCGGTACAACGACGACACCCCTGGTGCCATAGTTGTACAGAACCTGACAAGGTGGGCAGTAATCGACGAAGACCCGATTTATGTAACAGTCGTTGATTACTGCCTCTACTTTGATTCACTTTACGGGCAAATCTGTCTTGCCGGAGGCTGTTTCCGCAACGATTCCGCCTTTGTGCTTAAAGATGTACTGACAGAAGGCAGGATAAAACTGCTTTACTTGACATCGGGGGTGGACCGGACCGGAAACGGCGAGTGGGAGCCATCGGTAAATATAATAACTTATACTGACTACGACGATGACGGCAACGGGGAGTTGTTCGTGCAGGTTACGCCGGGACGCGACCTGGAACCCCGAGTCTTATTCTGCATTGACATTGAGGAGATGAAGATAGAATGGTCGCTGCCGGTCGCATCTGTCATAGGCGAAGAATGCTTGGTGAAATGCGCCGGTGAGACCCCGTCTGTGCTATTCACTTCCTACGGTCCCAAGAACGGCGTTACCGACAATTATTTCAGTGATTTCTATGGATACCTGACCAAAGTCAACAGCCGTGGTGAAGTGGTTTTTAACAAGATAGTTGCCGCTGATTATGGGGGCTCCAAAATTATTCCCGTCGATGACAATCGACAACGTTTCTGCCTGCACCTAACGTTACCGCTGAATGATTATCGTGACACCGCCTCCCTGCCCACCCCGGAAAGCAGGCTGGTAGTCATTGACGAAAACGGAGAAATTCATAATTCCAGTCCGGTGCCGGGAAGGTTAATCTTTTCCTGGTTGGCCGAGTATGACAAACTGCCGGGGAATCAGATATATACCACCTGGAATGATGGCCGTCTGCTGATTTATGACTCCACGCTGACTTTGCTGGCGCAATCGAATCCGACTAATCTCGGATATATGCTGGGGCGAATTAGAATAAAAGGTCAGAGCAAACCGATATTCGTGATGAGCCGCACCGGCGGGGTCGATTTATATAGCGATGAATTTAAGAAACTGGGGGGAATTAATGCCCTCGCCACCATGATGTTTCAACCGCTGGAATATGACAGTCAGGGAAATACAACCAGATTCGTGCTGGGCGGTCCCAATAGCGCCGTTATCGGAACTATCGAACGTCGTACCGCCTTGGAATTAGCATCCATTATTTTCTGGGAATATCATATCTACATCCTGCTTTCGCTTCTGGCTCTTTCGGTCGGAATTATCATTGTAAACTACCGCCGCCTCCGTATCGCCATCAAACTGCGCGAGAGTGAGGAGATGTATCGCACGCTGGTGGAAGGAGCGGGGGATTCCATATTTTCGCTCGATTATGACGGCAGATTCGTCTTTATGAATGAGCATACCGCCGAAGTTCTGGGTGGAAAATCCTCCGAATTCAACGGAAAAACTATGTGGGATTTCTTTCCCAAAGAGATTGCCGACCGTCAGATGAAAAACATCAGAGCCGTCATCGAAACCTGCAAGGGAACAATACTCGAGGAGCCGACCGTCATACAGGGGATGCAACGGTACTTTCGAATAAGCATTCAACCGCTTACAGGCGCTGATGGAAGATGTCGTTCGGTTCTGGCGATTGCCTCTGATATCACTCCTGTGATTGAAGCGCAGAAACTGGCTCTCAAGGAACGGGACTTTACGCAATCACTCCTGCGGACTTCCAACAGCCTGATTCTTTGTCTCGACGGGAATGCCCGAATTACCGTTTTCAATGACGAATGCGAACGGGTAACCGGCTATAGCCGAGCGGAGGTTCTGGGAAAACGTTGGCCGGAACTTATGCTCCCGCCGGAGTTGCACCATCCCGGGCTTGATAATTTTGCCGAGTGGGTGCGCGCCCATCCGGCCGACCGTTTGGAAGACCAAATCCTTACCAAGAAGGGGGAGATCCGGTATATCTTGTGGTCCAATTCCTTGCAGTTCGACCCGCTCACCGGTGAACTGACTGCCGTCGCTATCGGCCATGATATCACCGAGCGGAAAAAGTTCCGTGAAGCGCTTCGTGAGAGTGAAGAGAGATACCGTCTTCTAATTGAGAACGCTACCGAAGTTATCACCATGATAGATTCCAATCACCGAATAACCATTCTGAATAGAGCGGCGGCAAATGTCCTGGGGGGCAAAATCGAGGATTTTGTCGGCAAAAAAATTGAGGAGTTGCCTTTGGGACCACAGGTGAAGCATTTCGAGACGGTCGTCGATCAGCTCTTTGCATCAGGAAAGAGCATGTCTTTGGAAATCCCCTACGATTCCAGAGACGGACGATTATGGTACTGGGTGAATGCGCAACCGATACTGCTTTCCAGTTCATCTGAGCCCTATTATTTGTCAATTGCCACCGATATTACTGCCCGCAAACGGAATGAAATACGCGCCAAAGCCCGATTGGACCTCTTGACGCGCCTGCGGACAGCCGAATCGATTGACCGTTGCCTGGAACTCGGCTGCTTGGCAATAAGAGATGCCGAACTGTTCAGGCGGGCGGTTCTTACCCTTCACAATGAAAAGCGTGAGATTATTAATCTCGGTCAGGTCGGTCTTGACCCGGCTATTGTCGAGCAGGCGCGCCGAGGAAAAGCCCCCAACGCTGAAATGGCAAAGCGTATGACTCAGGACAAGTACCGTATCAGTTATTCTTATTTCATACCGGAGGAGGAAGGTTTGGGTGTGACTGACTTGGAGCGCGCCATTCCTCAAGAGGAGTCACCCGGGAATTCCTCACATGCCTGGCGTCCGGGTGACGAACTTTTTGTTCCGATTCTGAGCGCTCATGGCAATTACGACGGCTGGCTTTCTGTTGACACTCCCTTCAACGGCAAACGACCCGATACGGATATTATTGTCGCACTCGAGGAGTTGGTCGATATCGTCGCCAAAAAAGTTAATGAATTGCGCAGTTTGGAACGTCTGAATCTGGAACGTCAGGCGCTGGCGCTGGCGAATATCGCTCTCCGCGAATCTGAGGAGCGATACCGTAATCTGGTCGATAACGCTATTGACGTAATTTATACTTTGTCACCCAACGCCGTCATCACCAGCCTGAATCCCTCATTTGAAAAAGCCACCGGTTGGAAAATCGAAGATTGGCTGGGGAAAAACTTCCTGCTAATCATTCATCCCGAAGATAAGGAAATGGCGCAGCAGACCACCGCGCGCCTTCTTCACGGCGAATTTCCGCCAGTTTACGAACTGAGGATCATGACCAAAGACGGCTCCCACCGGACGGCAGAATTTGTGTCATCGCCCCTATATAAAGACGGCAAGATTGTCGGGATTTTCGGTATCGCCCGCGATACCACCGAGCGCCATCTTATGGAACAAGCTCTCAGAGAGAGCGAGGCCAAATTCCGCCACCTCGCCGAACATTCCCTTCAGGGAATTCTTATTGCCACCCGCGACCGGATACTCTTCGCCAACCAACTCTTTATCGAAATGACCGGCTATCCGAAAGAGCAGTTCTTAAACAGCCATCCCGGCGAAACCATTAAGTCTTTGTTACATCCCGAAGACCTGGAGCGAGCCCTGAGCAGTTTTGCCGCCCATGTTGATGGCCCCGGCTCCCCCAACAGGTACGAGTTACGCATTCTGACCGGAGGCAAAGAATACCGCTGGTATGAAGTGTACTCGCAAGGAGTGTTATTTGACGGCTTCCCGGCAAGCCATGTGGTCTTGCTTGATATCCATGATCGCAAAGTGGCTGAAGCGGCTCTGCGCACCAGTGAAGAGCGATTCCGAGCACAGTTCAAAAATATCCCCCTGCCCACCTATACCTGGCAGAGAATTGACGGCGACTATATTCTTACCGATTACAACGATGCCGCCGCAGAAATCACTCAAGGCGGAATTTCAAAGTTCATCGGGCAGAGAATCTCCGTAATGTACGCTCATATGCCCCAATTTAAAGATGATTTTGACTACTGTATCAAGACCGGAAAATCGCTTCACCGGGAAATGGAATACCATTATGTGACCACTAATCTAAACAAATTCCTATCGGTCAATTACGCCTTTGTGCCGCCTGATAGCATTATGGTGCATACGGAAGATATTACGGAGCGGCGACTCGCCGAACAGGCGCTGAAATACCGTCTTGAATTTGAGACACTAATCACCGGCATCTCCTCCAATTTTGTGAATACGCCGAGCGCTGAAATCGACCTCGGTATCAACACGGCTCTGGAAAAGATCGGTAATTTCGCCGCTGTCGACGTCAGCCTCCTTTTCCTGATAAGCGAAGACCGCGCCGAACTTTCGATTTCGCATATCTGGATTTCCCCCCTGGCGGAAAGTCCGCCCGAGATAAGACAGGTCTTTCCGCTGGAATCATTTCGCTGGGTATTGGAGCGGGCGCTCCGCGGCGAAACCATTCATATACCGAGAGTCTCGGAACTGCCTGATGATGCCAATGCGGAAAAAGAAGCCCTTCTTGCTCATGATGTAAAATCTATGGTCATTGTCCCCTGTTCTTTTCAGAGGCAGCTGGTCGGCGCTCTCGCCTTCGCTACTTTGTCCCGGGAGCAGGTATGGACCGAAGAAATTATGGCTCTATTGCGAATTATCGGCGAAATCTTCACCAGCGCTATTCAGAAGTCGATTGCGGAGCAGGAGATTGCCCGGATAAACGCCGAGAAAATCCGTCAGGCGAAACAGATCGCCGGCGGTTTTGCTCACGAAATTCGCAATGCCCTCTTTCCCGCCCGCGGCTCGCTAAGCCTGCTCAAGAAATTGATTTGCGAAAACCTGGTCGAGCGAGGACATCTGTACAACTATTACAGCATTGCCGATGATGCCATTACCCGCGCTATCGACATTACCACCCTTATCTCCAAATACACCAAACTCGACACGGAAAGGTACCCGGAAGAAGTCAACGTGCGGGCGGTGCTGGACGAGGTCATCAGCGCCAACCAGTTCAGGGTGGAGGAGCAGAAAGTGCGGCTGGTTATGAACTGCTCCGACTGCCTGGAGGTCATATCCAATCGCCGACAATTGTTCATGGCTTTCAATAATCTATTTATTAATGCCCTGGATGCCCTGGAAGGGCGTGAAAATCCAATGCTTAATATTCACGCCTTCCGGTTCGAAAAATCTTGCCGCGTTACTTTTGAAGACAACGGAGTCGGTATTGACGAAAAAGATATTTCTCGTATATTTGAAGCGTTTTTCTCAACTAAACCGAATCGAGGAACCGGGTTAGGGTTGGCTACGTCCAAAAAGGTGATAGAACTGTATGGCGGCGCGCTCAATGTCTCCAGTGCGCCTGGCATCGGCACCATTCTGACGGTCGAATTGGTTCTGGCGAGGTAAAATATGTTTGAACAGAATGACGAAAGTCTGAAAATACTTTTGGTTGATGATGATGCGGCAGTGCTCAATATGCTCAAGGAACTCTTCCGCAAAGATTACAGCGTTCTTCAGGCAGAATCCGGTGAGCAGGCGCTGCAATATCTTAATAATGACGGCGATATTGCTGTGGTGGTGATGGATATCAAAATGCCGGGGATGGACGGTATCGCCGCCGCCCGCCAGATTCGCGCTATCAATCCCGATATCTCGGTGGTTTTTCATACCGGCTATCCCGGCGAGTATGATGAAGAGGAAATAGACGAAAAGGAAAAGCCTTTCGACTATATCGAAAAGGGGGAACCGATTGTCAAACTGATGCGGGCGGTTCGCAACGGCTTTGAGGGGTATATTCTAAAACGGGGGGGAGGGGCAATCGTGCAGACCGCCGAACAGCTGTACGGAATGGTCGGACGCTCCGCTGTCATGCAGCAGGTTTACCGACTCATCAGCAAGGTGGCCGCCTGTGACAAGAAGGTGGTCATACTCGGTGAAACCGGCTCCGGCAAGGAGTTGGTGGCGCAAGCGATACATTATAATAGCGGACGGCGTGAGGCGCGCTTTGTCCCTTTCAGTTGCAATTATAAATCACCCGATATTATAGAATCGGAACTCTTCGGGCACACCCGGGGGGCATTTACCGGAGCGGTCGAGACTGCGTTCGGTTTATTCGAATATGCCGATGGCGGCACTGTCTTTTTGGATGAAATTGGCGACCTCGACCTGGTTACACAGGGAAAACTGCTGCGAGTCCTGGAAACGGGTCAATTTCAAACGGTCGGCTCGCCGATTCCTAAGAAAACCAATATCCGTCTTATTTGCGCCACCCACCGCAACCTGGAAAGTCTGATTGCTACCAATCATTTCCGTGAAGACCTCTATTACCGGCTGCGCGGCGTTATGATAAATCTTCCTCCGTTGCGCGAAAGGAAAGAAGATATTCCGCTGTTGGTGGAGCGGTTTCGCGACCGGCTGGTAATGAATGATGACCTCAATTATAAAATCTTTGACCCCTCCGCGATCGCAGCTTTTATGGAGTTCGATTGGCCCGGTAATGTCCGCCAGTTGCTTGACACGGTCGAGTCCCATATGGTGCTGACCGATTCCGATATCATTATGGAGGCCGATGTCCGCTCTTATATGACGAGGAACCGGACGCCGGAGGAGGACACAAAACTGACCCGGAGAGACCTGGCTCGTCGCATGCGAGAATTCAAGCGGCAGTGTGTTATCGAAGCCCTCGCCGAATCCAATAACAATATAAGTGAAGCGGCCCGTCTGCTGGGTCTTGACCGCTCCAATCTCAAACGAATGATTCGCGCTCTCAATATTCAGATTGACTGAGTCTTCCTATCACCATTCAGACGAGAATTCAGACTCGTTTTATTCACGGATATACAGAGCGAATCTTTAGAATCATCCCTCCCCGCTATATTTTGTAACTCGTTGAGAATTAATACAAAACAGGAAACTCTGTCATCGCCGATAGTGGAGTGATTTATCCGATAATATATACTGTAGATGAATTGCTGTGCAATTCAGGTACAGAGCGCCACAATTTTGCGATAATAGACAATTAACGCCTCAATATATTTCTCTCTCTTCCGAAGAAGCAGGATAGTACAGATAATTCCATGTGGGCTGAATTTGGACCGTAATTGGAATTATTTTCAAATTGGGTTAACCGGTCATAAAGTAAGGGAGGCTTAGAATGACAGGCGATTCCGCTATTGTACTTGGGCGTGCGGGGGCACTCCGGCAACGAGCCGGAAAATATCTCACCTTTAAACTTGCCGCTGAAGAGTATGGCTTGGAGATTCTCAAAGTCCGCGAGATAATCGGCTTGATGTCCATCACCGCTGTTCCGCGCACTCCCCAATATGTACGGGGTGTGATTAATCTTCGGGGGAAAGTGATTTCGGTGCTTGACCTGCGCCAGAAATTCGACATGGAAGGCGCCGCCGACACCGACGAATCATGCATTATAGTTGTCGATGTCGCCTCCAACGGCGATTCGGTTCTGATGGGGCTTCTCGTTGATGCCGTCTCGGAGGTTCTTGACATTAGCGACGAGGAAATTCAGGATGCCCCGGAATTCGGTACCCATATTAATACCGACTTCATACTCGGCATCGGCAAGGTCAAGGGGGCTGTCAAACTCCTTCTTGATATCGACCGGGTGATTTGCCTTGAGGCCTTTCAACTTGTCGACTATATCAGTGAAAAATAACTAGTTGATCAAGATTGGGTAAATAATGAGGAAGACCAACGAGGAACTCTTCGCTTCACACAGGAGTGACTACTACAGTCAATAATGTTAGTCTGCGGAATAATCTTATAGAGAGCGCATAAGAATTCTATGACAAGAATATACAACTCAATTGTCAGTTCTCAGAGAGCAATTAAGATTACATACTCCACCAATCTGCTGGTCGGCGACAATTCAGTTCCTTTGACTTCATTCGTTATCGCTGTCATCATATCTGATAACACTGCCGGCACGGAGTTTCTGGTAAGTTTGGCAATGCAACAGAGAATACTGAACGTCAAATATTAGTTAAAGAACAACAATCAACTACAGCAATTACAGCAAAGGGAGGTTTGTGCAACACCAGAACCAAGTAATAAATCACTCTTAAGTCAAAACAACAACTGCATACGGTTTGAAAATCAGCATCTACTGAGAGGTGTACAATGAAACGACTTAGTCTAAGTATTAAACTCATTGGTGGATTTATAATGGTTGCCTTATTGACATTCATAGTCGGCATTATTGGATGGACGGGGGTGAACCAAACCAATGAATTGTTCGGCCACATAACGGCATTCAGTGCCGTTAGACAAGAACTCACTCAGAGAGAAATCGACCACTTGAAGTGGGCAATGAAAGCTTCTGAATTTATTTTAAGTGACGATGTTACAAGTTTGGATGTGGTAAAGGACGAACATAAATGCGGGTTCGGCAAATGGTATTATGGCGACCTTCGTCGAGAAACGGAGAGCATGATTCCGGAGGTCAAAATTCTGCTCGCGCAGATTGAGGAGCCCCATCGATTACTGCATCAATCGGCAGTAGAAATTGAAAAGAATCTTCGGAATGGACACGACGGCAAACGCATCGCTGTCACTTACTTCGTTGAGCATACGGAAAAGTACCTTGGAGATGTACGTGCCTTGCTTGAAGAAATAAGAAAGATAGTACAAGATCGTGAAGAATCAGTTGACAGTCAGAGTAGGGCCAGAGCCTCAGGCTACAAGACGGCCACCGTAATTAGTGTAGTTCTGGGCACTTTCCTGGCGTTAGGATTGGGAATTCTCCTTTCTGCGTCTATTACTCGACCAGTTAATCATGTGATCGGGCTTCTCAGCGAAGGTGCCGAGCAGGTCGGTTCCGCCTCCGAGCAGGTCGCCAGCGCCAGCCAGTCGCTCGCCGAAGGCGCCTCCGAGCAGGCCTCCTCCCTTGAAGAGACCTCTTCTTCGCTCGAAGAGATGTCGAGCATGACCAAGCAGAATGCCGATAACGCCAAACAGGCAAATATTCTCGCCGGTGACGCCAGCGGCGCCGCCGATAGAGGCGTTCGGGCGATGGACGGGATGTCGCTCGCTATCGAGGAAATCAAGAAATCATCCGATGAAACCGCCAAAATAATAAAAGTAATCGATGAAATCGCCTTCCAGACCAATCTCCTGGCGCTAAATGCCGCGGTAGAAGCGGCTCGCGCCGGTGAAGCCGGAAAAGGGTTCGCCGTGGTTGCCGAGGAGGTTCGTAATTTGGCGCAGCGCTCCGCTGAGGCGGCAAAGAATACCGCCGCCCTCATCGAAGGCTCGCAGAAAAATTCTGAGAACGGCGTCCGCGCCACCGAAGAACTGAAATCAATTCTTGCCGAAATCACCGCCGGCGTCAAGAAAGTGACCGGGCTGGTCGGCGAGGTCTCGGCGGCATCCGACGAACAGGCGCAGGGAATAAATCAGATTAACACGGCGGTGGCGCAAATGGACCAGGTTACCCAGCAGGTTGCTGCTAATGCCGAGGAATCTTCTTCAGCAAGTGAAGAACTGGCGGCGCAGGCGCAGCAGATGCAGGAAATTGTGGGACAACTTAAAGCCATTGTCGGAGGCAGAAAGGCAGTGCAGAGCAGTTACCGGACCGATGCCGCGATTTCGCATACGCGCCCGCATCAATCGCGAACCGCTCATGCCAGTTTCGCTGAACGGGGCGTCGAACTCAAACAGAGGATTCACGCTTTGGCGACCAAGCAGAAACCGGCTGTATCGACGCCGAAAAACAGGAAAGCGACGGAGCCTCTCTCAGGGGCGCCCAAGGCGGAAGAAATCATTCCCCTTGAAAAAGAGGAGATGGCTACTTTCTAACGGGGAATCTTCGCCCGCGCGTGGCAGTTGCCGGGGCGCGGTTGACCCCTCCTCCGCGCCCCGGTGGGTATTCAAGTACCGCCACTCTCTGAAGCGAAATTCTATCTTTTCCTAACGGGAGGCAACTTATGAGTAACTTAGCCAGATACTTCATCATCTTGATGATTCTTCTGCCCGGACTGGTAATAAGCGGAACCGTTTCGGCAGAAAACGATATAGAAATCAGCGGTTTTTTTGACGTCGTTTCCGAATACAGCGCTGTCGCCTTCAAGAACGGCAACTATTCCCTGGGGCAGGCTGAAATCGACCTCACCCGAAAACTGGGAGAGCGAATGGAAGCGGCTGTTGCTGTCTGTTACGACAATGAAGCCGGCAACTTTGGCGTCGGTTCCGCCACCATTGATCTGCATCTCTTTGGCGCCGACGAAGGATATCTCAAACGACTCTGGAATATTGAGCGTTCCGGCATTATTGCGGGGCAATTTGACATCCCCTTCGGAATTGAATGGCACGACTATTGTTCCATTACCCGAAAAATGATTTCGGCTCCCTCGGCGGTTGAGGCGACTCATGATTCCTGGAACGACCTGGGTATCCAGTTGTATTCCACCTGGCAATATGCCAATATTACCCTTTACGCCGTCAATGGCTTCGAAAGCGAGGCAGAGTCAACCTGGATGGAATTCAATCTCGCCACCGGGCAGTACGAAGAAGTCGTTGAAATTATAAATACCACCCCTGAAAATGCCTACGGCGGACGGGTCGGAGTCACTCCGGCTATCCCAGTCGAACTGGGCTTTTCCTACGCCGTAGGAATCAACCAGTCTGACCGCCCGGAGATGAACCTCCGGGGCGCTGATTTCGCCCTCGATGTCGCGTCTTTTCACGCCCGTGCCGAGTATATCTCTCATGAAAAGAACCGCTCTGTCAGCCCCGAGACGAATGAAGGTTTCTATCTTCAGGGCTGGTATTCATTTGGCGCCCCTTTCTTTGCCCTGAGATACGGCGGTGTCAATTTCGAACGGGACAAATTCTGGTATGAGCATCTTTCTTTGGGATGCGGCTACGTTGTCGGCAGTATCGCCGAACTCCGCGCCGAATACCGCATAAATGACCAAGGGATTGCCGATGTTTTGAGCCTGCAGTTTGCCGCGGGATTCTAATAATTTCACCCCAAAATCGCTCTCCGGTCACCCTGTTGAGGGAATCGGATGATAGAGTGTTTTTCGCCGGCGGGAGGCCGCCGGCATTTTTTATCTTCTCCAACCATATATCGGGCTTGCGCCGGAGAAAGATTTGGTGTAAATTTGATCTATAAAGTTACTTTTATGATTTTACAGAACTGGTATCTCTGTCGTCTGAAATAATGTAACGCCCGGCAACCTATGAAAATGAAAGTTCCCGTTTTTTTCCTTGTCGCTGTTATGGCGATTTCAATCCCATCTTTCGGCCGCTCTTTGTATGATAAGACTTCCAAACTCCAGCGGGTCGAGAAAATCACCGCCAGCGAGCCTTATATCACTGTCGGCGTGCATAATATCGGTAAAATCGGTTTGACCGTATCGAATCAGGGGCATTTCGGCAACGGCTATATTCCGGGTGTCTCCAACCCGATTGACGGCGGTCCGGCGCCATCCTGTATTTACCCGTTTCCCGGAATACTCAATTATCTTTTCGCAGGCGCTTTCTGGATTGGCGCAGTGGTGGGCCGTGACACTCTAGTCTCGGTCGGCGCCGACGGCTGGGGCGGAACGGAAGAATTATATCCTGACCCTTATCCCCGCGGCCGGATAATTCATCGAACCATAACCAATCCAAATGACCTGGACGCCATTTCCGAGCAGGATTTTGTTGCTATTTATACCGATACTTTGACCAATCCGCTTTTGGTTGACGCTGACCCTATCGATAATCGTCCCCATATGCCGCTTCATGCCGAAATCACGCAGCGCTCTTATTCCTGGAGTTACGAATATGCCGAAGATTTTGTCCTCTTCGATTATGACATTAAGAATATCGGCGACAGGACACTCCGTGGCGTCTATATGGGATTTTATGTCGATGGTGATGTAACCAATACCCCAGGCGGCTCCGATGGGTATCAGGATGATATCTGCGGTTTCCGACGCGAGATACCCTCATCTTTCGGTCGCGGTTTCATCGACACTATTAACATAGCCTATATCGCCGACAATGACGGCAAGCAATATGACAATGACCCCTGCCCGTACGACCCGGTCAGATATCCCACCTCCATCACCGGCATTCGCGTTGTGCGCACCCCTTCTGATTCTCTAAAATACTCCTTCAACTGGTGGATTTCTAACGGCGACCCGGCGAAAGATTTCGGTCCCCGTAAAGCGGGCACTCCCGATGACCCCTTCCGCCCCTTCGGTGCTCATCTGGGAACTCCCGAAGGAGATCGTGTCAAATATTACATTATGCGCCACGAAGAATTCGACTACGACCAATTGTTCTCCGCCCGCAATAACACCGGTGAAGGATGGCTCCCCCCTCCGGAGGGGGCTCCCGATTTTGCCGATGGGTTCGACACCCGTTATCTCCTCTCTTTCGGTCCTTTTGATATTGACCCCGGCGAAGTCCTACCGATAAGTTTTGCCTATGTTGCCGGTCAGGATTTTCACGTCGATTGCAACGCCTTCAAGAACACTTTCGACCCATACTTCCCCGAAGCCTATTACAACAAACTCAATTTCCAGGATTTCGGCCTTAATTCCCTTTGGGCATCCTGGATTTATGATAATCCGGGGTATGATACGGACGGTGACGGCTACAAAGGGAAGTACCGGGTTTGGGTTTACGATTCCATACCGGATACGTTGGGGAAACCGATTGTCGGCTCCGGTGTCGCCAAGATATCTGCGGACACTGTTATCATCGAAGATGGTTGGATTAAGTTCGCCGAGATTTCATACTATGAAGGGGACGGCATCCCCGACTTTCGCGGCGCTACTCCGCCTCCGGCGCCTCGACTTAGAATTTTCCCCAGCGTCGATGAATTCAATCGCGGACAACTGCGCATCAGATGGAATGGCCACGAACTCGGCACCGAGACCACTGAAGACGTCTTCTCCGGCATTATCGATTTTGAAGGATATCGGGTCTATCAATCGCTTTCCTCACGCGCCAGTGATTTTGTTCTTCAGGCTTCCTATGACCTCGAAGATTATGACAAGCATATCTGGGAATGGCGTTTGAGCAAGTTTGTGATTAAAGATATTCCTTATACACTTGATTCGTTAAGACAACTCTATGGTCCCGCTTTTGAGCCGCTGGCTTATTCTCGCGATTATCCTTTCCGGTGGGGCGATTCGGTCTTCTTCTTCACGCGAAAAGACTGGAATATGACGGAACTTAGGGACACCATGATGATTCATAAAGTCTATCCCGATGAACTGTTTCCCTGTTCACTCCATCCCGACTCGGCAAAAAAGTATTGCCCCGACGCGCTGGTGGAGGATACTCTGTTCAAATATTTTGAGTATGAGTACACTATTCGCAATCTGCTGCCGTCGCAGCTGTACTATGTATCTGTTACCGCCTTCGATTTCGGCTCTCCCAGCGGCGGATTGGCATCGCTCGAAAGTTCGCCGTCCCTTAACATGGTGGCGGAATATCCGCTCAATAACAGCGCCATAATTGAATCGGAGGGATTGAAAGTGGTCGTATTTCCTAACCCGTATCGTCTGGACGCCAATTACCGCAGAGTAGAAGGGGGCGGTTTTGAAGGGCGCGGGCTGGAGGATTATCCTGATGACCGCGTGCGGCGAATCCATTTTGCCAACCTGCCGCCCAAGTGCAAAATCAGGATTTTTACCCTGGATGGCGACCTGGTGCGCGAAATCGACCACGACAAAGTCCCCGGTTCTCCACAGAGTATGGTCGCCGACTGGGACTTAATCACCCGAAATACGCAGGCGGTCGTTTCCGGAATTTACTACTGGGTGGTGGAATCCCCCTACGGCAATCAGATGGGCAAACTTGTCATAATTATGTGAAGTCAATAAGCGCCCCAAAAGAAAAGGCGGCTTTGATGCCGCCTCAGGGTGTTGACAAAATGGTCGACGCCCTTTTTTTATTTTGCCATTTTTG
>DYGG01000065.1 GCA_020724775.1 Ignavibacterium sp. | reverse complement strand
TGATGAATCTGCTTTGCAGATGTCAGCGTAAAATCAAGACCTGCCGCAACGGTAGAACAATGGGGGAACGCGTGGGTTCGCCCCTACGGAAGAATGTCAAAACCCCCACTCGTCACGCGCGATGGACAGGTAACTCGGGGGGATTTTGACCTACTCGGCTGCCTTGATTAATGAAGATAAGAGCGGCAGGTCACAATTTTACGCCGCGAGAGCCGGTGATGAATCTGCTTTGCAGATCTCAGCGTAAAATCAGGACCTGCCGCAACGGTAGAACAATGGGGGAACGCGTGGGTTCGCCCCTACGGAAGAATGTCAAAACCCAAGCAACTGGATAAGAGGCGGACAGGAACTGGCCGCCTTTTTCATTCACCAGAATCGAATCAAAGTTTTTTCAGGTTTTCTTCGGCTTCTTTTCTCAACGTTTTCGGAAGGTCGCCGGCAAGGGCATTCTTAAGATGCACTTTGGCTTTGTCGGGCTTGTTGTCCTTGATATAATTCAAGCCGGCATAGAAATTCAATACTGGATTTTCCGGAGCGATTTTAAGACCACGTTCGAAATCGCCGCGGGCAAGGTCAAAACGATTCTGTTTGTAGCGGGACCAGCCGAGCGTGATATAATTCTCTCCATTCAGCGGTTCATACGAAATCGCCGCCGAGGCGTGATTAGCCGCTACCCGGGGGTCACCGCCGGTCTTGAGAAGAAGCCAGCCGAGATTATTGTAGGCTTCTGCGGAAAACTGGTCTAACTGAAGGACTTTTTCATACAGTTTCATTGCTTCCTGCTCTCTGCCGGCGAGCGTATCCTGCTTCGCTTTCACAAGGTAAGCATTCACGCAAGCCGAATCGAGAGACAGCGCTTTTTTAATCGATTCGTCGGCATCAGCAATACCCTCGTGGCGCAACTTAAAGTCGGCGGCGATAACATATGCCTCCGGGTCGATGCCGTTTTTCTGAAGGCAGTCGTTCACTATCTCTTCCGCCCGGGTGCGGTTACCGGCTTGCTCCGCTACCGTAATTCCGATGCGGTATCGCTCCAGGTCGCCGGGACCGGCTTGAATATATTTCTCGCAGAATTCAAGCGCTTCGGGAAATCTCTTCAATTTTCTCAGGGTCGCTATTCTTTCTTCGGCAAAGTCGGGATAGAGAGAGATAAATTCGGGGAGCGTGGAGAGATAATCGATAAGTCGTACCGGCTGGTTTACTTTTTTGAGCAAGCCAACCAGGCCTTTAATCGCCGGGTGGAAATAGGGGGCAAGTTTCAAGGCTTCATCGTAGTACTCTTTCGCCGTTTTGAGGGAATCTATACCGGCGTAGAAATCGCCGACGCGGGTAAGGCGGTACGGATTGCCGTCAGACAGACGTTCGAAAGTGCTGACAATATCCCGCGATTCCTCCGGCGGCGCATACTTCCAGGTAAAACCGGCCGCAAGGTCAAGCGCCCGAAACTCGGTCGGCATCGATTCCAGAAGCGGCTGGAGAGCCGCCATCGATGGTCCCACTTCTCTTCGTCCCCAAAGCGCTTCCAGGTGAGTGAGCATAATAAACGCCTGGTCCTCGGAAGAATAATTTTCGTTCTCCGCCATGGAGAGGGCGTTGGTCATATGGGCTTCGGCGCCGGTGATATGATAAATCGTGAGCATACTGCGCCCGAAGTTGGAGAGGATGGTGGGAGAATTGGGATTGGCTGAGACGGCGTCGCCATAAATCAGGTGCGCGTTAAAATCTTTCCCCATCCGGCGCATCATGTTGGTGTGAAGAGCGAAAATGCGGTGCGATTTACTATTGGCTTTTTCCAGTTGGGAGAGTAATTCCTGAGCCTTATGGAAATATTTTATGGATATCAGAGAATCGGCGGCGTCGGCTTTAGAATAGAAATCTGCTTTCGGTCGGGCTGCCGCCATCCGGAAGAAAAATCCTGCCGAATCGGTCTCACCCATAAGCGCCTGGAGGCTTCCCGCGCGGAGATAATCAGCGGGATGGTCGGCAAGGGCTTTTTCCCCCTGCGCTTGAAGTTCCCGGGCGCGCTCGATTTTGCCGGTCAGAAAATAATATTGGGCGGCGGTGAGAAGAAAATCCGGTTGGGAGACATTCCCTTTGAGCCTTTTTTCGATCACCTCACCGGCTTTTGTAAACTGGCCGCCGGCAATAAGCGCCTGTGCCATCAATGCCGCCGAGGAATCGTTTTCGCCAACCAATGAAGCATACTTGCCGGCGTCGAAAATCGCCTGGTCGTGACGTCGGTCACGGCTCTGCAGTTCCGATAGAAGACGGTACCCTTCGGCAGACTTATTATGTTTCTGCATCATCTGGGTCAGCGAATGCATCGCTTCCAGAATTAAACCTTCCCGTTCAAATGCAATCGCTTTGCCGTAGATACCCTGCGGCGAACCGGGGTTGACGGAATCGATGGCGGCAAAAGATTTTACGGCTTCCTGAAAGTCCCCTTTTTGAAGAAGTGTCATCCCTTCATCGGTTTTGACCTGGTCCACTTTATTTTCTTTGGAGCAGTTTCCGAGGAGAAGGAATAAAGGCACGATAGCAATTACCAGTTTTCTCATTTTTATTTCCTTATCAGTGTACATTCTATTATATGCACAAGACCTCAAAATAGCATATTCGGCAATCTTTAGCAAATATTATGCTGAAATTCAAATTAGAGTTGTTTTAATAGACGACCCCCTTATATTAATATAGAAGATGGAACAACTAAAAGCGGTTGAATTAGTCAAGAAATACCGTAAAAGGGCGGTGGTTGACGGGGTATCGGTCGAGGTGAATCCGGGTGAAACGGTGGGCCTTCTCGGTCCCAATGGAGCCGGTAAAACCACGACATTCTATATGATTATCGGCTTTATCCGCCCTAATGACGGGGACGTTTTCATAGGCGACAAGAAGATTACGAAGATGCCGATGTATCGGCGGGCAAGAATGGGGATTGGGTATCTGGCGCAGGAGCCCTCGGTATTTAGAAAATTGACGGTAGAAGAGAATATTAAGGCGATTCTGCAGATGCGCCGCCTTCCCCGGAAAAAGCAACAGGAGCGTCTGGAATTTCTTCTCAATGAACTCGATATCAGCCACTTACGGAAAAGGAAGGCATATTCTCTCTCGGGAGGGGAGCGTCGTCGGGTGGAAATCACCCGCACCCTGGTTTCGGAGCCGAGTTATATCCTTCTGGATGAGCCTTTTGCCGGGATTGACCCGATAGCGGTGGAAGATATTCAGAAGATAATCTCCCGGCTCACAAGGACCGGCTTAGGTGTATTGATAACTGACCATAATGTGCGAGAGACTTTATCGATATGCGACCGGGCGTATATAATGTGTGATGGAAAGATTCTGAAGACCGGCACCTCGCAGTTTCTTGCGGAGGACCCGGAAGCGCGTAAAATATATCTGGGAGAGAAATTTCGCCTCAATTGAGCGGAAATTGAGCAGGACGGCGGGTATAAGGTATTAGAAAACAATAAAATAAACATTTGACGGCTAAAACCGCTCGGCAGATTTACCGATATAAAGAGTAAGAGAGAGCGATTTACGGGACACTTGATAAGTCCTTAAAAAATAATAACTTAGATATGAAACTCGGATTACAACTCAAGTTAAAGCAGGTACTTGCCCCCCAACTGATTCAGTCGCTGAAGATGCTTCAGATGCCGATTCTCAAACTGGAGCAGACTCTTCGGCATGAACTTTCGGTCAATCCGATGCTGGAAGAACTCGAGCCGGTTGAGACCGAACCGACTGATACCATCAATGAAATAGCCGCTGAAGACGACAGCAGTGATTTGGACCCCAAACTGGATAAGATTGACTGGATAAATTATCTGGGTGATGACCTGGATTACAAGGTGCGGGAAAGGTTGGAAAGAGAAGATGAAGACTCTTTCGAGCGGGTGCCGGTCATTGAAAAGACTCTTTATGATCATTTGATGGAGCAGTTGTCGTTTCTCAAGTTGTCGGAAGACGAGCAATTGATAGGCGAATATATCATAGGCAATATATCACCTAAGGGATATCTGGTATGCTCGGCGGCGGAGATGGCCGAGGAGTTGAAACTCCCCTTGGACAAGATTGAGAGCATGATAAAAGTGATACAGGGGTTTGACCCGCCGGGAGTGGGGGCGCGCAACCTGCGAGAATCGCTCTTGATACAACTGGAGGAAAGAGGGCTGAAAGATACAGTCGCTTATAATATAGTTGACCAGTATATCAATGTCCTCGATAAGAAATCGATTCTTCAGATTTCGCGCGCGATGGGAATACCGTTTGAGAAGGCGCAGCAGGCGATGGATGTCATAAAGAGCCTCTCCCCTACGCCGGCGCACGGACGTTTTGAGTCATCGGCGGCGCCGATTGTGCCGGACCTGATAGTTGACCGGATTGGGGAAGATTACGTGGTGTATCACAACGACAAGAACTTCCCTTCCCTGCGAATCAGTCCGGGATACCGTCAACTTCTGAAGGCGGGGAGCAAGGTTTCCAAAGATACCCGCAAGTATGTCCGGGAGAAACTGGAGCAGGCGCGCTGGCTGTTGAATTCCATTAATCAGCGCCGGACCACCATGATTCGGGTGATGGAGGCGATAGTGGAAGAGCAGAAAGAGTTTTTTGAGAAAGGGACGGCCTTCTTAAAGCCGCTGATAATGGATGATATCGCGCGCCGCGTTAATATGAATGTTGCCACTATCAGCCGGGTGGCAAACGGCAAGTATGTGCAGACACCACAGGGGGTATTTGAAATAAAATATTTCTTCAATTCCGGGATTGCCAGCGAGGACGGCGAAGAACTCTCGAAGCGGCATGTGAAAAACCGGATAGAGGAGATAATCAGGGCGGAGGACCCGACTCGTCCTCTATCCGACCAGGAGATTTTTCAGAGGCTTCAGGAAGAGAAAATACAGTTGGCGCGGCGGACGGTGACCAAGTATCGTGAGGAGTTGAAGATTCCGTCGGCGCGGTTTCGCAAACGGATGGTACAGCCGTCATGATGACCGATTGAAGTTGGACACTGACGATTAAGAATTACCGGTTCTTTTTCACATAGGATGGAAGTCATTTGATGGATCGCAATCTGGCGCTGGAGATAATTCGCGTGACCGAAGCGGCAGCTCTGGCGAGCGCTGTTTGGCTGGGACGCGGCTCTCCAGAGGGAGCTGATGCCGCCGCCACCGAGGCGATGCGCCGCACCTTTGACAGCATCAATTTCCGAGGCACCGTTGTCATAGGGGAGGGGGAACGGGATGAGGCGCCGATGCTCTATATCGGTGAGCAGGTTGGCAACGGTTCCGACCCGGCGGTCGATATTGCCGTTGACCCCCTGGAATGCACCAATTCAGTGGCATTTGGGCGACCCAACGCCATGGCTGTAATCGCCATCGCTCCCCGCGGACAACTTTTGCATGCTCCCGATACGTACATGGAAAAAATTGCGGTAGGCCCGAAAGCGGCCGAAGCGATCGACCTGCGCCAATCTCCTGAGGAAAACATAGGAAGAGTCGCCGAATGTCTCGGATACCGCAAATCCAATCTTACCGTAGTTATCCTTGACCGGGATCGTCACAGTGAACTAATCGCTCGGGTACGGAAAACCGGCGCCCGGATTCATTTGATTCCAGACGGTGATGTTTCTTCGGCGATTGCGGCAGCCCTTCCCGACAACGGGGTAGACCTTCTTCTCGGCATCGGCGGGGCTCCGGAGGGAGTTCTTGCGGCGGCGGCGCTTCGCTGTATCGGCGGAGCCCTACAGGGGCGGCTGGTCTTCCGCAATCAGCAGGAGAGAGACCGGGCGGAAGCGATGGGAATTAAAGACCTGGAAAAGATTTTCCATGCCGATGAACTGGCGTGCGGCGACGGTATAATGTTTGCAGCCACCGGCGTAACCGATGGCGACCTTCTCAAAGGGGTGATTTTTAGACGGGGCGGCGCGGTGACCCATTCGCTGGTGTTGCGGCAGGTTTCCGGAACGCGCCGCTATATCACCGCCGAGCATTACTTTGAAACGGCGCCGACTTACTGAGGAACCGAACGTTGCGGATTGAAAATGGTGATTACGATGATAGAACAAGCAAAGATAATCCCCGTCACAAACGGGGCAATAATAGAACGGGCAGGGTGAAAGGAGAGGCATTATGAACATCTCGATTACCGCCAGACATTTTGACCTGACTCCACAGTTGAAACAGTATATCGAAAAGGAGGTAAATGGGCTAACTCGATATTTCGAGAATATTATCTCTACGGAAGTGATTCTGGATGTAGAAAAATATCGTCAGTCGGCAGAGATCAAGATTAAGGTTTACAAGGATACCATTACGGGCAAAGGTGACAGCAATGATATGTATGCTTCCATCGAGATGGCTATCGACAAGGTGAAAACGCAGTTGAAAAAGTACAAAGGGAAGTTGAAGGAGAAGCATCCCGACAAGATCGATGCCACCGTCAAGAAAATTACCAAGCCCAAGACGGACGACGATTCGGTAGATGTCTGATTATCGCCGGCTGTCATAGAAATCGAAAAATCCC
Source organism: Ignavibacterium sp. (assembly GCA_020724775.1). Lineage (GTDB taxonomy): Bacteria > Zixibacteria > MSB-5A5 > GN15 > PGXB01 > DYGG01. The sequence continues at coordinate 4,198 of DYGG01000065.1, read as the reverse complement.
CGCGGGTGCGGGGATTTTTTTTGGAATAAATTCTGAACAGCCGGGGGGCTGCGCCTCACCGGCGGGGTAAAAACGACCCATCGCCTCCCGAAAAGGAAAGGTTTCACAATCGTGGACATCTTTCATCCATTTTTCTGTATTATAAGTACAAAATTGTCAGGATATTTCCAACAAACCGTATTCATAGATTCGTATAGTCGATGATATCTGAGACGGCTATGGGGGGTTTCTGAGAGGCGGTAGGGCTGGAAAGAGGACTTTGGCTCGAGCGGCCGGTTTCTTTTCATATCGATACAATATAGTAACAAGGAGGATGTTTTGATGTCTGGCAAAGCAAGACTTGCCGCCATTATCAGCTTTGCTGGAGTGTTGTTGCTCCTGATATTTTCGATAGTGGTTTCGAAGGAAGGGACGATGTCGTACACCAGGGAACAGATTGAAAAGGGCCGATTGCTGGTAACGGTTGGGGGATGTCACGATTGTCATTCGCCGAAAGTAATAACCGCCCAGGGACCGTTACCGGACAGTTCGCGCCTGCTATCCGGGCACCCCTCAAATGAGACGGTGCCGACATTTCCACAAGGAGTCCTCAGCGAGTCCGGCTGGATGGCGGCGACCAATCATCATTTGAGCGCCTGGATTGGGCCGTGGGGAATTTCCTTTGCGGCGAATTTGACGCCCGACAATCTTACCGGTATCGGCGCCTGGACGGAAAACTCCTTCATCAAGGCGATGCGTACCGGCAAACATATGGGCGCCGGAAGACCGATTCTTCCCCCGATGCCCTGGTTCAATCTGGCGGAACTTCCCGATGAAGATTTGCGCGACATTTTTGCCTATCTCAAATCATTAAAGCCGGTCTCCAATCAGGTTCCGTTACCGGTTCCACCGGCAGGTAAATAGTACTTCCTCAATTAGACAGCAGAGAGAACCGGCGGATGTCATATCCGCCGGTATCCGTTTTTAAGGGGTAAATTGACCTTCCCTTTTCCGAAATGTGGCGTTAGCGCGCCAGGTAGCCGCCATCAACCGGGTAATAGGCGCCGGTCACAAAAGAGGCTTTCTCCGAGCAGAGCCAGATGACTAACTCGGCAACCTCTTCGGGTCTGCCGAGCCGACCAATGGGATGGAGAGAAATCAGCATCTGATTGGACTGGGGGTTGTTTTCGAGATCTTGAATCAAGGGAGTGCTGATAAATCCCGGACCTACGGCATTGACACGAATTCCTTGAGGAGCATACTCCATAGCGGCGGTTTTGGTCAGTCCTAGAACGCCGTGCTTGGCGGCGACATAAGCGACGGCATTGGCAAAGCCGACCGCACCCAGGATTGATGCCATATTGACTATGGCGCCTCCACCGTTCCGGAACATAGCCGGAATCTCATATTTCATGCAAAAGAAAACCCCCGACAGATTAATGCCTATGGTTTTCTGCCATCCTTCAATGGTGCAATCAGCGGTTGGTTTCTGCTCTCCGCCGATACCGGCATTATTGCAGGCGAAATCAAGCCGTCCGTACCGCTCCAAGGTTGATTTAACCATCAGTTCGCAGTCGGAAGGTTTGGAAACGTCAGAATAAACAAAGAAAGCATCGCCTCCTTTCTGACGGATTTCCGCGGTTGATTTCTCCCCCAGTTCGCGATTAATATCGGACACAACGACAGCAACGCCGTCCCGCGCAAATAACTCGGCGACCGCTTTGCCGATACCGGATGAAGCGCCGGTAACAATAGCGACTTTTCTTGTGGCATTCATAAAGGTGACCTCCTTTTCAGTCTGAACTTTATACGTCCCCATTCTTAGCAGGATGAGCCAAATTGCCGAGAGACTCGTTATGGGATGAGGTCTTAACGAATGAAATCAGATTAATCTGTGGGACGCAACATAAGACGAAGCCCGATGACTATCAGCAATATACTCAAAGCCATAATCGGGCGAAGCGGCTCCTTGAAGAATAGGAAGGCGAGAAGGGAGACCGCTACCGGCACAACACTGTTGACAAAACTGGAGGTGCGGGTAGGGCCTATCTGACGGATGCTGATATTGTAAAGATAGTATCCGATGCCGGAGGCGATTAACCCCATGTAAAGTATGGAGAGAATCACCACCGGCGAAAGGGCGGCGGCGCCTGGAGAAGAACTGTCGCCGACTGTGAGGAGAGTCAGAATCATCACACCGGAGAGAGCGCTGTAGAAGGTAACAGTGAGACTGGGATGTTTCTCAAGCAGACGGCGGGCGATGACGGCATAGATTCCCCAGCAGAAAACGGCACAGAGCATCAGAAGGTCTCCCTTATTGAAACCGAGCGTAAAAAGTGTCCCAAGGTTGCCGTCGGTGATAAGTATCATCACTCCCGAAATCGCGATGATGACTCCCAGGTAATTTTTGAGAGTCAGTTTCTCTTTGATAAAGATAGCGGCCAGAAGACCGGTGACCACCGGGCTGAAGCCGTTGATGATTGCCGAATGTGCCACCGCGGTGTAGCGCAGGGAGAGGAAGAAGAAATAATGATATCCGACAATGCCGGTGAGACCCATAAGGAACAGTTTCAGAAAGTCAAGAGGGGTCAAATGGCCGCGCCAGGTAAGTTTCTGCCAGAGCATAAGAGATGTCAGAAAAAGGAGAGCGACCAGGTAACGGTAGAAGGTGATGGCGATGGGGTCAAGCGCGGCGATGGCATATTTAGCGGCGACGAAACTTCCGGCAAAAGTGAGACTGGTGAAAAGCGGCGACAATACGGCGCGAAAGCGGGACATAGTGGGGTAAATTAGCGATGTTTTGGAGAAGGTCAAGGGTATAAGGAGATGAAGGTTGTCAACCGGTTTGAATGACCGGCGCAGAAATCGGTTGACGAATCGGGTGACAGGAATATATTGAGGCATTGATTTGAGTTCAAAAGCGGAAGGAGTGAATGATGAGGATCAAACGGAGTTTGTTTCTACCCTTTTTTCTATTCCTAATCATATTCGGCCAGGTGACGGCGCTGGGAGATACTATCCGTATCTATCCCAGCATTCCGGAGAAATTCCTGTTCAAAGCCGGAGAGTTCAGCAAGATAAAGATGGGCGAGCCGTTTTACATCGATATAGTTTTCGATTATACCAGCCCGCCGTCAGATTCGATGCTTGGGGGAAGTTTTAGTCTGCAGTTCTACTCCTCCAATCTGAGTAAGATTAGCAAAGTGGCGGCGCCGGAGGGAACGGGCCGGGCGGTGCTTCCCTCCCCTTATGATAATGTGGCGTTGAAGAACGGATTCAATGACGGCACCTACTGGAATTTCTTCGGGAATACGACCAGTTGGCCGCTGGCATTTTTGCAGGGGAATATGGATGGAAATCTTCCCGACCTTTTCGGACATGCCTTTGCGTCCAATATCGGATTCCCCGGTTTCCTTGGACCGACTCCCTTCTACGAAATTCATTACAAGATTGACTCGCCCGGGCGGTTCTGTATCGATTCGCTTCATACCGGCGACCCCTCGTTTGACTGGGCTTTCGGCAACGACCGGGGACAGCAGTTTCCGGCGATAGCCGTGGGCCGTCCCTGGTGCTGGGATGTCGGCGACCCGAATCTTCCGATTATACAGAAACTCGGTTTTCGTGGCGAAGATATAAATAAGGTCAAAAGCGCCAAGCCGACGTTTGAGTGGTCGGTGACATGTCTTCATTCTTACGTTCAAGACAGTTTCAGCATCGCGGTAGGGACTGATGCGGACTGGCGTTTGGCGGAGATGTGGGACCCGGGTGCAAGAGGGATGAAGGACTCCTCGGTGGTATATGCCGGCGCACCGCTCAAAGCGGGCGATATGTATTATATGCGGCTGCGGGTTCATGACGGCAAAGCCTGGTCGGACTGGTATTATTCGCGGTTCCGGATGGCTCCGGAGTCGGGGAAATAGAGATATCTGAGAGATTAGATTGTTTTCGGGCGGTTCGCAGCGGCGAGCCGCCCGAATTTTTTTTGGGGGGAGGGAATCGTCGGATACGGATTCAATTTGCGGCAGGTCAGAGCCGCCGTGGGCGGACAGGAGCGGCCGCAACGGGAAAAATCCCGCGCACCGGGATGATTTCAACAAGAGGCGAACGCGCGGGTTCGCCCCTGCGGAAGAATGTCAAAACCCCCGCTCGTCATACGAGATGGATAAGTAACTCGGGGGGATTTTGGGCTACTCGGCTCTGTGATTAATGAAGAAAAGAG
>DYGG01000012.1:60224-64113 GCA_020724775.1 Ignavibacterium sp. | reverse complement strand
GCCGAAACCGTAAATGTAGCGGCATCCTCGTCGAACAGCAAACCCGGGTCGGTGGCGCGGAAGGTAATCGTTTCCGAGCCGTTCCAGTCAGGCGACGGAATACTTATAGTCGCTATACGGGAGGCATCGATAGTAACAGTCAGCGCCGTATTGCCGCTATAACTCCAGGTCAGTTCACCGTCGAGGTTATCGATATCGCTGACATAATCATCGAGATTTATAGTGGTGAAAATACTCCCCTCGCTGATGGTCTGATTCGGAATATCAGCCACCACGGGAGCATCGTTGATATTAGTCACCGTAAAAGTAGCCGGGTCAGAGTCGGAAAGAAGACCGGGGTCGGTGGCAGTGAAAGTAATCGTTTCCGAGCCGAACCAGTCGGCGTTGGGTGTAGAGATAGTTGCCACCCGGTTGGTGATATTGACAATCAGGTTGGTGGCGCCGGAAAATGTCCAGGTCAACTGGTTGTCGGCGTTATCGGCATCACTGACATAGTCATCAAGATTGATAAGCGTGAAAGTTGAACCTTCCGGAATCGACTGATTGGGAATGTCGGTAACCACCGGCGCATCGTTAATAGCGTTGACCGTAAATGTGGCGGCATCTTCGTCGAATAACAGGCTCGGGTCGGTAGCGCGGAAGGTTATTGTCTCGGAGCCGCTCCATTCGGAATTAGGGGTCGTGATGGTGGCTACGCGGGAAGCGTTTATGTTGACAATAAGCGATATATTGCCGCTATAGGTCCAGGATATCTGGGCATCGGAATTATCAATATCGCTAACAAAATCATCCAGATTTATGGAGGCAAAGGGGCTGCCTTCATTGACGGTCTGGTCAGGAATATCCGCCACAACTGGCGGGTCATTGACGGCGGTGACAGTAAAGACGGCGTCATCGGAATCAAAGAGAAGGCCGGGGTCGGTGGCGGTGAAAGTGATTACCTCCGAACCGTTCCAGTCAACTGACGGTATTGTAATGGTGGCGATTCGGGAGGCGTCAATGGAAACGGTCAAAGCCGAATTGCCGCTGAAACTCCAGTTCATTTCAGAATCGAGATTATCGACATCAGTAACGTAGGCATTAAGATTTATGGTCGTGAAGGTAGCGCCTTCGGCAATGGTCTGGTCAGGAATTCCCGCAACCACCGGGGCGTCGTTAACTGCCGTGACAGTGAAGGTCGCGGCATCAGCGTCAGAAAGCAGTCCCGGGTCGGTGGCCGTGAACGTTATTGTCTCTGAGCCGTTCCAGTTGACATTAGGAATTGCTATAGTGGCAACCCGGGCTATACTTATAGATACAGAGAGTTCGGTTTCTCCGCTGGCTGACCAGGATATCTGGTTGTCGGCGTTGTCTATGTCGTTAACGTAATTGTCGAGATTGATAGTAACGAAAGTCGCGCCTTCGGCAATCGTCTGGTCGGGAATATCGGCAACTACCGGCGCATCATTTACGTTCGTGACGGTGAATATCACCGGCGTCTCATCAAAAAGAAGTCCCGGGTCGGTAGCGCGGAAAGTAATAGTCTCCGAGCCATACCAGTCGGCCGATGGAGTCGTGATGGTAGCGATGCGAGAGGCATCTATATTGACAATGAGGTCGGTCTGACCCGATGCCGTCCAGGTCATCTGGTCGTCGGTATTATCCGGGTCGCTCACATAATTATCAAGCGCGATAGCGGTAAAGGTGCCGCCTTCGGAAATAGTCTGATTCGGAATCGCCGTCACCACCGGAGCGTCATTATTTGCAGAAACGGTAAAAGTGGCGGCATCCGAGCCGGAAAGAAGTCCCGGGTCGGTAGCGGTGAACGTGATTGTCTCCGAGCCGCTCCACTGCGGGAAGGGCACAATAATAGTCGCCACCCGATTAGTTATATCCACCAGAAGTTCCACGTTGCCGGACTTCGTCCAGGTCATTTCGGCGTCGGCATTGTCTACGTCCGTCACATAATCATCGAGATTAATGGTGGCGAAAGTAGCGCCTTCGGGGATTGCCTGGTCGGGGATGCCGGCTACCACCGGCGCATCGTTGACCGCCGTCACGGTAAATGTTGCCGGGTCGGAATCGGAAAGAAGACCCGGGTCGGTGGCGGTAAAGGTTATAGTCTCTGAGCCGTTCCAGTTCGGGTCAATTGGCGTGATAGTGGCAATCCGGGCGTTTATCAAAACGGAAAGATTGACGTTTCCGCTGAAGGTCCATGTCATTTCACTGATGCTGTTATCGATATCGCTGACATAGTTATCGAAATTGATAGTGGCGAAAGCCGCGCCTTCGGCGACGGTCTGACCGGGAATATCGGAGACGACCGGGGCGTCATTGACATTATTCACGGTGAATACGGCCGGGTCGCTGTCAGAGAGCAGACCGGGGTCAGTAGCGGTGAATGTAATTGTCTCAGAGCCGACCCAATCGGCATTCGGAACTGTAATAGTGGCGATGTTGGAGGCGTTTATGCTGACGGTGAGAGCGGTATTCCCGCTGTAAGTCCAGGTCATTTCAGCGTCGAGATTATCTATATCTGTAACATAGGCGTTCAAGTCGATAGTGGCGAATGCAGAGCCTTCATCAATAGTCTGGTCCGGAATATCCGACACCACCGGGGCATCGTTTACAGCGCTGACTGTAAAGGTGGCGGCATCGGCATCGCTCAAAAAGCCCGGGTCGGTGGCAGTAAAGGTGATAGTTTCTGACCCGTTCCAGTCAGGACTGGGAACGGTAATTGTCGCTACACGGCTGGAATTGATACTTACCGTCAGATTCGTATTTCCGCTGTAAGTCCAGGTAATCGCGGCGTCGGCATTATCAATATCAGTAACATAATCATCAAGATTAATGGCGGCAAAAGGCTGTCCTTCGCTTACAGTCTGGTCCGGAATATCGCTAACCACCGGGGCGTCATTCACGTTGGTGACTGTAAAGGTAGCGGCATTGGAATGGGTTAAAAGGCCCGGATCGCTGGCGGTAAAAGTTATCGTCTCCGAGCCGGTCCAGTCGGCGTTCGGAATCGTTATGGTCGCCACCCGGTTGATATCGATAGAAACGGTGAGTTCTACCTGTCCGCTGGCCGACCAGGTGATTTCGTTATCAGCATTGTCTATATCAGTGACATAGGTGTCAAGATTGATGGTGGCGAAAGTATTCCCCTCGGCAATTGTCTGATTCGGGATATCGCTCACTACCGGGGCATCGTTAACGTTGGTCACCGTGAAGGTGGCGGCATCCTCGCCGCTTAGAAGGCTCGGGTCGGTAGCGCGGAAGGTAATTGTCTCCGAGCCGTACCAGTCAGCGTTGGGGATTATTATCGTTGCCACCCGGTTGGTGATATCGACCAGCAGTTGGCTGTTGCCGGTTTTGGTCCAGATCATATCGGCATCGCTGTTGTCCGGGTCAGTCACATAATTATCAAGATTTATGGTTGCAAAGGTAGAGCCTTCGGGAATGGTCTGGTCGGGAATCCCGGCGACAATAGGCGCATCATTGACCGCCGTAACCGTGAAGGTGGCGGCGTCACTGGCGAAAAGCAGACCGGGGTCGGTGGCGGTAAAAGTGATTGTCTCCGAACCGTTCCAGTTCGGGTCAAGCGGCGTAATCGTCGCTACCCGAGAGCCATTTATAGTAACCGATAAGTTCACCTGGCCGCTGAAAGTCCAGCTTATTTCGCTGTCGGCGTCGTCAATATCGGTGACGTAATCATCAAGATTTATGGTCGCGAAGGGGCTCCCTTCAGCCACCGTTTGACCGGGAATATCAGAGACCACCGGAGCATCGTTGACATTGGTAACCGTAAAGGTCGCCGGGTCGCTGTCGGACAATAGACCGGGGTCAGTAGCGGTGAATGTAATTGTCTCGGAACCAAACCAGTCGGCGTTTGGAATCGTTATCGTGGCCACGC
>DYGG01000012.1:0-60124 GCA_020724775.1 Ignavibacterium sp. | reverse complement strand
AAAGAAGTCCGGGGTCGGTAGCGGTGAACGTAATTGTCTCGGAACCAAACCAGTCAGCGTTCGGAATCATTATCGTTGCCACACGATTGATATCGATGTTGACTGTGAGGCTGGTGTTACCGGAAAACGTCCAGTTTACTTCTGTGTCAACGTTATCGATATCGCTAACAAAAATGTCGAGATTTATGGTAGTGAAGAGAGAGCCTTCGTTAATGGTCTGGTTAGGAATGTCGGAAACCACCGGAGCATCGTTGACATTGGTAACCGTAAAGGTCGCCGGGTCGCTGTCGGACAATAGACCGGGGTCAGTAGCGGTGAATGTAATTGTCTCGGAACCAAACCAGTCGGCGTTTGGAATCGTTATCGTGGCCACGCGATTGATATCGATGCTCACCGTCAATTCAGTGTTGCCGGAGAAAGTCCAGTTTATTTCGGAGTCGAGATTGTCGACATCAGAAACATAATCATCAAGACTAACAGTCGCGAAAGTTGAGCCTTCGGCAATAGTCTGGTCCGGGATATCGGAAAACACCGGAGCGTCGTTGACATTGGTAACCGTAAAGGTCGCCGGGTCGCTGTCGCTGAGCAGGTCGGGGTCAGTTGCTGTAAAAGTAATAGTCTCCGAACCATTCCAATCGGCATTGGGAATAGTTATAGTGGCTACGCGATTGACGTCAATAGAAACCGTCAACTCCAGATTCCCCGAATAAGTCCAAGTAATCTGGTCGGGAGTGCTTTCGGCGTCAGTGACATAGTTGTCGAGGTTGATAGTCGTAAAAAGCGCGCCCTCGGCGACGGTCTGGTCGGGAATATCCGAAACGACCGGCGGCGTCTGGGCATGAGCCACAGCGCCCATCAACCCAAAGAGCATCAAAAGTAAAGCCGATGCTCTAATATGAAATCCTTTCTTATTCGCTCTTCGCTTTATCATAAATTCCCCGCCTCGTTACTTCAGTAAAACCATCTTCTTGGTCTGATGCTTATCCCCGACTTCCAGTCGGTAGAGATAGATACCGGTCGCAACCGGTCTTCCATTCTGGTCGCTGGCATCCCAGGTTACCGTATGACGGCCTGTTTCCATATGACGGTCCACCAGCGTTTTGACATGCTGTCCAAGAATGTTGTATATCTTCAATCGGGCAAATTCACCGCCCGCTTTGCTTATGTCAAAATCGATACGCGTTACCGGATTGAACGGATTAGGATAGTTCTGATAGAGCATGAAATCGGTCGGAAGAATCGGATTGGGATTATCAACCGGTATTTCATTGGCATTGGCGTTGGAAAGATAGACCTGCGTTATGCGCATGGTCGATTTATCGTCGGCGCTGATATCTTTCTTGACCACCGCCGGTATCCGCAGAAAATCGGAAATGCCGGACGGAATCAAGGTTTCTTTCTTCCAGGGCTGATTGCTGTAAAGCACCAGCCTTATTCGCCCGTTATGGTCGTCATTATACGCCAGGATGAACTGCGACGCCATCTCCGCCAGTTCGGGACGATTGAACTCCACCGAGGCCGGGTCATAATCGATTTGCAACTGGACACCGGCGACATTGTCCGGGAATTCCCCCTGAACATTCAGTTTGGTCAACTGCCCGGCAGAGAGATTGTCATGCACCAGGCGCAAGGACGCCACCTGCCCTTCATAATTGACCGGCGCCGGTGAAGGATTGATTGGCAGACCGAAAATGGTATTGACCACTCCCACCAGGTCAACCACGTTAACAAAGGCATCGCGCACCACATTGGCGGTGGCAAAATTACGCGGCGGCAGACCATAGTTGCCGAGAATGTATGCCACGATATTAACCAGGTCGGCTACGTTGATTTTCTTATCGAGGTTGACATCGCCATACCGGTCAACTTCGATGATACCGGAGTCGGTCAGAAGAAACAGCGACGGCACCTGCGGATTGGGGTCAATCGATTCCCAGGCGTCATAAAATTTCACCCAGTAATCGCCGGGAGTTGACGCCGAATCTATCGACATATAGGCGCGCAGTATCGCCGAAGAGGTCCCATCCACTATCGGCTCATTTGCCAGTCCAAATGCGACCACGCGGACAGTATCGGGAAACTGCCCGATATTTTCATAAACAACATATTCGGGGGTGCGGTCGGTTACGACTATGGAATCGATTCCAGCCACCTGACCCGGATAGGACATATCGAACTGAATACCATAGACAGTCTTAGATGTCACCAGGTCAATCGGCAGGATGACCGGTGAGGCGCCGGGAACACCTCCCACCGGGGCGCCGCCATAAGTGGAAGTGGTGAAAAGTCTATCAATATCTAATTTGTTGACGGTAATCGAGACAGAACGGATGGCAGAATTGGCGTTGAATTCATCAGTCGCCTGAAAGTCTATGATAAAGGTTCCCTCCTGCGCGAAGGACGGCACAAAGCGGAAAGTGCCGGAAACGGAGGCAGTTCCGCTGACCGGATTGGTCGGCAGGAACTGGGCGTTTGCCGGAAGACCGATGGCGCGCAGAGTAAGGTCGTCACCGTCAGGGTCGGTGGCATTCACCGTAAATCGAACAGAGTCACCCTGGTTGATGGTGTAACTGGACGGAACAATTGCTCCCACCGAGGGGGCATTATTCCCGGGAGGTCCAGTGGTGCAGCAGGTATCAGGACAGGTATCAGTCGGGCAGGGGTCGACCGGAGGAGTACCAACCGTAAATCTTCCAAAACCATAAGTACCGGTGCCGGGATAAATCGTAATCGTTCCGGTGGTGTCGGAGAACTGGTTGATGCGGTATTCCGGCAGAGTCCCTTTGTAATCCTCTACCTGAATAAAGGCAGTCTGTCCTGTGGTAGCCGAGGAACTTACTCTGAACAGGAAATTGAGAATCACTCCCACCGTGTCGGCCTTGGTCGGAATGTGTGGTCTGACGTAACCCGGCGGAGGAGGGTCGGGCGGCAACGGGGGGAGAAATTGAACAAAAATGGCATTGCCGTTGATAACAGTGTCCACCGTATCTCGCGGGGCGAAAACAGTATAAGTGGTATCCCAGATTGAAGGTACGCCAAGGGTGTCAAATACTATGGTGGAGCGTCCCCGTCCTACCATCTCCAAACTGTCATAGACAATGGTAAGTCCGCCGCCGGCGTCATCTATCTTTATCGGTCTCAGCAGGGTTTTGGGATAGGTGAATCGGATGATGAAACCACCGACCGGGATGGCGTTCTTTATCTGAACCGGCATGCGAACGATGGTACCGGGCAGTCCGGTGAAATCGCCGACGTCGATTTTGTAGTTGATACTGTCAATTATCAACTGCGCCTTGCTCTCGCCTGAAAAAACCATCAGGCAAACCAGCAGAGCCAGAGGCAACGCCAGAAGGCGCCGCCGATTGACCTTCTTATCATTAATTTGACATCGTGAGAACATATTCATTCCGCCTATCTATTTTAGGAGAATCATTTTTTTTCGGTCGTTGAAACGGTCCGCCGTTATAGTGTAGAAATATATTCCGCTTGCCATGACGCTTCCGTCCCGGTCGCGACCGTCCCAGGTTACCTGATGCCGCCCGGCCGGAAGAAAAGCGTTGACAAGCCGACAGATTTCCTGCCCCAGAATATTATATATCTTCAATTCCACTGAGGCTGCTTTCGGAATATCAAAAGTTATCGCCGTTGACGGATTGAACGGATTGGGATGATTCTGATAAAGAGCATATCCGTGCGGCAATAATTCAAAGTTATCTTTCACGGTCGCCGGCATCGCCAGCCCTTCTGTCGATGACAGTTCCACAGCCTGAATTTTGAGATTCCCTTCTCCTTCAACCCGTAACAGGGTATTCAGTCCGGCCGGAAGACGTTTTCCGGTTTCGCTGAAAATCAAAGCCCGCACGGTTGCGCCATCCTGCGCCCATTTGAAATCAAACCCGCTTTCGCTAAGCGGTGAAGACAAAGTCAACCTTTCCCCGCTTTCGGGAGCGCCGGAAAAAGTTATCAGCACAGCGCCTAACTCTTCAGTCGAGCGATACATCAGGTCGAGACCGCCGCCTTGCGAAAGCGCCACTATCTCCGCTCCGGCGCCGTCATACCGTAGTTTGCCGCTGTTCTCCAAAAGATTGACTATCTTATTGACCAGATAGACCAGGTCGGAGACCGACGCCATAATGCCGTCCTGATTGACATCAGAATAAGCCCGCTGAACGGAGTTGAGCGGGTAAACGCGCGGATTTATGAAGTAGTTAGTCAGAACCACGGCATCGCCGATTTCAAACGGTATGCCGTTCAAATTTATATCCCCCAGATTGGACAGGTCCGGTTTTTGAATCAGCACATAGCCGTTCTCATAAATGATAGCGCTCTGCTCAACGCGCACGCCGCCGGTATCGAACAGGACATTGTCGCTGTTGTTAATCAGGTCGCGGAAAACGAAATTTAGCGGCACGGCAAAGCCGCCATAATTTTGGTCGCTGGTCAAATAGAATGAAAGCCGCGCCACCGGACCATTCCCGGCCGGAAGGTCAGGGGTGACCGCGCCGCTGGAAAGGTCGGCGGTACCGACAACCCGGATATCACCGAGCATCGCCCGATAATTCAAACTGTAACTGAAATATTCAAAATTAGCGGCGCGTGTCCCGACCTTGGTGATGTTGGAAACGGTCATGGAAGAGACATCATAGTTGACCAGCAAATCAAAACCGGAAACCGGCTCCAGATTCAGGAGATTAATACCAACCGTCACCAATTCGCCGGGATAACCGCTCACGGTATCGACACCGAGCGAATAAACCACCGCCGGGGAAAGATTGAGCGCGATAGCGGCGGTATCGGAGGCTCCATACTGGTCGCTGATTGCTATCAGAATATTATAATTCCCGGAATCGCGGAGAGCTGTCTGCCAGTCGAATAATGCCGGCTGCCCCGGTATGAAAGCATTCGCAGCCGGAACCGCTACCGGTGTCCAGTGCACCGGGTCGTTATCCGGATCCGTGGAAGTTATTTCAAACTGTACCCGGTCACCCGCGGTCGAGACCAGAGCGGTCGGAGAGTTCAATGCGGGCGGCCGATTGTTATTGAGAACATTTATTTTTATTTGACGAGTGGTCGCGCTGGCGCCGTCACCGGCCCAGACCGTCATAACAAACGGTGAATTCTCGGAGGAGTTCGGACCGGTGAAATCCGGCGTCCATTGGAAGGTCGCCAGACCGTTACTGACGGTCTCAAAGTTTCCGCCGGCAGGACAGGAGACAATGCCGAGGTCGATATTGTCGCCATCAGCATCAAGCACTCTCACGGAAAAAGTCAAGGTCTCTCCTTCCAGAATCGTTTGGTCAGTGAGTGTCGCAATCACCGGCGCCGTATTGGCGAGAGAATCGGCGCCGCCAAGCAGGACAGCCATCAGAGCCGCCGTCAGAATTGTGCGCCGGATTTGTAAGTTCATATGCGACATAAGGCAATTATACACTCTTATCCGCTCTCTTTTGAGCAATTCACAGACCAACTTCAGGCATTATTACATGCTGTTTTCTGCGGCTCCCCCAACCGTCAGAAAGAATCCTTGTTTTTCTGTTCAAAACCTGAGCAGACCGGTTAAGTTCGGATTTTTTAACTGGTTAACTGCCCGGCGAAACTTTTTTAAGTCGTTATCAAGTCAAAAATCAAAAATCCCGGAAAAAGTCTTTTATTGAAATTAGGTGAGGTAGGCGGGTAAGTCTGAATCCCTATTACCTGACGTTCAGCAATCATGCAGAACCTTGCAGGTCGCAAAATGCGGGGAACGGCACTCCGTGCCATAAAAGCAAAAAATCCCCAAATCTTAGTTCTCGCTGTCAGACTATCGATTTTGGGGGCCATCTAAACCAATCCTTTTTTTTCGCCCAAATTTATTCATTATCAATTTCGATTCGTTAGTCACTCTCCTCTAAATTTTATCCCCACGGGGAGGAAAATCCTCCCCGTGAGAAAGAGTAAATGGTTACTTCAGAAGTACCATCTTCTTGGTCACTGAGTTGGCGCCGGCTTCTGCTTTGTAGAAGTAGATACCGGAGGCAACGTTGGCCGTCCAGTTAAGTTCGAGGACGCCCGCTTCACTGTAACCGTTCCAGCCATGGACTTTCTGACCGGCGACGTTGTAGATCGTCACGCTATAGTCGGAAGCCTTGGGCAGTTCGAGACGAATCACAGTCTGAGCGTTGAACGGGTTCGGATAGTTGGAAACACTGAACGCGGTCGGCAACCAGCCAACTTTGTAGGTGTTACCAAAGTAATCCACCGCCTCAACCTTAATCATCGAGCCTTCAGCGTTCAGGATACTGCCGGAGAAGGTCTTATTCTTCTCGAAGGAATAAACCAGAACGTTGGTGTTGCCTTCAACCAGACCGGTCTTGATCTCCATTCCGGCCGCGCCCTCAGCGAGGGACACGTTGACGTCACCGGCGAAGGTGAAGAGAGCCGCGCCGAGTTCCGCATCAACGGTGACAACCGAGCCGTCATGGCTGAAGTTGGCAGTCATTGCATACGGATTCAGCTTGGCATACGGGACAGCGTCGCCAATGATGACACGGATGAGATAAACCAGGTCGGCCACTGACAGAACGATACCGTCAGCGTTGACATCGGTAGCGGCAATCTGACCGTCGATATTGACCTGGAACGCTGCCAGGCCGGCGATGAAGTAGTTGGTGAACACAACGGCGTCACCAATTTCATTCGCAATACCGTTCAGGTTGACATCGCCACGGGCGTCAATCGAGTCGGCGCAGATGATGTCCACACCGCCGTTGTAGAAATCGATGAAGCGAATCGGATCCGGCTTGTCCGGAAGCGGATTCATGCAGGAATTCGGAGCGCCACCCCATGAAGGGAACGGACCATCAAGGTCAGTAATCTCAAACGGCGGGTCGCCGAATTCAAACACCTGGTCGGAAATACCAGTCTCGATATCGAGCGGGTCATTGATAGCCGGCCAGTAGGCGATGGTGTTATCGCCGCAGTCAAACCAGAAGAACCGAATCGGTACAAACTGGCATTCCATAGTCCGGTCGTTGGTAACAAGGAAGTCAAGCGTGAAGAGAACGAAGTCGTTCGGCACATCTTTGGATTTCGCATGATGCGGACCATCATTCTGCTCAGCCATACCTACGACACGAAGCATGCCGCTCGGGCAAGCGGAGCCGCAGTTACCGAAGGGACCAAAACGATAGTTGAAATACTCCCATTCATAGGTGCCAGGGATAGTATATAGGGGACCCTTGATAGCGCCCATGAAATTGAGAGCGGAGGCATCATACGCGATCAAGAAATCAAAGCCCCACATCTCTTCAGTGCCTTCAACCTTGATGACAGGAACATAAGCATGCTGGCCCTGAAGCTGGTTGTGAATCTTCTCAATCTTGATTTCATACGGCAGAGCCGAAACGGTCTCAAAAGTCACGGTGCAATCATCAGTTGCTCCAGCACAATCGGTCACAGTGACTGTAAAGACGAAGTCAGTGCCCAATTCACTCATATCCGGGTCGAAAGACAGCAGACCATTGGCATCGATGCCGTAGGTGCCTACCGGTGGGGGAGCAACGGTTACAGACCAAGCCTTAGTGTCACCGGTGTTGCCATCGGTAGCGGTGAACTGAGCTGAGCCGCCCGCGTCGCCAACGATGAAGGTCTTGCCGCAGTCACCAGCGATAACCGGCGGGAGGTTGTTGACCACGAGGTCCACAGTGCAAATCTGGCCACCGGTGCAGTTGGTATTGAACTGGTCGGTAACGCAGACTACCAGAGTCATCGACTTGCCAACAGAATCACACGGAGGATTCCAGGTCCACACGCCGGTAGTGCCGTTAATAGTGCCGGGACCGGAAACCTTCGAGAATGTTAGGGTATTCTGTTCGGGGTCGGTAGCGTTGAAATCATAGTTGAAATCAACGTGATGCTGGGTCGTCAACTGCGTCGGGCAGTTAGTGAATGACGGCGGCAGGTTCGGCGGCTGCTCGACTATCATTGAGAGCGGAACAAATGTGGCCGGATAATCGAACGCCCAGTCAAAAGCGTCGTTGGCGGGGGCGACCGAGTCAACGGTGATTGTCCCTGCTGACGCCGTGTAATGCAGTTCATAGAAGGCGGTCGGATCGAGGTTGCCAGGCAGACCGGCAGTGCCGGCGAAAGCATGGCCCATAGTGTCCGGCATGACGCCGTTCATATTCTGCAACCAGGCATACGGCCAATCCGCAAGAGTGCCACCGAAGGTATTCCAGTAGATGCTGTTGAACTCGAAGCCGTTTTTCATCTTAACGTTGTCATACGGGGCAGGAAGGGCGCCGGCGACTCCGGGAATCTTGGCCAAGGGACCATCAACCCGGACTACAAAGGCGCCGCCCAGAAGCTCAATGCCACCTACGTTGTCGTAGTGCCATACTATCTCAATAAACATCGGACCGGGCATGACCTTGTAGATCATGTCACCCGGGTCGTTGTCGAACCAGGTAAAAGTCGACGGAACCTGCGCTGAGATAGTCAGCGTTTGAGCGGAAATCTGCCCAAAAGAAAGAAGCATTAAGGATAGGACAAGTAAAAACAGATTGCGTTTCATCTTGTGCTCCTATTTTGTTTCGTTAACATCATTAATCATCTTAGGTCTCTTTCGAGCCTTTCCCCCCTCGGGAATCCGAAATCGGTTTTTTCATCCGGCGAGAGCCACCAGGCCGTCAGAATACCTTACTTCGGTTAAGTCAGGAAGACCTATGTTGGTTTCTTTCCTTTGAGCGCGTGTTTTCAAAATTACCTCTTAAAGTGTCACCTCCTTTCTTTTCTCATGTTGGGTTTTAGATTTTTCTATTCTCTTCCAATCATGCTTTCTTCATATTCGAACTATATTAGACTTCCATAAAAATCACGTTAGTGCCGCCCTAACTGCATCGCGGGTCGGGTCCTCCCTTGTAGAGGTAGGCGATCAGAAAAGTGGCATCGAGAATATTAACCGGCCAGGTGCCGTTGGCGTTTGCCAGCGATAAGACCGGCGGCGTAGGCCCCCCCTTGTACAGATAGGCAATCAGAAAAGTAACATCGAGAATATTCACCACGCCGTTATTGTTCACATCGCCGCATTTGCCCCGCAAAACGGTAAGGGAGCCGTCATCAAGGTAAACTTTCGAGGTATCGAGCCGCCCCACCAGAATGTCACGGAATGACATAGAATCATAAGGAGGCTCCGGCACCACCTCCCAGAGAAGGCAGATGGTATTCTGCGGCGGGTCTGCCCAGTCCTGGCAACGCCAGAGAACGGTATCGGCCACCGTGTCGGTATAGACGCCGATAAGGTCCCCCTTCTGGTCGGTGAAGGCAAAGTTGTCGAGATTGTTGGCTTGAATCATGATTCTCACCGTCCGGTCGGTATCGGTCGTCGGCACCGGAAGGATATCGGCCAGCAACTTTATGAGTGGGGTGGTTCCGTACTGAGGGCCTATACCGCGCTTATATGGAGGCGGTATGGTATTGGCTTGCGCCGTAATTTTTATATCGAACCCCTGTCCCCCCAGCGAGCGACTCTGGATATATTCCCAGCCGCGAGTCAAGGTTCCCGTGGTGTCGAAGTTGCCGGTGAAGACCTCGGTGGAATCGATCTTCATCCAGTCCCAACCCGGAATAAACGTGGAATCGATGCAGGATTCGCCTTGATACTGGTTACAGCGGTAATAGCCGTATTGCATCACGGAGTCAATGCAGGTATTCCCGGAATACTGGGTGCAGACCCAATAAAGTGATGCCACCACGGAATCGATACAGTTGGGACCGCTGTATTGAATGCAACGCCATCGGGTGGTATCGATAACGGTGTCGAGGTTGGTCTGAAAGATTATCCGGTCGGGACGGTCGAGCATAAGCCAGAGTTCGAACCCCGCTACCGTATCGGAGTAATTTTTCATATAGACGGAAATAGCGGAATTGAGGGTCGCCGGGTATCCTACGGTGTCTCCCACCTGCAACTCGAGGTCATAGAACTGGGCGTTTGCCGTCATTGGCGCCGCAAGCGTAACTATAGCCAGCATCGCGGCAAGGACAAATCTTTGTCTGAAGAACTTGGGGTTGAAGGACATTCCTTCCTCCTGTATCATGTTTGGTTCTGTCGGTTTTTTTAGCTATCTTTTAGCTACTAACCTAT
This sequence comes from Ignavibacterium sp., assembly GCA_020724775.1. Taxonomy (GTDB): domain Bacteria; phylum Zixibacteria; class MSB-5A5; order GN15; family PGXB01; genus DYGG01. The sequence goes on along the minus strand of DYGG01000012.1, from coordinate 50,004 downwards.
AACCACAACCTCAAGGAGTTGACCGGCTTAAGCGGGCGACAGTGGCCATAGACGATATCTATATCACCTATCGGCTTTTGCGCCCGACATTACAGTCTTGCCAGTCTCTACAATCCTGCAATCAACAGTTTTTTCTTAAGCGACCCCCCACGGTCGGCTTAAGCAGTGTGGAAAACAAATCTTAGAATAAGTACTTCTGAATAAATAAATGAAGACCTATATACCTTATCTCTTAAACAAGGTTCTTTTGCGGACACTTATCCTATCATCCGATAAACAATATATGGGGAGAACCGCTCCCTGTCAATAGTATTTTTGCCGAATTCCGCCGATTTTTTAGATTTCGCAGAGGCCATATCCGGCCCAGTCTGCGGGCTCAAGAGTCGTGGCACCAGCCTGCCAATACCGAAGTTAGATAGCTGCTACTATGCCTGCCCTTATGAGAGAATATGCCGCTGCAAGGGGCTCTCCCATCTGCTCAAAGATTGAACTTGCCGAACGGAAAGCATTCCTTTTTGGTCGATTTTCTGGGGTGATCGCCATAAAATCTCTTGGCTCAGAGTTTAATTTACCGTAAATTCGCCTCTGATTTCTCAAAGGGAGTGTGAGATTGGCAAAATTGATATCTAAAAAGACCCGTGAAACCATCCTGACCGTGGCGGTCATAGTGATGATAGTTCTGGTCGCTTTTTTCTATGTAATTTACCCTCTGATTACGGTGCCGAAGATAACTGCCCGCCCCGAGCGAAATCAGTTTGAAGACCCGGAGTTCCGTCTGGCTAACAATATCGAGCCATTTGTCGCTTTCGGTCTCATCCCGGACAGTTTTGCTGTCCCCTCCAACGATAACCTGTACCTTGCCGCCGTCCGCTTTGCCCCGACCGACAGGAGCCTGGCGCCAAGAGGGACAGTGATTTTACTTCATCCTGACGACACCGACCGGACCTTTTTTATGCCATATATTCAACCGTTACTTGACTCCGGGTGGAGTGTTGTTCTGTATGACCAGCGAGCCGCCGGAGTTTCGGGCGGCACTTACCGTTTCGCCGGCAGTTATGAAGCCGACGACCTGATTGAGGTCGTTGCCTATCTGAATATTCATAGTCAAATGCCGCCGCCGGTAGTGGTGGCCGGATTTGACCTGGGGGCAGATGCCGCCCTGGGAGCGGCCGCAAAAGACAAAAGAATCAGCGAAGTTATCGCCGTCACGCCGCACCTGTCAAGTTCCCGCTGGCTTGAAGCCGCTCGCCGGAGGCAGGGCGCGCTCTGGATTCCGCTGCATCCGATGGTCTATTTCTGGTGGTACCAGAAACTTTCCGGATTCCCTTTCGACAGAACCGGTTCTGATGAGGTGGCGCCGCCGGCGGCACCAACTATTCTCTACGCCGACCCGGAATTGTTAAATTCGGAGGAGTTGAAATCGCTCCGAGAGAAAGCCTCGCCGGAGTCTCTGCAGGTGGCGGAACTGCCGTCCGACCCGGAGCAGTTGCGCCGTCAAGTTCTGGAAGCGATTCTTTTGCTCCGCTGATTTTCAATCAATCAGTTATTGGCAGTCAGGAATTCAATTATCGCCGCTTGTGAAGAGTCGGCCAGCCGGATCTTTTCGCCATATCTTTTCACCAGACGGGGCCATTCCTCGTCGGTGTACTTGGCCGGCCGCGGCAGAACATGACAGGAGCGGCAGTTAGCGCGGAAAAGACGCTCCCCTTCGGTCATCTGATAGCCAGAGCGATACGCTCCGCCACACCCGATAAGGACAACCGCCAGCGCTACTCCATATTTGAGCGCCCGATTCATTATAATTCCACTCCCATCAGGAACCGAATTCGGGCGTCGTCAGACTCATCGGTCAAACCGAAGGCGACTCCGGCGGTGTACCACCAGTTTCCTGACGCAAATGAAACGGTTGGACCGAAATACGATGACGTTTCGGTCTCGCCGTCTTCAAACTCAATACGGGAAGTCGATTCCATCCCGGCTACAAATGAAGGATGGAATTGCCAGGAGAAACCGCCGTCAACCCCCAGTTCATGTTTTGTCCCGGGGGCAAAGAACAATTCATATAGCGGATTAATCGCCAGGTTGAAATTGGAAACGGTCTTGGCTAATATCAGTTTCCCTTCCAGCTTGTTGGGAAGTTTGAGATCGACCTTGCGGTTATACTCGAGGTATAACAGCGGGTCAAGGAACCATCGCCCTTCTTCGCCGAGACGGTACCGGGTCCGCAACTGGACGGCATCCCACTTAAACGATTCCCCTTCCGTCTGGGTGAAAATCTGGTAAATGGAGAGGTCCCAGTAATCGGTGAGCCCATGCTCTACCTCGAAACGGAATTCCCATTTGTCAATCTCCGAAAGCATCGTGGTCTGATAGAACTCCAGTTCCGTGGCATTTTTGGGCATTGTCATATATTGATAAGTCCAGACATAGTTTCTTCGGTCCGCCATTGAATCGGCCGTAAGAGTTGAAAAAAGCAGGGCGAGGAAAAAGGCATAGCGGCGCATCTAAACTCCTTTTAGACTTTGTCTAAGTTTAAGCAGTTTTTAATCTTACGCCCGGATTAAGCGCGACAAAAATAGTCCATTATTAAGGCAAGTCAACAGAAATCTGTCCTGCTAAATAAATATGACAAAAATATGATAATTTTCCCTTGACAGCCGATATAGGAGTAGTATAATATATGAGTATATGGTCAACTATTCAATAACTATATTGAAATGATATATTCACCGACCGCCCAGCATGCCCTTAGAGCGCTGATATTTTTGGCGCGCGACAACGGCGCCAAGCCGATCCGTGTGACCGAGATTGCCGCCGCGGAAGCAATCCCAAAGCAGTTTCTCTCAAAGATTCTTCATAGCCTTCGCAACAAAGGACTGGTCAAGGCGACCAAAGGACCGGGTGGGGGGTACATGCTGGCGAAGCCGTCGTCGGAGATAACGGTCTGGAATGTAGTAGAAGCGATTGACGGGCTGCAGAATCTGGAGAATCGCTGTATTCTCGGTCTACGCGAATGCACCGATACCGGCTCCTGCGCCCTGCATTACCAGTGGAAAAGGCTCCGGGAAGAATTTACACGCACCATCGGCTCCATGACCCTGGAGCAAGCCTCAAAAGAGAATAAATAGATATTTTTGAATAAATGTAACTATTACCAAACGAATAACTTTTGAAGAATAGATGAATATACGGTCAATTAATCACACAATCTTTCTGGTGAGGAGGTTTATATGTTAATCCGAAATTTATCCGGGGTCTGCGTGTCGCTTATCTTGGCGATTCTTGTCGCTCTGCTGGCGACTCCGCAGGCATCAGCGCACTGCGACACATATGATGGTCCGGTTATCAAGGATGCCCGCCTGGCTCTTGAAAGAAGCGATGTCACTCCAGTGCTGAAATGGGTTGGCGCCGAGCACGAGGCGGAGATTCGAAGCCTTTTTGAACAGACGATATCAGTCGCCAAACTGAGTGAAGAAGCCAGATCATTAGCACAAAGATATTTCTTTGAAACTCTCGTCCGTTTGCATCGCGAAGGCGAAGGGGCGCCATACACCGGATTGAAACCGTCGGGTACCCCCCTGGAGCCGGGGGTAGAAGAAGCGGAGGATGCGCTGACGTCAAAATCCGCCAGTTCCCTTCTCCAATCGCTGAACGCCGCTTTAACTAAGGGCATCAATGAAAGATTCGCCCACGCCCTGGAAACGCGAGAGCATGCCGGGCATTCGGTCGAAGCCGGCCGGGAATATGTTGCCGCTTATATCGAATTTATCCACTATGTCGAGCGGCTGCATCAGGCGCTGACCACGCCGGCGGCACACCATGAAGCATCAGGAAAGCCTGAAGTCGAGCATAAACATTAACACCAACAGGTTTGGAGGTAATAGATGAATCCTTTACAGATGTTACAGAATGAGCATCGCCTGATTGAAAAGGTGATTGCGGCGTTGGAGAACTATGTGGCGGCGGTGCATGACGGCGAAAAAGTCGACCGCGAAGATTTGAATAAATTTGTCGGCTTTATCCGGACTTTCGCTGATTCCTGCCATCACGGCAAAGAAGAGGATATTCTTCTCGCTACGATGGTGGAGCATGGATTCTCCCGCGAATATGGCCCGGTTGCGGTGATGTTAATGGAGCATCAGGAAGGGCGGCGCCTGATTGGAATCCTGGGCGAGAGGGCGGAGCAGACCGGGGAGTGGACCGGGGAAGACCGTCTGGCAATCGCGCAGGCGGCGAATTCTTATGCCGCGCTTCTGCGGAATCATATTATGAAAGAAGATAATATCCTGTATCCGGCCGCCGCTATGAATCTTCCGCCAGAACTGCTTGAGAAAATGGGGGAGCGGTTTGAGCGCTTTGAAGAAGAGCAAACAGGCCCCGGCGAGCATGAGAAGTTTCATGCTCTTGCCGACAGCCTGGTGGAAAAATATGCCCCGAATTATTTTGCAGCCGTCTCAGAAGATGAATCTGGTGCTCAAGGTTGTCACGGTTGCCATTAAGGAGAGGACTGTATGACGCCAAGACTTGCCAAAACGATTTTCTATGTCGGCGCCCTCAGTTCGGCGATTCTGTTTCTGGCGCTGACCTGGGATACTCACAATCAGGTGCATGCCCTGACCAACGTCGACCGTCTCTCAGATGACGTGGTGGAAGGGAAGCGGGTTTTTCAGAAGTAAAACTGCAATGACTGCCACACCATTCTGGGGTTTGGCGGTTATTATGCTCCCGACCTGACCCGTGTCTATGACCGTCGCGGAGAAAACTATATTCGCGGCGTGGTGGCGCAGCCGGAACTGGTACTGGCTAATTCTTTCCGCAAGATGCCGCATCAGAACCTGACTCCGACAGAAATTGACCTCCTGGTCGATTTCTTCCGCTGGGTAAATGATATCGACACGCAAGACTGGCCTCCGCAAGATTCCAAGAAACGTCGCACCACCGAAAGCAAACGCCTTATCGGAGGCTCGGCGATGACCCCCGGCGCGGCCCTCTTTAAAGGGACAGGGATGTATCGCGTGCCATTCCATTGGCGGTGTCGGCGGCGATGCCGGTCCGGCTCTGGATGATATCGGCACGCGGATGACCCCGGAGCAGATTCGTCAGTACATATATGACCCGGCTTCGGTAAATCCGCAGACCAATATGCCGGGATACCAGGAGATGACTCCGGCGGATCTGGAGGCCCTGGCTGAATTTCTTGCCCGTCAGAAAGGAGAGGCGCAATGAATCCGTACAAATCTCAGCGAGTCGCCTACCCTTACTTTGTGGTGGCGTTGCTTCTCTTCGTCCTTCAGGTCCTCATGGGGCTCTGGCTGGCAATCAACTATGCTTTTACCCTTCCGCAAAGCCTAATTGATATCTTCCCCTTCTCCACTGCCCGCGCTTTTCATACCAACCTTCCGGTACTCTGGATGCTTCTGTGCTTTATGGGGGGAACCTATTTTGTGGTGCCGGAAGAAAGCAAATCGGAACTATACAGCACCAAACTGGCTTATCTGCAGTTGATTATTCTGGTCGGCACCGGCGTTGCCGCTCTGGTCAGTTTTCTTTTCGGCTGGACTCAGGGAAAGCCGCTTCTGGACATTCCCTTTGAACTGGATTTACTCATCGTTGCTGGCGCTCTGATTTTTCTCTTCAATGTCGCCGCCACAATGATTAAGGCGAAAAACTGGACCATGATTCAAGGGACACTCTTGGGCGGGCCGGTGATGCTTGCCCTGCTCTATCTTTTCGGACTTCCCTTTTACAAAAATCTTTCTATCGATTGGTACTACTGGTGGTGGGTTATCCATCTCTGGGTAGAGGGGGCATGGGAACTGGTGACCGGAGCGATTATCGCCTGGATTCTTCTTCGGATAACCGGCGTTCCCCGGGGAGTGGTGGAGAAATGGCTCTATGTTGAAATCGGGCTGTTCCTTTTTACCGGTATTGCCGGCACGGGACATCATTATTACTGAATCGGGGCGCCGCGCTACTGGCTCTGGGTCGGAGGGATTTTCAGCGCCCTGAAGCCGTTGCCGATTATCCTGATGGTCTGGGATTCCATCCGCCATGTCAAAGAGCGGCAGCAGAAAATCGAAAATCCGCTGGTCTGGCTTCTGGCGGCGGGATGCGCCATTTATCATCTGGTCGGCGCCGGGGTCTGGGGATTTATCCATACCCTTCCGCAGATTAACTACTATACTCACGGAAGTCAGGTGACGGTCTCGCATGGCCATATGGCGTTCTTTGGCGCCTACGCTCTGCTCAATTTCACCATCTTCTATTATGCCTTCCCGCAGTTGAAAGGAGTCACCCATTTCCGTCAGACTCTCGGCAAATGGGGATTCTGGATTACCAGTCTGGCGATGTTCGCTCTGGGGCTGGCGTTCGGCGTTGCCGGAGTTCTGCAATCGTATCTGGAGCGGGTGCTGGGGCTGGGATTTATGACAGCGCAAGCGCAGATGCAGTTCTGGTTCAAGATTGCGATATTCAGCGGGCTGGAGTTCTTTGTCGGCGTAGTGATAATTATCTATGACCTTTTGAAGATGAAACAATCGGCACCAGAGCGGATAGCGGCGGCGTAGCGATGTTGATTCCAGATTCTTAGGAATAGAGGCTACTCTGTTAGAGAACGGCGGGTCTGCGGACCCGCCGTTTTAAATGATCTGATTTCTCTTAAGTTATCAAATGCTGCGCCCCGCCGGCAACCGCACCTTCATCATATCTCTCAATCACAACATAGGTTTCAGCCTTATCTATTGCTTTACTCCGCCATCTCTGCCAGCGCCACTACCGTCCGCCAGCTCCGTGTCGTCGCCGTTACCTTCAGTTTTCGCTCAAAAAAATTGTTGTTCAACTTGGTTCGCCCATACCCGTTCGGCAGGAAAAGATAAATCTCCCGTCCAGAATGATGAAATCTTTCGGCTTTATCCCTGACCTTATCCACTTCAGCGGCCGGAAACAAGTCCGGTTTCTCGGCAAGGAGAGTGACATGCAGTTTGCTTGCCTCTTTTCCCACAAACGGGTTTTTTTCAACAATTTTGCGCATTTCCATACCGGTGCGAATGATAATCGTAACTTCATACCCCAAATTCTGCTTTATTCCATTTTCTATCTTATGAGACAAACCGGCAATCCTACTCCCCTCGGCGCTGAATATGACATTTCCGCTTTGAATGTAAGTTTGCACTTTTTTGAACCCCAGCGATTCATAGAGCGCCCTTAATTCGGACATAGCGATTTTTTTGTGCCCAAGGAGATTGATGCCGCGCAGAAGCGAGATATATCGAGGCTGTTTCATCAATTGTTTCGAAGCCACCTTTCCCGGTCTATCTGTTCTAATATATTTCGGGGCTGACAAATCGAAAGCAAAAAATCCATCCTATATGCCGCTTTTTTGAATAAGATGGCGCGGGCAGGCTTCTTCGAAATCAAACGGAACCGTCGCAAAATTCCTTTGACAAAAGAGACGTGGATTTCTATGTTCCTCCCCGAAGGTTGAAGTAAAATCTGCACTGAGGAGGAGTCTATGACCGGAGTATCAATCTCTCTTGTTTTCATTTTCATTTTGTCGTCAGCGGCGTTTGCCGATATCTGCCTTGACTGTCATCTCAAGGAAACGCCCCATATAGTGGCGGACTGGCAGGTCAGCCTTCACAGCAAGAACGAAGTTGGCTGCGATATCTGCCACGGGACAGCGCATCAGACCGCCCAGGACTTTTCCCGGGCGCTAACACCCACCGCCCAGACCTGTGCCCAATGCCACGATGTGCAATTCGCGCAATTCGGGAAAGGGAAACATGCTTTATCCTGGGCGGCGATGAATGCCATGCCGACCACGCACGCTCTCCCGATGGCCCTGACACAGGGGGCGAAAGGGTGCGGCGGATGCCATAAAATCGGACTTAAGGATGAATCAGAAGTTATGAAATTGAAGGCGGAAGGCTCTGTTTTTGGTCATGCTTCCTGCGACGGCTGCCATACCCGTCACAGTTTCTCGGTCAAGGAAGCGCAGCAACCGCAAGCCTGCCAGACCTGCCATATGGGGTTTGACCATCCCCAGTGGGAGATGTATTCTTCCTCCAAACATGGCGTTCGTTTTCTGTTGAGACAATCCGGCGTTCTGCCGGAAACCACCCCGGCGCCGACCTGCCAGACCTGCCATATGCCGGAGGGGAATCATGAGGTTCGTACCCCCTGGGGATTTCTGGCGGTACGGCTGCCCTTGCCTGATGACCCTCAATGGAAAGTCGATCAGGTTACCATTCTTCAGGCTCTGGGTGTGCTTGACCCCGAGGGTCAGCCGACAGCGCGGCTTGAGGTCGTTAAGGCGGCTGATGTCGCCCGCCTGGACCAGGAAAGTTTTGAGCGGGAGCGGGCTCGTCTTCTGAATATCTGCAGCCAATGCCATTCCGAGAATTTTGCCCGGGCTGAAATTGCCAAGGGGGACAGCATGATAAAGGCGGCTGACCATCTCCTCGCCGAGGCGATTCGGGTCATTGCCGACCTCTACCGGGACTCCGTTTTGACGAAACCGGAGAAATATGCCTATCCATTCCCCGATTTATTGACCTTTCATGATGCCCCGACCGTTATCGAGCAGACCCTTTTTGAGATGCATTTGAAACACAGGATGAGAGCGTTTCAGGGGGCATTTCATGCCAATCCTGATTACGCACTCTGGTACGGTTGGAGTGAGATGGTGCGTGACCTGGCCGAAATAAAGGAGATGGCGGCAGAATTGAGGCATCAGAAGAAATAAGTGAGGGCCAAACTGAGATATTGAGGGAGACAAGCGGAAACTTAACTCTTCGAAAAGGCGATTGAACATTCCAACGCTGCCGCCCAAAAAAAGCCCCGACTCGGTCGGGGCTTATGGCTGGAGTATGCGGCGTTTTTAATCTCTTCTTACATACCGTCGGCAAGTGCGAATTCTACCTTATAGGTAACCCAGACCGCAACTGGCTTTCCATTTTGCATCGCCGGAGTATATTGACATCGTTTTGCCGCTTCCAGCGCCGCTTCTTCAAATCCGCAATCCTTGGCGGAGCACTTCACAATTTTCGCTTCGACTACCGCTCCGTTGTCGTCAACCAGGGCTTTGACCCAGACTATCCCCTCGACCTTGTGGTTCCTGGCGGAATCGGGATAGACCGGCGGAGTGCTAAGAGTCATAACGGCCGGCACTTCCGCCACCACAAAATCATCCTCGCCGGGGTATTTTTTGTCCTTGGCGTAGAGAGTCGGAAGAGTAAGGAACAAAAAGAGTATCAGGAGGGCCGCCACTGCCACGATTCGCTTCAGCATAACACCTCCCCAAATGAGAAAGTTAGTTTACTCTTTTATCGGATGTCGCTCGTGGGAGATTTAGTCTATTAATAATATCGCGTCCCATCCATTTTTGTCAAGCGCAATCTTCTGCATACTGGATGGGGTACTCTCTTTTACGTGTCAGCGACAATTTAAGTTTCAGGCCAGTTCGTTTATTGTCAAACCAAACATCAAGAGTCCTCTTTAAGGAGTCGAGAAAGCCCCTTCCGGAAGCCAGTTGAGCAGTTCCCAACCCTCATGCCCCTGCATCGTTCCGCTCAGCCAGACAAAGTCCCATCGTGCCATACCCAGATAATGCACCACCCATTTCTTGGAATCGATTACGTTCTCGAATTGATGCCTCGTGGTCTGCACCAGATAGGCATCAAAATCCCCCGCCCGGGTCTGAATCCTCTTCTTTTCTACCACTCTGACCGTATCCCCTGCCATCACGCCGCCCCAGAAGTCACCAACTCGCAGGGGGAAAATCATGATGTCGCTGAGGCTGGTCGGATTCTTGCTCAGGTATACGAAAACAGTGTCATAACGTATTACCGGTCCGGAGTCGGTGGTAAGGAAACCGTATCCGATATGAAGATAATTGGTGTCGGTTTCATCGCCATCGTTAAGAACCCAAACAGTTACGGAGTCACCGGTATTCAGGGTGTCTCTACCTTCTATCCTGACTCGAATTGTATCGATATCGGAACTGAGCGAATCAGCCACCTGGTAAACCCACCAGTCACCGACTTCATTAGGGTAAATCCAGGTATTGACTTCGGGCGGTTTCTGACTGTCATCATCGCACGAACTGCCGATGATTATTGCGGCCGTAAAAATCACCAATGTAATTATGATTCTCCTTATCATTGTCTCCATTCTTATATGGTTAACAGTTAAAATAATGGCTCTTCGACAGATTTACCATCATTAAAGACGAAACTCTCGCTTTGACTATCCACTCTTTTCGACGCTGCGACACAAAAATTGGCCTTTGACTATCAGGAATAAGAAGCGAAACTGCAGTTAATATTACAACCATCTAAAGGCCAAAAAGTAACTTCAACGGCTACCGAATGATATGGTTTTTGGGGGATTTGTACACTTTCGGGAGATCCGCGAAGACTGTCGCAAGGCAAACCGGTAAGCAACCGCTTTACATGTCGATGAACGCGGACGGGAAGGAGCCGCATATGTCGGCGTCCGGCCGATTCTTTTTCCCCTCGACGATTTCCTGAAACAATTGACTATTCTGACCGATTATATATATTGCTAAACGGAACCAACGCTCAACTTCTCGGTATGAATTCCGGCGCCAGAATGGTGCCCCACTGCTTGCAGTGGGATAGTTCGCTGACAGTTTTTTGGGGGTGTACCGGTTTCGACGGGGTAAGTGTGGGATTGTTGGCGTGCCGAGGGACTCCGGATTGCTCGTTAAACATCCGGTAACCACAACAAGTGGCGAATACAACTACGCCATGGCTGCCTAATCGAGTTTAACTCTTAGGTGACCCGCTTCCTCAGCCTGCTGTCTTTCCGGGCTGATGTGGAGCGTCGGACAGGAAGGCTCGGCTGGTTGACGCCTTTAAGGCCGGCTTAAAATCAAAGGCTGGCCGTCTTACTGGCCTGCCGCTCGGCAGGTAAGGCGGCGAGAAATAAAGAGACGGCTACGCACGTAGAGGATGGTCTGGCGCTTATTTCGGACGGGGGTTCGACTCCCCCCACCTCCACCATATTTGAGGATTTTTAGGTGTGTTCGGCTTCGTTACTATAGGGGGATGTAAGTGGACACAAGTCCCAGGGTGCTTCAAATCTAAAAATGTTAGTTCGTGTCCACAGTACTTCCGAATTACTTTGACTGGAGAGACATATGCAAGAACAAGGCGATGACAAAGACAAGGAGACTTTAGAGGGAAAATCTTATTCTGAGCAGTACGCAGAAATTGCTAGGACGCTCCCCATACTTTCGGATGGTATCCTATGGTATGGAAAGTACAATGAGAGATTGAGTGACATTGCGGAACAACTCAAGGCAGGTAAGGAAGTCGAAAGTGTAAGAGTAAGAGATTTTCTTCGGTGGTTTAAAGCTGAAAGGCGAGGGAATTGGGTAGTTATTAATATTAGAAAAGTGCTGGAGAGATTTGGGCTGGTAACTAAACCTGATTTTGACTCAACGTATATTGACGGACCGATTACGTTTGAGCTCTTGAGAACTGAGTTATCCGAAATTGCTGATACCCAGACTTCAGAAGGAATGGCATATGATAACATGTTAGCGGAAAAGCATTCTGACCCGACATATAGGATTGGAAAGCTGAAGGAAGCCAACATGTTACATAATCAAATTAGCCCGCATGCAACGATTAAAGAAGCGATAACAATCATGATGGTCAATGGATGTAGTCATCTGCCGGTGATGACTTCTGATAGAGACGTGAAAGGTGTCATTAGCTGGTACTCAATCGGTCAGCGTTTAGCTAATGGTATTAAGTGCGAATTTGTCAGAGATTGTATGGATAGACATGTCGAAGTCCAGTCTGACACATCTTTGTTCGAATCTATTGATACCATAGTAGCAAATCATTACGTTCTAGTTCGTGATGATAGGAAAGTTGTTACTGGAATGGTTACCACAGCAGACCTCAGTATGCAGTTCCGTCAATTAGCCGAACCGTTTCTTCTCATTGGCGAAATTGAGAACCATCTGAGAATGTTAATAGATAATAAATTCGGTCAGCAAGACCTCGCCGCAGTGAAAGACCCAGATGACACGGATAGAACAATTGATTCGAGCAATGACCTGACGTTTGGTGAATATGTTCGTCTCCTGGAGAATGAAGAACGATGGAATATATTAGAATTAAGAATTGACAGAAAGTTATTCATCCAAGAACTCGACAAAATTAGGCAGATCAGAAACGAAGTGATGCACTTTGACCCGGATGGCATCGTTGAATCCGACTTAGAAACATTGAGGAAATTTGCGCATTTCATGCGAAAACTTGTGGGGATTGGAGTGATTTAGAACCCTGCTTGCTTGTATTGCAGAATTGTGCATTTCTCTTCTGGTGGAGCAATGGTCACATTTTGATCCAGACGATGACAATAAGCGAAGCTGAACACATACTTGAAATCGTAAGTCTCGCGCTTCAAGAGAGGTCTTACCCGCGATTTCACCCCACATCCGCCCTTCAAGGACATGATGTCTTCCAAATTGACACAGCACTAAAACTCCGGATTGCTAATGAATTCCTCATTCTTTCTGGCAGACAAGATTTTGATCAAGAATTCGAGAAAAGCTTGCGGTCGTATGGGAATATCCCGCTCATGATTCTGAGTTCATTCGTTGATGATGAAAAAATGGCTAGACTGAAAGATTTAGAGCCTGGTACTCTGCAATTTCAGCAAGTCATCATCGAGATAATGCCGACACCGATTGATTCGCGGGAAATGCGGTTCAAGGATGACCGCTTCAATGAGTTAGAAACAATTGAATCGTTCGGGAATTATTGCAGGGGCATCGGGTCTAATGACCCTCTGTTCTGGCAGAAAATTTATACATATTTAGGTCTTGCATATACAACTGCTTCTCCCGAAGGAAATTCCCCCTGCTATTTCTGACCATTCTGTGTGCGGCAGATTTCCTTCATCCGCCCGACCTTGACCTTTAATCACAGATAGCCATCCGTGACAGGGGTCGCTCATTGTGTGAATATCGCCTCTTTACTCTCGCTCCCCAGGCAATTATCTTAGGGCATGCCTTCCTTCGGAATCGTCATCCATGGCGGGGCCGGGGCGATCGCGAAGAGCGCTATGACCCCGGAACTGGAAAAGAGGTATCATGACGGCCTGCGCGAAGCGCTGACGGCGGGATATAAGATTCTCGAGTCGGGGGGTACCGCCCTTGATGCGGTGCAAAAGGCGGTCAATGTTATGGAGGATTCCCCTCTCTTCAATGCCGGCCGGGGCGCGGTCTTCACCAATGCCGGAAGAAATGAGATGGATGCCGCTATCATGGAGGGCGCTACGCTCAAAGCCGGAGCCGTGGCTGGGGTGCGGAATATCAAAAATCCGATAGATTTGGCCCGACTGGTGATGGAGAAAACTCCGCATCTTCTGCTGGCTCGTGACGGCGCCGAGGAGTTCGCCCGTCTGAACGGACTCGAAATGATGCCGGATGAATACTTTTTCACCGAAAACCGATGGCAGCAACTTCAGAAGGCAATAGAACTCGAGAAGAAAAGGAATGAGCGAAGTCGCTCCGGTTCGGAATCTGATAGCGAGCAGAAATTCGGCACCGTTGGCGCGGTCGCGCTCGACCAATCGGGTAATCTTGCCGCGGCAACCTCCACCGGCGGTATGACCAACAGCCGCCACGGACGAATCGGCGATTCGCCGCTTATCGGCGCCGGAACCTATGCCGACAACCAGACCTGCGCTGTGTCGGCCACCGGTCACGGAGAGTTTATCATTCGCGCCGTCGTCGCCTATGACCTTTCCGCTTTGATGCGATACCGCGGACTGACTCTCGTCGAGGCCGCGGAGAAGGTAATATTCGGGCGTTTCCAGGAACTCGGCGGCACCGGTGGTCTGGTCGCCATCGACCGGAGGGGCAATATCGCTCTCCCCTTCAACACCCCCGGGATGTACCGCGGGCACTATCTTCAGGGAAAACAAATAGAGACATCGATATATAAAGAATAAAAAAGAGGCTGACTCTCGTTATCTGTTGAATTGAGGGAGGGAGAAATGTAATGCGTAAAAGAAGATTTCCCATTCTGGAGTATGACCGGTCGACAGCGGCAATAATCGAACCGCGGCACTTCGTCAGTAAGATTGCGAATTGGGAACGCTGTATTATCTGCTTTTTCAAGGATGTTGTGGAGAAGGTTGCGAATAATACCGGCGCCCAGAAAATATTCGAAGACCGGGGAGTTTACGGCACCAATCCATTCTATAGGATGGAATATAAAGGCTGTCCGATAGTCTTCTTTTTCCCCTTGATAGGGGCATCAGTCTCCGCCGCGTTTCTGGAGTTAGCCATCGGTCTTGGTGGCAGGAAATTCATCGCCTGCGGAAGCGCCGGCGTCCTTGACAAGAGTATTCCACGTGGCGAGTTTGTTGTCCCCAGCGCGGCAGTTCGAGACGAAGGGACATCATATCACTATCTGGAACCTTCCCGCGAAATAGATGTGAACAAGAAAGTAATCAAAGCGATAACAACCGTATTCGAGAGCCACCGTGAATCATATCGGACGGGAAAAGTCTGGACTACCGACGGCTTATTCCGAGAAACGGTTTCCAAAATTGCGTTACGGAAGAAAGAGGGGTGCGTGGCAGTCGAGATGGAAGCAGCGGCTCTCCTGGCGGTAGCGCAATTCCGCAAGGTCAAACTGGGGTACATACTTACCGGCGGTGATGATGTCTCTGGAGAAGAGTGGGACACAAGAGGAGAAAACTTGCGGCTCCCAACCAAAGAGCGGCTTTTCTGGCTTAGCATGGAAGCCTGCCTGAAGTTGTAAATCGATTTGACCTGCAACGGTCGGCGAATACATCTCAACTTTATACAGTTTCCATGACGTATTACCAGAAAATGGAAGAATAATATCTTTATGGCGACTCCCGAACAGGCTATTCAAACCCAACTGAAGAATATCCAGACCAGAACCGGCAAGACCCTGGAGCAACTGGTAAAAATCATTCGCGATAGCGGACTGACCAAACATGGCGAACTCCGTTCCATGCTTCAGGAAAAACTCGGGATGGGGTATGGTAATGCCAACACGCTCGTGCATTATGTACTCAAGAGTGACGGCGCGTCGGCCGCCAAAGCGAATGCAATATCTGAAGATGATGTCATCTCCGGTATCTATTCCGGTCCCAAAGAGGCTCTCCGTCCCATTCATGAGTCCCTCATGAAACAAATCAAAGGCTTTGGCGAATTCGAAATCGCCCCAAAAAAGGGTATGTCAGCCTGCGCCGGAAAAAGCAATTCGCCATGATTGGTCCGGCCACCAACAGTTGCGTTGAAGTCGGCTTGAATGTCAAAGGACTGAAAGCGGCCGGCCGCCTGGAAGCAATCCCCCCCGGCGGTATGTGCAACTACAAAGTCAGGCTGACCGAAGTCTCGCAGGTTGATAAAGAACTGATTGGCTGGCTCAAACTCGCTTTCGAAAGCGCCGGATATCCAGCCGCCGTAGAGACCAATACTCCAACGCAACATTGTTTCATGAGCCTCAGTCTTTGGGAAAACAGTCTGAGGCTTCATATCATAGAGGCATTTATCCGGCAACTGTTTTTTCGCGAAACATCGATTATTTATTCCAGTATAATCAGATAAGTGACACCGTTTTCTAAGGGAGGGTCAATTGACGAGATTATCACTTCTAATTGTCCTGCCAATTCTTTTATTGGCGGCAGGAGGAGGCGCTGATATGAAGCAGCCGTACGATTTGTCCGCAGAAATTGACATAATCACCAAAGTCATTCATAGCAGTATCGGCTGGGCCGCCAGTAAGGATAAAGAACTCCTATACCAATGTTTCCCCCATGATTCCGACCTGTTCTGGTTTTCTCCCCGCGACGATGGTACCGTCCACGGATTCTCTGAATTCACCGACCAGGTCGAGAATTTCTTCATGAAGGATGAATTCAAAGCGGTCCAATTTGAAGTCAGAGACCTCCGGATAATTCTCTCCCGGTCCGGCGATGTCGCTTGGTATCATGCACGCCTTGATGATTTCAACGAATGGAAAGGCCAACCGGCCAATTGGGAGGATGTCCGCTGGACCGGCGTGCTGGAGAAACGTGACGGGCGCTGGGTGATTGTTCAGATGCATTTTTCCGAGGCGGCCGAGAGAAAGCAATAGACCGCTCTTCTTCTACCGCCGCCATCTCTAATATGTGAGTTTCACGAATTGAAAGACAAACCTTCAGTCCTGCTTGATTCAGGAAAATGAATGATTGCTAACTCGGGCTGAATTGTTTTATCCGCCAATCTCTTTCAAACGGTAATAGTACACGGTTAAAATTGATTTCGGTTCAAACAGATTCGAATTCGCTGCCGTTTTAAATTAGAAATCCGGTTACAATTGTGCCGCTGGGATTTCTGCAATTCAATCATTAGTGATCTCGGAAAATCATTTCTTAGATGGATCTATTACAGGGCGAACCAATTCTAACGACGGGGAGTTTGACTCCTTCCCCGTAAGGAAAGGAGGTCAATATGACCAGAAGATTTTCAAACCTGGGTGTGACTGGAATCATTGCCGTCATTTTCCTTGCCGGATTTCAATTGGCGCCGGCGCAGGGCAGCGAAGGGGCGAAGGCGAAGTCCCTTTATGACCGGCTGGGCGGTTTGATGCCGATTTCAGTGGTGGTGAGTGATTTTATCGATGCCCTTGTGCCGGATTCGATTCTGAATCAAAATCCGGCAATTGATGCCGCCCGCAAACGAGTCCCGGCCGAATATCTCAAGTATCATGTGACGGCTATGGTCTGCCAGGCGACGGGAGGACCCTGTCAGTACCATGGTAGAGGTATGAAAGAGTCGCACACACACTTGAATATCACCGACAAAGAATGGGACAGGATGGTGACAATTTTCAAGGAGATTCTTGCCAGGCATAAGGTGCCCGCCAAAGAAACCCAGGAACTTCTGGATATTGTGGGAACGACCAAGGCTGATATCGTAATGGCAGGCAAAGGGAAATATTAATTCTTAGTCGACGACATGTTCCCCCTTCACGAAGATTTTCGCAGAAGGGGGTTCCAATTCCGCTTTCCGCTTTCCGGTTGCCGCTTTTCGCGCCAATTAAGTGATTGCGACGAAGGGAATGGTTGCTTATGCTTTGTTGTCTGCGACAAAAAGCGAAAGGTGCTTTGTGGAAACCGTTTGGAAAACCGCCCTCTGGGGACAGTTCGGCGCCGCCATCGATATGCTCGAAAACTCTATCCGCGCCTGCCCCGACTCCCTCTGGCACGACCCGGCGCGTGACGGCGAAAAATACCTCAGCGAATCCAAACCGCAGGAATTCTGGTATATCGTTTTTCATACCCTCTTCTTTCTCGATTTCTATCTCTCTGAGACCGACCAAGGGTATTCCCCTCCCGCTCCTTACACCTTAAGCGAGTTAGACCCGGAGGGGCTTCTTCCTGACAGGGTGTACTCCAAAGATGAACTTCTTGGATTTCTGGAGCATGGACGTCAGAAATGCCGTATCCGCATAGATTTATTGACCGATGAGATCGCCCACAATTCTGCCGCCTTCGAGCGTCCGCAACTTACCGTCGTGGAATTATTGATATACACCATGCGTCATGTTCAACATCACGCGGCACAATTGAATCTTCTGCTTCGCCAGAACATCAACTCTGCCCCGCGCTGGGTAGGGAAGACCAGGGTTCCTCTTGAGCCATGAACCTCCCTTTTCGCTTAAAATAAGCAAGATTCTCTATTATTTCATTGAACTAACCCCTCTCTTCCGGATTATCTCTTTAAACAAGGAGAATTCAATGAAATCCCGACTAACCCCTATCTCAGCACTATTGGTTTCCTTTTTCATCTTCTTTGCCGCCTGCTCCGACCTTCCCTCGAAAGACATTGTTCGTCCTGAGGAGATCAAGAGTATGCGACTGGTGGTGTACGACAAGCCAACTTACGCCAAACTCGCGGAGCAGTGGAAAGAATATTACAAGGCATTTCCTTCCGAGTACGCTTACGCCCACTGGATGCGCGCCGCGGACTACGCCGATGACAGCAGTTATTGGAAACTGCTCGATAAAGGACTCAAAAAATACCCGGCCAACCCAACACTTCTCTATCTTAAATCGCTGGAGCGAGCCGGCTCTCATGACAATACCGAAGCCCGTGGGTATCTGGAACGGGCGGCATCTCTCGACCCCGGCTATATCGACCCCTGGTTTGCCCTGATACCCAATTACATGGATATCCGCGACGAAGAACGTCTCAATCTCGCCCTCCGCCGTATTCTCGAGAGCGGCGCTATCGCCGATGAGGTTTTTGACTTCAATTACAATATGATAAGCACTCTGGAGCCGAATGCCATTCTGATAACCAACGGCGACAATGATACCTTTCCCGGGTGGATACTATCGCGCATCCTCAACTTCCGCCCCGATGTCGCCGTGGTCAACCGCAGCCTTCTCAATACCGAGTGGTATCCGCTTTATGTAATCGAACAGGGATTGCCCCGTTTTGTCGAAGAAAAGCAGATTGACAGCATACGGAATTACATCCTCGAGGCTGTCAAAGCCGGCAAGCGAAAACCTTCTTCCGGCATCTTCTCCGACACCTTGCTTTATCGCATTGTCGAATCGGCAAAAACGGCCGGACGTCCGGTCTATTTTTCCAAAACTCTCTTTATGACCGATGAGATAAGACCGCTCTTCGAGAACGGGCGAGACCTGGGGATGACGGTTCTTGTCTCCCCCTCGGAAAAACCGTACGCCCGGCAATTACAGGAGACTTTTGAGACCTGGCTGCAGTCTTTCCGAACCGCCGGACTCGAAAGCTGGCGGCTTCGCAACTCACCCCGATTTGATGCCGGACGGTACCTGGTGCAGGGATACGGTTTCCATATCGCTACCAACCTCGCCTCCTTGAAAACGCACGCCCCGCATCTGGTCGAGCCGCTTTTTAAATGGTATATTAAGTATGTCGTGCCGGTGGAATCCGAGGAAAATCGCGGAAGAATCGCACCGGCCTGGTGCGGGATGAAAGATATTGAAGAGATTAGCGAGTGGTGCCGGAAACAAGGCATAAATAAGTGAATCCAGACTGGGAGATACTTCGCCGCGCCCGCAATGGCGACCCCTCCTCATGGCGGGAACTGCTTTATGCCTACCTGCCCCGCCTCAAAGCGCTGGCTTACTTTATCACCGGCTCGGCTGCCGCGGCCGATGATATCGCGCAGGAGACCATGTTTAAAGCAATCAGAGCGCAAATAAGTCATCAGACGGGGTCTCTTGGCGGCTTCCTCGGAACCATTGCCTTTCGCCTGGCAGTTAAGGAATCTCAATATCAGGAAAAATCGGTCGGTCTGGACGGTCTCGACCCGCCCGACGGTACAAATTCACCTCTGGATTCGATTATAAAAAATGAACAGGAGCATATCCTGGAGCGCGCCATTAAGGAATTAGACCGCGAGCATAGCGAGGTCCTTATCCTCAGATTCTACGGCAATCTCAGTTATGATGAAATCTCCCGGGAACTTGATATCCCGGTCGGAACCGCTAAATCGCGCGTTTTCTATGCCGTCAAAACCTGCCGCCAGAAACTCAAAGAAAAAGGAATACTGGAATGACACATCTTAACGAAGACCAGTTGCTGGAATATGCGCTGGAGATATATGCCGACGAGAAAATGCGCGCCGAAACAGAAGCGCATTTGAGGGAATGCCCGGAATGCCGGACTTTGCTCTCAAAAATCAAAAGCGAACTCGAATTCATCGGCTCCATCCGCCCCAAAGTCACCGAGTACCCCATGCCTTTCCCGAAACGGAGAGAATCATTCCTGACGGCGGTCCTCAGGACTGCCGCCCTGCTCATTCTCGGCGCTTGCCTGGGATTTGGCATCGCCGGAATCAATCGTTCCGAGCCGGTCTGCGTCATGCCCGCCTACAATGTTGCCGGCGCACCCGCCGAATCGGAATACGGACCAATCGTGTCCGAAGCGACTGTTGTCAGAATCACATATCCCTCCGGAAACTGAACGATATTCTCTCGGGGAATCGGATCAGCGTCAATAATGGACTGATTTCCTCCGTATAGTCCTTTGTAATTGTCCCGGAACTGAAGCCGGATAGGAACTTTTGCGTGGAGTATCTACTGCAGCGATGTCAAAACTTCGTCTTATGACGGTGCTGGCGCATCCTGATGATGAATCGCTGGGGATGGGAGGCACGCTTGCCAAGTACAGCCGTGAAGGGGTGGCAACTTACCTGATAACCGCCACCCGCGGCGAACGGGGCCGCTACGGCGACTTGAAAGAATTTCCAAGACTGGAGGCGGTAGGCCAAATTCGTGAAGCGGAACTTCGGCTTGCCGCCAAACGGCTGGGAATAGATGAGGTGCACTTTCTCGATTATATCGACGGCGACCTCGACAAAGCGGAGCCGCAGGAAGCGATGGCCAAAATCGTTTATTATATCCGGAAGTACAGGCCGCAAGTTGTGGTGACCTTTGGGCCGGAAGGAGGCTATGGTCACCCCGACCATATTGCCATCTGTCAGTACACTACGGCGGCAACAATATGTGCCGCCGACCCGGATTTTAATGGAAACGGCTATCTGGCGGTACCATCACAGCACCACTCCATATCCAAACTCTATTATATGGCATGGACACAGCCGAAGTGGGATGCTTACCAGGCTGCTTTTCGAAAATTGGTTACGGTTGTTGACGGAGTGGAACGGCAGGTAACTCCCGCTCCCGATTGGGGTATCACCGCCCGCATTGATACCTCGGACGTCTGGGAGATTGTCTGGGAAGCGGTCAGTTGTCATAAGACACAACTGGCGATTTATGGAAAACTAAAAGAGTTATCGGCCGAACATCACAAGGCGCTCTGGGGGACGCAGGAATTCTACCGGGTTTTCAGCCGCGTGAACGGCAGACGGGTAATCGAAAGCGACCTTTTTGAGGGCTTGATGTAATCTGTCACTCCAAATATTTGAATCTATTTATAATTTCGTAATCGGTTACGAGGCCGGATTACCCGGACAATCTTTAACATTTACATTCTGATTCAAGAAAACGTTTACGCTTCTTTGTCAGCAGAAGCCAGAAACTTCCTATAAGAACGGTCGTTACCAGTGCCACCAATGGTTGGGCTAAGGGAAGAAATGATGCTCCGAAAAGACAGAGATACACACCCAGCATCGGCGAGCCGCAACAGCCGACAAGAAAGCATCCAAAAACCGAAAGCAATGCCGAGTAAGTTACTCCCCCTGCGGCCAGATTGCCGGAGGCTCTAAATCTCAGGCTGAGATATTGAAGTAAGGCGTAAACGGCAAAGCCGAATGCCAGCGCATAGGAGTAACCGAGCCAGAAATGCTGACCTGTCAGGTAATAATCCCACCATCCCGAGGGCTCGGCTGTCGGGACTTTTCGCCACTGTTCTTGAATCGGGTCGATTCCCGGGAAAACATTGACCAGAATGAAATGGATGATGAGGACTGTGACAAAAGTTGCGACCGGCGCCGCCCTTTGGAGGCCTTGGCCATTTTGAATTTTAATCACTCCGCACGACCTGCGCTTACTTGCATATGTGCCAATTCGCGTGCTAAGAATACCAACCCCGAATCACTTGACGCAACCGCCCCCGTGACTACCACGAAATCTTCGACCGCCGGCATGGTTCCCGGCCATCGAACCGGCATATACAAGCAACATTCATTGATTCCGCATCTGCGATATTCTTCAATATCAACCAGAGCCAGAAGATGTTTGTCGGGCATTACCGATTGTACCACACCCTGCACCGCAATTGTGGTCGTGTCCTCTTTCAGGTTACGCATCGCCTCATCGACTTCCATTGGAGTTGAGGATTTCGATATGGCGGCGGATTCATTTTCTTTCCGAGTATTACATCCATCTATTATCAGAATCAATGGTAGTAATAAGAGCAAACCTATTGCCAATAATCCCGATTTCATGACCGCTTTCCTCCGCAACAGGCATCGGTGAATGCCGACAATGCTTTAGGTGTTTGTTTTTCCGGCGCCGCATCCTGTACATATAGTTCACCCTTCAGGATCGCCTGCTCTGCCCGTGCGAGTTCCCGGCCGAGATAGCAGGCATGGTCAAGACGAGATAATAGTCTTTTTTCGACGGCCGGATGATAAAGTTCGGCCGCCGTTTTTCCTTCGATAATGGTAGTCAGTACACCGTTATTCCCATAATGCTCCAGATAGATGGCTCCCCGCAACGCGTCAGGATAGATCACAAAATAGCCATCGGGGTCAGATATCATTTTATCGGGAATATATCCTCGCACGGCCGGCATCACCGGCGCCGACATATAAGGCTCGCCCGGCCCCGGATTTCTTTGAGCCAGTTTTTCGACAATATCTATAATATCTACCGGGGAAACAGTCCCGATCAGGTCGACAATCTCCACGCTTTTTCGGAAATGCTCTACCATTTCGGGGTCAATATTGCGCAATACCGGCCTTTTCCCATTAGCGCCGATAATTCTGGCGCGCTCGTCAATACCGTTCTTATTGAGTGCACTTAAAGACTGACCCGGCAGATGGCCAATCTGGCGACGAGAATCTTCCCCGCAAAGAATCAGAAACCTGATATTAGGATTGGCCGTGATATTTTTTATAAGTCGTTCAATCCCGAGATTCTCGGTATGCAGGATACCGCAGATAGAAACGTGTCGGGGCGATAATTGGATCAGTTGTCTCCAGAGGTTTTCACTGTTCAGAGTGCAGACGGCAACCGGCCTATGATATCCCAGCGCGGTATAATCTCCAGCCAGAGGGGGCCAGCCTTCCCGCGGATGAATTTCTTCTGCCGGACAGACGGCAGGGTCGAGAGTCTCAGGCTCGACGCCTTCAGCCAGGGCATTCATAGCGATCGCCGGGTAGCAAATAGGACAACCCCGACAATCAATTTCGGGGGGTAAAAGTCTATCCTTTGCGGCTATCACAGCCTGCCGCAATTTCGCTGTCTGCTTTTCCGCCGGTATACCCCCGTCGACTGTCATCAGAGTGCTTCGCAAGCAATCACAAGCCCAGCACTTTTTGGCTTTCGCGGCTTTCATCAACTGTTCGGCCGCCAATGACATTTTGGGATTGGGACCACTCATTGTCGCCGCCTTGTCCGGGCGTCTTCAGAGAGGCAAAGCCCCTGCTCCAGCAGATTTATGACACAGGGGTCAATTATCCGATACAGCATCTGAACCCCGTTGCGTCGCCGGTCAACTATCCCTTTGTCCACCAGCCGTTGAAGTTGATTGGATACCGCTTGGGGTCCGAGCCCGACCGCATCGGCTAGTTCTGTCACGGTAAGTTCATCGTTTTTAGATAGGGCATGAAGCATGATCAGCCGCGTATCACCGGCAAGGATTTTGAAGATTTCTCCCAATTCCTCAGCCTGATTTCTTGTCAGAAGTTTCCGCCTCTGTAGTTCCGGTTTCGGTGGACAGGAAGAAAGTCTTGTGGCCATATTATAAACCTTTCACATATTATTCTATTACATGAAATAATGTAATAATTATACGTAACCGTAGAGGACTTGTTTGAGATTTTTAGCCGCCGTGATTTTCCAAACCTAATTTAGAGACGGCTACTGCTTGGTGGAATTCACCGCCTCGACAAATTTCCGTTCATGCTCCAAAAGCCATTTCTTCCGCCAGACACCGCCGCCATATCCGCTGAGACTGCCATCTGCCCCTATTACCCGATGGCACGGGATAACAATAGCAAGACGGTTACGGCCGTTGGCGCGCCCCACCGCCCGGGTCGCTTTCGGATTCCCCAATCGTTTCGCCATCTCTAAATATGACCAGGTTTCTCCCGGCGGAATCTGTTGCAGAAGTCTCCAGACCTCCTTCTCAAATAATGACCCGGAGATTACCAGAGGAATGTTAAACCGGACCGACCTGCCTTCAAAGTAATCTTTCAATGCGGAAGATATTTCATCCAGATAGCGGTTGTTGCCTGGTACAATATAAGCGCCGGTTTTCTTTCGCAGTTGCAGTATCTCTTTTTCCAATCCCCGACGGTCCACGAATTCGAGAAGATGAAGCCCGCTTGCATCAGCCAGCGCCAGCATTGCTCCCAGGGGAGTCTCAACCCATTTCGCATACAGGCAGTTTACTTTCTCGGCTTCCTTAGGGGGAGCGCCAAAGACACTCTTAAAGGCTTCCCAGAAACCGCTGGCCGATTCAAAACCGTGGTCAATCTGTGCCCCAATTACCGATTCCCCGTTCCGAATTTGTTGCAAGGCCGCCCCCATGCGGCGGGCGCGATGATAAGCATGGAAAGTCATCCCGTAGTACCTTTGGAACTGCCGGCGGGCGGTTGACGGGTCGATGCCTGAATTTCGTAACTGCGCCCCCGTAATCTTTTCAGACGGCGACTGGTCAATCATATCGCTGAGCCTTCGCACCAACTCCGGAACCTTCCCGTTTTTCTCGAGAGGCTGACATCTCTGACAGGGGCGATAGCCGGCATAAAGCGCTTCCTGAGGCGTCCCGAAATATTCAATATTCTCGGCTTTCGGCTTTTTGGCGCCGCAGGTAGGGCGGCAGAAGATTCCGGTAGTCCTGACCCCGATAAAGAAGACCCCTTCAAATTTGGAATCCCGGGAGAGGACGGCCCGGTACATCGTGGATGCAGATGGCAATTGCTTCATGACTAATCTCCATTATAAACGATTTCTCGGTTTGACTCAACGGGCATAAATAAAATCGTTTTAAATTTTTCGCATCCGCCTTTGAGGCAGTGAATTCTTAAGAAAAAGAGAAAAGTGTCCCTCTGCCGTTTCGACGCGAGCCTTTCGGTGAACCGATAGTATTGCAGGAGAATGGGAACCGTGCAACGCGGAATCCTCGATTATTTTCCCCTTGACCGAATCTTGAAACCGTATTAATTGGTGGTAGGTTGAGAAATCACGGCTCAAATTCAGCGGCGTTAAGTATGGTCATCTGAATAAACTGGCATTCGCCGAGCAGCGAGGTCTATTATCTGACAGCCGAATTCCCAGGCGTTCGGAGGCGAAGAGGTCCCTGTCATCTTAGGCGGGCCGCGTCAATCTGAATTTGACCGCTTTCTCAAGAAATCATCTTTTCTCTTCAAAAAAATGGAGGTCCTTATGAAAGGTTCTTCTGCGATGCTTTTGCTCGTCGTGGTGACCCTTCTGGCGCTGACCGGCTGTGAAAAAGCCAATCCCGACCTGGAAACGAGCGGACTGGTACCGCTCGGCAATATCCCGATTGAATACGGTTCGCTACGCGGGGTGACCAGCACCGAGCAATACCCCGGCTGGGCACAGTTATGGTTCCAAGACGATGCCGGAACGGTTCGAATGGTGCGGGTAAAATGGGTATCAAGACAGATGCATCCTGACATTATAACTATTCCCAGAACCGGACTTTGATTGGAGGTAAAAGGTATGGATAAGTTCTCAAGTTTTCTGTCGCGGCTATTTTTCATAGCGGCATCGGTCCTTTTTATCATTGCCATCTGCGACTGGATTTTGAATATCTTTGGATATAAATTCTCCTGGCTGCCGTATCAGCCGGGACGACTCCTCGAATTTTCCGCGATTCTGATAATCTTTGTTATCGCGCTCCTATTGCGGCAGATAAGAGAGTCACTCCACTCCGGAGTCAAATGAGTTTATTACAGTCACGGTGACTGTTCCGTTTATGGCGGCGGCCGGGGAGATTTAGCCCTATGACGGCTTCCGAGCCGCCGCCCTTTCAGATAAGCGATTGTCCCCTAAAATCTTACCGTTCCAAATACAACCCCGCAGTCCTTTCCCGCAAACTCTAATTTATTGCTTGAAAAAGACGACAAATATTGTTATACTTGGTATAATAGATTAGACCATACCATTTTTGACTACCGATTAAAAGATTGGGCATGAAGTTGTATCGTCAGCCGAAAATAGAGAATCAAAAGAAGTCTCATCTGATAATATTACTGCTATTCTTGACTCTATTTTTCGCAGGAATGACAGAGATTGCCGGTGATGACTGCCATGATTGCTGTCAGGGGGAATGTCTCCCTGGATGCGGGTGTGTCAGTTGCCCGCCGACGCTGACAATGACTGAATCGAATGTTACATCTTTAGCCGCCGCGCCGGCTCTTCATTCCTGGACTTCATTAGAGGCGTTTTCCGAATGCCGTCAGGAATGGTATGGCTCAGTATTTCATCCCCCTCAGAACATCCTTTAGTTCATGAACGCGCCGCGTGGAGAGGCGGCTTTTTCCAGAGACATTATTTCCGGGAGCGTTTGTCTTCTGATTCATTCAGGGGACTTTCGCGGTACTATGGTAACACCCTTTGTTACGAGGAGGATTTGAATTGAAAACGAACTTCAGATATATGCTGTTTTCCGTTGCCGGTGTGGCGATAATCGCGGTGGTCCTGAATCTTGCCACAAAAGAGGATGAGCCTCACGACCATAGCAGCCATGCCGCCGTCACGGATACCCTGAATTTTCCGGCGGAATCCGGAACGCTTGATTGGTGCCCGGAACATGCGGTGCCGGAATCAGGATGCACCCGCTGCAACCCATCCTTAATCGAGCAGTTCAAAGCCAAAGGGGACTGGTGCGTGGAGCACGACTTGCCTGAATCCCAGTGTCGGCTTTGCAATCCGCGCCTGCAATTTCCGCAGGAACTGGCGCTTCAGGAACGACTTCGCGACCAGAGAAAGGACGATATCACTGTCTCACTCTTCTTTCGCCCCAATCGGGATATCTGCGCTACCAATGATGCCATTATCCAGTTTGCCACCGTGGAGACAGCGCAGCGCGCCGGTCTGACGTTCCAGACAGTTCGCGAGACAAAGCGAGTTGTCGCCTTTGAAGCGCCTGCGGAGGTTGTCTTTGACGAGACCGAGTCGCGGGTGATTACGACTACGGTACCGGCTACGGTAACCCGTTGGTTGGTTTCTCCGGGTGATATGGTCACGTCGGGACAGATTCTGGCGCTTTTGAGTTCATCGGAAATCGCTCATTGGCAGGGGGAATTTCTCAGCAAAAAAGCGGCTCTGGAGGCGCAGGAGAAAAGTTTTGCCCGCTTTGAGGAATTGAAATCGCGCGCGCTTATTAGTGATGGCGAGTTTGAGCAGGCTCAGGCCGAATATGAAACAGTGCGGGCGGAATATGTTGCGGCACGCGGACTTCTGCAGGCGGCTGGAATCGCCAATGACGACATCGACAATCTGACCGGCAGCGGCGCGATTTCGAATCAGTTTGCGCTCCGAGCATCTTCATCGGGATTGGTGGTGGAGAGAATTGCCCAGCATGGCGACCTGGTGGAGCCGGGACGACCGTATGCTCTGTTGGCAAACCCTTCCGCCGTCTGGATTGAAGCCCGTCTCACCGAAGAGCAGTTGCGAACGGCGCGGGTCGGAGGGGACTTAACTTTCTCCTCTGACGGTCGAGGCTTGAAGCATGTCGGCGCCCGGATTATCTGGGTTTCAAATTATCTTGCCCCGGAAACTCGGACCGGAACGGTGCGCGCCCGCGTAACCGACCCGTCCATGCCGCTTCGCGCCGGCGAATTCGGCACCGCTTCCATTATTCAGTCCGGTGAGGAAAATGTGGTGCTGGTGCCGAAAGATGCCGTGCAATGGGAAGGGTGCTGCAATGTCGTTTTTGTCAAAGAGGCGGTTGACCGCTATCGCCCCCGGAAAGTGATTCCGATGGAAGCGGAAGGTCCTTTCTACCAGTTGAGCGGCGGAGTTGAGCCGGGCGATGAGGTAGTCGTAGATGGAGCGTTTCTGCTGAAGACCGAACTGAAGAAATCAAGCATTGGCGCCGGATGCTGTGGCCTTGAGCCTACCAGTTGAGACGCCCTATGCTTTCATATATTGTCGAATTCGTTCTTCGGTACCGTTATGCCGTCCTTGCATTGGCCGGACTGCTCTGCCTTATAGGGCTGGTGGCTCTCTGGAATCTCCCGTTTGACGCCTTCCCCGATACCACTCCGGTCCTGGTGCAGGTAAACGTTGCGGCGCCGGGATGGGCCCCGGAAGATATTGAACGGCTGGTGACTTTCCCTATCGAGCAGGCGCTGACCGGTCTTTCCGGGATGGAGGAAGTCCGCTCTGTCACCAAGTATGGGCTCTGCCAGGTGACGACCATCTTCCAGGATGGCGTCAACCTCTATCTGGCGCGCCAGCAGGTAAGTGAGCGTCTGATCGCGGTGGACCTCCCCGACGGAGTCAGCGCCCCGCAACTCAGCCCGGTTTCAACCGGTCTGGGAGAAATCTTTCACTATATAGTTCTCAGCAGGTCAGACGACATTACCTCGGCACGGACCGCCCAGGACTGGAACGTCAAACCGCAATTATTATCGGTCCCCGGTGTCGCCGAAATAAACAGTTGGGGCGGTTTTGAGAAACAGTATCTGGTCATAATTGAACCCTCCCGCCTGGCGCAATATTCATTGACGATTGAAGATGTTGTTGCGACCATTCAGGAGGAGATGCGGAATGTTCCGGGCGGACAGATTTCCCGCGGCGGCGAAATGACTCTGGTTCGCGGTATCGGCGTTGCCGAAGATATCGTCGATATCGAGAATGTTGTCGTGGCCAGCCGTAACGGGATACCGATAACCGTCAAGAACGTAGCCGAAGTGGCGGTGGGACATGAAATCCGGTTGGGGGCAACCACCTTTGATGGAAAGGGGGAGGCGGTTCTGGGGCTTGGCTTCATGATAACCGGCGAGAATCCGGCGAACATCACCCGGCAACTGGCGCAACGTCTTGAGGAATCCAAGGCGACCCTCCCGCCCGATATTGACGTCATCCCGGTTTATGAGAGAACGGAACTGGTCAAACATGTCCTGAGCACAGTTGAGCATAATCTGACTTACGGCGCTCTTCTGGTGATAGCGGTTCTTTTTGTCTTTCTGGGGAATCTTCGCGCCGGTCTGATTGTGGCATCGGCAATCCCGCTTTCGATGCTTTTTGCATTTGATTTGATGTCCCGCGCCGGTATCGCCGGAAGCCTCATGAGCCTGGGGGCGATTGATTTTGGGCTGGCCGTCGATAATGCTGTCATCCAGGTGGAGAACTCGGTGCGGCGGTTGTCCCTGAGCGGGGAATCCGCGAATCGTCTTGAAGTGATTCGCGATGCCATTCTCGAAGTCCGCAAGCCGACACTCTTCGGCGAACTGATAATCATTACAGTTTACCTGCCGATTCTCACGCTGCAGGGAATCGAGGGTAAACTGTTTCGCCCGATGGCGCTGACAGTGGTTTTTGTTCTGAGCGGCTCTCTTCTGCTATCATTTACCGTTCTTCCCGCCCTTATTGGCGTTCTTTTGAAAAGAACCCGCCATACCGGCGAGCCTTTTTTCCTTCGCTGGCTTAAACAGATATATACCCCGGTTCTCGATTTTGCTCTTCGTCACAGCAAGAAGATTCTGGTCGCTGCCGCTGGATTTATCATCGTCGGACTTCTGATTTTTACCCGTCTCGGGGCCGAATTCGTTTCCCGCCTGGGTGAAGGGACCATCGTCATCAACCTCGTGCGACTTGCCGGAATTTCGCTTGAAGAGTCAATTGCTTTCAATAGCCGCATTGAAAAAGAACTTCTGGCTAAATTCCCCGATGAAATCAAACATATCTGGACCCGCACCGGCTCGGCAGAACTTTCGACCGACCCGATGGGGCTGGAGTTGTCCGATATGTTCATGGCGCTCCATCCGCGAGAAAACTGGACCAAGGCGAAAACGCAGGAAGAACTGGTTGCCGCTATCGATAAAGAACTGTCCGACCTGCCGGGTCAGAATCGGATTTTCACCCAGCCGATTGAGATGCGGGTCAATGAGATGATTGCCGGTATCCGCTCCGATATCGGAATAAAACTCTTCGGTGATTCATTAATGATTCTGGAGGAAAGAGCGGAAGAAATCGCCGCCCTGGTGGAGACTATCCCGGGAAGCGCTGATGTTTCCGTGGAGCAATTGACCGGACAGCCGCAACTTCGGTTGGAAGTTGACCGTCAACGGCTCGCCCGATTCGGGCTGACCGCCAATGAGGTCCTGACCGCCATTGAAGCCATTGGCGGCATTACCGTCGGTGACCTCTTCGAAGGGCAAAAGCGGTTCGATATTGTGGTGCGACTTGATACGTCGCGATTTCAAGGGGTAGAAGATATCAAAAAAATTGTCCTTCGCTCCGGCGCCGGGAGTCTTGTCGGGCTTGACCGGGTAACGTCGATAACGCTTGATGAAGGTCCCGGCAGCATCACCCGTGAATGGAGCCGCCGTCGGATAGTAATACAGTGCAATGTCCGCGGGCGGGACATTGGCTCTTTTGTCTCGGAATTACGGGAGCGGTTGCGTGAAGATATTACTCTGCCGCAGGGGTATTTTGTTCGGCTTGGCGGACAGTTCGAGAATCTGGAGCGGGCAAGGACACGACTGATGATAGTGGTTCCTGTGGCGCTCTTGCTGATATTCGGGCTTCTTTACTGGACATATAAATCGGCACGCGATGCTTTGCTTATTTTTTCGGGCGTTCCCCTGGCGGCGCTCGGAGGTGTCCTCAGCCTGCTTTTCCGGGGGATGCCGTTTTCAATCTCTGCCGGGGTAGGATTTATAGCACTATCCGGTATCGCCGTGCTTAATGGCCTGGTGCTGGTCTCGACTATCAAACGTTACCGCTCCGATGGCGAAGAGATACTCAATGCCATTCGTCAGAGCGCTCTTACCCGCCTGCGGCCCGTTCTGATGACGGCCCTGGTTGCCGCCTTCGGGTTTATCCCGATGGCTATATCGACGGGGGTTGGCGCCGAAGTGCAGCGTCCTCTGGCGACAGTTGTTATCGGAGGTATTCTAACTTCCACCGCCCTGACTTTGCTGGTGCTTCCCGCGCTATATTTGACCTTCGGAAAGAAAACAGAGGTGGAGGCTTAACCGTCTCCGCCTTTAATCCGCTGATTCGTTTTTTCGCGTCACTTCAACTCCAATATGTTTTGGGTAAATCCCCGGCAAGATTATTTCGTTCTTGGGCTTATGGGATAGTCTCCCTTGCCGCTTGACAATTTTCCCGAGATTTATTATTATATTGGCAATTTGGCAAAATGACCAAACAAGGAAAATAAAGATGGACAGTAAAACGCTCTCAAAATATGAAGCCCGGGCTGTAATCATCAAGGCGATGGCTCATCCTACCCGTCTGTTTATCGTTGACCAACTCGCAAAAAAAGAGCGGTCGGTGAATGAATTGACAGAAATGGTCGGCGATGATGTTTCTACGATTTCGAAACATCTGGCGGTGCTTCGCAACGCCGGAATAGTCCGCGATGAGCGGCGCGGCGCGCAGGTTTTCTACAGTCTCAAGGTTCCCTGCATACTGAACTTTTTCGGCTGCGTCGAGCAGGTGCTTCGCACTACCGCCGATGAACATCTTCAGGTCATCAAGATTCGATAGCGCGGTATTAATCTATGGAATGGAAGAATGAATGGAAACCGCTGACCCTTATTGTGGTCGTTTTTCTGGCTGCATTTTATCTCCCCGTCGGGAATTTTAGATTCGATAACGCTATTAGAGAAGCGCTCTATCTGGTGAGGTGGTACGCCCGCGAGCATGTACTTCTCTGCCTGATTCCTGCCTTTTTCATCGCTGGCGCGATTTCGGTATTTGTCAGCCAGGCTTCAGTGATGAAATATCTCGGCGCGAGGGCAAATAAAATCTTATCCTATGGCGTCGCTTCGGTTTCCGGCACAATATTGGCGGTCTGCTCCTGCACCGTACTGCCACTCTTCGCCGGAATATATAAGATGGGGGCCGGAATAGGTCCGGCAACCGCTTTTCTCTACTCCGGACCCGCGATTAATGTTCTGGCAATAATCCTGACAGCCCGTGTCCTCGGAATGGAGATGGGAATCGCCCGGGCGGTCGGAGCGGTTTTATTCAGCATCATCATTGGACTTTTCATGCAATTTCTCTTCCGCAAAGAAGAGGCAGAAAAGGCTAATAATCGGATGGTAATGCCTGAGGCTGACGACAGTCGTCCCCTCTGGCAGAATATTATCTATTTCGGATTGCTCGTTGGTATCCTCGTCTTCGCCAACTGGGGAAAAGGGGAGAACGGTTTCTATGAGATGATTTTCTCGGTGAAGTGGATAATCACCGGGCTTTTGGCCGTTGGTTTAGGGGTGGTAATGATAATCTGGTTCAGGATTGAATGGTGGAAAATTGCTCTTGTCGGCGTTCCGACCGCCATCCTCGCTGTCATTTTCCGAGATGAGCCGATGATTCCCTTCGGCGCCGCGGCGATTGGACTCGCTATTATCAGTTCAACATCCAAAGGCGAAGCGCGCGACTGGTTCGAGTCAACCTGGGGATACGCCAAGATGATTCTTCCCCTACTTCTGTTTGGCGTCCTGATTGCCGGAGCACTGCTGGGACGTCCGGGCAATGAAGGGATGATTCCTTCCTCCTGGATTGTTTCACTGGTCGGTGGAAACTCACTTGGGGCGAATCTTTTCGCTTCGGTGGTCGGCGCTTTCATGTATTTTGCCACCCTGACCGAGGTGCCGATACTTCAAGGGCTCATAGGAAGCGGCATGGGAAAAGGACCGGCTCTGGCGCTTCTTCTGGCAGGCCCGGCGCTGTCGCTTCCCAGTATGCTCGTAATACGCTCCGTTATTGGGACAAGAAAGACTCTCGCTTATATTTTCCTGGTGATTGTAATGGCAACGATCAGCGGCATGATTTATGGCGCGCTATTTTGATATATATAATGTGAGGATTCTTTATGAGGAAAATTCAGATTCTCGGCACCGGATGCCCCAAATGCAAAAAGTTGGCGGAAGAGACCGAAAAAGCGGCAAAAGATTTAGGGATTGAATATTCGCTGGAGAAGGTAACCGACATTCAGGAGATAATGAAATTTGGCGTCATGATGACCCCGGCGCTTGCCGTTGACGGGGTTGTCAAACTTTCCGGCAAGGTGCCATCGGTGGATGAGATAAAGAAATTAATCGCTTAAAATACTGGGAAAGGGAACCATTATGAAATACAACGTGCTAATTTTCACCCTCGCCATCTTCCTTATGGCCGTATCGGGAATGGCTCTGGCTCAGGAAAATGAGAAAGTAATCGCTCCGGCTCCGGTCGATTCGACAGTTATTCCGGCCGATTCATCGCATCAACTGCTGGCGTACTATTTTCACGGCAACCGCCGGTGCGCGTCGTGCATCAAAATCGAGAATTACACCAAGGAAACGCTCGACAGCCTCTTCGAGAAAGAGCAGAACGAAGGCCGGGTACTCTGGCAGGTGGTCAACACCGACGTTGACAGCAATCAGCATTTTTTGAAGGATTACCAACTCTACACCAAGTCGGTGGTGCTGGTCGATATACATGACGGCCAACAGGTCCGCTGGAAAAATCTCGAGAAAGTCTGGGAGTACCTGAACAGCAAAACCTCGTTTGGCATCTATATCCGAGACGAAGTTAACGATTTTCTGAAAGAGGAGTGATGGATACTTTCTGGGTGGCGCTCGGCTCCGCCTTCTGGCTCGGGATATTGACCTCTCTTTCCCCCTGCCCGCTGGCGACCAACATAGCGGCGATTTCGTTTATTGGTCGAAAAGTCGGAGATAGCCACAAAGTCTTATTAAGCGGCACCGCCTATACGGTCGGACGGATGCTTGCCTA
This sequence comes from Ignavibacterium sp., assembly GCA_020724775.1. Classification (GTDB taxonomy): domain Bacteria; phylum Zixibacteria; class MSB-5A5; order GN15; family PGXB01; genus DYGG01. The sequence continues at coordinate 16,326 of DYGG01000012.1, read as the reverse complement.
CCTGCTTCTGGCGGTTATCGTCATCGCCGGAATCCTATCTATCCCCGGCATATCGAATTTTCTTCAAGAATATATGAACAAGATTCTGGGGCCGCTTCTGATTCTGGTAGGGTTGGTTCTTTTGGAAATAATACCGCTTCGCCTGCCCGGCATCAGCGCCGGGGAAAAATCTGAAAGATTGGCCCGGAAAGGCGGGCTCTGGGGCGCGGCCGCGCTTGGATTTATCTTTGCCCTTTCTCTCTGCCCGGTCTCAGCGGCATTATTTTTCGGAAGTCTAATCCCCCTATCCGTTAAGCATAGCTCGACGTTCCTTCTTCCCTCAATCTACGGCATCGCGACAGGCCTTCCGGTTCTGGTGTTTGCCTTCGTAATAGCCTTCAGCGCCGGCTCGCTGGGAAAACTGTTCAACAAAATGACCCTGATTGATAAATGGGTGCGGCGGATTACGGGAGTCATTTTTGTTGCCGTGGGGATATATTATTCTCTGATTTATATATTTGGAATGATGATTTGATGCCGTTTCATTAATGAGATATGAGCAAACTGAAGATTCTCTTCTTGTGCACCGGTAACTCCTGCCGGAGCCAGATGGCCGAAGGGTGGGCGCGTCATCTTAAAAGCGAAATTTTCGAGCCCTACTCGGCCGGCACCGAGCCGCATGGCTTGAATCCTATTGCTGTCAGAGTGATGGCGGAAGCGGGGGTAGATATTTCCGAACATCGCTCAAAATATCTCCGCGACCTCAACGGAATAGAATTCGATTACGTGATTACTGTCTGCGGCGATGCCGATAAGAACTGCCCTGTTTTTGTCGGAAAGACAAAGAAGATTCATCATGGTTTTGATGACCCGCCGCGCCTTGCGAAAGAGGCGAAATCGGAAGAGGAGATTCTTGATATCTATCGCCGGGTTCGCGATGAGATAAGGGAGTTTGTGAAGGGGTTTCCGGAAATCTTGGACAAGATAGAAAAGAGAATCTGAAGATGTCTCCAACTGCATCGAGCAACAAGCGCCTCGCCTTTCTCGACCGGTATCTGACCGTCTGGATTTTCCTTGCTATGGGTATAGGGGTTGGTACCGGGCATTTCTACCCCGGAATCGCCGGATTCTGGGACAGGTTTTCGGTCGGGACTACTAATATCCCGATTGCGGTCGGGCTGATTCTGATGATGTATCCCCCACTGGCGAAAGTCCGGTATGAAGAGATGGGGCAGGTTTTCCGCGATATCAGAGTACTTGGCTTGAGTCTTCTTCAGAACTGGGTTATTGGACCGATACTGATGTTTCTTCTCGCCATAGTTTTCCTTCACAATCAACCCGAATATATGGTCGGGCTGATTTTAATCGGTCTGGCTAGGTGTATCGCCATGGTGATTGTCTGGAACGATCTGGCCGAAGGCGACCCGGAATATGCCGCCGGTTTGGTCGCCTTCAATTCCGTCTTTCAGGTCGTCTTTTATTCTGTCTTCGCCTGGGTTTTCGTCACCAAACTTCCCCCGCTGTTCGGTCTGCAGGGGGTAGCCGTCGATATCACCATCGGCGAAATCGCCGAATCGGTCTTCATCTACCTGGGAATACCGTTTGTCGCCGGAATGCTGACCCGTCTCATTCTGGTCAAGGCGAAAGGGAAAGAGTGGTATCATCGGGAGTTCATTCCCAGAATTAGCCCCCTCACATTGATAGCGTTGCTTTTCACGATATTCGTGATGTTTTCGCTCAAAGGAGAACTTATTGTCACGATTCCGCTCGATGTCCTTCTTATTGCTGTCCCTCTTCTCATCTATTTCGTGGCGATGTTCTTTGTCAGTTTCTACCTTAGCCGTAAGGCAAAAGCGAAATACAGTATTGCCACCACTCTTAGTTTCACCGCCGCTTCCAATAATTTCGAACTGGCTATAGCGGTGGCGGTGGCAGTTTTCGGAATAAAATCAGGCGTTGCTTTTGCTGCGGTGGTCGGACCGCTGGTGGAGGTACCGGTGCTTATCGGATTGGTCAAAGTAGCGCTCTATTTTCGCAAGAAATATTTCCCCACTTAAATGGGCTATGGGGCCGCGGCGCCCACACCGGAAGCTCAAAAAGCTCTTGATGCTGTATAAAACAATCGATATATCTAATCTGGAGTGTCGCGACCGAAATGAGGTCGCGTTTGTCTTATTCAGGGTGGAGTATGCATGCGGCAGTGGAGTGTACCAATTTTATTTTTGGCACTATTGTTCACGGCAATCGGCGTCGCTTCCGACAATTCCGATATTGTGCCGTCCGAAGCGTATTTATTCGACAATAGCGCATTTATCAATGCTAACTCCATCTTAATGTTTGTCACCAACCGGGGGCTGTTCGGAAGAGATATTGCCGGACATTTTGGTTATGATTACGGCACCTTTTATCCTTATTACAGTATTGCTCAGATAGAAAACGGCACCGAAATCAAGTCGCCCCTCTATTCCGGGGGACTCTGGATGGGAGGTAAAGTTTCGGGGGAAACGCGCGTGGTCGTTGCAGAATTCGGCACCGAATTCTGGCCCGGACCGATGAATGGTGACACATTTATTGCCGACGCCGACACTGTGACCGCCTACCGCGTTTATAAACTGTATTCTGACAGCCTGCAGGGAAACCCGAACACTGATTTTCTGGAATGGCCTCTGACTCAAGGGGCGCCGGTGGACGGAAGCGGCAACCCGCTGCTTCTGGGAAAACAAACCCTATTTTCCGTTTACAATGATGCCAATCCCTCCACGCATAATCTTCCGGCCGGTTCCAGCGCGCCATTGGGCATTGAAGTGCGTCAGTTGACCTGGGCTTCAGAGTCAACCTCTCGCTCAAGAATTATCTATCTGGAGTATCGCCTGTTCAATAAGTCAATGGAAAATATCTCTGATTTCTTTGTTTCAATATTTCTCGACCCGGATATCGGAGGAACTCAGGATGACCTCACCGGCTGCGACACTCTGTCGGGCATCATATATTCGTATAATGCCACCAACAGCGACGTCGTCTATGGCAGCGCGCCTCCGGCTATCGGGGTAAAGATGACCTATGGACCGATGGTCAGTTCTCCTGGCGATACCGCCTATTTCTTTGGAACCAGAGTGCCGGGATACAAGAATCTTCCTATCAGTTCATTTATCAGTTATCCCAACGGCGATGACCCGCAGAGCGCCGACGAGAGTTATAACCTGATGCTGGGATTGCGACGGAATGGGCTGCCTTTAGCCAACGGGACCAAATTCAGTTACCCCGGCGACCCGGTCACCGGGACAGGCGATTTGCAGACTATCGCCGGGAATCCGCATTTTGTCGGGACGTTCGGCCCGATTGATTTTCCCGCCGGCGACAGTCAGTATGTACTGGTGAAACTCGGTATCGGACAAGGGAGCGACCGTCTCAGTTCCATCACCGATCTCAAATATATTCTAAATCTTCCCGACTCCCTGTACCTCGACCTGCCGGATATTTCGCGAACGCTACCTGAAGGATTTGCTCTGTGCCAGAATCATCCCAACCCATTCAATGGCGAAACTGTCATAGAATTTGAGATAATAAGACCAAATACGGTTGAACTGGCAATCTTCAATCTTCTGGGGCAGAAAGTGGCAGCCCCGTTTGCCGGCATACCGGCGCGCGGTTTGAATCGTATCAGTTGGGATGCCCACGACTTTCTCGGAAAACCTCTTCCTTCCGGAATCTATTTTTATCGCCTGTCATCGGATGAATTCAGTCTGACCAAAAAGATGATACTCTTGCGGTAGAATTTGGGGTCACAAGTCAAAGATAGTTAAACCGCCCCGATTCAGATCTTGAATTACGGCGATGGTCAGAATATAATTTTCAATCCTGAAGTACCTGGATGCGTAAAACTGTAGCCACGGTATAATATTGTATAGAATTGAATTCAGAGGATAATATGGGCAAGTCTTTAGCGCATAAAATTGTTGAGTCGCATCTGGTATCGGGCGAGATGAAGCCCGGGTCGGAAATAGGTATCAAAATCGACCAGGTGCTGGTGCAGGACATCACTGGTACGCAAGTATTTCTCCATTTTGAGGCGATCGGTATCAACCGTATTGGGGCCCGTCTGGCGGTCTGCTACGCCGACCATAATGTTCTTCAGGTCAAGCCGGAGAATATGGAAGACCATCTCTATCTGCAGTCGGCCGCAAAGAAATTCGGCGCCTGGTATTCCAAGGCGGCTAACGGAATAGGCCATCAGATTCATCTGGAGCATTTTGCGGTTCCTGGGGAAACGGCAGTCGGAGCCGACAGTCATACCCCTCACTGCGGCGGAGTCGGCATGATTGCCATCGGCGCCGGCGGGCTGGATGTCGCCGTTGCTATGGGAGGCGGCGCCTACAATTTCGTCATGCCGAGAATCGTCAACATCTACCTTACCGGAGAACTGAAGCCCTGGTCATCGGCAAAAGATATCATTCTGGAGTTGCTCCGAAGAATCACCATTCGCGGAGGGTTGGGCAATATTTATGAATTTTCCGGTCCCGGAGTTAAAACCCTCAATGCCCAGCAAAGAGTCACTATCACCAATATGGGGACAGAATTAGGCGCCACTACCAGCATTTTCCCCAGTGACGAAATCACCCGCGATTTTTTTACCCGCATCGGACGTCCCGGGGAATGGAGAGAGATGCTTCCGGACAAAGATGCTTTCTATGATGACCGGATTGAACTTGACCTTTCCCGCATCGAACCGTTAGTAGCGTTGCCTTCGCTGCCCGACAAAGTTGTTCCCGTTAATCAGGTGGCCGGAACCAAAGTGGAGCAGGTGATTGTCGGGAGTTGCACTAATGGCGCTTATGCCGACCTCAAGGCGGTGGCGAAGATAATGAAAGGAAAGCAGGTTCATCCTGATATCAATTTTATCATTCATCCGGCAAGTCGGATGGCTCTGGAACTTCTGGCGGAAGAAGGTTTTCTGACCGATTTACTTAAAGCCGGTGTCAATGTCGCTGAGCCGACCTGCGGCGCCTGTATCGGGACCGGGCATGTCCCGGCGCCCGGCACAATATCGGTCCGGGCGATTAATCGAAATTTCCGCGGAAGAAGCGGTTTGAAAGACGACCAGGTCTATCTGGTCAGCCCCGAAACCGCCGCCGCCACCGCTATTGCCGGTGTCATAACCGACCCGAGGACGATAAATTTGAAAGCGCCGGAGTCGGAGTTGCCGTCACGAATTAATCAAGACAATCCCAATCTGGTGCCGCCGGCGTCGGCAGAAGAAGCCGCCAGATTGGAGGTTCGAAGAGGTCCCAATATTGTACCGGCTGCTCCCAAAGATACTCTTCAGGACCAAATCAGCGGCGAGATACTGATAAAAGTCGAAGATGATATCAGCACTGACCATATAATGCCGGCCTCAGCGGAGATTCTGGCGTTCCGCTCCAATATCCCGAAAATCAGCGAGTTCGTTTTTTATCGGCTCGACCCGACCTTCAGCGCCCGCGCCAGAGAGAAAAACGGCGGGTTCATTGTCGGGGGTGAGAACTACGGGCAGGGCTCCTCGCGCGAGCATGCCGCCCTGGCGCCGATGTATCTCGGTATCAAGGGAGTGATTGCCAAATCTTTTGCGCGGATTCATCACTCCAATCTGGTCAATTTCGGCTTACTGCCGTTACTGTTCGAAGACAAGAAAGATTATGACCGTTTGAGCCCGGGAGATGTTCTGGAAATCTCTGATTGCCTTGACTCCGTGGATAAGATGAACTTCACCATCACCAACAAGTCAAAAGGATTCACATTTAAGGCCAAGGTGAACCTCACCGCCCGTCAAAAAGAACTGCTTAAACTGGGCGGGCTTTTGACCTATACACGAAAGACCGGTCTCAAAGGAAAATAGTCTTGCCCGCCGGGGCTGAGTCTCGCTGAATACCGACGCCGCCGGGTCGATCTGACATTCTTATGGCCAAAATTTTAGTACTCGAAACAAATCTCCGGTTTGGGACCTGAATACCATAAATACTGAATGAGATAATTCACGTCTAATATATTGACAACTCCGTCGCACTTTGCGTCACCCATTAGCAGTTCGGGCGTGGGTGGCGGACCGCCTTTGTAAATGAACGCGATGATATATGTCACATCAAGTATATTGATGACATGATTATTGTTGGCATCTCCTCTGCAGACGGCCAGCAGTGCTCGCAAAGCGTTGAGTTTGCCATAACCATAGCCGGGGTCAGGGGGAACGATAGTATCGAGAGCCAACTGCGTTTTGGCGGAATACCGAATAATATCGTATACTTCCTCGACATTGAGTTCGGGCCTTCTTGAAAGAATCAAGGCAGCTGTGCCGGCTGCAAGCGGGCAAGCTGCTGAAGTACCACCAAATGTACAAACCCATGAATTCCTTTTCCATGTCTCGTCTCCACAAGTGCCATAGAGCGGGTTAACTCCAAGAGAAAACTTCTGATCAAGCGACCATATATAGCCGCTCCAGCCGGTCTGGGCACTTGGCGCTACCACATCGATTTTTCCGTCACGAGGCGAATAGTCCCACAGCATGTCGTTCCATCCTGTAGCGCCAACTGCGATAGTGTATGGCGATGATGCTGGGTATGTCGTGCCGAAGCCTGTATTACCACCCGCGCAAATGATAGCCGAACCTTTGCCTTGTCGCCCCAACTCGTACGCTCTTTGCATTGCGCTGTCAATCATTTCACGCCCCTGTTTGGGTGTAATTGCATTGCTAAATGATAAGACGGAGGCTCCATTTTGCCAGCAATAATCGATTGCATCACGCACTTGCCCTGCTTGGATGTTACCGTGGGGCAACGCGTCCCGATAGAATTTGATGGGCATCAATTTGCAGCGTGGTGAGACTGACGCCATACCTGTGAAATATGGGATTTGTGATGAGTCAGTTGTGTTTTTTGCAACGATTAATCCGGCACAGGCCATGCCGTGCGCACTTGTGTCCCAAGGGCGGGGGTCGGGGTCATAATCGCCAAAATCATAACCCGGCGCAACATTGGTGCTGTCCAGGTCAAAATGGTCTATGTCTATGCCCTGGTCGAGCACAGCCACAATGATGGACGTATCCCCATCAGTTATGTCCCAGGCGGTGGCCGTGTCAAATCTCCCGATAATTTGTTTCAGATTGCCTTGTGCACCTACCAAATCATCGTAGACCCTGTACGCGCAGGGTTCAACAAAAACGGTTATATTTGGCTGGGCATACTCAAAATACCCACTTTCATAGAGTTCTGCGCAGATTTCAACAACGTTTCCCCTGTCAACACTCGCGGCTGCAAGCAGATACTCACGCGTTGCGCTGTCCGCCCGCACTCGCTCCAGCTCATAGAGATTTTCCAGGCTGTCAAAGATTTCTCTATTTTCAACCGGCTTCTGTTTGCACCAAAGAGTTCGCCCGATCAGATAGGGAATGGGATCCTCAATCGTATAGAACGGGACGGCCATCTCAATTACCCCAGATTGGTTGAGATTGTCCAAGAATTCGAAGTAATCCGACCTGATGCTCAAGGAGCATACAAGAAAACTGTCGGGTGCGCGCAATCGAGTGATGATTCCGACTACGCCATCGATGGTCGGCAGTCGAGACCCTTCATCGAGATTTTCACTGGTATCCAGTGGTAGAATCAGACACTTAGTCGAATCGATACCGAGTTCGACCATTTGTCCCCCCTGGTATATGTAGTGCTCGGCCCGGCACACTGACTCGCAGAAAACTACGGCACAAACCACCGCAGCAATGAGAACTGCTCTTCCCATAAGTACCTCCCTCCTTACTTAATGATTTTTCTACATGATATAGGGTAAGTCCACCGGCCTTCAATTATTTGTTTCAATTGGAAACTGCCGAGATCTATGGCAGTAATACCCTCTCCGCTTCCGATATACCACCGGGAATCGGGCGTGATAATGAATTTGTATTGCGCCAGTCCGTCAGGATGTGCCGGGTCTACCCCATATGTTGGGATGATGGTTTTCATCCGGAGGTTCCTCGCATCGTAAATGTTGACCGTACGCGGTGAAGGGGGATCCTCCGGCGGACTAATATATTCCTGAATTTCCGCAAAAACGGCGTAATTGCCGTCGGGAGTAATCTCCAAATGTCCGTAGAGAGTCAGAAGCTCATGTTGAAAGAGGATCGTATCACTTTCCGTATCATAGACTTCGAAAAAACCCCGGTACCGGCTCCCGGAATAGCTCAAAACGAATAGAATCTTGTCGTCAATTGATGATGAAACCATATATGGGCAGTACCCGGGATAATCTATGATTGTCCGAGTGACTGGGTCGGTCGCCAAGTCCAGAATCAGTATATCGCATTGGCTGGTAGCGCAAAGCAACTTGTCTCCCTTTAGATTGAAGCGGCCGGGCTGGACAGGAGTAGTGTCGGAATAGACTACCCCAAAGGTCGTGATATCTACGATATGGATGCTGTCTCCGAAAATCGCAATATTCCTATTATTGGGAGAAACAGCCATATAACTTCCCTTAATGTCGACTGTACGTAGAATTGATTTGGTCCTGGTATCTGCGACGGCCAACTGCTCCGTGAGGTGGAAGCCGGGCAGGAATAAGAGCAGGCCATCGGCAGATACCTGCGGATCGTGGCTGGAATATGCCATCGGAAACGAGTCGATAATAGTCTCTGTCTTGGTATTGTAAATGAGGAAATCATCCTCCGCAGTCAAAAATCCTCTGACATAGATATCATAATCAGACACATACGGCCAGGGTTTACTCGGCCCGTCATCACACTGAAGATGGAATAGCCAGGCAACGACTAATAATAGTGAAATGACTGACAAGTGATTCCTGGTATCCACAGTTCTGCTCCTTCCAGAAGATTCTGAGTTGATTGCCTCATATAGCTCAAAGGCGCCCGTAACTAGAATAACGGCATTGCCGACTTTTGTAATGATTTCCCCGGTGCTCGGCCCTTTAATATAATAACGGCCCAAGGCGCGATTTTGTCAAGTGACAAAGTCCATACCGACCCGCAAGCCACCTTCTTCATAGATGCCGTTGGCAAGTGTAAAGCAGCATATTACACCAGGAGGTAAAGAGGCTCCTCCTCCCAGCGGGAGTAGGATAGAAATGTCCACCCCCTATTTGCTAATCCTCGCCGATTTATTTAGATTATCTCGATTTCGTAACGGAGAATGACTCAAGTGTCCGAGAATATACATAAACTCGACCGCATCTTCAACCCCAGGCGCATTGCCCTGCTCGGCGTCACCATCAACCCCAACAGTGTCGGGGGAAAAGTACTGAGCAATCTGGTGGGCGGCGGATTTCGCGGAGTCGTTTATCCGGTCAATCCTGACAGTGAAGCGGTGCTGGGGATTCAATGCTACCCAAACGTTAAATCGCTCCCTAAAGTCCCCGACCTGGCGGTAATTTGCACTCCGGCAGAAGAAGTCCCTCAAGCGGTCAAAGAAGCGGGTGAAGCCGGAATTCGGGGAGTAATCATTATGTCTGCGGGATTCAAGGAGACCGGTCCTGCCGGGCGGGCGCTGGAAGAGCAGGTCAGACAGGAGGCAGCCAGGTATGACGGTATGCGAATCATCGGTCCCAATTGCCTCGGCTTTATTGTCCCCGGCCTGAAATTGAATGTCAGTTTTGCTTCGGGCATGCCCAGAGCCGGAAATGTCGCCTTCATTTCGCAATCGGGCGCGCTGTGCACGTCGGTTCTCGATTGGGCGATTGAAGGAAAAATCGGATTTTCTCATTTTGTCTCTATCGGGAATACCCTCGATGTCGGCTTCGGCGACCTGATTGACTATTTCGGCGAGGATATCAACACCAAGGCGATAATTCTGTATATCGAGTCGATAAGTTTTGCGCGTCGCTTTATGACGGCGGCGCGGGCTTTCGCCCGAACCAAACCGATACTGGCGTATAAAGCGGGACGATTTCCCGAATCGGCGCAGGTCGCCGCCTCCCACACCGGAGCGATGGCATCAGAAGATGCTGTCTTTGACGCCGCCTTTCAGCGGGTCGGAGTAACAAGGGTCTATGATATCGGGGAGATTTTTGATTGCGCCGAACTTCTGGGTCGAAACAAAGTCGCTCGCGGCTCAAGACTGGGAATTATCACCAACGCCGGCGGACCGGGAGTGATGGCAACCGATGCCTTGATTCAGGCAAAGGGAGAACTGGCGACTCTTGCCGATGCAACCATAACAAGATTGAACGAAATTCTCCCGCCGGCATGGTCGCATCGAAATCCGGTCGATGTCTTGGGGGATGCCAATTCCAAACGGGTCGAGAAGGCGATGCAGATTCTTCTGGATGATGTCGGGGTTGATGCGGCGCTGGTTATTCTGACTCCGCAAGCGATGACCAACCCTGCGGCAACAGCCCGAGCGGTAGGAAAATTGGCGCAAGAGCAGAATAAGCCGGTTTTAGCGGCATGGTTGGGAGGCGGCTCGATGCGAGAGGGGATTCAGATTCTTATCGATTGCGGAGTGCCTACTTATCAGACCCCGGAGCAGGCGGTACGGGCGTTCATGACTCTGGTCGAATATGGACGAAATCTGGAAATTCTATATGAAACTCCCCGGGATATCAACATTCAGTTTCTTGCCGACCGGGAGAAGAATCGGGAGGCATTTGTCTCCAAGCATTTTGGAAGAAATGAAGTCTTGTCTGAAGAAATCTCCAAATCGCTGCTGGAAACCTACGGCATTGCTACAACACCACCTCTGTCGGCGGCGACATCCGATGAAGCAGTGAAGATAGCAAATAAAATCGGCTACCCGGTGGTGCTAAAGATTTTCTCTCCGGATATTACCCATAAAACCGAAGTCGGCGGAGTGGCGCTCAACCTCGAAGATGAGAGTATGGTCCGCGCCGCTTTTGAGAAGATTGTTGGTGCGGTTAAGAGCCGGATGCCTCAGGCGCGCCTTGCGGGAGTCACGGTGCAGCCGATGGTAGCCGTCCGCGACGCGGTCGAATTAATCGCCGGCATAAAAAAAGACCCGGTCTTTGGAACGGTGATGCTGGTCGGTATGGGGGGAATTACCGCAGAACTCCTGGGAGACAAAACGCTTGGATTCCCGCCACTTAATGAACGTCTGGCGCGGCGGATGCTCGAAGGGCTCAAGATTTGGCCCCTCCTTAGCGGATACCGCGGCCGCCCGGCGGTCAACATCGAGAAACTGGTGGAAGTTCTCATTCGCCTCTCCTACCTTGCCGCCGACTATCCAGAGATTAAGGAGTTGGATATTAACCCGCTTCTGGCTTCACCCCAAGAGATAATGGCGCTTGATGCCCGCGTTGTTTTCGACCATGAAATCTCCGGAAAAAGGGTGGAGCCATATTCCCATCTGGCCCTTCGTCCCTATCCGGAAAAATATCTGAAAAAAGTCACTTTGAAGGACGGCACAGAAGTGGTATTCAGACCTATTAAACCGGAGGATGAACCGCTCTGGATGGCTCTTCTTGCCTCCTGCTCCAAGGAAACCATCTATTCCCGATTCCGCTATTCATTCCATTGGAATTCGCATGAAGTCGCTACCCGTTTCTGCTATATCGACTATGACCGCGAAATAGCGATAGTCGCCGAAATCGAAGAGAAAGGGGAGCGGAAACTTCTGGGGGTGGGCCGTCTGATTGCCGACCCCGAGCATGAGACAGTCGAATACGCGGTCTTAATCACCGATGCCTGGCAGAAAAAAGAACTGGGGAGCATGCTGACCGATTATTGCATGGAAATAGCCCGCAAGTGGAAACTCAAAAAAATCGTGGCACAGACCACTGCCGATAATCGACCCATGGTTTCGGTTTTCGAGAAGCGGGGATTCAAAATAGTTATTGACCCGGGCGATTCCACAGTGGAAGTCGAAAAGGAACTGTATTAAGAGTCCGTCACGGGCTTGAATTACGCAAGCAAGGTTCCATTGGGAACATCTCTTTCCGGTTGCGCCAGAACTACATCGCCGTTATCGAAAACAAAACCGGTCACCAGAACCTCAGATTTAAATCCGGCTATTCGCTTGGGAGCAAAATTTGCCACACAGATGACCTGGCGGCCTATTAGATCCTCTTTGCTGTACAAATTGGTTAGCTGGGCGCTCGATTGTTTGAGCCCGACCGGGCCAAGGTCAACCCAAATCTTATATGCCGGCTTTTGCGCTTCCGGAAAATCCTCCACCCTGACCACGGTGCCGACCCGCAGTTCTACGCGGGCAAATTCCTCCCAGGAAAGGCTTCTCGATTTTTCCATAACTTCCCCTAATTCAACAAGTTAGACTTCATCAAGATTTTCATAATTTCTCTCCAATCACAAGCGGATGATACCGATATAATATATATGACGGCAATCTCTTGACCAACGACGTTGTCGCCAGCATTGCCAAAGCTGTTTTTCTATAAGGAGTAAGAAATGCGAAGATTATTCATTCCCGCCATTCTCAATCTGGTGCTAATACCGCTTCTGTCATCCGGTATAAATGCCGATGTCAGTTTCGGCATAACGGCCGATGATGAAGGCTTGAAGAGTTTCTATCTTGCGGTTGGCGACCATTACCGTGTGCCGGACAAAGAGATTATAGCGGCGCGCGAACGAAGGATTCCTGATGAGGAACTCCCGATTATCTTTTATCTCGCCCGAAAAGCCGATGTTCATCCGTCAATAATTATCGATATGAGACTCCTGGGGCGGCCCTGGATGGATATCACCTTGCATTTCAAACTGAGTCCGGAGATATATTATGTCAAGGTTAAAGAGGACCCCGGTCCGCCGTATGGCCGGGCACTGGGGCATTTCCGGAATCGGGAGAAATCGCGCTGGGGAACCATTGTTCTCAATGATGCCGATATCATCAATCTTGTCAATCTTCGTCTGGCGTCCGAGTATTATAAACTGTCGCCGGAACAGGTAATCAAATGGCGCGGTGAAGGTAAAAACTTTGTCGCCATTCATAAGGAAATTAAGAAGGCAAAAAGCGAGGGGAATAAGAAGGAAAAGAATAAGGAAAAAGACTCCTCCGACAAGCAGAAAGAAAAATCGAAAGGGAAAGGGAAGGGGAAAGAGCGGGGATAGCGCCTGACTCCATATTCGCCTGGTTGGAAGAAGAGAAAGGGAGCATCAAAAACGATGCTCCCTTTTTACATTTTGATTGCCCGGCTTACAGGTAAACCGGCGGCATGCCCCCCTTATAGAGAAAACTTATCAGGTAGGTGGCATCCAGAATATTAATGACGCCGACTCCGTTGGCATTTCCCGCTTCCAGTGGATTGGGCGCAGGACCCTGCTTATAAAGATATGAAATAATAGCGGTGGCATCGAGAATATTGACCGTCCCATTCCCGTTGGCGTCACCGGCAACATACGGAAATATCTGAATCTGCTTGGTTGCCGACCAGTTGCTCAACATGCCATATTCATCACGGGACTGCACCGCCACGTACTGAATTCCGGTGGAACCCCAGGAGTGCGTTGCCGTGCAGGTATCCAGCGGGTTATGCATTACATACCAGCCCGACGTATCGCCGGTCTGCCAGTAGAAACGGTACTCCAAACGGTCCCCATCGGGGTCGTTGCCAACCGTTTTGAAACTATATGATTTATTTATGGCGCCCTGCGCTATTCCGGTCGGAGTTTCAGGAGTGGTCGGTTTAGTGTTGATTATCTCCTGGTTGGTTAGAACGTAACCGACATCTATGACGCCGGCGCTGACCCAGTCCATCGAGACCGAAAGGTCGAATTGATGTGCATCGCGGGCGCCGCACTGGGCGATTCGCTGGATGTACTGCGAGGGGAATGGGTCGCCGTTGACATAGATTCGGTACCCGCCGTCAAAAAACGCCGAGGGGAAAGCGCCAATATTGTAGTCATTATAGACCCGGGCATGGGCTTTGGCGTTTTTGTCTTCCACCATCGCCACAAAGAACATGGGGTACTGCTGCGATTCGTATATCTGGCTCAGGGCGTCGCGCATGGGCGGGCAGTATGGACACCAGGTGCCGGTCCCTTCTTCAATAAAAACGGTATGAGAATAGTTGGCATTGACCGTGTTGCTCCACTGGCTGTCAACTTTAGCGGCCGCCGCGGCATCGACATTATAGGCGGTGAACGGATAACCGGAATAAGAATAGGCGGTGTACCCGGCGCCGTTGAAAATAGCCGCAATTACAATCAGATTACTGGCAGAAAGATTGTTGAACCCGGCAGCATTACCATCCCAGCGAATCGTATCGGCCAGCGATTGGTTGTACGCCAGCGATATCGGGATATCGAGGGCGAAATCAAGGAAACCGTAATGATACGGTTGAAAGTCATAGGCTTCCCAGCGGGACAATGGCTCTGCAACGTAAATGCGCAGACGTCCCTGATAATTGGGATGTCCCATAGTTTCCGCCAGAAGGTCTGCCAGCGGCGGCGCCGGTTCAAAAGCCGGTCGCGGTTTCGCCAAACAATAGTTTTCTTCCGCCACCACGGCTGCGGCCGGCAGAAGGAGACAGAGGATGGCGGCAAGAAGCCAATTAGCGTGTTTGAAGGTCATCGCTCTTCCCTCACATGTTGATTTATGCAATTGGTCAAATTTCCTCTAAAGTTTGATATTAAATCCGAGAGTAACGGCGGTCAGATTATAATTATAGAGTCCATGGGTTGAGCGGTTATCACCGTACTCAAACTGCAGATTCGGCTCCAGGATCAGCCCGGAACGAAATACTATCGGTCTCTGCAGGCTGAAATAGAAGCGACTCTGAAAGTCACGTCGCGGTTTGGCGCGACCTCTTATATAGGTCCCGTTTTCGGCGGTGGTGAAGAAGTTCTTATCCCAATATCCGGCGCCGAAACTGGTGATAAAATGCGGCAGAAGGTAGGTCTTAACAGTGGCGGAAACCGCCTGCCCGTCATAAATGGAGGCCCACGGAGAGATAAATCCGGTGGCTATTCCCCAAACAACGCGGCCGTCGAAATTGGAGAAATCGCGGTAGGTGTACATTAGGCTTACCCCGGTCCCGGCGGCGACTTGACGTGAAAGACGGGGAGAGATATAAAACGACTTCAGACGGTCATCGGTCCAGGAGGAATCTATCGGCGTAAAAGGATTATAGATATAAATAAAGCGGATCGATTCCCGAATCCGTTTATATCCCATGGTGGCGTAGCCCGATTCAAGGTCGAGGCTGATCTCTCCCGGAAGGGTGGCATTGAAGCCGGCAAAGAGTTTAAAAGTCTTCTTATCGGCTCCCACATAATTGGTATATATCAGCGAATTGTAAGAGACTCCGCTGCGGAGTTGAAGCCGCGAGAAAAGGCGGTATCCTATAGCGAGACCGAAATCATAGTTGTCGGTATTGAATTGGGAGTAAGAATCGCGGTACGCCTGGGAAGAAAAGGTCCCGTTGACCAGAAGTGAGAAGCGGGAATTGGCTGCGGTCGGAATGAAGCGCACCCCAACACCGCCGACAAAATTGCTCAGGTCGGTGGTTTTGCCGTAGTAAGTATAACCGTTATTGATATTCAGTTCCAGTCTGGAGAGGGGATAATAGTTGACCGAGGCGCGAATAGTAGAATAAGAATCCTCAATGGCGCTGGAATCGCTCAGGAGATTTTCGGTGTAGCCGCCGCTGCTGCTGAAATCTATTTTCAGATCGGCGAAAGCATCAACGGCGAGTAAACTTAAGGTCGCCACCAGCAAAATTGAACGGAGATATTTTCGATAACTTTTTAACGAGGTTGACATACCCCTCCGACACAAACCATTCCACCCGACATGCTTCCCATCCCGATACCGTTTCCGGGACCAAAAGCGGCATCAGAGTCGAGACTGCATCGATTGCGCATCAGGGAACGGGCGGAAAACTGCAGACCTTTGAATCTGGAGGAGGCGGTGGTTTCTTGCGCGGCACTCGAGCCGGGAACCGAAAAATCTGCCAGAGGCTTGAAATCGGAGTCACTGTCAGACGGATTGGAAGCGGCCGGAGATGGGGAATCCTTGAAATCAGGAATGCCGTCATTGTTACTGTCGGTGATATCGTCATCAAATCCGTCACCATCAAGGTCAACAAAAGGAGTCTCACCTGGCTCGGCGGTCAAAGATGGGGAGCCGAAAAGAAAAATCAGTCCCATCAGGCATAATAAGAAGGCGGTTTGTGCTCGTAAACTGCTCATCAATGCTCTACTCCCAGTATATGGCTGCTATAAAGAGGTATATTTATTCAGTAGGAAGGACGCAGTACCTTTACACTTAGTTCATCTATATCACACAATATCACTTAAGAATACCATTATTATCTCATTTGTCAAGAAGGAAATAGGCTCAGGCGGGATAGGATTCTGTCAAGAAGGTTGTGTAAATTGATTAATAAGCATATCCTGATTTTGAT